>NZ_JBGAME010000011.1:0-135901 GCF_044223235.1 Mycobacterium sp.
GAAAAATCCGATCACAAAACAAGACACCAAAAACTGGCATCAAAAAACAACCACACCCCAAACGGGAAAAGAGGCATGGCCAAAAACAACAAACAAAAACCACCAAACACACTATTGAGTTCTCAAACAACACACCCGTTAAACAGGCAACCCTGCCAGCCTACTTGATCTGAGCAGAGAGGTCAAGCCCCGTCCGCCGGTCCGAAGATCGGGGCCGCTGGGCTTCTTCGAATACCTTACTCCGAACCTCCGGAAAATCCCAAAACGCCTGCGCTGCCACGGTTTCTGGTCAGCCGGACGGTCTCCGGACACCTCCGGGATCAGACGACGCGCTCGATCTCCGCACCCAGACTGACAAGGTTCTCGACGAACAACGGATAGCCACGATCGATGTGGAAGACGTCGTGCACCTCTGTGTCGCCGTCGGCGACGAGGCCTGCCAGGACCAAACCCGCGCCGGCCCGAATGTCCGACGACCACACCGGGGC
The DNA here is from genome assembly GCF_044223235.1 of Mycobacterium sp. Taxonomy (GTDB): domain Bacteria; phylum Actinomycetota; class Actinomycetes; order Mycobacteriales; family Mycobacteriaceae; genus Mycobacterium. The sequence continues at coordinate 489 of NZ_JBGAME010000011.1, forward strand.
GCTCGACAGCTGCGGTATACCCCGCACCACTGCGTGGTGCCCATCGGTGCGCGCATCGGCGCCGAGACGGATCATCTCTTCGACGAACCGGAACCGCGCCTCGAATACGTTCTCGGTAATCATCGAGGTGCCGTCCGCTACCGCGGCCAATCCAATGGCCATCGGCTGCAGATCGGTCGGGAACCCGGGGAATGGCAGGGTCGCGACGTTGACGGCCTTTGGCCGCTCGTATTGGACGATGCGGAAGCCGTTGTCATTCTGAGTGACCGTGGCGCCCGCGTCATGCAGCTTGTGCAGGACCAGCTGAAGATGCTGCGGGTCCACACCCGTCACGGAGATGTCGCCGCGCGTCATCACCGCCGCTATCCCCCAGGTGGCCGCCACGATGCGGTCGCCGATCACCCGGTGTTCGGTCGGATACAGCCGATCAACCCCGGTGATGGTCAGCGTGGATGAACCGGCACCGGAGATCTGGGCGCCCATCTGATTCAGCATCGTGCAGAGATCGACCACGTCGGGCTCGCGTGCCGCGTTGTGGATCGTCGTCACCCCGTTCGCCAGCACGGCCGCCATCAGGATGTTCTCCGTGGCCCCCACCGACGGGAACTCGAGCACGATCTCCGCGCCGTGCAGGTGATCGGCCTCGGCGACGACGCATCCGTGTTCGATGTTGCAGATGGCGCCAAGCTGCCGTAGTCCTGCCTGATGCATGTCCAATGGTCGCGATCCAATGGCATCGCCACCGGGCAGGGCGACCTTGGCTCTTTTGCATCGGCCGACAAGCGGTCCGAGCACACACACCGAAGCACGGAACTGCCGAACCGCAGCGAAGTCGGCGTCGTACTTCAGCTCGTCCGGCGAGGTGACGCGCACCGTGCCCCCGTTGAGTTCGACCGTCGCACCCAGCCCTCGCAGGACCTCGGCCATCAACGGAACGTCGAGGATGTCGGGACAGTTCAGGATCGTGCTGGTGCCCTCGGCGAGGAGAGCCGCAGCCATCAGCTTCAGGACGCTGTTCTTGGCCCCCCCGACGGCAACTTCGCCAGATAACCGGTTGCCACCGGTCACCACGAATCGCTCGCTCACGCGGGCTAGTGTAAGCAGCGTCCTGAGCCAGTGTCAGTTAGCCAGGTACCGTTTCACCATGGCAGTCCATCTCACCCGTATCTATACGCGCACCGGCGACGACGGAACGACCGGGTTGAGCGACTTCAGCCGCGTTTCCAAGAACGACGTGCGTCTGGCGGCATACGCCGACTGTGATGAAGCCAACGCCGCGATCGGGGTCGCAGTCGCCCTGGGCAATCCAGGCGAGCAAATGCTCCCGGTGTTGCGACAGATTCAGAATGACCTGTTCGACGCCGGCGCGGATCTATCCACCCCCGTCGTCGAGAACCCCGAGTATCCGCCGCTGCGGATCACCCAGGCCTACATCGACCGGCTGGAGACGTGGTGCGATGAGTTCAACGAGCCCCTACAGGCGCTGAACTCGTTCATCCTGCCCGGCGGCACGCCGCTGTCTGCACTGCTCCACGTCGCCAGGACGGTCTCGCGCCGCGCCGAGCGGTCGGCCTGGGTGGCGGTCGACGCCCATCCCGAGACGGTCAGCGTGCTGCCCGCCAAGTACCTCAATCGGCTGTCGGATCTGCTGTTCATCCTGTCGCGGGCGGCGAACCCCGATGGGGACGTCCTCTGGCAGCCCGGCGGTGGCGGAGCCGCCAAATAGGCCGCGTGGCGGAGCCGCCAAATAGGCAGCGTCAGTAGCTACGCCGCCGCGCACGTGGCGACGGACGCGATTCGAGCCAGGACGTGAATGCGGTGAGCGCGCCGCGGTCGAGGGCCACCTCGTAGCCGCGCCGGATGCTCTTGCTCCTCGTGTCCGCGGGGCGTTCGGGACGGCTGTCGCGAAGTTCGAGCACGACGATCTCGTCGGTCATGATGTCGTACTCGTCGCCCCGCGGACCGCGCCGGGAAACGATCTCCAGCCCCCTGCGACTCAGTCTGCGATCCGGCCACCAGCGCAGGCTCGACAACCGGTAGAAGCCCGCCTCGCCACCGCGGTAGCGCATGACACCGTGGCGCCATCCGTGGCCACCGACCGCGGGCACGTCGCGCAGGATCGCGGCGGTGCCGCCCACCTGTCGCAGCTTCCACAGCCGGTAGCTCAATGCCGCTACGAACAGCACGAGCACGCCGATCAGCGCGACCATAACGATCATGGACGCGCTCACGGCCACGCCGCCCTAGTCGAGTTGCCCCAGGGCGCGCAAGCGCGCCCGACCTCTGGCCGCCGTCGCCTCATCGTCCGACCCCGCATCGGTTCGCGCCGAGTCGGCGTCGATCTCGGAATCGAACTCGGCCGACTCCGCGAGGATGATCACACCCTCCTCGGTCACCGACATGAAGCCGCCGTCGACCGCGATGCGCAGATCGTCCTCGCCCTCACGCTCGACCCGCACCATGGCGTCGTCGACGAGCTGTGCCACGAGCGGGATATGCCGCGGCAGGATGCCGATCTCGCCCGAAGTGGTGCGGGTGAAGACGAATGTGGCCTTTCCCGACCAGATCTTGCGCTCGACGGCGACGATGTCGACGTCCAGTTCAGCCACCACACACCACCTTCCGGCTGGATCCGCTCATCACGGCTTGTCGGTTCTTCGCGCAAGCGCTCATCACGGCTTGTCGGTTCTTCGCGCAAGCGCTCATCACAGCTTGGCGCCGAGGCTCTCGGCCTTCTTCGCCAGATCGTCCAATCCACCGATCAGGAAGAACGCCTGCTCTGGAATGTGGTCGAAGTCGCCCTTGGCCAGCTTGTCGAAGGCCTCGACGGTCTCCTTCAGCGGCACCGTCGAACCGGGCTGGCCGGTGAACTGCTCGGCGGCCATCATGTTCTGGCTCAGGAAACGCTCGATGCGGCGGGCCCGGTTGACCAGCTGCTTGTCCTCCTCGGAGAGCTCATCGATACCGAGGATGGCGATGATGTCCTGAAGGTCCTTGTAGCGCTGCAGGATCCGGATGACTTCCTGGGCGACGCGGTAGTGCTCGTCGCCGACCACGGCCGGGTCGAGAATCGTGGAGCTGGACGCCAGCGGGTCCACCGCCGGGAAGATGCCCTTGGAGAACACCGCGCGCGAAAGCTCGGTGGTGGCGTCCAGGTGCGCGAACGTCGTCGCCGGTGCCGGGTCGGTGTAGTCGTCGGCGGGCACGTATACGGCCTGCATCGAAGTGATGGATCGGCCGCGTGTCGAGGTGATGCGCTCCTGCAGCTCACCCATCTCGTCGGCCAGCGTCGGCTGGTAACCCACGGCCGAAGGCATACGACCGAGCAGGGTCGACACCTCCGAACCCGCCTGTGTGAACCGGAAGATGTTGTCGATGAACAGCAGCACGTCCTGGCCCTGCTCGTCGCGGAAGTACTCCGCCATGGTCAGTGCCGACAGGGCGACGCGCATACGGGTGCCCGGCGGCTCGTCCATCTGACCGAACACCAGCGCGGTGTCCTTGAGCACGTTGGCGTCGGCGAGCTCGACCCACAGGTCGTTTCCCTCACGGGTGCGCTCCCCCACGCCGGCGAACACCGAGGTGCCACCGAAGTTGCGGGCGATACGGTTGATCATCTCCTGGATGAGCACCGTCTTGCCCACGCCGGCGCCACCGAACAGGGCAATCTTGCCGCCGCGCACGTAGGGAGTGAGGAGGTCGACCACCTTGAGGCCGGTCTCCAACATCTCGGTGCGGGGCTCGAGGTCGGCGAAGGCCGGCGGCTTGCGGTGGATCGACCAGTGCTCGAAGTCCTTGCCGTAGCCAGGCTCGTCGAGGCAGTTGCCCAGAGCATTGAAGACATGGCCCTTCACGCCGTCGCCGACGGGCACCGAGATCGATGCTCCGGTGTCGGTGACGTCGACGCCACGAACCAGGCCGTCGGTGGGCTGCATGGAAATACAGCGCACCAGGCTGTCGCCCAGGTGCTGGGCCACCTCGAGCGTCAGCGTCTTGGACAGCTCGCCGTAGGTGATGTCGGCGTGCAGCGCGTTGAACAACTCGGGCACGGCTCCGCGCGGGAACTCGACATCGACGACGGGTCCGGTGATGCGCACCACGCGCCCGGTCGTGTCTTTCTTTGTATCTTCAGCGGTGGCAGTCATCTTCTTCTCTGCTTCCTGACGGGGCTCTAGGGGTTGAGTGGCTAGCGCGCGTCGGCCAGCGCGTTGGCGCCACCGACGATCTCGCTGATTTCCTGGGTGATCTGCGCCTGGCGCTCCCGGTTGGCGGCCAGGGTCAGGGCCTTGATCAAGTCGTCGGCGTTGTCGGTCGCCGACTTCATGGCGCGGCGCCGCGACGCCGACTCCGATGCCGCGGCTTCCAGCAGCGCCGCGTAGACGCGGGTGGCGACATAGCGCGGCAGCAGAGCCCCGAACAGCGTCTCGGGGTCGGGCTCGAAGGAGAACAGGGTGTGCGGGCCCGTATCCTCCTCGCCGACGTACTCGACCACCATCGGCGCGATGCGGCGGGCCTCAGCGGTCTGGGACAGCATCGACCGGAACTCGGTGAACACGATATGCAGCTCGTCCACACCGAGGATGCCGTCATCTCCCGGATTGTCACCGTCGTCATCGGCGCCCGACAGGAACGCCGTCACCAGCACGTCGGCGATCTCCTTGGCGTTGTCATAGGTGGGCCGCTCGGAAAACCCGGTCCATGACTCGACCACCGGGCGGTGACGGAAGCTGTAGTAGCCCAACGCCTTTCGGCCAACGGCGTAGACCACGGGGGTCTTGCCCTCTTCGCGCAACAGTGAGAACAGCTCCTCGGCGCGCCGGAGCACGTTGGCGTTGTAGCCGCCACACAGACCGCGGTCGGAGGACACCACCAAGACGCCGGCCCGTTTGGGGTTCTCCCGCTCCACGAGCAGTGGATGATCCAGCGCACTGGCACTCGCCAGGTTGGTCAGCATGTGCGTGATCTCGGTGGCGTAGGGCCGGGCCGCTTCGACCCGGGCCTGCGCCTTCGCGATCCGCGACGTGGCGATGAGCTCCTGGGCCTTGGTGATCTTCTTGATCGACCCGGCGGAACGGATACGCCCGCGTAGTTCGCGCAGTGTGGCTGCCATCGGTGTCTGCTACCTACTTCTTCTTCGGCGGAGCGGGCTTGCGGACCTTGACCGACTCCTTCTCGACGTCGCCTTCGGACATCGCGTCGACATGCTCGTCGGGGATGACCGAGCTGCCGTCAGTCGTCGCGAAGCCCTTCTTGAAGTCGTTGATCACCGCCGCGAGTTTGTCGGCGGTCTCCTCGGAGAGCTTCTTGGTATCCCGGATGTCGCTGAGAAGGCCGGCGTGCGAGGCCTTCACGTGCTCGAGCAGTTCCCGCTCGAAGCGCGCAACATCCTCCACAGGAACGGAGTCCAGGTGACCACCGGTGCCCAGGTAGATCGAGACCACCTGGTCCTCGACCGGGTATGGCGTGTACTGGGGCTGCTTGAGCAGTTCGACGAGGCGGGCACCGCGGTCCAGCTGGGCCTTGGACGCCGCGTCCAGGTCGGAGGCGAAGGCGGCGAAGGCCTCCAGCTCGCGGAACTGCGAGAGCTCCAGACGCAGTGAGCCGGCCACCTCTTTCATGGCCTTGATCTGCGCGGCGCCACCGACGCGGGACACCGACACACCGACGTTGATGGCCGGCCGCACGCCCTGGTTGAACAGGTCGGACTCCAGGAAGCACTGGCCGTCGGTGATCGAGATGACGTTGGTGGGGATGAACGCCGAGATGTCGTTGGCCTTGGTCTCGATGATCGGCAGACCCGTCAGCGAGCCACCGCCCAGTTCGTCGGACAGCTTCGCGCAGCGCTCCAGCAGGCGAGAGTGCAGGTAGAAGACGTCGCCGGGGAACGCCTCGCGACCGGGCGGGCGGCGCAGCAGCAGCGAGATCGCCCGGTAGGCGTCGGCCTGCTTGGACAGATCGTCGAACACGATCAGGACGTGCTTGCCGTCATACATCCAGTGCTGGGCGATGGCCGAACCGGTATACGGCGCAAGCCATTTGAAGCCGGCGGCGTCGGAGGCCGGGGCCGCGACGATGGTGGTGTATTCCATCGCGCCGCCCTCTTCGAGAGCCCGCTTGACCGACGCGATGGTGGTGCCCTTCTGGCCGATCGCGACATACACGCAGCGCACCTGCTGCTTGGGATCGCCCGTCGCCCAGGCCTCACGCTGGTTGAGGATGGTGTCGACGCAGACGGCGGTCTTGCCGGTCTTGCGGTCGCCGATGATCAGCTGGCGCTGGCCGCGACCGATCGGGGTCATGGCGTCGATCGCCTTGATGCCGGTCTGCAACGGCTCACTGACGCTCTGGCGCTGCACCACCGACGGGGCCTGCAGTTCCAGGGCCCGTCGGGCTTCGGTCGTGATGTCGCCCTGCGCGTCGATCGGCTGACCCAGCGGGTTGACGACGCGGCCGAGGAAGCCGTCACCCACCGGGACCGACAACACCTCGCCGGTGCGCTTGACCTGCTGGCCCTCTTCGATGTTCTCGAAGTTGCCGAGGATAACGGCACCGACGCTGTGCTCGTCGAGGTTGAGCGCGACGCCGAGCACGCCACCCTCGAATTCCAGGAGCTCCTGGGTCATGACCGAGGGCAGGCCCTCGACGTGGGCGATACCGTCGCCCGCGTCGATGACGGTACCGATCTCCTCGCGGTCCGAGGCGGCGCTGAAGGAGGATACGTAGTCCTCGATCGCTCCTTCGATATCAGAAGCCGAGATTGTCAACTCTGTCATGGCTTTTCGTCTTCCTGCCTTCGTGTTTCTGAGTACTTGGGTCAGTCCGGGAGCCCCGTGCGGGCCGCGGCCAACCGGGACGAGATGGACCCGTCGATGACTTCGTCGCCGACGGTGATCAACAGCCCGCCCAGGAGCGCCGGGTCAACGTTGAGCTGAACCGACACCGGGGTGCCGTAGATACGGGTGAGGACCGCGGCCAGGCGTTCGCGCTGTTGCGCGGTGAGCTCCGCGGCGGCGCTGACGTGCGCGACCACTTCACCTCCCCGTGCGACGGCGAGCTCGGCCAGATCGACGACGGCCTCGTCGGCGCGCTCGCCTCGGATCAGCGCGACCGTCTGCGCCAGCAGTGCCTCAGCGGTCTTGTTGGCCGTCCCGCCGCTGTCGAGGACGGTGCGTACCAGAGCGACCCGGCCGCCCGCTGGGGCGGTGTGATCGCTGAGCAGCGCGGTCAGTCTCGGCTCGGCGTCCAGGACGCGGCCGAACCGGAACAGCTGTTCCTCGACCTCCTCGGCCTCCCCGTTCCGATCGGCGCGAACAAGCAGCGCGAGCCGGGCGATGTGTTCGATTACGTCGACGAGATTCGATTGTTCGGACCACCGCAACGCGGCGGCCTTGGACAGCACCTCGAGGGTCGGATCACCGACCTTGCCGCCGAACAGACGCTGCACCAGCCGGTCTTTCGACGCCGTGTCATCGGTGGGCTCCGCGAGGTGCCTGGCCAGCGTGGGTTCGCGCAGCAGCAATGTGGCGACGGCCGTCAGCTCATCGGCCAGGCTGGTCAGCCCATCGCTGTCCAGACCGCCGGCGACCCGATCGAACGTCGAGACGATCTCGGCCAACGCATCCCGGCTGGCTGCTCGAAGGTTCAGAGGGGCACCCGCCTCGAAAACTGCCGGCGACGGGGACATGGCCTCGAGGTCGTCGAGGAATCGGTCGACCGTTGATGCCTGAGCGGCCGGATCGGCGACGTACTGTCGCACCAACTGCTCCGCACCCTGCAGCGCGTCGCTACCCAGCCCCTGGCGCAGTTCGCGGATCGTCTGCTGGCGCAGCATGTGCACCTGTTGGTCGCCCTGCGCCTTGATCCGCTCGGCTTCGGCGGCGGCTTGTTCGCGCAGCTGGTCGGAGATCCGCACGGAGTCGGTGCGGGCCTCTTCGGTGACCTTGGCCGCCTCGACCTTCGCCTCTTCGAGCGCCTTGGCGTGCATCACGTCGGCACTCGCGAGCTTCTGGGCTGCCGTCGCGCTCTCCTCGAGCGCAAAGCGGACCGCTTCCTGCTGCCTTCTCATGAGCTGCCGCACCGGTGGCACTACAAACTTGCCCAGCAGCCACACGATGACGACGAAGCCGATCAACTGTCCAATGAATGTCGACATCAACGACTCCCGCTCGCGGTGCCCGCTCCTGAAACATCAACGCCCAGAATCCGACTGGCCAGGGTGGCCGACAGCCCGTCCACCGAGGACTGCAGTTGGGTGGTGGCGGATTGCGCGTTCTGTGCGAGCTCGTCGCTTGCGCTGTTCACCTTCGCCGCCACCTCACCGGACGCCTCGGCCCGTGATGCGTCGACCACCTTGCGGCCCTCGGTGCGGGCATCGTCGCGGAGAGCGGATGCTTCACCGCGCGCACCCGCCATCGCGTCGTCGTAGTCGGCCCTGGCGGCTGCGACCTGCTCGGCCGCCTTGCGGTTGTCCGCTGAGGTCTTGGCCAGCATCGCCTCACGCTCGGCGAGCACCTTGCTGATCGGCGGCACGACCCACTTCGAGATCACACCGAGCACGATCAGGAAGATGAGCAGGATCGCGAAGAAGGTGCCGTTGGGGACCAGGAAGTTACTGGTACCTCCGCCCTCCTCGGCGGCCAGTATCGATGCGGTCAATTCACGCATGCCGATGGACTACTGCAGGCCCGGCGTGGCGAAGACGAACAGCGCCATGAAGGCCAGGTTGATGAAGTAGGCCGCCTCGACCAGACCAACCGTGATGAAGAACGGGGTGAAAAGCCGGCCCTGAGCCTCGGGCTGCCGGGCGATGCCGGAGATCAGAGCGTTACCGGCGATACCGTCGCCGATACCGGCACCGATCGCACCGCCGCCCATGATCAGGCCGCCGCCGATCAGCGCACCGGCCGTGATAATGGCGTTGGGGTCGATTTCCATTCCTTATCCTCCTTGATAACTGGCGGCCATGCCGCCAGAGGTCGTGCTGTTGCTGGTAGGGATGTGACGGTCGTTCGCTGCAGAGAATTCCGCAGTGGACTTAGTGCTCCTCGTGGTCCAACTCCATCGACTGGCTGAAGTACAGGATCGTCAGGAGCGAGAAGATGAATGCTTGGATCAGGCCCACGAACAGGTCGAAGGTCTTCCAGATCGCGTTCGGCAACCACTGGATGTACCACGGGAACATTGCGATGAGGGCGACCAGGATCCCGCCGGCGAAGATGTTGCCGAAAAGTCGGAGTGCCAGCGAGATCGGCTTCGCGAGCTCCTCAACGATGTTGATCGGCGCGAGGAACGCGACGTGACCCTTCACCACCTTGATCGGGTGGCCGATGGGGCCGCGGCGCCACACGCCTGCGGCGTGATAGCAGACGAACACGAACAGCGCGAGCGCCAGCACGAAGTTGATGTCGGAAGCGGGCGGCTTGTACAGCTCAGCCGCGGCGCCGTCGGCCCCGCCGTACTGCAGCGGCAGGACGGCCAGCCAGTTCGAGATCAGAATGAAGACGAAGATCGTAATGGCCAGCGGCAGCACGAACGGCGCGACCTTCATGCCGATCGCGCCCTCGATCTGCTGGCGCATCTGGATCGTCAGGGCCTCCCAGAACAGCTGCACGCCGCCCGGCACGCCCGTCGAGGTGACCTTGGACTTCAGATAGAACGCGAGGCCGATGACTATCACCGCGGTGATCGCGGTGGCGAGGATCGTGTCCCCGTTGAACGTCATACCGAACAGCTCGAACACCATCGTGTGGTGCCCGACGTGGATGGCGGCTCCACCTTCCTCAGCGGCGAGGACAGTCTCATTCATCGGGGTCTGCTCAATCCTTCGATTCCGTGTCGACCACATGGAGGCCTTCGCCGCGGATCTTCCTGAGCACCGGGATGCTGGTGCTCATCACCAGCAGTGCCTGGAAGATCGCGAGGCCGAAGAGTACGGCGATGCCACCGTTCGTCCGGAAGACGAACGCGGTGGTCAGCGCGATGGCGGTGATGACGAGCAAGCGAGTCGCCGAGTTGACCGCCATCTTCTTCTTCAGCGGGTGATCCTCGGCGGTGATGCTTTCGACCGCGCGACGGACCAGCAGCGCGTTGATCAGGCCGAGTCCGAGGCCGGCCCCGAAGAAGACGCCGAACAGGATGTTGCCGGTGAAACCGGACGCCAACAGGGCGACGGCGGTGAGGGCAACACAGACGACCAGCAGGCGCACTGGCCTGAATGCGACAGACGGGAACACCAGAGGCGCGTCCTGCGCTGGCGTCGTCACTGACTCACCCCACTCCCCGCACCCAAGAGCTTCCCTCGGCTGGAAATGATTCTGCGCGTAGCGTGCCGAGCGTATCGGACGGCGACGTGCTCGCTGGAATCACCCAAGGGGAGGCTCCCTTTGTCGGTCTAAATCGGCTCTGATCGGGTTCAACCGATGGCCGGTGGCCGGCAACCCGCGAGGTTTCTTTCGGGTTCTGCGCAGAACCGTACCACACAGAGAAAGGCCTGACAGGGGCCCTACTACTTTTCGTCGTACAAGGTGTCGTACCCCACATCGTCCCGCCTCAGAAGCGGGATCAGAGTGACCACAACGGCGACGAGAATCGCGGCGAGCATCACGGCCCCGGTGTATCGGGGATCGAAGAAAATCGTGCTTGCCGCTCCCAGCGCAACGATCCCCACCCACAGATAGATGAGCAGCACCACCCTGCGATGCGAATGGCCGATCTGCAGCAGACGGTGATGCAGATGCATCTTGTCCGGGCTGAACGGACTGCGTCCGGCACGGGTACGCCGCACGATCGCCAGCAGCATGTCCAGCGCGGGCACGAACAGCACTGCCACGACAAGCAGGAAGGGTGACATCAGCGCGAAGACGTCGCGGGCGCCGTAGGCGCTCTGTGAGATCGGACCAGCAGCGGTCGTGGACGCCGCCGCCAGCATCAGCCCGATCAGCATCGAACCGGAGTCGCCCATGAAGATCTTGGCGCGATGGAAATTGTGCGGCAGGAAGCCCAGACACGCGCCGGCGAGAACAACCGAGATCACCGCCGGCGGATAGAACAGCACGTCGCCGCCGTGGTCGCGCAGCAGCCCCATCGAGAACACACAGATCGCCAAGGCGGTGATCAGGCCCAGCCCCGCGGCGAGACCGTCGAGCCCGTCGACGAAGTTCATCGCGTTGACGATGGACACCGTCAAGGCGAGCGTCAGCAGGATCGACGACACCTGGTCGAGCACGATGGTTCCGACGCCGCCGAACGGGATGTACAGCACGCTCCACGCCACACCCATCGTGACCAGAACGCTGGCGGCGGTGATCTGGCCCGCGAACTTCGTCAGTGCGTCCAGTCCCCAGCGGTCGTCGATGAGGCCGATCACCATGATCAGGCCGCCCGCGACGACGACGGCGGGCAACCCGTTGGAGTACACGAAGCCGCGCGTGAGCGCGGGCAGCTGCGAGGCGAGCAGCACGGCGGCGACCACACCGGTGTACATGGCCAGCCCGCCCATCCGAGGGGTGGGCTGGACGTGCACATCCCGTTCGCGCGGGTAGGCGACCGCACCGAGGCGGGTGGCCAACACCCGCACCCAGCCGGTGGCGAAGTAGGTGATGATGGCCGCGGTCAAACCGACCAGCGCGAGTTCTCGCAGCGGCACCCCGGCACCGCGGTCCAGCGCGAGGATCGAGTCGGCCAGGAGCACCCGGGTCTCGCCGACGGACGAGGACGTCATGACAGCCGTCATTACCGGTGAACCGTACTGCACCAGGCTGTGCTCAGTCCGTGAGCGCAGCCGGTTCGACCCCGAGGACCTCGGCGACCGCACCTGCGCCCACCGGGCCGACCCGCAGGATCCGCGGATGCGCGCCGGTGAGGTCGACGATGGTCGATGCCGCCTGCTTGGCCGAGGGTCCGGCGTCGAGATATACCGAGACGCGTTCGCCGAGCTGAGCATGGGCCTCGCCGGCGGTGACTGCCGCGGGATTGCCCGAGATATTGGCACTGGACACCGCCATCGGCCCGATCGCGCGTAACAGCTCGATGGCCACGGGCTGCAATGGCATCCGCAGCATCACCGTGCCCTGCGCGTCGCCGAGATCCCATTGCAGCGACGGAGCCTGACGCACCACCAAGCTCAGCGCGCCGGGCCAGAACGCCCGGATGAGTTCACGGGCGGCGTTGGGAACCGAGTAGACCAAGCCCTCGATGGTGTGCCAGGAGCCCACCAGCACGGGGACTGGCATGTCACGGCCTCGGCCCTTCGCCGCCAGCAGGGCGGCGACGGCGGCGTTGTCGAACGCGTCGGCGCCGATGCCGTACACCGTGTCGGTGGGCAGCACCACGAGCTGGCCGTCTTTGAGGGCGGTGACCGCCGACGCGATGCCGGTGGCGCGCTGGTCGGGGTCGGCGCAGTCGAACACCGTCATGACGCCAGCATCACCCACGTCGCGTCGCGGTGACGAAGCGGGGCCGGCCGGCCAGATCCCGCCTGGCCGTCACGTCGCCGAAGCACCCCGTGCGGGCCAGCGCCTCGACCGTCGGCCCGGCGGTGGTGTCGTCGTGCTCGACCGCGAAGTGCCCACCCGGACGTAGCCAGCGCGCGGCAAGGTCGACGATCGCTTCGATGACGGTCATCCCGTCCGGACCTCCGAACAGGGCGTGCGGCGGATCGTGCTCGGCCACCTCGGGTTCCAGGACGGCACCATCGGGGATGTAGGGCGGATTGGCGACGACGAGGTCGACGCCGCCGTCGAGGTCGGGACGCAGCCCGGGCACGGTGACATCAGCACGAACGACCTCGACGGCATCGCCGACGTTGCGCCGCGCATAACTCAGGGCGGTGTCGGAATCGTCGACGGCGATCACCCGGGCGTCGTGCCTGACAGACGCGAGGGCGAGCGCCAGCGCGCCGGACCCCGTGCAGAGATCAACGATGACCGGCCCGTTCGGCAACGGCTGCGCGGCGGCCCATTCGAACATCGCCTCGGTCTCCGGGCGCGGGACGAAGACACCGGGGCCGACCCGAACGGTCACCGGGCCGAAGGCCGCGGTGCCGGTCAGGTGCTGCAGCGGGACCCGACGTGCGCGGGCGGCAATCAGGTCGTCGAAGCGATCGAAGAAGTCGTCGTCGGGTTCGTCGAACACCGAGAGGCGTCCGCGCTCGGCGCCCGCGGCGTGCGCGGCCAATTCCATTGCGTCGACGCGCGGAGAGTTGACACCCGCCTCATCCAGGGTCGAGGTCGCCGCGTCGATAACCTTGCGTAGCCGGGGTACGGTCGGCGTCCCGCCGAGCGGGCTCATATGTTCTGCAGCCGCGACTGTTTGTCTGCGGCGGCGAGCGCGCCGAGCAGCGAATCGAGATCGCCGTCGAGCACCTGGTCGAGGTTGTGGGCTTTGAAGCCGATCCGGTGGTCGGTGATGCGGTTCTCCGGGAAGTTGTAGGTGCGGATGCGTTCACTGCGGTCGACCGTGCGAATCTGGCTGGCACGGTCGGCCGACGCGTCGGCCTGGGCCTGTTCCTCCGCCAGCGCCTGCAGCCGGGCCGCCAGCACCTGCAGTGCACGGGCCTTGTTCTGCAGCTGGGAACGTTCGTTCTGACAGGTGACGACGATGCCGGTGGGCAGGTGGGTGATCCGGACCGCCGAGTCGGTGGTGTTGACGCCCTGGCCGCCCTTGCCCGAGGACCGGTACACGTCGATACGGAGATCAGATTCGTCGATCTGCACTTCCTCGACTTCCTCGGGCTCGGGGTAGACGAGAACGCCGGCCGCGGAGGTGTGCACGCGGCCCTGCGATTCGGTCACCGGCACGCGCTGCACCCGGTGTACACCGCCTTCGAACTTCAGCCGCGACCAGACGCCGTCGACCGAATCTCCCTTGCTCGCGATGGCCAACGTGGCGTCCTTGTAGCCGCCCAGGTCGGAGGTGGTCTCGTCGAGCACCGTCACGCTCCAGCCATGGCGCTCCGCGTAGCGGATGTACATGCGGGCCAGGTCGGCGGCGAAAAGTGCCGACTCCTCACCGCCTTCACCGGACTTCACCTCGAGCAGGATGTCGTCGGCGTCGTGGGGGTCGCGCGGCGCGAGCAGGTCGGTCAGCTGGGTGTCGAGTTCGTCGGCCTTGGCGGCGAGTTCGTCGACCTCGGAGGCGAAGGATTCGTCGTCGGCGGCGAGTTCCCTGGCCGCCTCCAGATCACCGCGGGTGGATTCGAGCTTGCGGTAGGTGGCGACGATCGGTGCCAGCTGGGCGAACCGCCGCCCGACCTTCCTGGCCCTGGCGGCGTCGGAGTGCAGCTGCGGATCGGCCAGTTGGCGTTCGAGGTCGCCATGTTCGGCGAGCAGTGCTTCTATCGCCGGTGCGCTCTGCGTCATGGTCGCCTCCTTCCCACCTGGCTTGCCACTGGGCACTGCCGGAAAGCCGGCGTGCGCCAGACACGAAGCGGCGCCCGGTCTGACACGAATGCGACAGATCGGGCGCCGATCGAACGGTTACTTGTCGGCAGCGGTCTTCTCGCCGGCCTTCGCCTGGCTGGCACCGCGCTTGCCGTAGCGCTTCTCGAAGCGCGCGACGCGGCCGCCGCTGTCCAGGATCTTCTGCTTACCCGTATAGAACGGATGGCACTGGGAGCAGACCTCGACGACGATCTGGCCGCTCTTCTTGGTGCTGCGGGTGGTGAAGGTGTTGCCGCAGCCGCAGTGCACTGTGGTCTCGACGTAATCGGGATGAATACCCGTCCTCATTGCTTGTCCTCTGTAGTCGTTGGCCGCCGGGTCGCCCACACCTGACCTGGAGGGAAGTGATGGACGTGAACCGGAACCGAGGGTCGACGGTCCATTATGCCAGGTCAACCGCCAGCAGCCTAAACGCCAGGGCAGCGGCGGCTATTCCTGGTTGTCCTCCCGTTCGCGTGTTCCTCCCGTTCGCGTGCCGAGGTCTGCGCCCGGGTCGTGAACCCGGCGTGATCACTGCCCGTACGCAGATCTCGGCGAGACCGGCCGGCCCGCCAGCACCAGCACGATGTCCTGGATGGGCTTGCGAACCGGTTCGCCCCGCCCTGCACTGAACTCCGCATCGGTCGCCGTGAACTCGATGCCGGCGAACTTCCGCCGCGGATTGAGGGGAAATGTCATGCCCCACAGCCGTTCGGCGGCGATCACGGCAGCGGGGATGGGCATCGTGCGCGTGATACCGAGCGGCACCGCAATGTCCTGACCGTGGACAAGGATGTCCATCAGCGGATCGGCGGCCACCGTGCCCGGGGGTCTGCGCCGTACGCCTACCGTGGCCCGCAACGCCGCGACCACATCCTCGGACGTTCGGCGATCGGATCTGGCCATCCGCGACATCATGGCGTCGAACCGCAGGCCGGAGCGCAGCGCCTCGACGCCGAACCGCGCCCAGCTCTCCGTGCACTGCACGAGGTGCACCGCGACGTCGCGCACCGTCCACTCGTCGCAGAGCGACTGGGTCTGCCATTGCTCGGGCGTCAGGGTCGCGAGCATGCCGGCGAGATCCTCGCGCTGTTCGTCGATCAGTCGGTCGATCTGTCCAGATGCCACATCCCCGCCTTTAGTCAGATTTCCTGACTAATATAGACAGGAATCCATACTAAGGTCAACGGGGTGACGGACACGCCCCACGCCGCGACGCTGATGTTCATCGCCCATCGGGCGGCCGAGACACGGGTGTACGAGGCGTTGCGCGCCACCGGATTCGGCGATCTGACGCTGGCCCAGGTTCGTATCAGTCAGCGGTTGAGCCACAACGGAATTCGCGTCACCGACCTCGCCCAGCAGGCGCGCGTGACCAAGCAGACCGCAGGCGCGCTGATCGACGAGCTCGAGCAGAACGGCTACGTCTCCCGTACGCCCGATCCCCGTGACGCGAGGGCCCGGTTGGTGGTGTTGACCGCCAAGGGCCGACGGCTGTGCGCCGCAGCGGCGGCCGAAGTGGCCGCGGTCGAGGCGGAGTGGCGCGCACATCTGGGGACCGAGACATACGCGGGTCTGGTCGCCGCGCTGGTGTCGCTGCGCGAAGTCACCGATCCGTTCCGCTGAGCGCGCGACGAGCCCACCGGGACGCCGCAGCAAGCGGCCCCCGAACGCGCGGGGCGTGCGGGGGCCGTCGGGTCGGATGCCGGTCAGTCGTTATCCGGTGCGCCCGGTGCGGTCTTGGAGACCTGCACCAGGAACTCGTAGTTGTTCTTGGTCTTGCGCAACTGGCTCATCAGCAGGTCGATAGCCTGATGCGGGTCCAGGCCGGACAGCACCCGGCGCAGCTTGTGCACGATGGCGAACTCATCCGGCGAGAGGAGCAACTCGTCCTTGCGGGTGCCGGACGGGTTGACGTCGACTGCCGGGAACACGCGGCGCTCGGAGATCTTGCGGTCGAGTTTGAGCTCGGCGTTGCCGGTGCCCTTGAACTCCTCGAAGATGACCGTGTCGCCGGTCGACCCGGTCTCGACCATGGCGGTCGCGATGATGGTCAGCGAGCCGCCATCCTCGATGTTGCGCGCAGCGCCAAGGAATCGCTTCGGCGGGTACAGCGCGGTGGAGTCCACACCGCCGGACAGGATGCGGCCCGATGCCGGCGACGCGTTGTTGTACGCGCGGCCGAGCCGGGTGATCGAGTCCAGCAGCACCACGACGTCCTTGCCCTGTTCGACCAGGCGCTTGGCGCGCTCGATCGCCAGCTCGGCGGCCTGGGTGTGGTCTGACGGCGGCCGGTCGAAGGTCGAGGCGATGACCTCACCCTTGACCGAGCGTTGCATATCGGTCACCTCTTCCGGTCGCTCGTCGACGAGCACCACCATCAGGTGGCATTCCGGATTGTTGCGGGTGATCGCGTTGGCGATGTCCTGAAGGATGGTGGTCTTACCCGCCTTGGGCGGCGACACGATCAGCGCGCGCTGGCCCTTGCCGATCGGCATGATCAGGTCGATCACGCGGGTGGTCAGCTTTTCGGTGCTGGTCTCCAACCGCAGCCGCTGGTTCGGGTAAAGCGGGGTGAGCTTGCCGAACTCAGGGCGTTTCCTGGCGTCCTCGACGGGTCCGCCGTTCACGCTGTCGAGCCGCACCAGCGGATTGAACTTCTGCCGGGGATTCTGGCCGCCGGACTCCCCTTCCCGGGGCACGCGGACGGCGCCGGTGATGGCGTCGCCGCGGCGCAAACCATTCTTGCGCACCATGTTCATCGACACGTAGACGTCGTTGGGGCCGGCCAGATAACCGGAGGTCCGCACGAAGGCGTAGTTGTCGAGCACATCGAGGATGCCTGCGACGGGCTGCACGACGTCGTCCTCGCGCAGTTCGGTGTCGCCACCGCCACCGCCGCTCGTTTCGCCGCCGCGTTCACCACGGCGCCTGCGGTCGCGGAACCGTCTGCCCCGCCTGCCCTGCCGGCCGTCACCGTCGTCGTCGACACGGGACTGCTGGTCACCCTGCTGCTGGTCACCGCCGGCTCGACGGTCCGATTTGGGTTCCTGCTCGCCGGTGGAGCCGCCCTTGGCCGGTTCTGCGACCGTCGTCCCGGCGGAGACGTTCTCCTGCTTGGCGTCTGGCCCGGATTCGATGTTGGTTGCGGGTTTGGCGTCGGTTGCGTCCGCGTCGATCGCCCTTGAGCCCTTATCCGAGCCCGTGTCATCGGGGGCTCCCGCGTTGCGGCTGGCGGTGCGGCGTTCGCGACGCGGCCGTTGGGCGGGAGCATCGGCTTTCGCCTCGCTCGTCGGTGCCGCGGCGTCATCGCGCCCGGCCCCGTTGGCCTGGCCGCGGCGCTCACGGATGGCGGCGATCAGTTCGCCCTTGCGCATCCCGGAGGCGCCTTCGACGCCGATCTGCCTGGCCAACGCGCGCAACTCAGGCAACACCAGACTCGTCAGCGACGGGGTCCGGCCACCGGAAGACCCATCGGCGCTCGGCGCGTCGGAAGACGCGGGCGACGCGATGTCTGTTGAAACGGAATCGGGCACTGCCGCACTCTCGGTGTTGCCCTCAGCCGTGAAGAGGTCCGTATCAGTCACGGATTTCCTTTCTGTCCCCCGCTGACTGGGTGTGCGGGGGTTTGGTTGCATTCAGCCGGAACACTGAATACGCGAATCGCACCGTCGCCTCTGCAACGGTGGTCGCCGGGTTTCACCGTCGTGCGGCGAACCGTCAATCCCCGAGTTGAACACGTAAAAGAAGAGTGGTCGTCCTACTGTCGGCGCAGGCAGAGACGCTGCAATTGCTGGACGACAGCGAGAATAACCCGCATCGATGCCGGAAGCAAGAAGCACATGGTTCTCATGTGACCGGTGTGACACTCGATCGGCGCTTCGCGTCAGCTCCTGACGGTCACCCCGGACGTCCATCGAACGCCCTGGCCAACCGCCATCTCGAGGATGGTGAACCCGTTGGCGGCGCCGAACTCCAAAGCCTCCGCGGGTAGCTCGGATTCCGGACTCATCGCCAGGACCGCGGGACCCGCCCCGGAGAGCACCGCCGCTACGCCATAACGCCGCAGCAGGTGAAGGTATTCCGCCGATGCCGGCATCGCCGGTCCGCGCTGCGGCTGATGCAGGACGTCCTGCGTGGCCTCCAGCAGCAGGTCCGGCCGGTCGGTGAGCGCCACCACAAGCAATGCGGCCCTGCTCACGTTGAACCGCGCATCGGTGTGGCTGACCTGCTCGGGAAGCAACACCCGGGTCTCGGCGGTGGATGAGCGCTGCTGCGGAATCGCCGCGAACAGCCGGATGTCGGGATGTAGTCGCAGGGTCGCCGCCGCATACCGCGGATGCCGCGTGCCCGCCGATTCGGTCCACGACACCACCGCCCCACCGAGCACCGCGGCCGACGCATTGTCCGGATGGCCCTCGAACTCCGAGGAGAGCTGAACGAGTTCACATTCGCTCAACGTCGTCGAACCCGCCTGTGCGAGAAGGCCATTGACCGCAGCCAGACCACCGACGACGGCGGCGGCAGACGAGCCGAGCCCGCGGGAATGCGGAATGTCATTACGGCAACGGACGATCATTCCCGCCGCCCGATGGCCCGCAGCGCGCAGACCTGCCTCGATCGCGCGCACCACGAGATGTGAACTGTCCAGCGGGACCTGACCGGCGCCCTCACCCTCGACTTCGACCGTCAGACCCGATTCGGCGGTCTCCACGACGACCTCGTCGTAAAGGCTCAGCGCCACGCCGAGGCTGTCGAACCCCGGGCCCAGATTGGCGCTGGATGCAGCGACGACGGCGGTGGCAGACAGGCCAGCCGGAAGGGTCTGGCTCACCGAGTGGGCTCCTGCTTCTGAGGTGCGCGCAACGTCTCTCCCGCTCCCGGCCCTAGACGAGCCCGAGCTTGGCGACGACCGCGACCGGATCCACCGGGACCGGGGTGACCGCGGGCATCCCCTTGAGCGCGGTGTCGGGATCCTTCAAGCCGTTGCCGGTCACAGTGCAGACGACCTTCGAACCGGGGGGCACCCAGCCGTCCTCCACCGACTTGAGCAGCCCGGCGATGCTGGCCGCCGATGCCGGTTCGACGAAGACCCCTTCGGTGCGCGCGACCAGGTGGTATGCGGCCAGGATCTCCTCGTCGGTTGCGGCGAGGAAGCGTCCCTTGGACTGCTGCTGGGCCTCCACCGCCGAGTGCCAGGACGCCGGCGAGCCGATGCGGATCGCGGTCGCGATGGTCTCCGGTTCGGTCACCGGCTCGCCAAGGACCAGCGGCGCGGCACCGGCGGCCTGAGTGCCCAGCATGCGCGGCAGCCGGTCCGAGAGTCCGTCGCGGTGGTACTCGGTATAACCCTTCCAGTACGCGGTGATGTTGCCCGCGTTGCCGACAGGAAGCGCATGCACGTCGGGCGCAGTGCCCAGCGCATCGACGATCTCGAACGCCGCGGTCTTCTGCCCTTCGATGCGTACCGGGTTCACCGAGTTGACCAGGGCGATCGTCGGGAAGTCGGCCGTCATCTTGCGCGCCAGTTCCAGGCAGTCGTCGAAGTTGCCGTCGATCTGGATGATCTTGGCGCCGTGCATGACAGCCTGCGCCAGCTTGCCCATCGCGATCTTGCCCTGCGGGACCAGCACCGCACAGGTGATACCCGCCCTGGCCGCGTACGCCGCAGCGGAGGCCGAGGTGTTACCCGTGGACGCGCACAACACCGCCTGCTGACCGCGCGCGAGCGCGTCGGTCACCGCCATGGTCATGCCGCGGTCCTTGAATGAACCCGTGGGGTTGAGCCCCTCGACCTTCAAATGCACTGTGCAGCCGGTGAATTCGGACAGTCGCTTGGCGTAGATCAGCGGCGTGCCGCCTTCGAGCAGGGTGATGGGTGTCCAGTCGTCCTCGACCGGCAAGCGATCGCGATACGCGGCGATCAGGCCGGGCCACGGGGTGTGCACGGCACCGGCCGGACGGGCGGAACTATCGGAGTGCGTGGTGGTCATTCGGCTGTTCCCTCCATGCGGAGCACGCTGTTGATGCTTTGCACCACGTCGAGATCGGCGAGCGCGGCGACGGTTTCGGACAGCGCGGCGTCGGTTGCCTGGTGAGTGACGACGACGATGCGGGCGCCGCAACGCTGCCCGTCTTCATCGACCATGCCCTCCTGCCGCACTTCGGCGATGCTGACCTCCCGCTTACCGAATTCGGCTGCCACCGAAGCCAGTACGCCGGGGCGATCGGCAACGTTCATGCTGACGTAGTAGCGGGTCGGGATGAACCCGATCGGCGAGATTGGGAGTTTCGCGTACTTGGATTCACGCGGGCCACGACCCCCCTGGACCCGGTTGCGTGCGGCCATCACCAGATCTCCCATCACCGCGGATGCGGTCGGCGCGCCACCGGCGCCCTGGCCGTAGAACATCAGCCTGCCCGCCGCCTCGGCCTCGACCACGACCGCGTTGAACGCACCGCTGACCGCCGCAAGCGGATGGTTCAGCGGCACAAGGGCCGGATAGACCCGGGCCGAAACCCGTTGCTGCCCCTCATCGTTGGTGAGACGTTCGCAGATCGCCAGCAGTTTGATGGTGCAGTCCAGCGCGCGGGCGGACGCGAAGTCCGCGGAGGTGACCTTGGTGATGCCCTCGCGGTAGACGTCGTCGGCGGTCACCCGGGTGTGAAAAGCGATGGACGCGAGGATCGCGGCCTTGGCCGCGGCGTCATAGCCCTCGACGTCGGCGGTGGGATCGGCCTCGGCATAGCCGAGCGCGCTGGCGTCGGCGAGCGCGTCCGCATAGTCGGCACCGGTGGAATCCATCGCCGAGAGGATGTAGTTGGTGGTGCCGTTGACGATCCCGGCCACCCGCACCACGGTGTCGCCGGCCAGTGACTGAGTGAGCGGGCGGATCACCGGAATGGCGCCGGCCACCGCGGCCTCGAAGTACAGGTCCACGTGAGCCGCCTCGGCGGCCTGGGCCAGCTCCCCGGTGGACTGGGCCATCAGCGCCTTGTTGGCAGTGACCACCGACTTACCCTGTTCCAGGGCGGTGAGAATGGCCTTCCGGGCCGGCTCGACCGGCCCCATCAGCTCCACGACGATGTCGACGTCGTCGCGGGATACCAACTCCTCGACGTTGTCGGTCAGCAATTCGACCGGAACACCACGGTCGGCGGTAACACGCCGGACCCCTACCCCGCGCAGCTGCAGCGGAGCGCCGATGCGAGCCGCCAGGTCGTCGGCGCTCCCCTCGATGATCCGGACGACTTCACTGCCGACGTTGCCCAGACCCAATACCGCCACACCGATAGGCTTATCCTGCGCGCTCATATCGCTTACCTCACTTCCAGACTCAGCAGATCGTCGACCGTCTCCCGGCGCAGGACGAGACGAACTCGCCCGTCGCGCACGGCCACCACCGCGGGACGGCCCAGCAGGTTGTAACGGCTCGACATGGAGTAGCAGTACGCGCCGGTCGCGGCGACCCCCAGCAGGTCCCCCGGCGCGACGTCGTCGGATACCCACGCATCGCGGACGACGATATCGCCGCTCTCACAGTGCTTTCCGACGATCCGCGCCAAAGTTGGGGGCGCGTCGGCGGCACGGGAGACCAGCCGCACGTCGTATTCGGCGCCGTAGAGCGAGGTCCGGATGTTGTCGCTCATCCCGCCGTCGACGCTGACGTAGCGCCGGTGGGCGGTCTGGCTGATCGCGACATCCTTGACGGTGCCCACGGAGTAGAGGGTGATGGTGCCCGGGCCTGCGATCGCGCGGCCCGGCTCGACGACGAGCCGGGGCGCGGGCAGACCGACCGCTGCGGACTCGTTGGCCACGATGGCGCCGAGCTTGGCCGCCAGATCCTCGACCGGCGGCGGATCGTCGTGCGGCAGATACGAAATCCCCAGGCCGCCGCCGAGATCGACAGTGGCGATCTGCGCGGTCTTGTCCACACCGAACTCGGCGACCACGTCGCGCAGCAGCCCGATCACGCGGTGGGCGGCCAGCTCGAATCCGGCGACGTCGAAGATTTGCGAGCCGATGTGGCTGTGCAGTCCGACCAGCCGCAGGTTGTCGGTCTCGAAAACCCTTCGCACGGCGGCCATCGCGGCACCACTGGCCAGTGAAAGCCCGAACTTCTGGTCTTCGTGGGCAGTGGAGATGAACTCGTGGGTGTGGGCCTCGACGCCGACGGTCACCCGGACCAGGACGTCCTGGACGACGCCCGCCGCCCCGGCGATCTCGTCGAGTCGTTCGATCTCGATCATCGAGTCGAGGACGACGTGGCCGACGCCCGCCTTGACGGCGGCGGTCAGCTCATCGACCGATTTGTTGTTGCCGTGCAACGCGATTCGTTCGGGTGGGAAGCCCGCGTGCAGTGCGACGGCCAGCTCGCCGCCGCTGCACACGTCGAGGGACAGGCCCTCCTCGTCGATCCAGCGCGCCACCTCGCTGCACAGGAAAGCCTTTGCGGCATAACGCACGTACTCACCGCCACCGAAGGCGGCCGCGATCTCCCGGCAGCGGGACCGGAAGTCGTCCTCGTCGATGACGAAGACCGGGGTGCCGTAGTCGGCGGCGATGTCGGTGAGCGGCACGCCGGTAATCGACACCACGCCGCCCTCGCCACGAACCGCGTTGCGCGGCCAGACATTCGGCGCAAGCGCGAGCATCTCCGCGGCGCTCTGCGGCCGGGGTGGCGCGCCGGCGTGGTGGATCTCCTCGGCGTGCCTGGGCCCGGCGGGATGGGCGTTCACATCCGCTCCGGCGCGGTGACCCCGAGGATGCCCAGCCCGTTGGCCACCACCTGGCGGGTGGCGTCACACAGCGCGAGTCGCGCGGCGTGCAATTCGTTCGGTTCCTCGTCGCCCTGCGGCAGCACCCGGCACGAGTCGTAGAACCGGTGGTAGTCGCCGGCGAGGTCCTCGAGGTAGCGGCACACCCGGTGTGGTTCGCGCAGCGCCGCAGCGGCTTTGAGCACCCGGGGGAACTCGCCGATGTTGCGGATCAGCGTGCCCTCCTTGTCGTGGGTGAGCAGGTCCAGCCGTGACGTGTCGGCGACGACACCCAGCTCGGCGGCGTTGCGGGCCAGCGCCGAGAGCCGGGCGTGTGCGTACTGCACGTAGTAGACCGGGTTCTCGTTGGACGCCGAGGACCACAGCGCCAGGTCGATGTCGATCGGGGTGTCCACCGACGATCGGGTCAGTGCGTAGCGGGCGGCGTCGACGCCGATGGCCTCCACCAGGTCGTCGAGGGTGATGACGGTGCCCGCACGCTTGCTCATCCGCACCGGCTGGCCGTCGCGGACCAGGTTGACCATCTGGCCGATGAGCACCTCGACGGTCTCGGGGTCGTCGCCGAGCGCCGCGGCGGCGGCCTTGAGCCGGGCGATGTAGCCGTGGTGATCGGCGCCGAGCATGTAGATGCACAGGTCGAATCCGCGCTGGCGCTTGTCGAGGAAGTAGGCGAGATCGCCGGCGATGTAGGCGGGCTGGCCGTCGCTCTTGATGACGACGCGGTCCTTGTCGTCACCGAACTCGGTGGTGCGCAGCCAGGTCGCGCCGTCCTTCTCGTAGATGTTGCCGGTCTCGCGCAGCCGGGCGATGGCCTGCTCGACGCGGCCGGACGTGTGCATCGAATCCTCGTGGGTGTACACGTCGAAGTCGGTGCCGAACTCGTGCAGGGACTGCTTGATGTGATCGAACATCAGGTCGACGCCGATCGCGCGGAAGGTCTCCTGCTGTTCGGCGGCGGGCAGGCTGAGCGCGTCGGGAGCTGTTTTGAGGATCTGGGCGGCGATATCGGCGATGTAGCTGCCCGCGTAGCCGTCCTCGGGTGCCGGCTCGCCCTTGGCGGCGGCCACCAGCGACCGGGCGAACCGGTCGATCTGGGCGCCGTGGTCGTTGAAGTAGTACTCGCGTACCACCTCGGCGCCCTGGGTGGACAGCAGCCGGCCCAGAGCGTCGCCGACCGCGGCCCACCGGGTGCCGCCGATATGAATGGGTCCGGTGGGGTTGGCAGACACGAACTCGAGGTTGATCTTCTTGCCCGCCAGGAGCTGCGAGCCGCCGTAACCGGCAGCGGCGACCAGGACGTTGTTGACGATGACGCCTTGCGCGGAGGCCTCGATACGCAGGTTCACGAATCCCGGCCCGGCGATCTCGGCGGAAGCGATGCCGTCGGCCTGCGCCAGCGCGGCGGCCAGCCAACCGGCCAGCTCGCGCGGGTTGGCCCCGACCTTCTTGCCCAGCTGCAGGGCGAGGTTGGTGGCGTAATCGCCGTGCTCGGGGCTGCGGGGACGCTCTACGGTGACGGTTGCCGGCAGGACGGAGGCGTCGATGCCGTGCTCGGTGAGCACCGCGGTGGCGGTGGCCTTGAGAAGCTCGGCGAGGTCGGCGGGGGTCACGAGGGTCCATCCTATGGTCTGGGGTGGTCAGGCCCCGAATCCATTCCCGCCGCCGTCATGCGCTAGGCTTACCACGCCCAATCGGCGCAGCGTTGTGCGCGCCCCCGTAGCTCAGGGGATAGAGCGTCTGCCTCCGGAGCAGAAGGTCGCAGGTTCGAATCCTGCCGGGGGCACCCCTCCTACCAGCACATATACTGATTCTCGCACCGCCTACCTATCCCCTACCCATTTGCCCTCCCCCTGGCGGGGCCGGAGAGCAATTGTCGAGACCTGTGGATCGGGGTGTTTCAGGCGACCTCCGTTGTGGTTGATTCGATGGGTTCGGTGGGCGTGATGTCGACGGGCCGTTCGAGCAGTTTGCCTTTGTGGAAGATGGCGCCGGCCCGGATGAGAGCGACAAGGTGCGGGGCATTGACGGCGCGCCAGCGGGCTTGGGCAGCGTCAATCAGCTTGTAGGCCATGGCAATACCAGCCGCACGCGAACAGGGCCCCGTTGTCACCTTCGTCCGCAAACGCGCTGTGGCAAAAGTTGATTCCTGCGGGTTCGTGGTGCGCAAATGCACCCAATGCTCGGCCGGGTACTTGTAGAACTCCAGCAGCACGTCAGCGTCGTCGACGATCTTGGCGACCGCCTTGGGATACTTGGCGCCGATGTCGACCTCGAACGCCTTGATCGCGACTTGGGCGTGGTCGATGTCCTCGGCCATGTAGATTTCCCGCATCGCCGCGATCGCCACCGGATGAGCCGACTCGGGCAGGGCGGCAAGGACATTGGCCTGCTTGGGAAACCCACACCGCTGCTCACGGGTGACCGGGAACACCTTGCGCACCGCTTTCCAGAACCCGAGGGCCCCATCGCCCACGGCCAGCACCGGCGCGGTCATCCCGCGACGTCGGCACGTGCGCAGCAGATGGGCCCACGACTCAGCCGACTCCCGGTACCCGTCGGCCAGTGCGACCAGTTCCTTGCGGCCATCGGCCCGCATACCGATCATCACCAGCAGGCACAGCTTCTCCTGCTCCAGCCGGACCTTGACGTGGATGCCGTCGACCCACAGGTAGAGGTAGTCGGTGCCCGATAGGTCCCGGGCTTCGAAGGCCTTGGCTTCGTCCTGCCACTGGCCGGTGAGCCGGGTGATCCTAGTGGCGGACAACCCGGCACCCGAACCCAGGAACTGCTCCAACGCCGGACCGAAGTCGCTGGTCGACAAGCCAGGCAGGTGCAGCAGCGGCAGCACCTCGGTCATCTGCGGCGATTTACGCTCCCAGGCGGGCAGGATCGCCGACGAGAATCGTCGCCGCTCACCGGTATAGCGTCGACGCGCTTGTCGTTAACCCGCGGCGCAGTCGCGCTTACCGCGCCCGCCGCGGTCAGTACCTGCCGCTCGTGGTGATAGCCGTTGCGCACCACCAGCCGGCGCCCGTTCTCGTCGACCTCACCGGCCTGGGCGTCGATGTAAGCGGCCACCTCGGCCTGCAGCGCGGCAGCCAGCATCTGGCGGGCACCGTCGTGGACAATCTCATCGAGCAACGACCGTGATGCACCGGCGTCCTCATTGGACGAATCGGCATCGTGAACTACCTTGAGCGTGGGAGTACCTTCCCGAACCAGCGCGCCAAGGCCGGCTCATGATCAGACCTACGTGAACTTTCAGATCATCCTCGGGAAGGTGCGCCCTTTCCTACGCCACCTCGCCCGAGGCTCATCCACAGGTTCTGATCATTGCTCGGGGCCGGATTCGTTAGCTGTCCGCACGTGGAAGCTTCGGTGGAGGTTGACGGGGTTTCGGTAGTACTGCGCTTGATTTTCAGCGGCGCCCCATCATGCCGCCCGGCCCCATCATGCCGCCGCCCATCATTCCCTGCATCATCGCTGGCATTCCGTCACGCACAAATCCGCTGACCTCCCGGGCATGCTCGCGGACATATAGAACGAGGTTCGGGTCGTCTGTGGTCTCCTCGGCGATCACCCCAGTGGGCGTGAAGGTGAGTTTCCGGCGGTAGCCGGCGGCATTCCGAAAAAGGGTGGGCAGGCTTTGGCTCATGCACATGACCTCGGATCCCTGCCCCAAGCGGTCGTACATGCTCGACACGTGGGCCTGTAATTGGGCCGCCAGGTCTGGTGAGTTTGATTCGGTCGTGGTGCGCACGCCGCCGGGGATTTCCTCGACGACGCGATTAATTTGGCTGCGCCGCATGAACATGTCCATATAAATGCGCATGTCTGCGGGGCCGACGCCCATCATTCCGCCATCGCCGGGGCCGTTCGCGAGCCGGACGCCTGGCGATGGCGAGTCGAGCATGCTGCGGATGGCATAGCCAACGCCTAGGACACTGCCCGCCGCCAACGCGCCGAGTGCAGCGAGCGCCGCACGGCGAGTAATCAACCGCGCCATCGTGACCTCACTTCGAGCGCCCTATCCTATGGCCGCGGTGTGGTCGGAACCGTTGTTGTCGGTGGCTGCTGACCCGGCCACGGGCCGTACGGTCCCATCATGCCGCCAGGTCCCATCATGCCCGGCCACATCTGGCCGTACGGTCCCGATTGACTCGGGCCCATCATCCCGGGCTGGTGATATCCACCACGGAAATTGCCGTATGAGGCTCTACCGATGAAAAAGCCAGAGAAGAAAATCACAGCAACGATGAATACGACACCGGCGACGATGCCCACCCACACCAGGATTGAGTTCGACCGGTTTCGCCTGTCATCGTATGGCGACGCCGACTCCAAGGCGCGGCGCTCCGTGGCCGCTGTGGTTTGTTCCTTTCCGGACTCACGAGGTTCCGTCATCCTCGAATCGTCCCCGGCTCTGGAACCGAATAGGTAGGGCACATGTGCCTCTCAGTCTGGGAAGGTTGTCACGTCCTTCCGATACGCCACGGCCACACGACTACGCGGTGGCTGACCACGCAACCACGCAGTGGGTGACAGGGAACCACCTTGCGATCACGGCCACAGGCAACCCCGTAGGTATTGTGGTATCGCAGGAATGCCGCGCATCGTGCAGGCGGATCCGTTCCAGTCGAGCCGTCAAGGCCCCCAGGGACCCCAGTGTTGTGGCTGGGGTGGGATGGGCGCGATACAACAAGTTGACCAGCTTTGACAGTGCCCGCTGGTAGCCCTGTGTCATGCTTGCGCGCATGTCGGTAACCTCGGTGCTTGATCGCGAGGTCTACCTATACGCGGAGGTGGACCGACTCGTCGGCATGACATCTGGCACCGCGCGCCGCTGGATCAACGGCTACCGCGGCGGGCGCACTTTGACTTTGTACCCGCCCATCTGCGAGTTGCACCGCGTGACACAGAGTGGCGACGTGGGGTGAGTTCGTTGAAGCTCGCATGCTGGCCGAATACCGCGACAAGATGATCCCGACGTCGCGACTCCGAGAAGATCGTGACGGAGATGCGCCCCAATCTGGTGTTCCCCGACATCGTCATCAGCCCTGACCGTTACAGCGGCGGACCCACGTACGTGGGTCGGCGGGTTTCGGTAGCAACGATCGCCGGAATGGCCAGTGCCGGTGAGCGCCACGAGGATCTGGCAGCCGACTATCAACTCAGCCTGGAACAGGTCCAAGCCGCCGTGGACTACGCCGCGAAGTACAGCGGAGCCGCCCAATCCTGATTCCACCGATCGGCCCTACGGTGGCGTGTTGAGTTGTTGATCTTGATTTGGGCTGGTGCTGGGCAAGGTGGGGCGGGCCGCTGGTCTGTCCAGCTTTTCCTGTTGGGGTCCTGGTTGTCGGGTCGGTGGTTGGTGGTTCAGGCGCTGGATCGAATATCCGATGGTGTTGTGCCACAGGGTGATCCATGCGGGTTGCCAGGGCCAGTGCCGGGGTAGGTGCAGGATCGGTCGGCGTTGGGGTCGGGCCAGCCGGGCCGGAACGTTGACCAGGTGACGACGCAGCGTGGCCCCGCGGGTCCATCGAAACATCCCCTTCCTCGGGCGGCGGGCTTGCCGCCCGCACCTTGTGCACGATCGCCGGCGCCGCTTTGTTCAAATTTTGTTGACATCGTCCCGCCGCTCGAAGGGCCCGAGTCTGCCGGTGACACGACGGGGCGCCGAGCCACCACGCGCGCAGCCCTGGAGGTTGCCCTCAATGCCGTCGGGTCGTTACCTCGTGGTCGTGGTGGCGGCCGCCGGTGCCGGCGCCAGCGACAAACCCGCGTAGACCTCATCGAGCACCGTCGGCAGTATGGCGTTCGCCGTGGTCTCCCCCTCGGGGGAGAGCGTCAGGTTCGTCCAGATCACAAGCGTCACATCGTTATCCGGGTCGTACCCCATGAAGGAGTTGAATCCGGGGAGTTCACCGCCGTGGTAATACATCGCCGCGTCCGGACCGAAACGCTGATGGGATATGCCGTAGCCGTACTCCTGCCCGCCGGGAGCGCCGGGATCCTCGATCTGCCGGCTGTCGAGCCACTGCTGGTGGTAGTCGCTGTTGAAGACCTTGCCGGAGACGAGTGCCTTCATCCAGGTGGCCAGATTGTCCGCGGTCGAAATGGCACCGCCCGCAGCGGTGGCATACGACGCATTCTGATTGGTGTAGTCCACCGGCTGCAGCGTCCCGTCCCGCGCCCCGGCGGTCATCTCGGCCGGGTACGGGTCGTCGACCAACGCATAGGCCGATCCGCCGTACATGTAACCGTGCGAGTACGGGGCAGGGATGGCGGTGTCGTCGATGGCGGGGAGCGACGTCTGGTCCAGGCCGATCGGGCCGAACAGCCTGTCCTGGAACTGCTCGGCCAACGGGCGCCCGCCGGCCTTCTCGGCCACCAGACCCAACAATGCGTAGTTGGTGTTGCTGTACTGGTAGGAAGCGTCCGGCGCGAACTCCGGCGGGCGCGAGTAGGCGATGTCCAGCACGTCCTGCGGCGTCCAGGCCCTGCGCGGGTCGGCGTCGAGAGCCGCCGCCAGCTCGGGCGCATTCGTGTACGGATACAGGCCGCTGCGCATCTTCAGCAGCTCGGCGATGGTGATGTTCTCACCGTCGGGTACACCGGGAACGTAGTCCGACACCGGATCGCTCAAGCGCAGCTTGCCATCCTGGGCCAGCAACACGATCAGCGCCGCGGTCATCGTCTTGGTGTTCGACGCGATCCGGAAATGGGTGTCCGCATCCGGCGGGGTCTGCGCGCCCAACTCGGTGGTGCCGACTCCGGCGGCAAAGCTGCCTTGCGGAGTGCGCAGCAGAACCATCGCCCCCGGCACCCCCAGCTTCTTCGCGGCGGCATCCACGGTGGCCCGAAACGCCTCCGGGTCAATGGGATTCAGAGCGGAGGATGCCGCGGGAACGGTCGCGGTGGTCGTGACGGCCGACGACCCGGCCGTCGACGCGGTCTCCGACGGAGGCGAGCAACCCGCGAGCAACACGGCCATGCACGCCAGAGGCGCGGCCACATGCGCGCGACCGCGACCACTCGTGCTCGGTCCGTATCTCACCCACGACATCGTCATCACGGACCCGATCGCCTCAGCCTGCAGCCACCGCCGACGGTGGATCTGCGGTGCCAGTGTTACACACGCCCAGACGCCGAAGGCCCTGTTCAGCGAGGTTCGACCGAGGTTCCCAAACGAGGTCCGAACGAGGTCAGGAAAGCCCCCACTTCTTGGCGACGTCATCGGGGAAGCTGGTCCATTTCGTGGCCACATCGCCGGGGAAGCTGGTCCATTTCTTGGCCACATCGCCGGGGAAGTTCGTCCATTTATCGGCGACGCTGCCAGGGAATGCGTTCCACGAATCGGCCACGCCTTGGGGGAAGCCCGTCCACGTCGTGATGACGCCTTCGGTGAACTCGGTCCACCGGTCGCAGGGCGAGCAGCTCACGGTGCTTGTCGGTTCGGCGGATGCGGGCGCGGCCAGCGCAATCCCGGTGCCGATGGCTCCCGCCGCGATGGTCGCGGCAATCAGTTTGGTCTTGATCACGATGTCGCCTCCGTTACGGGGTGTGTGCAAATGGTGCCGCCACTGTATACGCCCGACGTGATCTTTGCCATTGAGCGCTATAGGCTGTGGCGATTCCTCGCTGGTTGCCACACGCTGCCGCAGCAAAGCGGCGAAACACTGCTCCATCTTTGGAGATCCGATCCTGGGCCGAGGTTCTCCTTGTTTGCCGCATCTGCGTGAGCATGAGCTCATCTGATTGCTGCCGACGTGATCCGGCACCACGGTGGGGCATAGTGACACCTTCCGGAGGCAAACTCCGCGGCGCGAGCCATCAGTCGCTTTGGCTCACCGATCGCGACATCTCATCGAGAATCATGGTCGAAACATCACTCGCCTGCACGCTGAGCTCTGCGCGCGAGCGCGGCCGCTGCTAATGTGCCATTGCCCATTGGCATCGATATTGGCGTTGATATTGGCACCGATACTGGCATTGATCCACAGTTCCAATCCATCGTCGGTCACGGCCCCGTGGCGGCGGATAAGGCGGCCCAGATGAGTCTTCCGCCCGCGACGCCGACGGCCGACAGCACCGCCGCCGGGGCGGCGCTGTCCCGGCGGCAGCTCGTCTTCATGGTCGCCGCGCTGGTGGCGTCGGTGATCTCGTTCTCGCTCAACGCCACCATGGTGGCTCCGGCGTACCACGCGATCACCACCGAGCTGGGCCCGGACGCGTTCGTGACGATGTCGACGTACTTCTACCTCGCGGGCGCGGTCGCCAACGTCGTACTGGTCCGGTGGAGCGACTACATCGGCCGAAAGCGCGTCCTGCTGGGAATCCTGGTGGTGCTCTGCATCGGCACCGTGCTGTGCATCCTCGCCACCTCGCCGCCCCTGTTCGTGCTGGGCCGGTTCCTCCAGGGTGGCTCCAACATCACGTTCGGGCTGGCATTCCTCATCCTGCGTGAACACGTGAAGGGCCCGGCCTTCGGAGTCTGCTGCGGCGTGATCTCGTCGATCAACGGCGGCGTCGCCGGCGGCGATGCGCTGCTCGGCGGAATCATGGTGGACCGACTCGGATTCCGCTCCATCTTCGTGCTCATCCTCGTCGTGGGCGCTGCCGGCCTGTTGTTCGCTCTGAAGGCGGTGCCGGCCGACCAGCCCGGCCAGCGTTCCCAGGGGCGGATGGATTGGCTTGGCGCCGTGCTGATCGCGATGACGGTCGGCGGCATCACCCTGTTCTTCAGCGTCGGCGGCCGCAGCGGCTGGCTGTCCCCCACCGCGCTGGCCTGGATCACCGTCGCCGTCGTCGCCCTGGTGGCGCTCATCGTCGTCGACAGCCGCATCGCACACCCCCTGATCGCGTTGCAGCACATGCGATCCCGCGAAGCATGGCCGCTGATCGTGGTGACGATTCTGGTGATGGGATCGTTCATGGTCGTGCTCGGCTTCATCGTGCCCGCCCTCGCCGAGGATCCCGACTCCGGCTTCGGACACAACGCCACAATGACGGCGTTGTTGTTCATCACTCCCGCCGCACTCGTGCAGATCCTGGCCGCGCCGTTCATCGGCAGGCTGGCGACCCGGATCGGGTTCGTGACCGTGCTGCGCGCGGGCATCGCCGCGTCGGTGGCGGTCACCGCGCTCCTCGCGTTCGTCGCCGAGCAGGAACGGGCGTTCATCGCCGTGATGGTGCTGTTCGGACTGGCGTTCAACGCCACGCTGCTGACCGCGATGAGCACACTGGGCGTTCTGCAGGCCTCCGACGAGGAACCCGGCGCGCTGCCGGGTGTGGCCAACGCCAGCTACGGAATCGGGGCATCGCTCGGATTCGCTTGGGCGGGACCGATCGTGGGGTCGGGGACCGATTCGAGCTTCCAGCACGCGATCTGGATATGCGTGGGGATCGGGGCGCTGGCGCTGGCGTTCAGCCTGATCCTCAAACCCAAGGTTGGCACTGCGGCGCAGTCAGTCGTCTCACACAGGTAGTGCTCTACTCGTTGCCACGGGCACGATCAGTGCCATGGTTGCCTCATGAACTCCGGTGCGATGGACTGGGGGTCTGAGAGCGTCCGGCCGCCGGGCGCGCCGCCCGGATATGGGTACGCGGGCCCGGGCATTCGCCTGCTCGCCTTTCTCGTGGACGGCTTCGTCGTATTCGCCCTGTTCATGGCCGTGTTGATCGGCTTGAGCGCGTTCGCGATCGTCGCCTTCCCGTCGCAGGTCGACCCCGATTCCGATCTGTTGAACCTCGATCTGGATACCTGGCCCGCGGGCGCGGTGATCTACGCTGCGACGAGCGTGGTGTCGCTGGCCTGGTACGGCGGCTGGCAGGCCGGTCGCGGCGCCACCCCCGGCATGCTGCTGTTCAAGCTGCGGGTTCGCGGTCCGAGCGGGGGAACGAACCCGACCTTCGGCGCGGCGGTGACGCGCAATGGCCCGCAGGTGCTCCTGAACTTCGGCGCACTGTCGGGAATCGAAGCCGTCGACGCGCTGCTGGGCGTCGTGACCTTCGCGACCTACATCGCAATCGGCGTCTCGATCTCCAACAGCCAGACCCGCCAGGGCTTTCACGATCGGCTGGCCGGCGGAACCTACGTGCTGCGACGAGGCAGGTAATGCGGAACATCGACGCTCAGTACGAGTCGTGTAAGCGCATCCACTCGTACGGCGGCCGTTGTGGCCATCCCGGCGGTGAATCCTCCCAGGTCTCCTGGCGGCCGTACGGGGTCAGGTCGAGCAGGTCGAACACCACCATGAACGGTTCCTCACCGCGGTCGAACGTCTGCCAAGTGTGAAACACACAATCGGCATTCGGGCCGCGACCACGCAGGAACACGCTGACCGAATGTCGCTCCTCGCTGCCGACGGTCGCGCCGAAGTCCTCGTTGAACGTCGACCCCGCTGAGGAAACCCACGGCAAGGCCCAGCCCATCCGGTCCCGGAAGGCCACCAGTTTGGGCAGCGGGGCGCGCGAAATCAGCACGAACGACGTGTCTTTGGCGTGCAGGTGGGACAGCGGTCCGACGTGGTCGGCCATCATCGAGCAGCCGTCGCAACCCTGGTCCCAGTCCGGACCGAACATGAAGTGCTGCACGATGAGCTGGCTACGGCCATCGAACAGTTCGGGTAGAGATACCGGACCGACCTCGGAGTCGAACACGTACGGCTGGCCGACCTCCACCATCGGCAGCCGCCGCCGCGCAGCGCTGACCGAATCCTTCATCCGCGTCAATTCCTTTTCGCGAACCAACAATTCGGCCCGGGCGCGCTCCCACTCGGAGCGCGAGACGATCGGCGGCATCGATACGGGAGGGGTGACCATCTCCCCAGCCTGCCACGATGATAGGCGCTCGTCAGATCGATTGCCGGAGCGTGCTATTGGGCTTGCACCGAGGGAATCGATGCGTGTTCAACGCCGCCGCGCGTTGGACAGCGCGCCCGTCATCGCACGCACCGACGCGGGCATAGGGATCGCCGGATCACAGTCCGGCGCGATCGCGGGCTCACCGTAGACGGTGGTCAGCGGAACGACACCTGCCCACGCCCCGGAGGCGACGTCCTCGTCGGGATCCTCGGGCCACCCGGCACTGACCTTCAGCGACCAGTTGTCCGGGCCGATCCTCAGCCGCAGCACCATCGTGGCCGCCAGTTCCTTGCGTGAGCTGGCCCTCAGCTCGGCAACCCGCCCCGGGATGAACGAGTTGGTCAGGGCCTCGAGGTAGTCGACCTTGCGCTCCGGTTCGACCACCGTGAACGATCCGAACAGCGCCGCGCTGCGGTAGTGAAACGACGATTCGAAGCCACTGCGTGCGATCACCACCCCGTCCAGAGCGGTGATCGACACCGCGACCGATGTCCCGGCGGCGACGGCGCGTAACCACGGTGAGCCGGTCGACCCGTGGATGACGAGCTCCTCGCCGACCCGCGCGAATCCGGTCGGGAAGATCACCGGATGGCCATCACGCACCAGCGCGATGGTCGCCAGCGGCGTGGCGTCGAGCAACGCGTCGAGGTGTTCGCGCGACGTGGATTGCTTCTCGTCGAGCCTCGTCACCGTGGTCGAGGGCACTGTCATCAGTGAACTGTCGCATCCCGGGCCGGCCATCGCGACACGCAGGGCCCGCTATGTCGCCTGGAACACCGACACCTGCGCAGCGGACGCGATCATCACGTGCTTGGCGAGGTAGAGCGGTCGTCCGCCGAACGCGATGGACTGGGTGATCACCAGCGCCGGGTCGGTTTCCACCGCACCCAGAATCGCCGCCCGCGTCGCACCCAGATGCGACACCGATATCTGGCAGTCGCCCGGCCCGAGCGGTTTGGTCACCGTCGCCTCGATCAAACCCAGCAGGCTGCCCGCGCCCACCGTCATCGCGTCGACCGAGTCGGCCAGCCGCTCGTCGATTCTGGCCAGCGCGGACCCGGCCGCGACGTGTTCCTGGGTGATGCCCACCGGCAGGTCCCCGACGATGATCATGGCCTCCCACGTCCAGCAGTTGTCACCGTCGCGCAGGCCGAGACCTTCGGCGATCCACGTGGACGCCAGTTCGATCTCGATCTTCGAGCGCGCCAGCCGGGTCCCCGGGATCGCGCCGGACAGCAGCCGGTCGATGGGCTGAATCCGCTCCAGCCCGAGCCGGGGCAGCGAGCTGGTGACGAAGCGGCCGACTCCGCGGCGGGCGCGGACCAGGCCGTCCTCCTCCAAGAGCATCAGCGCCTCCCTGGCCACCGTGCGGCTCACTCCCAGCAGGGTTCCGAGTTCGGTCTCGCTGGGCAGCGCCGAACCCAGCTCCAGTCGGCCGCTGCGGATACCTTCTGCGATCCGGTTGTAAACGGCCACCCTCAGCGGCATGCCTGCGGAGACGGCGACGGGAGCGTCGAAGAACGTCGGCCCGCTGTCGGGCATGCGCACTCCTGGATCGCGGGGCCTTCTGGGCACAGTGTGGGCAGGGTAAGCGACACGTGCGTACGCGGCGCCACGCGGCCAAGCGTACGTCGCAACATCACCGTAATCATCTCGGCACCGTTGTATAACAAGCATCTCTTAACGTCGGACAACCAAGCGGGCAGTGTGCCCGCAGCCGCGCCACCGACGAGGTCGCGGCCGCATACGAACCAAGGAGTTGCCGTTGTGGCCAGTCAGATGGGAACAGGTGCCTTGAACTCGCCAGCCGGCGCGTTGTCCCGTGCCCGCGTTGTCTTCATGGTGGCCGCGCTGGTCGTCTCGGTGGTCTCATTCCAGCTCAACGCCAGCATGCTGGTGCCGGCGATCGGCGACCTGGAGAGATCGCTGGGGCCTGGCGCGTTCACGAATATGGCGAACTACTTCTTTCTCGCCGGGGCCATCGTCAGCGTCGCGTTCACCCGCTGGAGCGACTACGTCGGCCGTAAACGCGTCCTGCTGGGCGTGATGGCGGTAATGTGTGCGGGCACCGCGCTGTGTCTGGTGGCGACGTCGCAGCCGGTGATGGTGCTCGGCCGGATTCTGCAGGGCGGCTGCGTGATCTCGTTCGGGCTGTCATACCTGATCCTGCGGCGCCACCTCAGCGGACCGATGTTCGGGGCGTGCGTCGGCGTCATCTCCTCGATCAACGGCGGAGTGGCCGGGTTGGACGCCCTCTTGGGCGGGGTGATGGTCGACCACTTCGGGTTCCGGTCGATCTTCGCGCTGATCCTGGTGTTCGGTATCGCCGCGGTCGGCATCGCCTGGAAGGCCATCCCAGCCGACGATCCCGCGGCACGAGCCGAGGGACGGATGGACTGGTGGGGGGCGGCGCTGCTGGCACTTGCGGTCGCGGGCATCAACCTGTACCTCACCACCGGCGGAACCGCCGGGTGGCTGTCGCCGGTCGCCCTGGCGTGGATCGCCGCGGCGGTCGCCGCCCTGGTGGGGCTGGTGATCGTCGACGGCCATGTGGCCAGCCCATTGATCGCGGTGGAGCACCTGCGTTCTCGGCAGGTGTGGCCGGTGATCACCTCGATCACGTTGTCGCTGGCCGCGTTCTTCGTCGTGCTCAACTTCATCGTCCCCGCGATCGCCGAGGACGACACGGTGGGATTCGCCATGAGCGCGACCGCGATGGCCCTGGTGTTTCTGACCCCCGCTGCGCTGCTCGGCCTGGGCACCGCGCCATTGGCCGGTCGGCTGGCCGTGCGCACCAGCTTCGTCACCGTCTTGCGGCTGGGAATCGTCGCCACACTGATCGTCACGGCCATCACTGCCGCTTTCGCGATGGACAAGCCGATGCTCTTCGTGCTGATGCTCGTGTTCGGCGTGGTGTACAACGGCCTGCTGCTCACCTCAGCCAGCGGCATGGGGGTGGTCCAGGCCCCCGACGACGCCCCGGGGTCGTTACCGGGCATCAGTAACGCATGCTTCGGCATCGGCGCGTCGATCGGATTCGCTTGGGCCGGGCCGATTGTCGGTCAGGGCAGCGCGCGGGGTTACCAGACCGCGTTGTGGATCTGCGTGGCGATCGGAGTGGTGGCACTGCTGTCGAGCTTGATCCTGAAGGCCAAGCCGCTCACCGGGTCCGTCACCGCACCCACTGTCACCGCGCACTGATGGAATCCCCCGCCATATCGGCGACACCCCTCTATTACGACACCGATCTCGGCATCGACGACGCCT
Organism: Mycobacterium sp.; assembly: GCF_044223235.1. GTDB lineage: Bacteria > Actinomycetota > Actinomycetes > Mycobacteriales > Mycobacteriaceae > Mycobacterium. Next base: position 37,817 of record NZ_JBGAME010000011.1, read on the forward strand.
TGGCGCTGGCGTTCCTGCTCGCCTCCCCCGAGGCGTCGATCGTCGGAATCGGCACGGTCAGCGGCAACTGCGCCGCCGCCCAAGCCGCCCGTAACACCATCGACCTGCTGGCGCTCGCCGGGCGCAGCGACATCCCGGTGGCCAGCGGGTGCCATGACTGGCTGGCGGCGCCATTCGACGGCGGTTCACCGGAAGTCCACGGCAGCAACGGAATCGGCGACCTGTCGATTCCAGAGTCCGCGATCCCGACGGCAGGCGAATCCGCGGTCGACATGCTGATCAGCCTGTCACACACGTACGAGGGCACCCTGCGCGTCCTCGCAGTCGGACCGTTCACCAACCTCGCGGCTGCGCTGCAGCGCGATCCGGGCATCGCCCGGCGCGTGCACAGCGTCGTCGTGATGGGCGGAGCCGCCTTGGCCCCCGGCAACTGCAGTCCCGTCGCCGAGGCCAACGTGTTTCACGATCCCGAGGCCGCCCGAATCGTTTTCGCAGCACCATGGCCACTTGTGATGGTCGGGCTCGACGTCACGATGAACCACGTGTTCGAGGATTCCGACCGGCTGGCGCTGCTGGCCAGCGACCGGCCGGTGGCACGCGCACTCGGCCAGATGCTGGGCCATTACACCGAGTACTACCGGCAGGTCCTGGGTAGGCGGGCGACGGCGCTGCATGATCCGCTGGCGGCCGCGATCGCCTGCGGCGCGGTCATCCCGACGTTGGCACCGACCGTACATGTCGAAGTCGACGCCACCCACGGGCCCGGACGCGGCCAGACCATCTGCGACCTGCGTGGCAGGTTCCGCAACCATCCCCCGCAACCCGGGGCTCATTGCACAGTGGTGCTCGAGGTCGCCGGGGCGTTCGCGCCCGTCCTGCTGGAGCGGATCGTCAGCCTGTAAGCGATCAGTCGACCGGCACCAGCCAAACCGCCGCGTCGGGCGGCAGGTGACGGATGACACCCGGCACCGACGCCAGCGCCACCTCCAGGTCGGCGGGCAACTCGACGTCGGACTCACCGGTGTTGACCCAACATTGCGCTTCGTCGCGCGCGAACCCGAGCACCTCGGCGGGCAGGTCCAGCCACCGCACCTCACCGGAGTCCTTCCACAGCGCACGCCGGGCACCCAGCGCTGCCCGATAGAGATGCAGGAAGGAGTCCGGATCGCCCTCCTGGCGCTGCACGGAGTGTTCACCCCAGTGCGTCGGCTGCGGCAGCCATGTCGCCGACACCGATCCTTCCGGCGAGAAACCGTACGGCACAACGGTATCCGTCCAGGGCAGCGGTACCCGGCATCCATCGCGCCCGACGTCGGTGTACCCCGACTGCACCCAGGTCGGATCCTGGCGTGCGTCGGCCGGGATGTCCTCGACTTCTTCCAGGCCGAGTTCCTCACCCTGGTAGACGTAGGCGGTTCCGGGCAGGGCCAACTGCAGTAGCGCACCGGCCCTGGCCCGGCGGCGGCCACGGTCGTGGTCGGGGGCCTCGTTCGCCCACCTGGCGCGCTCCCAGTCGCTTTCCACCAGGTGCCCCGGCTGGGACCGCGAGTAACGCGTGACCGTGCGCGGCACGTCGTGGTTGGACAGCACCCAGGTGGGGGGTGCGCCCACCGACGCCGCGCTCGCCATGGCGTCGTCCACGACGGCGCGCAGGCTCTCCGCCCGCCACGGCGCACGCAGGAAGTCGAACTGGAAGGCGGTGTGCAGTTCGTCGGCCCGCAGGTAGCGCGCGAGCCGCTCATTGCTGGGCACCCACGCCTCGGCGATGAAAACCCGTTCGGGTTCAAATCGATTCGCCACCGCACGCCACCCGCGATAGATCTCGTGCACGCCGTCCTGATCCCACGCGGGATGGGCGGCGTTGTGCTGCACCCCCGCCGTCACCTCGCCCCGATCGGGCAGACCAGCGGCCTTGACCAGACCGTGCGCGACGTCGATGCGGAAGCCGTCCACACCCCTGGCGAACCAGAACGCCAGGATGTCCTCGAACTCCGCGCGCACCTCGGTGTTGTCCCAGTTCAGATCCGGCTGCCCGGGGGCGAACAGGTGCAGGTACCACGACCCGTCCGGTATCCGCGTCCACGCCCGGCCGCCGAACTGGCTCTGCCAATCGTTGGGCGGCAGTTCGCCGTTGGCGCCGCGACCGGCCCGGAAGACGTACCGGTCCCGTGCACCCGACTCGTCACGCAGCGCCTGCTGGAACCAGAGGTGCTGATCGGAGGTGTGGTTGGGCACGATGTCGAGGATCACCTTGATGCCCAGCGCATGGGCCTCCTCGATCATCGCCTGCGCCTCGGCGAGGGTGCCGTAGTCCGGCTCGATGTCGCGGTAGTCGGCGACGTCATAGCCCGCGTCGGCCATCGGGGACGGGTACCACGGGTTGATCCACACCGCATCCACACCGAGCGCCGCCAGGTACGGCAGCCGGAAGCGGATCCCCGCAACGTCGCCGATTCCGTCGCCGCTGCCGTCGGCGAAGCTACGGATGTAGAGCTGATAGACCACCGCAGTCTTCCACCACGGCGCATCGGTCACGGTATCCACCGCGCCGTCAGCACATACCGTCTCGCCGGTCATCGCACCCTCCACATGGCTAGAGAAAACGTTTGCGTGATTAGGGTCCGTCGACTTCTCGTTTATGTCAAGGGAAATTGGCGTTCTCACCTCTGATCTCAGCACTGGCGAAAGTACTTACTCTTTGCCTATTCTGGCGAGATGATCCCCAAGCAGCGGGTCAACATGGCCGACGTGGCGCAACGCAGTGGCGTCTCGATCGCCACGGTGTCGCGCGCGCTGCGCGGCGAATCCGGGGTGTCGGAAGCCACCCGTGACCGGATTCTGCGGATCGCGCAGGATCTTTCCTACGTGGTCTCCCCGGAGGCGTCGGCACTGTCGGGTGGCAGCACGGGTCGGGTCGGCGTCGTCGTGCCCAGGGTGGACGCGTGGTTCTACTCGGCGGTGCTGGCGGGGATCGCCGAGGGCTTCGCCACCGCGGCACTCGACCTCGTGCTGTGCCCGCTGCCCGATTCGGCGGCCCGGCACCGATTCTTCGAGACTCTGCCACTGCAGCGCAAAGTCGACGCGATCATCGTGGTGGCCGCCCCGCTCAGCGCCCGTGAGCGCACGCGGCTGAACCAGCTTGGCGTCCCCATGGTCCAGGCCGGTGGCGACGACGACGGCGCCTCGCCCTGGGTGGGGATCGACGACGAACTCGCGGCGCGGCAGGCCGTCGGATACCTGCTGCGCATCGGTCACCGCGACATCGCGATGATCCAGGCTCTCGACGCCGAAGGGGTCGCCTGGGCGGCCGATCGTGCGCGGGTGCACGGATTCCACAGCCGGCTGGCCGAGGACGGCATCACAGACCCGACGACCGTGAGCGTCGCGTGGGGTATCGACGGCGGCGCCCAGGGGATGGAGGAACTGCTCAGCGGCGCACGCGTGCCGACCGCGGTGTTCTGCCATTCCGACGAGATCGCCGTCGGAGCGCTGCGCACATTGCGCCGCGCGGGAATCGGCGTGCCCCGGGATATTTCCGTCATCGGTGTGGACGACCATCCCGTGGCCGAAGTGGCCGACCTGACGACGGTAGGACAGGAGACACGACGCCAGGGCGTGATCGCGGCCGAACTGCTCATCCGCATGCTCGACGGCGCCGCGTCCGTGCCGGGGCACCCACGCGTCACCGTCCTGCCGACCAGGTTGGTGATCCGCGGGTCCACCATGCCCCCGCCGCTGTGGGGCGATCAGCACCTCTGAGTATCGCCGCCATCACCGCTGAGCCGCGGCGGCGGGCCCGGTGCTGCCCCGCACCACCAGCCGAACCGGCAGCTCGACATCGATCACCTCGCGGATACCGCCGTCGATCATGGTCAGCATGTGCGCGGCGGCCCGCTCCGCCTGGGCGGTCACCGGCTGGTGGATGGTGGTCAGGTCGCTGCCCGCCGCCATCTCGTTGTCATCGAGTCCGATGATCGACATCGCGTCGGGCACAACGATTCCGGCACGCCGCAGGGTCCACAGCGCGCCCAGCGCCATCTCATCGCTCATCGCGACCAGACCGGTCGGCAGCGCGGGCAGGCTGAGCAGGTCGCCCGCGGCGAGCACACCGCCGTGGATAGTCGATTCGCGGGAGACCACCCACTGCGATCGCACCGGCACGCCCGCGCTGCGCATCGCCTCGTCGAACCCGCGCAACCGCGCCGACGTCGTGTCGTGCCCGACCACGTCGTCGGGGGCGAACGACACCACTCCGATGTCACGGTGCCCCAGCGCCAACAGATGTTGCGTGGCCGTCCGCGCCGCGCCTGCGTCGTCAATGCCCACCCTGGGCAGGCCCGGCACATATCCCCCCACGACCACCACCGGCACACCGAGCGCATCCAGCGACGCGCGTTCGGCGGGGTCGAACGAGGTGGCGACCACGATGACCCCGGCGATACCCGGATTCTCGATGAGGCGGTTGAACAGGTTGCGTCTGCCGTCGACGTCGCCCGCACCGAACAACAGCATGTCGTGGCCAGAACCGCGCAAGGCGCGCTCCACAGTGGCGATAGATTTGGCGAAGAACCATTGCGCGGGATACCGCGCCACGACTGCCACCGGCCGCCCCGCGGCGGCCCTGGGCAGCCGGTACCCGAGTTTGGTGGCCGCACGCTCGATGCGCTCGCGGGTGTCGGCGGCGACGTTGGACATCCCGCGCAGTGATCTGGAGACGGTGGTCGCCGAAACGCCCGCGGCGCGCGCAACGTCGCGGATCGTCGCGCCGGCGATCCGGTCACCCGTCATGCGAAAACCACCCCATCCGGCCTCCTCGGACGAACCAGAGCGCTTCACGAACGATCATGAAACGCGTTTCATTCAGTGTAGTTGCTTCCGCCGTGATATGAACTGTGCCACACTGGACGCGCATCAAGCCGCAGTTCACAACGATCCAAAGCCGGAATTTCGCGCTGGAGGGCGGATGAAACGATTTCATCGACGAACACATCAACGACGCAAGGCGATACGCAAGCCCCTTGCGCTCGCGAGCGCCACAGTCGTCGCGGCCGCCGTGCTGAGCGCATGCGCAAGCGCCGCCGGCGGCACCCCGGAACTCACCTGGTATGTCAATCCGGACAACGGCGGAGCCGCCGCCCGTGGTCAGGAGTGCTCCGAGGCGTCAGGCGGAGCGTACAAGGTGCGGATGGAGGTCCTGCCCAGTAACGCCACCCAACAGCGAGAGCAATTGGTGCGGCGGCTGGCCGCCGGCGACACCTCCATCGACATCGTCAGCCTCGACGTCGTCTACACGGCCGAATTCGCCAATGCGGGCTTCCTGCGCCCGTTCTCCGCCGCGGAGCAGTCCCGACTCACCGCCGGCATGCTGGCCGCACCCGTGGAAACCGGCATGTGGAAGGACACCCTTTACGGCGCACCGTTCAAGTCGAACACCCAGCTGCTCTGGTACCGCAAATCCCTGGCTGCCGCGGCGGGCGTGGACCCGGCCAGCGCTTCATTCACCTGGGACGAAATGATCAAAGCCGCGGTGGGACAAGGAAAAACGATAGGCGAACAGGGCGCCCGCTACGAGGGCTACATGGTGTGGGTGAATGCCCTGGTGCTCTCCGGGGGCGGGGAGATCCTGTCCAACGCCGAATCCGGCCGCAACGCCACACCGAGCATGGCAGGCGAGGCCGGCGACAAGGCCGCCGCGATCATCGGCAGCCTGGCCCGCTCGGCGGCCGCCCCGGCGGATTTGTCCACCGCGCAGGAGGAGCAGGCCCGCGCGACGTTCCAGGGCGAGCGGGGCATGTTCATGCTGAACTGGCCCTACGTGCTGGCCGCGGCCCGCAGCGCGGTCGAGGAGGGCACGCTGGACAAGGCCGTCGTCGACGACATCGGCTGGGCCCGCTATCCACGGGTCTTCCCCGACCGGCCCAGTGCGCCGCCGCTGGGCGGCACCAACCTCGCCATCGGCGCCTTCTCCAAGCACAGCGCGGAGGCGGTAGCCCTGGTGGAGTGTGTCAACGCGCTGCCGAAGGCCACCCAGTACATGCTCGACGAGGGCGAACCCTCGCCGTATGCGGCGTCCTACGACGACGCGGCGGTGCGCGACAAGTACCCCAATGCCGATCTCATCCGGGAGTCGATCGGTGAGGCCGGACCGCGGCCACTGACGCCGTTCTACGTCGACGTCGCCGGTTCGGTGATCCAGACTTGGCACCCGCCGACGGCGGTGAGCGCCGAAACCCCGAAGGAGACGGACACATTCATGGCCGACGTGCTCGGCGGGAGGCGGCTGCTGTGACGACCGTCGAGAAACCCCGCAAGGCCCCGCCCGCCACACCGGCCAGCGAGCGGGCGAAAGGTGAACGCCGGCTGGGCTTCTACCTGACCCTGCCGTCCTACATTGTGATGATCCTGGTCACCGCCTATCCGCTGGGTTATGCGCTGGTGTTGTCGTTGTACAACTACCGGCTGACCGATCCGGCCGGGCGCAGCTTTGTCGGGCTGGGCAATTACTGGGTGATCCTGACCGACCCGGTGTGGTGGAACGACTTCGTGACCACGTTGATGATCACCGTGGTCACGGTCGCGGTGGAGTTGGTGTTGGGGTTCATGTTCGCGTTCGTGATGCTGCGTATCGTGCGGGGTCGCGGGCCGTTGCGTACCGCGATCCTGATCCCGTACGGCATCGTCACGGTGGTGTCGGCGTTCATCTGGCGCTACGCGTTCGCCATCGACTCCGGCTTCGTCAACCAGTGGCTGATGCTGGGTGATTTCAACTGGTTCGGCGACCGCTGGTCGGCGATCTTCGTGATCTGCCTATCCGAGATCTGGAAGACCACGCCGTTCATCTCGCTGCTGCTGCTCGCGGGCCTGGTGCAGGTTCCCGAGGATATGCAGGAGGCCGCCAAGGTCGACGGCGCGACGGCATGGCAGCGGCTGTGGAAGATCACCCTGCCGAATATGAAGGCCGCCATCATGGTGGCGCTGCTGTTCCGCACCCTGGACGCCTGGCGGATCTTCGACAACCCGTTCGTGATGACCGGCGGCGCCAACAACACCGAGACGATCTCGTTTTTGGCCTATCGCCAGAACGTCACACTGGTCAATCTCGGTATGGGGTCTGCGGTGTCGGTGATGCTGTTCCTCACGGTGGTGGTCATCGCGTGGATCTTCGTCAAGGGCTTCAAAACCGATCTCTCCCAGGTCAGGGGTGACCAATGAACACCACAAAGACGGGACGCTGGTGGACCGTCGCCGGCATCGTCATCGTCATCTACAGCTTCTTCCCGCTGCTGTGGATGATCAGCCTGGCGTTCAAACCGCCTTCAGACATCGTGTCGGGCACACCCCAATTCCTGCCCACCACAGCGTCATTCGACAACTTCATCGAGGTGTTCAGCCAACCTCTGTTCACCAGGGCGCTGGTCAACTCGATCGGGATCGCGCTGATCGCCACACTGCTGTCGGTGGTCATCGCGATGTTCGCGGCCTATGCCATCGCGCGGCTGGAGTTCCGCGGCAAGAAGCTGCTGCTGTCCCTGGCGCTGGGGATCGCGATGTTCCCCCAAGCCGCCCTGGTCGGCCCGTTGTTCAACATGTGGCGCAGCCTGGGCATCTACGACACCTGGATCGGTCTGATCATCCCGTACATGACCTTCGCGCTGCCACTGTCGATCTGGACCATGTCGGCGTTCTTCCGCCAGATCCCCTGGGAGATGGAGCACGCCGCCCAGGTCGACGGCGCCACCCCCTGGCAGGCGTTCCGCAAGGTGATCGTCCCGCTGGCCGCGCCCGGGGTGTTCACCACCGCGATCCTGACGTTCTTCTTCTGCTGGAACGACTTCCTGTTCGCGATCTCACTCACATCCACCGACAACGCCCGCACGGTCCCGGCCGCGCTGGCGTTCTTCCAGGGCGCGTCGATGTTCCAGTCGGCGGTGCCCTATGTGATGGCGGCGTCCGTCGTCGTCACCATTCCCGTCGTCATACTGGTGCTCGTCTTCCAACGCCGGATCGTCGCGGGCCTGACCTCTGGAGCAGTGAAGGGATAATTCATGGCCGAAATCACGATGCGCAACATCATCAAGAAGTACGGTGACGGCTTCCCCGCCGTCAACGACGTCAGCCTCGACATCGCCGACGGCGAGTTCATGATCCTGGTCGGCCCATCCGGGTGCGGCAAATCCACCCTGCTGCGCATGATCGTGGGCCTGGAGGACATCTCCTCGGGCGACATGATCATCGGCGGCAAACGGGTCAACGACAAAGCACCCCGCGACCGCAACCTGGCCATGGTGTTCCAGAACTATGCGCTCTACCCGCACCTGACCGTGTTCGAGAACATCGCCTTCCCGCTGCGATTGGCCGGCAAGTACTCCGAGGACGAGATCCGCACGCTGGTGTCCGAGGCGGCCGACACCCTGGAGCTCAAGGAGCATCTGGACCGCAAACCCGCCAACCTCTCCGGCGGGCAGCGCCAGCGGGTCGCCATGGGGCGCGCCATCGTGCGGCACGCCGACGCGTTCCTGTTCGATGAACCGTTGTCCAACCTGGACGCCAAACTGCGCGGCCAGATGCGCACCGAAATCCTGCGCCTGCAACGCCGCCTGGGGGTGACCACCGTCTACGTCACCCACGACCAGACCGAGGCCATGACACTGGGCGACCGGGTCGCCGTGCTGAAAAAGGGCGTCCTGCAACAGGTCGCCAGCCCGCGCGAACTCTACGACCATCCGGTCAACCTGTTCGTCGCGGGCTTCATCGGCTCCCCGCCGATGAATTTCGTCCCGGCGGCCGTTCGCGGCGGCCAGCTCGAGCTGCCCTTCGCGTCGATCCCGCTGCGGCCGGAGTGGAAGGACATCGCGGAAGAGGGCCGGGTGTACATCGCCGGCATCCGGCCGGGAAGCTTTGAGGATGCCGACCTGGTCGATACCGACAAGGCCGCGCGCGGAGCGGTTTTCGACGTCACCGTCGACGTCACCGAATGGCTGGGCAACGAACAGTACGCGTTCGTGCCCTACCAGGCCCCCGCCGACATCACCGCCCAACTCGCCCAGCTCGAACGCGACCTGGACAGCGAACAAATGCGCACCCAGATCTGCGTCGAGCTCGACCCACTGAGCCGGGTGCGGCCCGGCGACAAAGCACGGGTCTGGCTCGACACCGCACGCATCCAGCTGTTCGACCCGACCTCCGGTGACAACCTCACCCGCACAACGGGTTCCCATCGGCACGAAGCCAGCGTCGGCGTCACCGGCTGACCGATGCCGCCCCCGGAGCTGCGGCTGCGGGCACCGACCCCGGGGCTACTGGCACTGCCCTGGGACCGGCCGCTGTCGCAATGGTTGGTTCCCGACGTGCCATTGCGCGACATCGCGGTCGGCCCCAGCCGGCACCTGGTGAAGTTCGTCGACTGCGACGGACGCCTCTGGGCGGTCAAGGATCTGCCGCCGCGGATCGCGGCAAGGGAGTACGACGTACTGCGCCGGCTCGAGGAGATGGCACTGCCCGCCGTGCGGCCCGCGGGTCTTGTGCTCCAGCCAGACTTAGACACCGCTCTGCTGGTCACCCGTTACCTCGAGGGATCCTGGCAGTACCGGCGGCTGTTCATGCGGCTGCCACCCGACCAACCCGCGCAGCGGGCGCGGCTGTTCGACGCGATGGCCTCCCTGCTGGTCGAACTGCACCGCCACGGCATCTTCTGGGGCGACTGCTCGCTGGCCAACACGCTGTTCTCCCGTGACGGCCAGGTATTGCAGGCCTGGCTGGTGGACGCCGAAACCAGCGAGGTGCACCCCCAGCTCAGCGCAGGCCAACGCGAACTCGACATCGACATCCTGGTGGAAAACGTCGCCGCCGGAATGATCGACCTCGCGGCGCGGCTGGACCGCCCACCCGAACTGCACGCCACGCTGATCGCCGAGGCACACGGCATCCGGCGCCGATACGACCGGCTCTGGGAAACTCTGCACAGCGAGCCGGTGTTCGGATTCGCCGACCGCTACCGCGTCGAGAGCACCATCCGCAAACTCAACGAACTCGGCTTCGCCGTCGACGAGGTGTCGCTGCAACCCGTCGCGGCCGAAGCCGACCAGCTGCGGCTGCGCGTCGCCGTCGGCGACCGCACCTACCACGCCCAGCACCTGCGGCAGCTCACCGGACTCGACACCGGTGAGGGGCAGGCCCGGATCCTGCTCGGCGACCTGCACGCGTTCCAGGTCCAGCTGTGCCGGGAAGCCGGCGAGGACGTCGACGAGAAGACCGCGGCCCGACTGTGGGTCATCGAGGTGGCAACCCCCACCATGTACCGCGCACATCAGGCGGTGGGCCGCACCGGCACCGCGATACAGGCGTACTGCGACCTACTGGAAGTCCGGTGGCTGCTCTCCGAACAAGCAAGTCGCGACGTCGGCAACGAGCACGCCCTCGTCGCCCTGAGCAAGCGCAGCGTGCCGTCGGACTCGGCGGCCAAGCTGGCGGTCGTCGAGACGCCGACCGAGCCATTCGCCGTCCTGCAGGACGATGATTCATGAGCGGGCGCGCCTCCCGCATTCGTGATTGATCGCTCGGAGTCCGCCTCAGCCGCTTCCGCCGCCGCCGCAGCCCGAGTTCCCGCCGCAGGCAAAATCGTTAGAGCCGGCCCCCAGACGCCGGAGCCAGCCGAGTCGGTTCTCTTGTGCATCCAAGCCCGGCTGCGTTCATAATCGCGCCGTTCCGCGCGCATCGGGCCGCGGCTGTTTCCTTGGGCCGAGGAAGCTTTGGCGTTCAGTCCTGCGGATGGCAACGGGTCTGATCGCTGGGGCTTTCCGATGCCCGCGCGGGCGAGGGGCAGGCACCGCGCCGCACGCACGGCGAACGGCGCGGCACGAGGCGCCGCGGCCGACTGGGCGAACGGGGCAGCGAAAGTGTTCGGACATGGGTGGCAGCGACGGGTGGCCCGTGAACTCGTTCTCCCGCACAGTCATCCACGCGAACCAGCCCCGCGGCGGATCGACACGAAATCGAAATCTGGCGAATGCCGCCAGTCACCGCTGAGAGTGGTTACGCTGGATCTCAGATACGGGCAACCTGGGCGGTGGATGTGCCTGATCGGATCAGCGGATTCTAGGGGGACGCGATGGCCGATGTGGGGTACTGGATGAAGCTGCAGCCCAAACTGCAGCCGACCGCCAACGACGACCTCGTGCGGACCCGCTACCTCCACCTCGCCGAGGGCGTTCTGGTCGGCCTTCGGCGCAGACCGCCCGAGGACACCTTGCGGGAACTGGTGGACGCAGCTCGTGGTTCCGGGGTCTCGCCGTATGCGGTCGCCCAGGCCCTCGTCGATCTCGCCGCCGGGCGCCGCAGCCTCACCGCGGACGACGCACCGCCGGCAGTGGCCGTGGTTCGACGCTGCTGGGGCGATCTGCTGGAGCAGCAGACGCTCACCTGACACATCGCCTGGCCCCGCTCGACAACCCTTTCCGGGCAATGGTTTTCGATTGACCGCCACGATCCCATGTCCGCACGCGTCTGCTCGACCGGCCTGAGTGGGGGTTTTCCCCCGGGAAGGTGGCGGGAAAACGCAGTGTCGCCGGCGCCCGCGGATCCATAGGTTGGAGGCATGTTAGCCAGCACCGCCGTCCCCACCGCCCACGCCACCGTCACCCCCGGCGAGGGGACCCGTGCCCCCATTCGCAATCTCGGAGTGGTGCCGACGGCGTCGATGATCGTCGGTGGCGTCCTCGCGCTGGTGTGGTTCTGGATTCCGCTGGCGATCATGGTCATCGGCATCTCCTCGATCCCTTCGGTCATCGGCTTCGCCCTCGCGGCAGTGGTCTTCATCTACCTCATGCGCTACGTCGAACGGGTGGAACGCCTGCGCAGCGAGTCGGTGTTCGGGCTGGGCATCGGCGTTCCGCCGCGCCGGATGTCGCAGTACACCGGTTTCCAGCGCTGGCTGCACCAACTATGGCTGGACGTCAGCAGCACCCGATTCTGGAAGGGCATCGCACAGCACTACCTGCGAATGGTCTACGACGTCTTGGCGACAGCCACCGCGTTCGCCCTGCTGGCCTTCGCCTTCCTCGGGCCCGCGGCGGCCATCGCGATCCGGCGCAGTGACGCCGAGGCCGGGCTGTCGTTCCTGTCACCGCCCTTGACCTTCGTACTCGCCCTGGTCGCCGTCGCCGCGGCGGTCGCCATCCTGGTCTTCGCCCCCGCCCTCGACGCCGCGATCGACCGGTGGCTGCTGTCCCCGTCGTCGACGGCGGCGCTGCAGTATCAGGTCAGCGCGCTCAGCGATGCCCGCCAGGGTGCGGTGTCGTCGGCGCAGACCGAACGCCACCGCATCGAACGCGACCTGCACGACAGTGTGCAGCCGCGTCTCGTATCGCTGGCGATGACGATCGGGCTGGCGCAGACCAAGCTGGACACCGACCTGCCCACGGCGAAACAGCTGATCGCCGAGGCGCACGGCGACGCCAAGAGTGCGCTGGTGGAACTGCGCAACGTGGTGCGGGGTATCGCACCGACGATCCTGTCCGACCGCGGGCTGGACGCCGCGCTGTCCTCGGTGGCACAGCGGGCCGAGACCTCGGGGGTGCCGACGACGCTCAACATCCACCTCCCGCGCCGGCTGCCCGACGAAGTGGAGTCGGTGGCCTACTTCGTGGTGGCCGAAGCGCTGACCAACGTCGCCAAACATGCGCAGGCCACCCAGGCCGTCGTCACGGTGCGCCTGGACGAAGCGGCCAACGTGCTCCATGTATCGGTTTTCGATGACGGGCGCGGTGGGGCGGCGATCGCTTACCGCGATGCGCCGTGGGATCGCGATGAGCGCTTGCGCGAAGAGCGGACAAGCACCGATGAGCGCTTGCGCGAAGAGCGGACAAGCACCGATGAGCGCTTGCGCGAAGAGCGGACAAGCACCGATGAGCGCTTGCGCGAAGACGCCACCGGATTGCGCGGGCTGGACGAGCGGGTGCGCGCGGCGGGCGGCTCGTTCGGAGTGTCCAGCCCGGCCACCGGACCGACGATCGTTTCGGCGGTGCTGCCGTGCGCATAATCATCGCCGAGGATTCCGCACTGTTGCGGGCCGGCATCGAACGCATCCTCGCCGACGCGGGCCATGAGGTGGTCGCCGGGGTGCCCGCCGCGACCGACCTGCTGCGGCTGGTCAACGAGAAGCGACCGGATCTGGCCATCGTCGACGTCCGGATGCCGCCGACGTTCACCGACGAGGGCATCCGGGCGGCGGCGCTGCTGCGCCGCCAGAATCCCGAGTCACCGGTACTTGTGCTCTCGCACTACGTCGAGGAGCGCTACGCGACCGACCTGATCGCCTCGGATACAAAGGGATTCGGCTATCTCCTCAAGGACAGGGTCGCCGATGTGCCCGCGTTCCTCGACGCCGTCGCGGCGGTCGGCGCGGGCGGCACGGCCCTGGACCCCGAGGTGGTCTCGCAGATTCTGGTGCGCTCGCGCAGGCGTTCGGCGCTAGATCTGCTCACCCCACGCGAACGCGAGGTGCTGCAGTTGATGGCCGAGGGCAAGACCAATTCGGCGATCGCCTCGGCACTGCACATGTCCGTCGGATCCGCGGAGAAGCACATCGCGTCCATCTTCACCAAGCTCGACCTGGCACAGGACGACAGCGAGAACCGCCGCGTGCTCGCCGTGCTGCGCTACCTCGAATCATGAACGTCGAAGGGATTTCCATGACCGCCCCAGTGACAACGCTCGCTCCGCCGCCGGAACCGGCGGGACCGCCGCCCGCTTTGTCGCCCGGCGGACGCACTGCCACGCGGGTGATCATCGTCGTCGCGGCTGTGGTCATCGTCGTCGGCGTCGTCGCCACCCTGGGCGTCGCGTCGTGGGGCCTGAGCACCTTCCGGGTCGCCGCCGACAACCAGACCCTGCCCGCCACGACGCGGTCGGTGGTCATCGACACCGCCGATGTGCCTGTCGCCGTGCGCATCATGACCGACCCTGCCGTCGACCAGCCCCGCGTGAGCCTGCGCCTGGTCAACTCGGCACGCTCCGGTGAGCACCGGCTGGTGATCAGCGACGGACCCGACGGCGCCCGGGTCACCCTCGAGGGGCAGACGTCGTCGCTGCTGGGTTGGGCGCGCGGCGGAGAGATCAGCCTGACACTCCCGCCCGATCAGGCCCGACGGATGACGGTGCGCACAGAGCAGGACACCGGCGTGGTGTTCGCCGACGCCGATCTCGACCGGCTGATCGCGCGGACCACGGACGGAGCGGTGTTGCTGCGAGGCGCGGCGCGCAGCGTCGAGGTGCACACCGTCCACGGGGACGTGTTGTCTCGTGACCCGCTGTCCGTCACGGAACGGTTCGTCGCCACCACCACGAACGGCGACATCTCCATCGACTTCCGCGACCCCGCGCCCCGCGTGATCGAGGCGACCAGCCGGGACGGCGACGTCACGATCGGGCTGCCGGGCCGCGGTCCCTACCTGGTGCGGGCCCAGTCGGGTGAATCCAGCAGGGTGCGGGTAGCGGAGACCACCAACCCCGCAAGCGCCGTCGCCGAGGTGACCGCGCGATCGGTCAGCGGCGACGTGGAGGTGTCAAGTGGTGAGCACCGCGGGTACCGGTGATCCCGCTACCCGGCGCCAGCGCAACCATGGCACGGACGGCGTACACCGCCTTCGCCGACATCCGCATGCGGCGAATTCTGTCATCGGTCGGGCGGCTGGCCGGGAATGCTCGGCGACGGCCCGCCGCCGAGAGTTACCTGACGGCGGGAAATCCGCGGATCTGTCGCCGTGAGGTAACTGTCGGCGCGCGCGGGTGCGGTATTCAGTCGGGGATGGCCGCGGTTGCGGGGACGACGACGGCGAACAGGTCGGCGATCGCGGCGAGGCTGGCGTTGTGGAGAGTCGCTGCGGATACATCGTGCCCGTCGACGCCCGGCAGCGCGCGGGTGGCCGTCGCGGAGGCGACCACCGTCGGCGCGTACCCGAGATTGAATGCGCCACGCGCGGTCGAGTTGACGCACATGTGCGTCATGAAGCCCGCCAGCACCAGATTCGACGCGCCCAGGGCCTTGAGCCGATCGTCGAGGTCGGTCTGCACGAACGAGTTCGGGTATTGCTTGACCACCACCGGTTCGCCTTCGCGCGGGGCGACCTGCGCGACGATGGCGCCGATCTCGTCGTCGATGTCGTAGGGCGTGCCCGCACCCCCCGAGTGCTGGATGTGGATGATCGGGATTCCCGCCGTGCGGGCGCGGTCGAGCAGCGCGGCGGCTTCATCCAGGGCGGCGCCCACCCCCTCGAGCTCCATGACGCCGCGGGTGTAGGTGTTCTGGCAGTCGATCAGGATGAGCGTCGATTCGGCCAGGCCGGCGGGCTGCTGCGGCAGCTCCGCCAGGGCGCGCAAAGTGGGGTTCGTCACCGAGCCGAGCCTACTGCGGGCACCGGTCCGGGTTTCGCCTAATCGCGATCGAGTCGGCGACGGCTCACCCAGGCTTCAGGCGGCCGTCGCTGTTGCGATCAGCGCGGGCGCCGCGAAGCCCACCGAACCATCGTCGACGACGAATTGGCCGAGTCTGGTCACGGCCGCGGCGCGGAGCCGCTGCAGCTGGCCCTCGTCGACGTCGTCGGCCAAGGTCCAGCCCCTGATCTCGGTGCTGACCCAATCGTCGAGCGAGGCGAACCGAGCCTGCCCCTCGTGGCGGCGCACCGCCACGTCCGGGAACCGGCGGGACAGCAACTGCGCGAGTTCGTCGGCGGAGCCGATACAGAAGGGTGCGCGCAACGCGTCGGCGGCCCACTCACCCAGCACATCGGCGAACAGGTCGACCATCGCCGCAAAGCCCGGCAGTTCCTCCACCGCTGCCCAGGTCGCCACCGCGAGCCGGCCGCCCGGCCGCAGAACACGCGCCATCTCATCGACAGCTCGGACCCTGTCGGCGACAAACATCATCACGAATTGACAGGTGAGGCAATCGATCTCACTATCGGCGAGCGGCAGCTGCTCGGCCGACCCACGGCGGATGTCCAGTCCGGGCGCAAGCTCGCTAGCCACCGCGAGCATCCCCTCATTGGGATCGACGGCGATCACGTGCCCCGTCGCGCCGACGCGACCGAGCGCTGCGCGGGCGAGCACACCCGTGCCGGTGCCGACGTCGAGCAGGCGATCCCCGACGCCGACGCGAACCGCCTCCAGCATCGGTTCGACCCACTGGTCGAACAATGCGGGCACCAACGAACATTCGTAAATCCGGGCGGCCGACGTCGACACCTGCCCGGCGGCGATACGTGAACTCATGGAGTGATCGTCCGACTGGCGGGCGGCCCCGTGAAGTTCGAATACAGAACCCCACGCGGCCGCCGCCGGTGGCATCATCACGGGATGGGCACGTACCACCAGTACTGTCCGGTCGCGCGGGCTTCGGAGATACTCGCGGAGCGGTGGACGCCCTTGATCGTGCGCAATCTGTTGTTCGGCGCCGTCACCTTCTCGGCGATCAGCCGCGGCCTGCCGACGATGTCACGTTCGGTATTGCTCAAGCGTCTTGGTGAACTCGAACGCGCCGGGGTCATCGCCGTCAGCCCGAAGCCGGGCGGCCGCGGCCACACCTACGCCCTCACCGAGGCCGGCGCCGATCTGGCGGCGGTCATCGAGACACTCGCCGCCTGGGGTGAACGCTGGCTCGAGGTGACCAGCGAGCATTCCGATCCCGGCTTCGCATTGTGGGCCTGGTGTCAGGTTCAGATGGACCGGACTGCCCTGCCCCCTGGCCGGGTGGTGGTCGCATTCACCTTCCCGGATGAGCGTCCCCAGAACCGTCGGTACTGGTTTCTCATCGAAGACGGCAACGCCGAGATGTGCTACTCCGATCCGGGTGGGGAGCCCGACCTGACCGTCGAGGGCGCGTCCCAGGCATTCGTCGACTGGCATCGCGGCGTGCGCAGCTGGCGCGACGTGCTGCGCACCGGCGAGGTGACAGTGACCGGGCCTGCCTGGCTGCGCCGGTCGTTCCCGGACTGGAACCGGCACACGCCCGCGCTCACGCGGTGACGGCGAGCACGGCCTCCGCAAGTTCCCTGCGGCACACCACCAGATCGGGTACCAGCGGATCAGGCCGGTTGTAGATCAGCGGCGAACCGTCGATGCGGGAGGTATGCAGCCCCGCCGCGGTGGCCACCGCCGCCGGAGCGGCAGAATCCCACTCGTACTGTCCCCCGGTGTGCACATAGACGTCGGTCGATCCCCGCACCACGGATGCAACTTTGGCTCCCGCCGAACCCATCTCGACCAGCACACCGCCCAGCGCGTCGCGGACCGCCTCGGCGATGGCCGGCGGCCTGCTGCGCGACACCACGATCCGCGGCCGGTCGGGCACCGGCCCCGCCGGACCCGCCACATCGGGTGTGGAAAGCACCGTGTTCAGCGCGGGCAACGCGACCGCCCCCGCGGCGAGCACGCCCTGCTGCCACAGCGCGACGTGCACCGCCCAGTCGTCGCGCCCCAGTTCCGCGAATTCGCGGGTGCCGTCGAGCGGGTCGACGATCCATACCCGCTCGGAGCGCAGCCGCACCGGGTCGTCGACCCCCTCTTCGGAGAACACCACGTCACCGGGCCGGTCGCGTGCCAACGCGTCCATCAGGAAGTCGTGAGCACGCTTATCGCCCGCGGCCTTCCGCTCGGCCACGGTGGCGTCGGCGAATTCGGCACGCACATCGAGCAGCAGATCACCCGCCATGGTGGCCAGCCGCGCGGCCACCTCGTGATCATTCAGTGAACTCACGCCGTCGAGCCTAAAAGGTCGACGACCAGATCGGCCTGCTCATCGGCGCTCCGGTCGGGGACGAGTCGCAGATCGAGGTTCTTCGGCCGCTGGTAGGGGCTGTCGATGCCGGTGAAGTGAGTGATCTTTGCTCGACGAGCACCGCGATTGGCCCCCGCCCGGCATACCAGTTGACTACTCGCCGGCAGCGCCGGGATCCGATGCTTCGGGAGCGTCCGACGGCGCCTGCTTGGGGCCGAACACCGATTTCACCAGCTGCGAGATCGGGCCGCCCCGGCCGGCCGCACCCTCCAAACCGCGCCCCGCCGCACCCGGCAACGCGCCTGGTTTCCTGGGGCTGAAATTCAGGCCGGGCCGCGACACTGGCGTGACGACAGACTTGGCATCAGACTTTTCGACGGGCTTGCCTGCCGGCTTGGTCACGGGCCGCGAGACCGACTCCGTGGCCGGGGCGAGCGCATCGGTGATGGCCGGCTCGGACCCCGGCGAAGTCGGCGGCTCAAGCGTGGACAGGGCCTTGACCGGCGCTGCTGCGCCGGTTCCGCAGGCGGGGACATCAGCGGCAAGAGTGTCTGCGGTGCTCTCGTCGCCGTCGCCGCTGACGTTCTCGATACCCTCGGCGATGGCGCCGGGCAGCTGCTTTGCCGCCCGGAGGATGACGTCGGGTGGGGTGATCAGCCGCATCGGGGTGTAGACCGACGGGTCACCGATCGGGTCGTTGTTTTGATAGGACGCGTCGACGAGCACCTTCAGCGCCGGCTCGGTGGCGTCGGCGAACGTGTTGCCCGCCTCACCGCCCCAGTCGCGCAGCGGCTGCAGCATCGGCAGCCCGGCCGCCTTGTAGGTGACGTACTGGGTGGTGCCGGCCACGTCTTCGCTGGACACGACGGTGGTGCCGTCGGTCGCGATGACGTAGTGCTTACAGCTCGGTTTGTCCCCGCCGCACGGCTCCACTGCCTCGGCGGGCAGCGCGGTGCGGTCCTGCTTCCGGTAGCGGTAGGCATAGGCGATGATCGAGTTCAGCAGGCCCGCAGGGTTGGTGACATACAGCGGGACGCTGGAGTTCCAGGCGTACTCGTAGCCGACGTCGATCATCTGGGCGCCGGTGTCGGTCGGGGTGGGCACCGGGTTGACGCCGACCAGCGCGAAGAACGGCAACCTTGCCGCGTAACCCCCGTTGGGGCGGTCAACGTTGTTGTCGAGGATCCAGACCGTGTCCTGCAGCATCGCCTGATCGGCCGGGTCGTCACTGCCGGCCAGGTATGAGATGACCCAACTCGCGTTCCCGGCGCCCCGACCCGAACTGAGGACTAGATTGCGCTCCCCGGTGTTGTTGTGCAGGGCGTTGTAGATGTTGAGCGGGCCCTCCCAGAACTCCACGAGCCGGAACGGCGCGATGACCACATCCTGACCGAACTGCTGGCCCCACGCGCTGTCCATGATGCCGAAGAAACCGGAGATGCCGTCGGCATTCCAGTTGGTGGCACTGCCCGGGGTGATGACGGCCTTGAGCGCAACCTGCTGCGCCGAGACGTGCGGCTCCGCAGCGACACCGGTGACGGCCACCGAGCCGGTCGTCGCTCCGACGGTCACCACCGCGACCGTGCCCACCATTGCCGGCGCGACTGCTCGCTTGACCGACGTCGACATCTTGGCCAGCCGCGTCGACCTGCGGTGCTTTGCCATGCTCTCCCCCGTTACCGCGTCGTGACGGTCCGTCGGAGCAGAAAATTACCGCATCCGTCGAGACCTCGGGGTGCACATGGCCCGTTGCCTGCTGAAGGGACGGCGCTAGTCGAGGGTGACCTCGGTGAGCTTGCCCGTGGCGACGTCGAATACGAAGCCGCGCAATGATTCGTGCTTCGTCACGAATGGGCTGGCCTCGATCCTGCGCAGCGACTGGCGGACGTCCTCCTGGACGTCGGGGAAGGCCTCGGCCGCCCATTCCGGCTTGAGGCCGATCTCGTCCTGGATGGCCCGCTTGAAATCGTCGTCGGTGAAAGTCACCATGCCGCAGTCGGTGTGGTGGATGAGGATGATTTCCTTGGTGCCGAGCAGCCGCTGGCTGATCGCGAGCGAGCGGATCTCGTCGTCGGTCACCACGCCACCTGCGTTGCGGATGACGTGCGCCTCGCCGTCGCCGAGCCCCAGCATCCGGTACACATCCAGCCGGGCATCCATGCAGGCGACGACGGCGACGTGCTTACTCGGCGGGAGCGGCAGCGGGCCGGTGAACGACTTCGCGTACTCCTCGTTGTTCTTCAGGTAGTCGTCGGTCACGGACACGGGGACCTCCTCGAATTCGCTGCGCACGCCACGCGGCTCCGAAGATAACAACACCCCGGCGGCCGGCCACGAGTCCGGATCAGCGCGATCGCAGGTCGTAGACCGTGGTCCCGCCGACGTCCGTGGCGGTGAAGTTCTGCTGCACCCAATCGGTGATCTCGGTGCCGCTGCCGCCCCGATGCCCGGGCGGGCCGCCGCGCTCGGAGGCGATGAAGTACCCGACCTCGCCGTCGGCGACGTACTGCTGGAACTGGGTCAGCGTCGGGGCGTCGTCGCCGCCGCTGAATCCGCCGATCGCCATGACGGCCGCACCGGCGGTCAACTCCAGGTCGCCCGCCACGTGCGATCCGACAGTCGCAGCGGCCCAACGGCTGTCGGTGTTGCGCAACAGTTCCCGCAGCTGTTCGTCGTCCGCGACCGCACCCCCGCCTGGGCCGAGGCCGAACCCTCCGTCGGGGCCATCCCCCGCCATTGCCGGTCCTGAGGTGGCCATCGGGCCGGTGCCGGGATGCGCGATGGTGGCCACGGTGTAGGCGCCCGTTCCGGCGAGCCCGAACAGTGCGCCGGCCACGACCACGCCCGCACCTGCCCTGCCGAGCCGGTGCACGCCGACAGCCATGACCGCGGCCGCGACGATCGCTCCGGCCAGCACGATCCAGCGCAGCGCCGGGTACCAGTCCGGGTTGCGCTGCAACAGGATGACTGCCCACACGCCGGTGACCGCGAGCATGGCGGCCAGCACCACCCGCGGGCCGGCGAACCGCCTGCCACACCACAGCTCGCGCACTGCGATACCCACCAGCGCGGCGACAGCGGGTGCGAGCGCGACGGTGTAGTAGGGGTGGACGATGCCGTCCATGAAGCTGAAGACGGCGCCGGTCACCAGGAGCCACCCGCCCCACAGCAGCAGGCTGGCCCGGACGCGACCGGTGCGCGGGGTGGTGCGGGTGAACCAGAGTCCGGCGGCAAGGCCGACCAGCGCGGCGGGCAGTAGCCAGGATGCCTCGGTCCCCATCGACAGGCCGAACAGCCTGCCGACGCCGGGATCGCCGCCGAAAAACAGCTTGGCGCCGCCGAATTCGGGTCCCGGCCCGCCGCCCCCCGGTCCCTCACCGCCGACGACACGTTCGATCCCGTTGTACCCCAACGCCAGTTGCAGCAGGCTGTTGTCGGTGGAGCCGCCGATGTATGGCCGCGAGTCGGCGGGCCAGAATTCGACCAGCGCGATGTACCACCCGGCGGACACCACCATTGTCGCGGCGCCGACGAGCAGGGCGCGGATGCGCTGCCACAGGCCGACCGGGGCGGCAACCAGGAAGGCCAGCCCGAGACCGGGCACGATCAGCATCGCCTGCAGCATCTTGGTCAGGAACGCGAACCCGAGCACGCACCCGGCAACCGCGACCCATCGGGTGCTGCCCGTTTCGATCGCCCTGACGACGCAGTAGGCGGCGACGATCAGCAGCAGGACCAGCAGCGCGTCGGGGTTGTTGTAGCGGAACATCGACGCCGCCACGGGCGTCAGGGCCAGCACCGAGCCCGCGATCAGACCCGCCGCGGGCCCGCTGCACCGACGGACCGCCGCGTACAGCATCCCCACCGCGCCGACACCCATCAGCGCCTGCGGCAACAACATGGTGAACGGGCTGAATCCGAACAGCCGTGCCGACAACGTCATCACCCACAGCGCCGCCGGTGGTTTGTCCACCGTGATGGCGTTGCCGGAGTCGAACGAACCGAACAGCCACGCCTTGAGGTCCTGTATTCCCGCCTGCACCGCGGCGGCGTAATAGCTGTTGGCCCAGCCGGCGGAGCCGAGGCCCCACAGGTAGAGCGCCGCGGTGGCGGTGAGCAACGCCAGTACCGCCGGGCGTACCCAGCGCGGCTGCGTGCCGTCGCCCAGCAGGAGCCGGGTCACCCAGTTGGTGCCGCGTCCGGGCCGATCGGCCGTCCCCGGTTCGTCCGGGCGCGAATCGACGATGAGGGTCATATCTCGAGTCTCCGAATCAGATTCGTCGGCGATGGTCAGCGGGACCGGCGGGGATGGAACACCCAGCCGCGCAACAACACGAAGCGCACGACGGTGGCGAACAGGTTGGCCAGCACCAGCACACCGAGTTCCAGCGCACGGTGCGGCTCGACGCCCGCTACGCCGGACAGGCCGTGTAACACGGCCAGGGCTCCGCTGGTGATGGCCAGGGCGATCGCGAACACGATCAGGCCTTCGACGTGGTGGCGTGCCAGGCCACGGCGGCCCCCCACGCCGAAGGTGAACCGGCGGTTGGCGGCGGTGTTGCCGATCGCCGTGGTCAGCAGGGCGATCAGGTTCGCGGCCTGGGCGCCGACCCCCGCCCGCAGCAGCATGAACAGCAGCACATAGGCGACCGTGGACACCACACCGACGGTGCCGAACCGAACCGCCTGCCGCAGCAACGAGTCCGGTGCTGTCGTGCGCGCCGAACCCAGCTGCGCCGCAATCGTGTTGACCGGTATCGATCCGCTCGCGAAGCCGCGGAGCAGCCGCCCGATGCCCTTGAGGTCGGCGGTTGCGGTGGCGACGAGGTCGACGGTGCTACCCGGGTCGTCGACCCAGTCCACCGGAACCTCGTGGATCCGCAATCCACTGCGTTCGGCCAGCACCAAAAGCTCGGTGTCGAAGAACCATCCGGTGTCGGTGACGTGAGGTAGCAGCTGGCCTGCAACGTCGCCGCGGATCGCCTTGAATCCGCACTGGGCATCGGAGAAGCCGGCCGCCAGAGCAGATTTCAGAATCAGGTTGTAGCACCGCGAGATGAACTCGCGTTTGGCGCCGCGAATCACCCGCGAGCCACGGCCGAGCCGGGTCCCGATGGCCACGTCGGAGTGCCCCGAGATCAACGGTGCGACCAGCGGGGCCAGGGCCGACAGGCCGGTGGACAGGTCGACGTCCATATATGCCAGTACCGGCGCATCCGAGGCGGACCACACCGCATGCAGGGCGCGGCCGCGACCCTTCTCGTCCAGCCGGACCACCTGGACGTCGCTCAACTCGGCGGCCAGCTGTGCGGCGATGCGCGGGGTCGCGTCGGTGCTGGCGTTGTCGGCGATCGTGATTCGCGCCGGGAACGGAAACTGTTCGCTCAGGTGCGCGTGCAGCCTGCGGACCGAATCCGCGAGTGCGGCCTGCTCGTTGAAGACCGGAATGACGACATCGAGTACCGGCACACCGGCGGCCTCGGCGGCGCGGGCGACGTTGGGCCGCGATGCGAACTGGGCTCTGCCTTCAGTATTCCCGAGATTCGCAGTGTTCCCGAGATGTTGCGGGCGCCCCCAGTCGGGTGGAGCGGCGATGTCTGTCATGACATCCATGGTTGGCCCGCCGGGTGTGTCCTTGTTCTGCAACGGCTATGCACCGGCTATGAATTCGCCGCGGCGGCGGTCAGGTCGTAGATGACGACGCCGTCGACACTCATCGGGCGGTAGTGACCTTCGACCCATTCGGCGATGCGCGACGCTTCCTCACTGCCACCCGCGCCGCCGTGGTGACCGAACATCAGGTGGCCACGGATGAAATAGTGGATCTGCTTGCCCTGCACCAGATCCTTGAACCCGTCGAGTGTCGGGGCCGGATCGGTGCCGTTGAAACCGCCCAGTGCCATGACCGGGGCGCCGCTTGCCAATTGGTAGCCGGCGGCGTTGTTGGACCCGACCACCGCGGCGGCCCAGGTGAAGTCGTCCGCGTCGGCGGCCAGCGCCGCAATGAGCGTGGGCCCGGGCGTCGGCGCGGCGAGCAGCCCGCCGGGTCCGGAGAACATCGCGCCGCGCGACGGGCCGACCGACGGGATCGACCCGGTGTGCGCAGACGCCGCCGTCGCCAGCGAGAAGGCCGCCGGCGCGCACAGGCACGCCGCAACGGCCAGCACCGCTACGCCGCGTGCCACCGCGGCGGGCAGCCGTGCCACCACCACCAGCAATGCCGCGGCGCCCACACCCGCGACGGCCACCATCGCGGGCAGCCAGGGCAGCCAGTCGTCATGGCGGGCCAGCAGCACCACCGCGAGGATCGCGGTGACCAGCACCGTCCCGGACAGCGCTGTCGCCGCCCTGATATCGAATCTCCTGCGCCACAACAAAGGTGCGCCGATGCCTATCAGCGCGGCGATCGCGGGCGCGAGGGCCACGGTGTAGTAGGCGTGCGCGATCCCGTTCATGAAGCTGAAGACCGCACCGGTGACGACCAGCCACCCGCCCCACACGATCAATGCCGCCCTGGTCGGATCCGTGCGGGGCGCGCGGCGGGTGATCAGCAGGCCCGAAGCCAGGCAGATCAGCGCGGCGGGCAACAGCCATCCGATGTCGGCGCCCATCCCGTAGCCCAACAGCCTGCCCCATCCGGCATCGAAATTCATGTTGCCCAGCCCGCCGGGCTCGTCACCGGTGAGCCGGCCAACGCCGTTGTACGCCAACGCGAGCTCGACGATGCTGTTGTGCTGCGAGCCCCCGATGTACGGTCGCGACGCCTCCGGCCACACCTCGGCCAGCACCAGATACCACCCGCCGGCGAATACCATGACGGCCCCGGCCATCAGAGCATCGGCCGCGCGGCGCCGCAGCGGGCGCTGCCCGGCCACGAGATGGGCGGCGACGAACCCGGGCAGCACAAGGAAGGCCTGCATCATCTTGGCCAGGAAGCCGAACCCCACCGCCACCCCGGCACCGATCAACCACCAACGGCTGCTGTCCTTTTCGCAGGCCCGCTGCACGCAGTAGGCCGCCGCGACCAGCAACAGCACCAGCAGCGCGTCGGGATTGTTGAATCGGAAGATCAGCGCCGCCACGGGTGTCAGCGCGAACACCGCACCCGCCAGCATCGCCCCTCCCGGCCCGCTCACGCGGCGCACCGCGGCGTAGAGCACCGCGACCGCGGCAACCCCTTCGATGGCCTGCGGCACCAGCACACTCCACGGGTTGAGGCCGAACACCCGGACCGAGGCGGTGATGACCCACAGCGCCGC
The DNA here is from genome assembly GCF_044223235.1 of Mycobacterium sp. Taxonomy (GTDB): domain Bacteria; phylum Actinomycetota; class Actinomycetes; order Mycobacteriales; family Mycobacteriaceae; genus Mycobacterium. The sequence goes on from NZ_JBGAME010000011.1 coordinate 62,846, forward strand.
CGGGGTCTTGTCGACCGTGATGGCGTTGCCAGCGTCGCTGGAGCCGAACAGCATCGCGGTCCAGTTGTCCGCACCCGCCTGCGCAGCCGCCGAATAGAAGGCGTTGGCCCAGCCGCTGGCCGAGAGATTCCACAGGTACAGCGCAGCGGTCGCGGTGAGCAGCACCGCCAGCGAAAACCGTTCGAGCATGGCGCGACTCACCGGCACGGCAGGTGTCGTCGCCGCGCGGACGGATTCTCGAAGGGCCACCGCGGTCACGGGCTCGATCATCGCCGCGGCGGCTAGGGGCGGGATTTGTTCGTGCTGTGTCTTGGCTGTGAGTGCTCGCTACGGGAGTTCGACGACGAACTCCGTGCGGCCGGGAACGCTGTGGACGGCGATGGTGCCGCGATGCGCCTTGACCACCGCGGCGACGATGGCCAAGCCCAGGCCGGTGCTGCCACCTTTGCGGGAGCGCGATGTGTCGCCGCGGGCGAACCGCTCGAAGATCTCCGGCTGCAACCACCGCGGTATGCCGGGGCCATCGTCGGCGACCGTCAGCGCCGCTCCCCCGCCGTCGCGCACGGCCAGCGACGTCGTCACCGACGTCCCCGCCGGGGTGTGAACGCGCGCGTTGGCCAGCAGGTTCGCCAGCACCTGATGCAACCGGGCTTCGTCGCCGTCGATCATCACCGGCTCGTCGGGCAGGTCCAGCAGCCAGGCGTGGTCGGGGCTGGCGATGTGCGCGTCGCTGACGGCGTCGACCGCCAGGCGGGACAGGTCGACGGAGTCGCTCTGCAACGGTCTGCCGGTGTCGAGGCGGGCCAATAGCAGCATGTCCTCGACCAACTGGGTCATCCGTTCGGTCTCCGACTCGACCCGGCTCATCGCGTGCGCGACGTCGTCGGGCAGCTCCCGCTGTTTACGCTGCGCCAGTTCGGTGTAGCCGCGGATCGCGGCCAGCGGCGTGCGCAGTTCGTGGCTGGCGTCGGCGACGAACTGCCTGATCCGTGTTTCGCTGGCATGCCGGGCCGACAGCGCATCGGCGATGCGGTCCAGCATCCGATTGAGCGAGGTGCCGAGCTGGCCCACCTCGGTGTGCGCGCTGGCGGGGTCGACGTCGACGATCGGCGACGGCAGCCGCACCTCGCCGCGATCGAGTTCGAGGTCGGCGATCTGCCGGGCCGCCGCGGAAGCCCGTGACAGCGGCGCGAGTTGGCGACGCACGATCACGATGCCGACGGTCGCGGCCGCGACGAGCGCGACCGCTGCCACGACGATGAAGATGACCAGTACCCACCACAACGTGTCGTCGACATCGGCGGTCGGCAGTCCCGTCACGACCGTCTCGCCGGGCACCCGCGTGTGCCCGGCGATGACCCGGTAGCGGCCCAGGCCGTCCAGTTCGACGGTGGACGGGTGCGCGGACGGTGTGATGGCGGCGAGTTGAGCCGCGGCCGCTGCGCTGACCGCGGCCCGCGAGCCGTCGGCGGTGATCACCCCGGCCGTGAGCGGGACGCCATGCGCGACAACGGCACCCACGGTGCGCGTGGCCTGCCCGGGCGCGTTGAGAAACGCCGGGCCCGGCCCGCCATCACGGATGACGACCCTCGGCGGTCCCCCCGGCGGGGGCCGGTCGTCGCCGGGCGGTGACGGGAATCGTGGCACCGGCGCCATCACGGACGGAGGCAGTGGCGGGGGGCCGAAATCGAACAGCGCCACCGACCGCCTGCCCGCCTCGGCCAGCTGGTCGTCGAGCTGATTGATCAGGAAACGTTGGAGGGCGAGTTCGGTTCCCACGCCGATCGCGGCGCACACCACCGCGAGCAGCGTCACCTGCGTGGCGAGCAGCCGGGCCCGCAACGACCACGTACGCGGATGCCGGATGCCCGGCCGGGTGCTCCCAGCCCGCCCGTCAGCGGGCCGGTTTGAGGACATACCCGGCACCGCGCAAGGTGTGGATCATCGGTTCGCGGCCGCTGTCGATTTTCTTACGCAGGTAGGACACGTAGAGCTCGACGATGTTGGACCGGCCGCCGAAGTCGTAACTCCACACCCGATCGAGGATCTGCGCCTTGCTGAGCACCCGTTTGGAGTTGCGCATCATGAACCGCAGCAGCTCGAATTCCGTCGCGGTGAGCGTGATGAGGTCACCACCCCTGGTGACCTCGTGGCTGTCCTCGTCGAGCACCAGGTCCCCGACGACGATCTTGGCGCCGCCGCTCTCGGTGGTGACACCGGTGCGCCGCAACAGTGCGCGCAGCCGCAGCACCACCTCCTCGAGGCTGAACGGCTTGGCCACGTAGTCGTCTCCGCCCGCGGTCAGGCCGGCGATGCGGTCCTCGACGGAGTCCTTGGCGGTCAACAGCAGCAGCGGCAGCCCGGGGATCTGTTCGCGCAGCTTGTGCAGCACGTCCAGGCCGCTCATATCGGGCAGCATCACGTCGAGCACCACGACGTCGGGAGGGGTCTGCTTGGCCAGCGCGATCGCCGTCGTGCCGTCGCCCGCGGTGACGATCTCCCAGCCCTCATAGCGCAGCGCCATCGACACCAGCTCGGCCAGTACCGGCTCGTCATCGACGACCAACACGTTGATGGGTTTACCGTCGGCCCTGCGCATCACGGCGCGGCCCGACTCGTTCTCGTGGACGGAGTTCGCGATGGGCACGACACCATTATTCGCCCCGGCGATGGGCGGTGGCTGTGGGATTTCTATGCGCCCGCTGTGAGACATGTTTCGTCATCGCACGTCGGCTCGCATCGCCCTTCATTGCCCCTAATCGGCCCCTCATCGGCGCTGAACGGCCGCACAGCCCACGCACATGTCCGCGCTGCACAGTGTGTGCTGTGACGACATCCGAGCAGCAGCACAACACAGGCCCGTCCCCGAAACCGGTCTGGGGTTCACCGCAGCCCTCGCCGCAGCGCTGGGGCCTGCGGCAGACCGCCGCCGCCGTCGGTGTCGCGGCGGTCATCGCCGCGCTGGGCGGTGCGGCGATCTACGCCGCCGCCGACGGCTCCCGCGCGATGGGCGGGCCCGGCCAGCCCTTCGGGCCGGGCCATGCCGCACCGGGCGGGCCGGGTCAGATGGGCCCTGGCGGGCCGGGTCAAATTGGCCCTGGCGGGCCGGCGCCCGCGCCGATGATGTTCGGGGCGGGACCCGACACGCCTTCGGTGCACGGGGAGTTCGTCGTCACCGACGCCAGCGGCGGATACACGACGGTCGTGACCCAGACGGGCGCCGTGACCGCGCTGTCGACAACGTCGGTCACGGTGCGAAGCGCGGACGGCTACGTCGAGACCTACGCGATGCCCGCCGGGTCGCCCAGCGCCCCGTTCGCGGTCGGTGACCAGGTCATCGTCCGCGCCACCCGGGACGGCCAGACACCGACCATCACGAGCATCGCCACCCCCGAGCCCGCACCGGGGCAGCGCTGAGACCGGGGCACGGATCAGTGCTTGCCGTAAAAGGTCGCCTTCACCGTCGGTGATGCGACCGCGATCGGGATGACGCTGGGCGGCGTCGTCGTCGTCGCGGTCGCGCCCAGCGTCATCCCGGCGCCTTCCACGCTGACGGTCCCGTCGGTGGCCTGCTCGTGCGTCGCCACGGTGACGGCGCCCATGACCACCAAGGCGGCACCGCCGATCAATGCGGCGAGCGCTCTGGAACGGGTGCGGGTGGTTGCGTCGCTCATGCCTGGATCTCCATCCGGTTGTGACGGTGGCCCGTCACAACGGTGAGACAGACCGGGTTTGATTCAGGCGATAGTGAACGATGCCAACCTTCGGGCACCCTGGACGGCAGGTGGGAATCACCCGGCGTGACGGACGAGATCGTCCTTACTCGGCCGCTTGTTCCTCGGACGGCAGCGGCGCCGGGCCCTTGATCGCCGGAACCGCCATCTGCGTCGCCTCGACGGTCGCAGGCGCCGTGGTCGTGGTGGCCGACGAACCGATGTTCATCACATTCGACTTGGCCATCAACGCCGGATCCGACTGCTGCTCCTGGGCCAGCGCGACGCCGAACACACTCATCGACAGCACCGCACTGCCGCCGACCCCGGCGAGGATCAGCTTGACGTTCTTCTTGATATTCGTGGCCATGGTGTTTGTGATCCTGGTGTTTGTGATCCTGGTGTTTGAAATCGTGGTGTTTGTTGACATCGTGGACAGCCTCCAATTTCCGGTCGCTGTTCGTGTTTCTCGGACAAAACCGCAGGTAACTTCAGGGAACGCCGCGAATCTGTGAACGTTCTGAACCACCGTTGAGAGTTGACTTGCCGAAGCGCCTGCGGCGCGCCCAGCCCGTCCGGCGGCTCCATGTGCGGCGATCTCTTAACCTGTGCGCATGTCAGGTGCGACGGCGGCGACCCAATGATCCGCTTCCTCGCGCGCCGGCTGCTCAATTACGCCGTCCTGCTGGCGCTGGCGTCCTTCCTGACGTTCACCCTGGCTTCGGCGACGTTCTCCCCTCTCGACAGCCTCGAGCAGCGCAATCCCCGGCCACCGCAGGCGGCGATCGACGCCAAGGCGGCCGAGTTGGACCTGGACAAGCCCATTCCCCTTCGCTACGCCCATTGGCTGGGCGGCGCCGTCCGCGGTGACTTCGGCACCACGATCACCGGTCAGCCGGTTTCCGAGCAGCTGTGGCGGCGCATCGGGGTGAGTATGCGGCTGGTGGTCCTCGGTGCGGTGCTCGGCACCGTGATCGGCGTGGTGGTGGGCGCATGGAGTGCCGTCAGGCAGTATCGGCTCGCCGATCGGGTGATCACGCTGTTGTCGTTGCTGGTGCTCAGCGCCCCGACGTTCGTCATCGCCAACCTGCTGATCCTGGCCGCGCTGAACGTCAACTCGGTGCTGGGGGTTCGGCTGTTCGAGTACACCGGCGAGACCTCGCCGGACGTGGCAGGCGGCGCGTCGGGGTTCGGGCACGAGTTCGTCGACCGCGTGCAACACCTGATCCTGCCGACGCTGACGCTGGCGCTGGGATCGATCGCCGGATACAGCCGCTACCAACGCAATGCGATGCTCGACGTGCTCGGGCAGGACTTCATCCGCACCGCGCGGGCCAAGGGACTCACCCGGCGCCAGGCCCTGTTCAAGCACGGTCTGCGGACGGCACTGATCCCGATGGCCACCCTGTTCGCCTACAGCGTCGGCGGACTGGTCACCGGGGCGGTGTTCACCGAGAAGATCTTCGGCTGGCACGGCATCGGTGAATGGTTCGTGCAGGGCATCGCCGCCCAGGACACCAACATCGTCGTTGCCATCACGGTGTTCACCGGCGCGGCCATCCTGTTCGCGGGGTTGCTGTCCGACGTCATCTACGCCGCTCTCGACCCCCGGGTCAGGGCGCGATGAGTGAACCCGTGACGGTCAGGTCGGGAGTGGACGTGCACACCTTCGCGTCGCGGCGCACGCTGGTGTTCCGCAGGTTCCTGCGCAACCGGCCCGCTGTGGTGTCGCTGATCCTGCTGGTGGTGATGTTCGTCGGCTGCTACGCGCTGCCGCCGGTGTTGCCGTACGACTACACCGATCTGGACTACACCGCCCTGCAACAACCGCCCAGCACCGGGCATTGGTTCGGCACCAACTCGCTGGGTCAGGACCTGCTTGCCCAGACGCTGCGTGGCATGCAGAAGTCGCTGCTGATCGGGGTCTGCGTGGCGTTCATCTCCACGACCATCGCCGCGGCCGTCGGGGCGATCGCCGGCTACTTCGGCGGCTGGCGTGACCGCGCGCTGATGTGGATCGTCGACCTGATGCTCGTGGTGCCCGGCTTCCTGCTGATCGCGATCGTCACACCCCGCACCAAACAGTCCGGAACTGTGTTCTGGTTGATCCTGCTGCTGGCCGGATTCAGCTGGATGATCAGTTCCCGCATCGTGCGCGGTATGACGATGAGTCTGCGCGATCGCGAGTTCGTGGTGGCGGCGCGGTACATGGGCGTGAGCAACACGCGAATCATCGTGCGCCACATCGTGCCCAACGTCGCCTCGATACTCATCATCGACACCGCGCTCAACGTCGGAATCGCGGTGCTCGCCGAAACCAGTTTGAGCTTCCTCGGTTTCGGTGTGCAGCGCCCCGACGTGTCGCTGGGCACACTCATCGCCGACGGCACCCCGTCGGTGGCCACGTTTCCGTGGGTGTTCCTCTTTCCTGCCGGTGTGCTGGTGCTGATCGTGTTGTGCGCCAACCTCGTCGGCGACGGGCTTCGCGACGCACTCGATCCCGGGGCGAGGCCGCTGAGGAAGGCGCGCAGATGAGTCTGCTCGCGGTCTCGGGCCTCACGGTGAGCTTTCCGACCGACACCGAACGGGTGGCGGCGGTGCGCGGCATGGACTTTCACGTCGACACCGGCGAGGTGGTCGCGCTGGTCGGCGAATCCGGCGCAGGCAAGTCGGCCACCGCGATGGCGGTGGCCGGGCTGCTGCCGGAGTTCGCGGAGGTGTCCGGGTCGGTGCGGTTGCACGGGCGGGAACTGCTCGGGCTCTCCGACAGGGAGATGTCCGGGATTCGCGGCGCGACGATCGGGACGGTCTTCCAGGACCCGATGTCGGCGCTCACCCCGGTCTATACCGTCGGCGACCAGATCGCCGAGGCCCTGGAAATCCACCAGCGGGACCTTGGCAAACGGGCTGGCAAACCGGCTGGCAAACGGGCTGGCAAACGGTCCGCCCAGGCGCGGGCGGTCGAGTTGCTCGAACTGGTCGGCATCGCCCAGCCGGAGCGGCGGGCCCGGTCGTTCCCGCACGAGTTGTCCGGCGGCGAGCGCCAGCGTGTCGTCATCGCCATCGCCATCGCCAACGATCCCGACCTGCTGATCTGCGACGAGCCGACCACCGCGCTCGACGTCACGGTGCAGGCGCAGATCCTCGACGTGCTGCGCACCGCCCGCGACGTGACCGGTGCGGGGGTGCTGATCATCACCCACGACCTCGGCGTGGTCGCCGAGTTCGCGGACCGCGCCCTGGTCATGTACGCGGGCGCGGCGGTGGAGACAGCGCCGGTCACCGGCCTTTACCGCGACCGCAGGATGCCCTATACGGTCGGACTGCTCGGCTCGGTGCCGCGTCTGGACGCCCGCCAGGGCTCGCGGCTGGTGCCGATCCCCGGCGCACCGCCGTCGCTGGCCGCGCTGTCCCCCGGCTGCCCGTTCGCCCCGCGCTGCCCGCTGGTGATCGACGAATGCCGTTCGGCCGAACCGGAATTGGTGGATGTGGCGGCCGACCACACTGCCGCGTGCATCCGCACCGACGAGGTCGCGGGCCGCAGCGCCGCCGACATCTACGGGGTGTCCACGGAACCTGCCCGGTCCGCCCCGCCCGCCGACGCGCCGGTGGTGCTGCGGGTGCGCGATCTGGTCAAGACGTACCGGCTGATGAAGGGTGTGGTGTTCCGCAGGCAGGTCGGCGAGGTACGCGCCGTCGACTCGATCAGCTTCGAGCTGCACGAGGGCCGCACACTGGGCATCGTCGGCGAGTCCGGTTCGGGCAAGTCGACGACCCTGCATCAGGTGCTCGAACTCGCGGCGCCGCAGTCGGGTTCGATCGAGGTGCTCGGCGCCGACGTTGCGACGCTGGACAGCCGCGCCAAGCGGGCGCTGCGCGGTGACCTGCAGGTGGTGTTCCAGGATCCGGTCGCCTCGCTGGACCCGCGCCTTCCGGTGTTCGACGTGCTCGCCGAACCCCTGCTGGCCAACGGCCACGTCCGGACCGACATCACCGGGCGGGTGGCCGAGCTGCTGACCCTCGTCGGGCTGCGGCACCAGGACGCCGCCCGCTATCCCGGCGAGTTCTCCGGTGGGCAGAAGCAGCGCATCGGCATCGCGCGAGCGCTGGCCCTGCGACCCAGGATCCTGGCGCTCGACGAACCCGTGTCCGCGCTCGACGTCTCCATCCAGGCGGGCATCATCAACCTGCTGCTCGACCTGCAGGAGCGCTTCGGGCTGTCCTATCTGTTCGTCTCGCACGACCTTTCGGTGGTCCGGCACCTCGCCCACGATGTGGCGGTCATGTACAAGGGCTCGATCGTCGAGCAGGGCAAGGCCGACGAGGTGTTCACACAGCCGCGCCACGAGTACACCCGCAGGCTGCTGGCCGCGGTCCCCCAGCCGTGACTTCGGTGTTGCGTCGCGGCTCCCCACCCGACGGCCGACTCGGCGTTAGAGTCTCTCCGCATGACGATGCGACGCCTCGCCGCGGCCGGCCTGATCGCCGTGCTCGCACTCGCCGGCTGCTCGGCCGGCAATCAGGAGGTCCCATCCGCCGGCGGTACCGCGCAGGTCGGGACCACCAACGACATCAACCCGCAGGACCCGGCCAACCTGCAGCAGGGGGGCAATCTGCGGCTCGCGTTGCCGGCGTTTCCCGACAACTTCAACACGCTGCATCTCGACGGCAACGAGGGAACGTTGAAGGCGATGCTGCGGGCGACGCTGCCGCGCGCCTTCCGCGTCGCCCCTGACGGATCGACGACGGTCAACACCGACTACTTCACCGATGTCGAGTTGACCGGCACCGACCCTCAGCAAATCACCTACACCATCAACCCGGCGGCGGTGTGGTCCGACGGCACCCCGATCACATGGGAGGACCTGGCCTCGCAGATCAACGCCACCAGCGGCAAGGATCCCGCGTACATCATCGCCAGCTCCGCGGGCAGCGAACGGGTGGGGTCGGTCACCCGCGGCGTCGACGACCGCCAGGCCGTCATCACCTTCGCCAAGCCGTACACCGACTGGCAGGGCATGTTCGCGGGCAACGAAGTGCTGCAGCCCAAGTCGATGACGCAGAACCCGGAGATCTTCAACACCGGGCAGCTCAACGGTCCCGGACCGTCCGCGGGGCCGTTCGTCGTTTCGGGGCTGGACCGGACCGCGCAGCGCATCGTGCTGACCCGCAACCCGAAGTGGTGGGGCACCACGCCACTGCTGGACAGCATCACCTACTCCGTGTTGGACGACGCGGCGCGGGTGCCCGCGCTTCAGAATGATGCGCTGGACGCGACCGGCGTCGCGACCCTCGACGAGTTGACGATCGCGCGCAATACCCCCGGCATCTCGATCCGGCGCACACCCTCGGCGTCGTGGTATCACCTCACGTTCAACGGCGCACCCGGCTCGATCCTCGAAGACAAGGCGCTGCGCCTTGCGGTCGCAAAGGGCATTAACCGGCAGGCCATCGTCGACGTCAGCCAGCGAGGGCTCACCGACAATCCGGTCCCGCTGAACAATCACATCTTCGTCGCCGGACAGCAGGGCTACCAGGACAACAGCGCCGTCGTGGCCTTCGACCCCGAAAAGGCCGCGGCCGAACTCGATGCGCTCGGCTGGCGGCTCAACGGCCAGTTCCGCGAAAAGGACGGCCGCCAGCTGGTGATCCGCAACGTGCTCTACGAATCGCTGCCGACGCGGCAGATCGGCCAGGTCGCGCAGGAGAACCTGGCCAAGATCGGGGTGAAGCTGGAACTGGAGGCCAAGCCGGGCACCGGGTTCTTCAAGGACTGGGTCACCGTCGGGAACTTCGACATCACCCAGTTCGCGTGGTCGGGTGACGCGTTCTCCCTGTGCTGCCTGACCCAGATCTATACCACCAACGCGCAGAGCAACTTCGGCAAGATCAGCAGCCCGGAGATCGACGCCAAGGTGGACGAGGTGCTCGACGAACTGGATCCCGAGAAGGCGCGCGCGCTGGCAAACGAGGTCGACAAGCTGATCTGGGCCGAGGGTTTCAGCTTGCCGCTGTTCCAGACGCCGGGCAATGTGGCGGTGCGCAGCACCCTGGCCAACTTCGGGCCCGCCGGGCTGGGCGATCTGGACTACACCAAGATCGGCTTCATGAAGCCGTGACGCGGTTGAGCATGCGGGGAATGGCCGAGGGCAATGCCGACTCGACCGCGGCGGCCGCCGAAATCGCCGTTACCAGAACGCGAATGGCCGCACTGCCCGGCAGGGTGTCGAGTTCGGATGCGACGTCGGGCAGGCGATGGGCGGTGCCGGTGCGCACCGCGTCGATCACCGCGAACGCCGCCTTCTCCCTGGTGTCCAGCGCGCTGTGCCCGGCGGTGGGCAGCCGCAGCAACACTGCGTCGGGAATCAGCGCGGCGACGCGCTCGGCCACCGCTGTCGGAGTGGTGAGGTCCCTGCCGCCGGAGATGACCACGGTCGGCCAGGCGAACCGCGGCATCTCGGCGAGCAGATCGTAGGGTTCGGCCTCGAAAGCCGTCTCGTGCTGCGCCATGTCGTGCACGGCCAAGGCGGGGTCGAGCGGTAGCCCGTCCGGCACGCCGGCATAGTCCAACTCGCGGAAGGCAATTCGGGACACCAGATCGGCCTCGTTGCGGTACGGCACCGTACGCAGCGACATCGCGTCGAGGCGGCGAAGCCCCCACCACAACAACATCCGCCGCCGCAGCAGCAGGTCGACCTGCCTGCCGAGTAATCGGGCCCCGCCGTAGCCGTACACCATGGTGGCGGTGTGGCCGGCGGCGCTGCCCAGCACACCCTCGTCCACCAGGCGGCGGATCTTGGGCGCCAGTTCGGCGGTCTGGGGGTCGTCACCCTCCAACAGCGCACCGCGAATCGCCATGCGCACCGCATCGATGTCGTCACTGGACAGCAGCGGCGAATCGAGCACCATAGCGCGCACCCGGCCCGGGTGCCGCACCCCGACGCCGGCGGCGACATAGCTGCCGTAGGACGTGCCGTAGATGTCCGCGGTGCCGACTCCGGCGTCGTCGAGGACGGCGGCAACGTCGTTGACGACCTGATCGAGGGTGAGCGCTTCGGGCGGCAGGTCGGCGCCGGAGTCGGTGTGGCGGGACAACCCGACGCCGCGGTGCTCGACCATGATCACGTCAACACCCTTGGCAACACCCTTGGCACCGGCTCGGCGCCGCATTCCGCGGTACTGCTGGATCGACGCCACGCCAGGGCCGCCCGGAATGATCACCACCGGGTGGGTGGTTTGCGGGCCGCTGCGCACATAGAACAGGTCGAACCGCTCGTCCGCGCCAGGGGTGATCGGGCGACGCACCGACCGCACGCCGGGCAACCCCACGAGCTTGTCGTGTATGCGCTTGTTCGCTGTCATCGCCCTACATTGTGCCCGCCGGTTGAGTGCCGCCGTGATGACCGGATTGCGCTGTGACGCAGGTCTCCCGACGTAGACGACCGCATGGGGACCCTCGAAATTAGGCTTACCTAAGCTAAACAGGAGGTAGTGCATGCGGCGCATCCGGGTCGCCATCATCGGTGCGGGTCCGGCGGGTATCTACGCCGCCGACGTCCTCACCAAGGAGTACGACGGTGCGCGGGTCGACATCTTCGACCAGCTGCCCGCCCCGTACGGACTGGTGCGCGACGGGGTCGCGCCGGACCATCCGCGCATCAAGGAGATCATCAAGGCGCTGCAGCGAGTGCTGAGTCGCGACGAGATCAGGTTCATCGGCAACGTCCGCTATGGGTTCGACATCAAACTGTCCTGCGGCACTTCTACGACGCCGTCGTCTTCTGCACCGGCGCGAGGTCCGACCGCGCGCTGGAGATACCCGGGATCGATCTGCCGGGCAGCCATGGCGCCGCCGACTTCGTCTCGTGGTACGACGGTCACCCCGATGCGCCGAGGGACTGGCCACTGACGGCCAAGAACGTCGCGGTGCTCGGAGCGGGCAACGTGGCGCTCGACATAGCCAGGATGCTGGCAAAACCCGCCGTCGAGCAACTCACCACCGAGATCCCGGGCAACGTGTACCGCGGCCTTACGCTCAACGAGGCCACCGACGTACACGTCTTCGCCCGCCGTGGCCCCGCTCAGATCAAGTTCACCCCGATGGAGTTTCGCGAACTCTCTCATTCCCCGAGTGTCGACGTCATCGTGCACCCCCGAGGGTTTCGAGATCGACGCGGCAAGCCAGCGGGAGATCAACTCCAACAAGTCGACACGGCTGGTGGTCGACACCCTGATGCGGTACCTGCAGCGCGAACCCACCGGTGCGCCACACCGCATCCACATCCACCTGTGCCAGGCCCCCGTCGCCATCCTCGGAGCCGACCGCGTCACGGGGTTGCGGACCGAGCGCACCGAGCTCATGGGCGACGGAAATGTCCGCAGCACTGGCGAATTCACCGAATGGCCGGTGCAGGCGGTGTACCGGGCGGTCGGGTATCTGTCCTCGCACCTGGCGGGACCTGCCGTTCGATCACCACGCCGGCGTGGTCCCCAGCGACGGCGGACGCGTCCTCGACATCGACGGCGTCATCATCGAAGCCACCTACGTCAGCGGGTGGGTCAAGCGCGGCCCCGTCGGACTGATCGGGCACACCAAATCCGACGCGGCGGAGACGATCGCGAACCTGCTGGACGACCTGCCGAACATTCCGCCGCCGGAGGACGGGAACCCCGACGCGATCCTGGCGCACCTGTCGAGCAACGGCGTCGACTACACCAGCTGGCGGGAATGGCAGCGCCTCGACGCGCACGAGATCGCGCTCGGTGAAGCGCAGGGCCGCGAACGCAGGGTCGTCCCCCGCGAGGAGATGATCGCCGCCGGCCGGGACGAGTGATCGGTCGCGGGGTCTGGCTTCCGTTCGCGGAGTGGGTTTTCCGTTCGCGAGCGTGCGTATTCTTCCGCCCTACACGGCGTGTCGCGCAACAAACACGCACGCTCGCGAGCGCGGGGCGGGTCAGGCCGTCAGCACGACATGGTGGGCCGCGCCGACCCCGGCGTAGCGCTGCGGACTGCACGTCAGCACGATGACCTGGCCGTCGCCGCCGACCATGTCGAACACCGCGCCCATCCTGATCAACCGGTCCGGATCGGTGAAGCCCAGCGCATCGTCGATCACGATGGGAACTCCGTCCTCCTTGGCGACCAGCGCCGCCCCCGCCAGCCGCGCCACGATGCCCAACTGCTCCTTGGCGCCGCCGGACAGCGAATCGTAGGGGACGGTGCGACCCGCCAACGTGCGGGTGCAGATCCGCAGTCTGCTGTCGACCTCCACCTCGAAGGTGTCGCCGAACACGATGCGGCCCAACCGTTCCACCTCGCCGCGGAACGGCTCGGCGTACCGTGCACGGGTGGCGTCACGATGCCTCACCACCACCTCGCGGAGCATTTCGGCCGCCCTGGCCCGGCGCTGCACCCGCTGGTGCTCCGATTCGGCGTGTTCGCGTTCGGTCTCTGCGGCATCGAGCTGGCCCTTGCGACCCTGAGTGCCGTACACCTTGAGCTGAGTGCTCGCCTCGCGCAACGCCTCTGCGGTTTCGTCGTGGCGGGCGGCGACCGCGTCGACACGGCGCACGGCGTGGTCCAGCGCTGCGGCCACCGTGTCGGGGGCTGCCGCCGCCAACTGACCGCCGAGTTCGGCGATGCGTGCGGTGGCACGGCGGTTCTCGTCCCCGTCGGCCTGCGCGGTGACGGCCAGCTGATCGTCGCTGACGGCGTCGCGCCGAACCGCGAGGCGGTCCACGCAGGCGGTCAGTTCCGCGCGGGCGACCGCCAGCTTCTCGCGCAGAACACTGGCGTGTGTCGTGCTCTCCCCCAGCCGGTTCGCGGCGGCAGCGGCGACCTTGCGATGCGTCTCGGCGTCGGTCAGCGCCTGGCGGTGGGCGCTCACCGCGGCGTCCAGTTCGGCGCGGGCGGCGGCGGGATCCGCGGGTCCGGTGGCCCCGATCTCGAAGAGAGCGCCATCGCCGGGACTATCGCCGGGAACGTCGCCGGGGAGGTCGCGAGCCAGCTCGACCAGCCGCGCCCGCAGCTGCTCGACGGTGTCCTCGGCTACGAGGGCGACGAGCGTGGCCCTGGTGCGGTCCCGGGCCGCCGCCAGCTCGCGGCGGCGCCCGTCGACGGCACGCGCGGCGGCGACGTCGGACACCCGTCCCGCCTCCAGCGCCGTGGTCAGGATCTGTTGCGCCGCCTGCAGTTCGGCACGCCTGTCCAGTGCAGGTACGCCCGGAAGCACCCGCGCGGTCAGCACGCCGGGCAGCTCGACATCCATGGGCGCGGCCGTGCTGTCCGACCACACCGTGCCCGCAGTCAGCGGGAGCGACTCACCTGCGATGCGCACCTCGACGTCAGCGGAGGCGATAAGTTCGATCCGCACCGACGCCGCGTCGAGCCGGCCGGTTGCGCGCTCCACGGCCGCCGCGGCATCCTCGATCGCGCGCATCGACGCGTCGGTGAGCGCGATGCCCGCCAACTCGGTCTCGGCGCGTTCCAGCTCGCGGCGGGCCCCGTCGATCTTGGCGAGCCTGCCCACCAGCCGGTCGGCCTCGTCTCGCAGCGCCAGCCGCTCCACGTGCAGGCGCGCCGCGTCGACCCGGGCCTGGCCCGATTCCACGGTCGCGCGCGCGGATTCGGCGATCGCGTCGGCTTCCCCGTGCACCTCCCGTGCGGTCGCTTCCGCCTCCGCGGCTTCCGCCGCGGTCGCCGCCAGCGCGGACACCGCCACGGTGCGCTCCTCGATGTCGGCACGAAGTCGGCGCCGCTCGGTCAGCGCCGCGACCGCCGCGGCGTGCTTGGCCGCGGCGGCCGCGGCGACGACCTCGGCCTCCTTGAGCTGACCGGTCAGCTGCGCCACGACTTCGGCGTCCGCCCGGGCCCCGGCGAGCAGAAGCCGGACCTCATCGCGCTCGCCGGTCAGCACGGCCAATTCGGCGGTGAGCACCGAATGCCTGCGGACCGCGTCGTCCACCTCGGAGACGAGGGTGGCGCAGCGGGCCACCTCGTCGTCGGCGTTCCGCAATCGCCTGACCGCCGCCGCCCACTCCCCTGTCGGCCTGCCGGTGGGTGTGAAGTATCGCTGGTACTCGGCATCGATGCGATCGATCAGCAGCGGTTCGGCCCCCGACAACTGGGCCGCCTGCCCGGCGGCGACGTCCAGGGCCCGCGACAGCGCGTCTGATCCGGACAGGTCGACCGCCGCAGTGGGGGCGGACTGCAGGACCCGCTGCGCATGCCACAGGTCGACGTCCACGGTCTCGGCCAGGATCGCGCGCACCCGGTCGTGGGCCTCGTCGCCGCTCAGCTCGTGACGGCGAGGAGCCAACACCGTCAGGTGGGTCTCGAAGCGCTTGTGGAACCGCTTGCGGTAGATGAATCGATAAGCGCCGGTGGAGATTTCAGCGGTGATCTCGGAGCCGACGTCGGCGTGCGTCGGCTTGACCTGCTTCACCTCCTTCTTCGTCGACCTGTCCCTGGCGTCGAACAGCAGGTCAAGGGCTTCGATCATCGACGACTTGCCGATCTCGTTGGCGCCGCTGATCACCACGACGCCACGGTCGGGAAACTCGATCTCGCGGTGGGAGATGCCGCGGTAGTTGGTGAGGGTCAGCCGGTGGAGTTTCACGCGACGCCCCTGTCCGGGCGTCTGTCCGGGCCCCTGTCCTCGACGCGGTCCGTCCTGCCGTCGCCCCTCTCCACCAGGCGTAGCAGCAGCGCCAGCGCGGCACGGGCGTCGTCGGCATCCTCGCCATCGGAGCGGGCGGTGCGGACGAGTTCGTCGACCGCCGAAGCGGCGAACCCACCGATTCCCAGGTCGTCGAATTCGCCGTCGGCCGGGATGACAGCGATGTCGGTGTGGCGGCCCCATGAGGTCAACGCACCGAACAGCCGCGCGTAGCGATCGATGCATGCGTCCAGCGTCGCCTTGTCGGTGACGGTCAGCGATCCGCTCAGGGCCAGCCGCACCACGGTGCGCTCCTTGTGCGGCAGACAGTCGAGATTCACGTCCAGGTCGGCGACGTCGCGGCTGCCGTCGACATCCCGGCGCAACGTGATGAACCGCCACAAACCGACCTTGCGAGCATCGACACCGACCGCGCGGCACGGGTCGGCCTCGTCGATGTCCACCACCAGCACGTGACCCGGGTCGGGTTCGACGTCGTCGTAGTTGGTCACTTCCGGTGACCCGGAATACCAGACCCGTCCGGTCGACCCCACCTCGGTGCGAGAATGCTTGTCCCCCAACGCCACATAATGGATCGCCCCGCGCGCCAGGGCCGCCTCGACCCGGGCCAGGCCGATGAGCGATGGCTTGTTCTGATCGGGATCGAGCACGTCCACGCCCCCGTGGGCGACGACGATCCGGGTCACGCCGTCGGCGGGGAGGTCATCGATGGCATCGCCGAGGAGATCACGGGTGGGCGCCTTGGACCGCCACGGCGCCGCCACCAGCTGCACACCGGGCCGAACCTCGCAGATGCCCGCGCTGTCGAGAACCCGGATGTTGTCGGGGCATTCGGCCAGGAACAACGCGCTGGTGTACACCGAGGACGCGTCGAGCGGGTCGTGGTTGCCGGGCAGGAGGTAGACAGGAACGCCGATGCCGCGGATGGCCTCCAGCGCCGTGCTGACGTCGCGGGGGGCGAGTTGGTTGTGCTCGAACACGTCACCGGACACCACGACGAACTCGGCGCCGACCTCGGCGGCCAGCGGCCCGAGGCGGGCCACGGCGTCGCGGCGTGCGGCCGAATACCGCGGCTGCGCTTCACCGTTGAGGAAGTGCCGGGTCATGCCGAGCTGCCAGTCGGCGGTGTGGATGAATCGCATGTCGGCCCCTTCCTCTCGTGTCTCTCGTGTCTCTCGTGTCCTGGTGGTCGGGCAAGGCGAGTGTAGGTCGGGGCGCCGACAAGACCTGGGAAGCGCCTCGGCCCGCCGAAACGCGATTGCCCCCGATGGCCATGGCCTAGCGTGAACCCCGTGAGCGACGACTACCGGACCCTGTTGTTGATGCGGCACGCCAAATCCGACTACCCGCCGGGGGTTGTCGATCACGAACGGCCGCTCGCGCCGCGAGGCATCAGGGAGGCGGGCCTGGCGGGCGACTGGCTACGCGTGCATATGGCCCCGATCGACGCCGTGATGTGCTCGACGGCGACGCGAACCCGCCAGACGCTGGCACGCACAGGCATAGAGGCCCCCACCGAGTTCGTCGACCGCCTCTACGACGCCACCCCGGGCACCGTCCTCGACGAGATCAATGCCGTGCCGTCACGATTCGACCCCGGCGTGCGCACGCTGCTGGTGATCGGTCACGAGCCGGCCATGTCGAATGTGGCGCTCGGCCTGGCCGACGCGGAGAGCAGCGACAGGACGGCGGCCGACGACATCCTGGCCAAGTACCCCACCTCGGCGATCGCCGTGCTGCGCACCGCGGAGCCGTGGGCCGAGCTCACCGTCAACAGCGCCGCACTGGTCGCCTTCCATGTACCTCGATAATCCCGCCGAGCAGACGCAAAAGCACCCCAAATCCCTGGCTTTCAGGGCAGTTTGCGTCTGCTCGCAAGGGGAACTGGCACAAGTCAGGAGCTGGTGGCCAGCGTCAGCTCCATCAGCTTGATCGCCATCCCGCAGCCGTCGATGCCCGGCGCCTGGGGATTGACCCACCAGCCCACGACACCGGCCGCGTCGCTGGCCACCCCGCACGCCCCGTTCGGGTCGTTCGGGCGCATCACGATCGACGGGACGCCGGCGATCGACCGGTTCTCGATCTGGTATTCGAGCCGCTGCGCCGTCTCGCGTTCGTTGTCCAGGCTGCCCTGCTCGAACCAAAACCGGGTGATATCGACCAGCCCGGCCGGATTGGCCGCCTGCCAGCGGCACACGGCGCCCACGAACGTGCTCTGGATGTCGAGCGGGTCGGCGCCGACGGTCTCGGCGAGGATGTCCTCGGTGAGGACCTCACACTCCTTGAGCAGGTTCGGGTACTGGCGCTCGGAGTCGTCGTTGCGCGGCACGTCCCCGGAACCCGCCAGCGCGGGCGTGCCCTCGACGGTGCGGGTACACCCCACCAACCCGAGCAGCGCCGTCACGACGGTCAGTGCCGCGGCCGTGCCCGTGACCAGGCGGCGGCCGGGTCTGAGGCTGTTTCGATGGCCGGACCGAACGCGGGTCATTTCGAGTTCACGATCGACTGGCGGGTGAGCTCGGTGGCCACATCGCACGGGTTGGGGAACGGTTTCTGCACGTAGCTGACCGACCATTCGATGAAGTCGTCGTCGAACTGAATGCCGATCTCGCACAGGTTGGCGCCCAGCGTCGGATCCTCACCGATGGCGATGAAGCCGCTGTGGCCTTCGATGGTGATGTCCTCCACGCTCGCCCGGGAAAGCTGCTCGGTCTTGCGTTCCCGCCCGATTGGGCTGCCCCGGAACCAGGTGAACGAGAAGTGCGGGCCCAGGATGCTGCCGCCGACGAGCCACTGGCAACCGACCGATGTCGTAGCGGTGTTCATCAGCCCGTTGACCTCGGTCAGTTGCCCGACCACCTGATCGCTGATGCCGCCGCACTGCGGGAAGAACGGCCCGTGCGTGATGTTCTGCGGGGCAGGCGTGGTCGGCGCGGTGCCGGGCCCCGGCGAGTCTGAACTCGAGCACGCGGCAAACACCGGGGCGATCGCTGCGGCCAGCGCGGCGACGGCCCTTATATTGCGGGTGTTGCGGGGCATGCGGCTCGCGCACGTGCTTGCGGTCACGCCATGCACTGTAGCGGCAGCGCTACGGTGCAACCACCGACATGCCGATTGACCTGCGATTTCGATATCGTCTACGCCCCCGTGGGTCACATCGAAGCTGTCGGGGGTGTATGCGACAGTAGCGGAATGCTGGTGGCACTGCTGCGGGAATTCGTGCGGCCATATCGTTGGCTGCTCGCCGTCGTGGCGGTATTGCAGGTGATCAGCACACTGGCCTCGCTGTACCTGCCGACCATCAACGCCGCCATCATCGATGACGGTGTGGCGCAGGGCGATACCGCCACCATCGTCGAACTGGGCATGCTGATGCTTGCGGTGACCGCCGTGCAGGTGCTGTGCGCAGTCGGTGCCGTCTACTTCGGCTCACGCGCGGGCATGGGATTCGGCCACGACCTTCGCGCCGCGATCTTTCACCACGTCACGGGCTTCTCCGCCGAGGAGGCGGCCCGCTTCGGCGCCCCGTCCCTGCTCACCCGCACCACCAACGACGTCGGCCAGATCCAGCTGCTGGTGCAGCTGACCTGCACGGTGCTCGTCACCGCGCCGATCATGTCGGTCGGCGGCATCGCGATGGCGGTGCATCAGGACGCAGGGCTGTCGTGGCTGCTTCTCGTCAGCGTGCCCGTCCTCGCGGTGTCGAACTATTGGCTGGTGTCGCATCTGCTACCCGTCTTCCGCGACATGCAACGACTCATCGACAACGTCAACCGGGTGATGCGCGACCAGCTTTCCGGTATCCGGGTCATCCGCGCGTTCGCCAGGGAACCCGTCGAGATCGCCCGCTTCGACCGGGCCAACAGGAAGCTGTCCGACACCGCGTTGACGGCGGGACGCTGGCAGGCGCTGCTGCTACCGGTGACCACGCTGGTGATCAACGTGTCAAGCGTCGCGCTGATCTGGTTCGGCGGCGTGCGCATCGACGCCGGCCACATGCAGGTGGGATCGCTGATCGCCTTCCTGTCCTACTTCATGCAGATCCTGATGGCCGTGTTGATGGCCACCTTCATGCTGATCATCTTCCCCAGGGCGTCGGTATGCGCCGAACGCATCACCGAGGTGCTGCAGACCACCCCGGCGATCGGCAGCCCGGCCCGCCCGGTGCGGCCCGAGCGGGTCACGGGGATGGTCCGCCTCGACGCGGTCGGCTTCAGCTATCCCGGCGCGGATCGCCCCGTCCTGCAGGATGTTTCGCTTACGGCGCGACCGGGCACCACCACCGCGGTGGTCGGCTCGACAGGGTCGGGAAAGTCCACGTTGATCGCGCTGATCTCGCGGTTGTACGACGCGACCGCGGGGTCGGTCCGGGTGGACGGCGTCGACGTCCGTGACTACGAGCCCGACGAACTCTGGTCGAAGATCGGGCTGGTACCCCAGCGCGGCTACCTGTTCACCGGCACCGTCGCCGACAATCTGCGCTACGGAAAGGCCGACGCCAGCGAGGACGAGATGTGGCAGGCGCTGCGCACCGCTGCCGCCGACGACTTCGTGGCGGCTCACCCCGACGGTCTGACCATGCGCGTTGCCCAGGGCGGCATGAACTTCTCCGGCGGCCAGCGCCAACGGCTGGCCATCGCCCGCGCGGTGATCCGCAGGCCCGCGATCTTCCTGTTCGACGACGCCTTCTCCGCGCTCGACGTGCACACCGACGCGCGGGTGCGCGCAGCGTTGAGTGACATCACCGCCGACGCCACCGTCATCATCGTCGCCCAGCGCATCAGCACCATCGCGCGCGCCGAGCAGATCATCGTCATCGACGACGGCGCTGTCGTCGGCACCGGAACCCACGACGACCTCATCGCCGACTGCCCGGCCTACGCCGAACTGGCCGACTCCCAGGCGATCGGGGCCGGCGTCGGCGGGCCCCGGGGGGATCGGGCATGACCGGGGATCGGGCATGACCACACCCATCGGCCGGCCGATTCACAACATGCTGCAGGCGCCCCCCGAACAGACCCGCGATTTCACGAGGACGGCGCTGCGGCTGCTCAAGCAGCTCACCCCCCAGCGCGGACTGACAGTGCTGGTGATCCTGCTCGGCGTCGGCGGCATCGCGATCGGCGTCATCGGCCCGAGGATCCTCGGCCATGCGACGGATCTGCTGTTCAACGGGGTCATCGGCAGGCAGCTGCCCGTGGGCCAGACCAAGGAACAGGCGATCGACGCGGCGCGGGCGCGCGGCGACACCACCTTCGCCGATCTGCTCTCCGGTATGAACGTGGTACCGGGGCGCGGTGTGGACTTCGGCGCCGTCGGACGCACCCTGCTGCTGGCGCTCGTGTTGTATCTGATTGCCGCCCTGCTGGTTTGGCTGCAGGCCCGGATACTCAACGTCACGGTGCAGCGCACCCTGGTCACCCTGCGTTCCAACGTCGAGGCCAAGGTGCACCGGCTGCCGCTGTCGTACTTCGACGCGCGCCAGCGCGGGGAGGTGCTGTCGCGGGTCACCAACGACATCGACAACGTCGCCACGTCGCTGGCGATGACGATCGGCCAGCTGCTCGGCTCGGTGCTCACCGTGGTCGCAGTGCTGGTGATGATGTTGACCATCTCGCCGCTGCTCACCCTGATCACGGTGGCCACGGTGCCGGTGTCACTTCTGGTCACGCGCTGGATCGCCCGCCGTTCGCAGCGGTTGTTCGTCGCGCAGTGGCGCAACACCGGCAGGCTCAACGCCCACATCGAGGAAACCTACAGCGGCTTCACGGTCGTCAAGACGTTCGGCCATCGAGCCCGCGCCGAGGAGACGTTCCGCGACCTCAACGCCGAGGTGTACCAGACCAGCTTTGGCGCGCAGTTCTTTTCGGGGCTGGTGGCACCGGCAACGGCGTTCGTCGGCAATCTCAGCTACGTCGCGGTGGCGGTGGTGGGCGGACTGAAGGTTGCCACCGGCCAGATCACCCTCGGCAGCATCCAGGCGTTCATCCAATACGTCCGCCAGTTCAACCAGCCCCTAACCCAGGTGGCATCGATGTACAACACGCTGCAGTCCGGGATCGCCAGCGCGGAGCGCGTTTTCGAGCTGCTCGACGCGCGGGAGATGACACCGGACGCCCCGGCGGCGCTCCCGCCCCCCAGCCCGTCCTCCAGCCCGTCCAACCCGGGCGGGATGGTGGAGTTCGACCGGGTGTGGTTCGGCTACCGGCCGGGATCACCGGTCATCGAGGATCTGTCGTTCGTCGCCGAACCGGGCAGCACGGTGGCGATCGTCGGACCCACCGGCGCGGGCAAGACCACGCTGGTGAATCTGCTGATGCGGTTCTACGACACCGATGCGGGCCGCATTCTCGTCGACGGCGTGGACATCACGACGGTGAGCCGCCAGTCGTTGCGATCGCGAATCGGCATGGTGCTGCAGGACACCTGGCTGTTCGGCGGGACGATCTACGAGAACATCGCCTACGGGCGTCCGGATGCCGGTAGGGATGAGGTGATCGCGGCGGCACGGGCGGCATACGTGGACCGCTTCGTGCACAGCCTTCCCGACGGGTACGAGACCCAGGTGCACGACGACGGCGGGGCCATCAGCGCCGGCGAGAAGCAGCTCATCACGATCGCCCGCGCCTTCCTCGCCCGCCCGCAGCTGCTCGTCCTCGACGAGGCCACCAGCTCGGTGGACACCCGCACCGAGCTGCTGATCCAGCAAGCCACCAGCGAATTACGGCGTGACCGAACGAGTTTCATCATCGCCCACCGGTTGTCGACGATCCGCGACGCCGACGTGATCCTGGTGATGGAAGCGGGGCGGATCGTCGAACGCGGCAGCCACGCCGAGTTGATGGCACAGCGTGGCAAATATTGGGCGATGACGCGGGTGTGACTACAGGTCGGGACCCTCGGCGCGCAGATCGTCGACCGTGGCCATCGCCTCGCGCAGCTTGGCCAGCCACTCCTCGGTGTGTTCACCGACCAGTCGCACCGACCAAGCCAGCGCGTCGGAACGCGAGCGGGCCACCCCCGCGTCGACGAGCGTGTCGAGCACCTGCCGTTCGGGCTGGCGCAGCCGGGTCATCACCGGAACCGCGATGTGGGTGAACAGGATCCGCTCATGCGCGTCGCCCGCGCCCACATCGACGCCCCAGGACACCTTGCGCCCGTACCGGCTTTCAGCCTCGTCGGCGATGCGCATGCGCTCGGGCCTGGTCTCCTCACGGAAGCGTGCGGCCCGGCCTGACGTGCGCGCCTCGCTTTCGCCGCCCTCGGGCTCGGGCAACCGGCCGATGACGGTGATCTCCTCACGATCGACGACGACCTCGGGGTCGCCGGCGAACCAGTTGTCGGGCAGTCGTCCGGCGAACCAGTCGGGGGCGTCGCCCGCCTCGGGTTGATTGGCCTGTTGCCAGCCGCCGGAGCGCCTGTGCATGTGATGATGTCGCATGATTACATGCTTACACTGTTACAGCGTTGGTGGGTATGCGTTCACCCAGGGCGAACGAGCTCCTTATCATCGATCCGCGGGTGCGCCGGACCCGCTTCGGAATTCCGCGGCAATCCGTGGCAATGTGGTGGCCGTGCGCAGTGCGATCGTCATCGTCATCGGCGTCTTTGGCGTCTTACTCGCGGCATCGGGGCTGGTGTGGACACTTCAGGGCGTCGGCGTGCTGGGCGGCAGCCCGATGAGCAACACCACCACCTGGTCGATCATCGGCCCGATCACCGTGGTGGTCGGGCTGGCGATCGCCTATCGCGCCTGGCGTGCGCGCAGGCGCCGGGGTTAGGCGCGTCGTCAGCGCTTGAGCAGCAGGGCCGCGCCGCCCCCGAGCACCAGCGCCACCAGGATCAGCGCGGCCCAGCCGGTGCCGAACAACCACCAGACGGCGCCGAGTGCCACCAGGGCAGGCGACGCGACGAAGAGCACCATGCCGGGGTGCTGCTTGATGACGTCGGAGGCGCTCCGCGCCCTGACCCGGTCGATTTCCTTTGCCATGAACCCAGGATGCCAGGCCAGCGGACCGTCGCGCGCCGGCCTGCGGCACGATGATCGATATGCAACCTGCCACTGACGCCCCGGGATACCGGGCGTTGGTGGTCGACGACGAGGTTCCGCTGGCCGGCATCGTCGCCAGCTACCTGGAGCGGGAGCGCTTCGAGGTCTGTATCGCCCACAACGGCGACGATGCGCTGGCCAGGGCGCGCGAGATCGATCCCGACGTTGTCGTTCTCGACCTGGCGTTGCCCGGCATCGACGGTCTGGAGGTGTGCCGGCGGCTGCGTACGTTCTCCGACGCCTACGTCGTGATGCTCACCGCGCGGGACACCGAACTCGACACCGTCGTCGGGCTGTCGGTGGGCGCCGACGACTACATGACGAAACCCTTCAGCCCACGCGAGCTGGTGGCGCGGATCCGGGCCATGCTGCGGCGGCCGCGATCGATCCCGGCGTCCAGCGGTGCCGTGCCGGCAGAGGCGCCACCCGCTCGGGTATTCGGTGCGCTGCGCATCGACGTGGCGGGCCGTCAGGTGTCGATCGGCCCCGAGCCGATTCTGTTGACGCGCACCGAGTTCGACCTGCTGGTGGCGTTGTCCTCGCGCCCGCGCGTGGTGCTGAGCCGGCGACAACTGGTCGCGGCGGTGTGGGCGGACTGGGTCGGTAACGAGCAGGTCGTCGACGTGCACATCGGTCACCTGCGCCGCAAGCTCGGCGACGACGCCGCCAACCCGCGCTACGTGGTGACGGTGCGCGGCGTCGGCTATCGGATGGGCACCGGGCAGTGAACGCGCCAGGAGGTCGATTCGGGACCGGGATCGCGACCCGGCTGTTGCTGGCTCAGATCGTGGTGCTGGTGGCCGGGGCGAGCGCGCTCTGGATCGTCGCCGCCGTCGTCGGCCCGCCGCTGTTTCGCGAGCACCTGCAGCGCGCGGGGGTGGCCGAGCGGTCGGGTGAGCAGGTCCACGCGGAAGAGGCCTACCGGTACGCGACGGCGATCTCGATCGGCGTCGCGCTGGCCATCTCCGCCGCCGCGGCGCTGGTCGTGACCTGGTACTTCAGCCGGCGGGTGGCTCGATCGGTGCGCGAGGCGGCGTCCGCAGCGGAGTCGGTGGCCGAAGGCCGATACGACTCGCGGGTGTCGCCTCCCGGCCTCGGCGATGACTTCGATTCGCTGGCAAGGGCTTTCAACCAGATGGCCGACCGTCTCGAATCGGTGGAGTCATCTCGGCGCAGGCTCTTCGGCGATCTGGCGCATGAGATCCGGACGCCGGTGTCCGTCCTCACCGCCTACATCGAGGCCGTCGAGGATGGGGTGAAAACGCTCGACCCCGAGACGGCGGCGATGCTGCGCGACCAGATGCGAAGGCTCGTGCGCTTTTCCGGCGACCTGTCGGCGCTGGCGCAGGCAGAGGAGGCGCACGTGTCGATCGCCGCGTTGCCGGTCGACGCGGACATGGTGATCGCGGCCGCGGTCGCCGCTGCGGCGGACCGCTTCGCGGCCAAGGGTGTGACGCTGGCCGCACATCCCGGCACCGCGCTCCCCCGACTCTGGGCGGATCCGCTGCGCCTGGGACAGGTGCTGGCCAATCTGCTCGATAATGCGTTGCGCCACACCAACGGCGGAGGCCGGGTCGACGTCGCGGCGCGCCGCGACCGCGACCACGTCACGATCACCGTGACCGACACGGGCGAGGGCATCCCCGCCGAGCACCTGCCGCATGTGTTCGAGCGCTTCTACCGTGCCGATGCCGCGCGGAACCGCGAACGCGGCGGGGCAGGCATCGGGCTGGCTATCGCCAAGGCACTGGTCGAGGCGCAGCGCGGCAGCATCACGGTCACCAGCGGCGGGCCGAGCGGGGCGACCTTCACCACTTTCACCATCACCCTGCCGATCGACCGGTGATCACAGCGTTTGCAGGATCTGCTTCATGGTGTCGATCTCGCGCTGCTGGGTCTCGATGATCGAATGCGCGAGTTCGATGGTCGCGGGGTACTGACCGTCGTCGATCTCGTTCTGCGCCATCGTGATCGCGCCCTCGTGGTGTTCGATCATCTGGTTCAGGAACAACTTCGTCGCATCGACGCCCTCCGCGTTCTGCAGCGCCGTCATATCCGCCTCGGACATCATTCCTGCCATGCCCGGCATGTCACCCATGTCACCCATGTCACCCATGCCACCGTGGCCGCCCATGTCGCCGCCCGGCATCGCGGGCATACCCCACTCCCGCAGCCAGCCCCGCATCTGCTCGATCTCGGGACCCTGCGCGGCCTTGATCTGGGTGGCCAGTTCGGTGACCCTCGGGTCGATCCCCTGCTTGGCCAGCAGCATGTCGCTCATCTCGATCGCCTGCTGGTGGTGGGGAATCATGTGCTGACTGAACATGGCATCGGCCATGTTGTGTGCATCGGCGGCCTGGGCTGTGGTCGCCGGCGCCGCCGTCGTCTGGGTTGTCTGACCCGATTGATCGGCGCTGGAATCACCGGCACCGCCACAGCCGACGAGCAAGGCCAGCGCCGCGAATGCGCCGACGCCTACCTGAACACTTCGCTTCGACCTCACAGTGGTATCTCCTCGTTTTGACATCCGATTCGAGCGTGCCGATCCGCGATATGCATCGGCTGGGCGTTTCATGAAGATCTGATGAACCTTTACCCATACCCCCTACGGGTATATAGTGGCGATCATGGCATTAGTTTTGCAGGTACAGGGAATGAGTTGTGGCCACTGCGTCGCCAGCATCACCTCCGCGGTGCGGCCTCTCCCCGGAGTCACCAGCGTTGAGGTCAACCTGGCCGGAGGTGTCGTCACGGTGGACGGCACCGCCGATGAGGCGGCCGTCGCCGCCGCGATCGAGGACTGCGGATACGACGTCGGCTGCGCGGCCTGAGGGGGCGACCAGCGAGAAGCGCAGCGGATCGCGCATCGACACCAGCGAGAAGCGCAGCACGAGAAGGAGGACCGTATGAGCACCCTCACGTTCTCAGTCGGCGGGATGACCTGTGCATCCTGCGCGGCGCGCATAGAGAAGAAGCTGAACCGGCTCGACGGAGTGACTGCGAGCGTCAACTTCGCGACCGAACAAGCCACGGTCGAGTTCCCCGAGACAGTCAGCCCTGAGGAGCTCGTCGCGACGGTGGAGTCGACGGGCTACACGGCGACACTGCCGACACCGCAGGCTGACCCCCATGACACCGATAACCCCGACAACCGGGGACCGGAGGAGGTCGCGTACTGGCGGCAGCGGCTGCTGATATCCGCGGCACTATCCGTGCCGGTGGTGGCGTTGTCGATGATCCCGGCGCTGCAGTTCACCAACTGGCAGTGGCTGATCCTGACCCTGGCCTCACCGGTGGTGGTGTGGGGCGCGTGGCCGTTCCACCGGGCCGCGTGGACGAATCTGCGGCACGGCGCGGCGACGATGGACACACTGATCTCGGTCGGTGTCACCGCCGCCTACCTGTGGTCGCTGTGGGCGTTGTTCTTCACCCACGCCGGCATGCCGGGCATGAAGATGACCTTCAGCCTGCTGCCGACCGGCGGCGCGGAGCCGCACATCTATCTGGAAGTCGCCGCGGCGGTCACGACGTTCATCATCGCGGGCCGCTACTTCGAGGCGCGTGCGAAGCGCCAATCGGGTGCGGCATTGCGGGCACTGCTCGACATGGGGGCCAAGGACGTCACGGTATTGCGTGGCGGCCTGGACGGCCCCGAAACCCGCATTCCGGTCGCACAATTGACGGTCGGCGACGTGTTCGTGGTGCGGCCCGGCGAGAAGATCGCCACCGACGGGGTGGTGGTCGACGGGGCATCGGCCATCGATGTCTCGATGCTCACCGGCGAGCCGGTACCCGCGG
Source organism: Mycobacterium sp. (assembly GCF_044223235.1). Classification (GTDB taxonomy): domain Bacteria; phylum Actinomycetota; class Actinomycetes; order Mycobacteriales; family Mycobacteriaceae; genus Mycobacterium. Next base: position 90,085 of record NZ_JBGAME010000011.1, read on the forward strand.
AGGTCGGGCCGGGCGACGAGGTGGTGGGTGCGACGGTCAACGTCGGCGGGCGGGTGCGGGTTCGGGCGACGCACGTCGGCGCCGATACCCAGCTGGCACAGATGGCGCGTCTGGTCGCCGAAGCCCAAAGCGGCAAGGCCGAGGTGCAGCGACTGGCCGACCGGGTGTCGGCGGTGTTCGTGCCGATCGTGATCGCCTTGTCCCTGGCGACCCTGGCAGGTTGGCTGCTGGCCGGCGCGGCGGTCAGCACCGCCTTCACGGCCGCCGTCGCCGTCTTGATCATCGCCTGCCCGTGCGCGCTCGGGCTGGCAACGCCGACGGCGTTGCTGGTCGGCACCGGGCGGGGCGCGCAACTCGGCATCCTCATCAAGGGTCCGCAGATCCTGGAATCCACCCAGCGCGTCGACACGATCGTGCTGGACAAGACCGGAACGGTGACCACCGGGCAGATGGCGGTGGCGGCGGTGCACACCGTCGAGGAGGCCGACAGCGACACGCTGCGGCTGGCCGGGGCGCTTGAGCACGCCTCCGAGCATCCGGTCGCCCGGGCGATCGCCCGCGAGGCTGCCGAGGCAGGCCCGCTGCCCGATGTGGCCGGCTTCCAGAACCACAGCGGCCATGGGGTTTCCGGCGTCGTCGAGGGCCACGCCGTGGTCGCCGGACGGCTCGCCTGGCTACGCGGCGAATGGTCCCTGACCGCGCCGGGGGCGCTGCTCCGCGCCGCCGATACCGCGCAGGCGCGTGGCCAGACACCCGTGTGGGTTGCCGTCGACGGCGCTGTTCGTGGCGTCATCGTGGTTGCCGACACCATCAAGGAATCGGCACGCGGCGCTGTGGTGGGACTTCGGGATCTGGGTCTGACGCCGGTGCTGTTGACCGGCGACAACGCGAGAGCCGCTAACGCGGTCGCAGGCCAGATCGGAATCGACGAGGTCATCGCCGAGGTGCTGCCCTCGGACAAGCTGGACGTCATCAAGCGGTTGCAGGACGAAGGGAAAGTGGTCGCGATGGTGGGCGACGGCGTCAACGACGCCGCCGCGCTGGCACAGGCCGATCTCGGACTGGCCATGGGTACCGGTACCGACGTGGCGATCGAGGCCTCCGATCTGACGCTGGTGACCGGCGACCTGCGTGCCGTACCCGATGCCATCCGGCTGTCCCGGGCCACGTTGCGCACCATCAAGGGAAACCTGTTCTGGGCCTTCGCCTATAACGTCGCGGCGCTGCCGTTGGCCGCCGCCGGACTGCTCAACCCGCTGATCGCCGGGGCCGCAATGGCTTTCAGCTCGGTGTTCGTCGTCAGCAACAGCCTTCGGCTGCGCGGGTTCACTCCGTCGCGCTAACCTCCGCCTCCCCGCGGGTTCGTCGCCACCTTCGGCCGAGCGTGCGCATTTGCACGGCCCGAGCGGCGTGTCGGCGTACAGACTCGCACGCTTGCGGGCAAGGGGTGAGGTTTGGGGGTGGGCGTCAGCGGCCGTGCGTGGCGAAGAACTGCCCGCCCGCCAGCGACGCGTCGAATGGGGAACCCCACCCCGGCCAGGTGTGCGCGCCACCGTCGATCTGCACAAAGACAACCTCGGTTCCGCCGCCGCAGCCGGCGGCGGCGAACTGGTGCACACCCATGGCCGGGGAACTCTCGCTGGGTGCCGGGCATCCGTCGACGTCGCGCCAGCGCTGCGCCAACGCGGGTGCGCTGACGATGTCGCTGAGCCCGCCGCGGCCGACCATCAGCCCGCCCCCGAATGGCACGACCGGATCGGTGGTGCCGTGCATCTGCAGCACCGAGACCGGCTGCGCCGGGTTGCAGGCGAATGCGCTACCCAGGGTTCCCGCGACCGGCACGATGGCTGCCACCAGGTCGGCCCGCTCGCAGGCCAGCCGGTTGACCATGAATGCACCGGCCGACATCCCGGTGGCGAACACCCGGCCCGGTTGGATGGCGTACTCCTCCATGAGCCGTCCGGCCAGCGCGCTCAGGAATCCGACGTCGTCGACGCCCTGTCGGTCCGGCACCGAGGCACCGCGGCCGTCGGCCCAGCTCAGGTCGATCCCGTCGGGATAGGCGACGACGAAGCCGTGCGCGTCGGCGACCCCGTTGTACCCCGTGGCCGCCGCCTGTGCGCCTCCGTTGCCGCCTGCGCCGTGCAGGTTGAGTACCAGACCCGACGGACGATCGAGCCCGGCGGGAACGTGCAGGTAGTAGGTCCGCTGCAGTCCCCCAACGCTGATCGCGCCCGGACCGTCCACTCCGGCGAAGGCATTGGCGCGGAACCCGGCAAACGGGCTGAGGCACATCAACGCGGTCATGATGGTGGCAAGCCGGGCGATGCGCGCAGCGGGCATCAGGCAAGTATCCACACGCTGCGGCGGTACACGGGTTGTTTCATCACACACGATTTCCGGCATGGCGTTGTCGTGGGTTCCATCGACACCGGGCCACGCATCGCTGACGATCGCTGAGACAGCTCAACAATCCGCGACGGCGGCGACAGGCCGGGCCGTTGCGACGGAAGAAGGTCGGCGATGCAGACACTCATTGATTCCAGTCCACTACCCCACCTGTGGAAATCGGCACTGGCCGCGGGCATTTTGACCGCGATCCTCGGCATCCTCATCCTGGTGTGGCCGACTGTGAGCCTCGTCGTCGCGGCGGCCGTCTTCGGCGCCTACCTGCTCGTGACGGGCATCGCGCAGGTGGTATCCGCGTTCGCTCTTCCGGTGTCGTCCGCCGGCGGGCGGATACTGCTGTTCCTCAGCGGGGCGGCATCGGTGGTCCTCGCCGTACTGTGCTTTCGCAGCCTTGCCGATTCGATTCTGCTGCTGGCGATTTGGGTCGGAATCGGGTTCATCTTTCGCGGAGTAGCCGAGGCCGTGGCCGCGATCAGTGACCCGTCGCTGCCCTCGCGCGGGTGGGTGGGGTTCTCCGGCGTCATCGCTGTGCTGGCCGGGTTGGTGATGCTGGCCTACCCGTTCCCGTCGTTACAGGTTCTCGTGCTGGTCGCCGGCGTGTGGTTCATCGTCCTGGGTGTCGTCGAGGTGGTCGCCGCTCTTCGGATCCGTTCGGCCGCGACGGCCGTTGAACGCGCCGGCGCACCCCGAACATGACCTCGGCGGAAGCCCGCTCGGACGACACCGCGGCGGAGCTCCACGACGATGCGCTCAGCACGTTCACCATGGAATCGAGGGTCGACAAGACGCCTGTATTCGTCCGCCGGTGGAATCCGCCGTGCGGCATCGATACCCGGGCGGTCGTGCAGATCACCCACGGCATGGCCGAACACAGCGGCCGCTATAACCGCTTGGCCCGGTTTCTGGCGGCCCAGGGTTATGTGGTGTACGGCCCCGACCTGCGCGGGCACGGACAAACCGCCGGTGCGGCCGGGCTCGGGCGGGCGGGCGTGACGGCATGGCAGGACATGTGCGACGACATCGCACACCTCTGCGAGGTCGTCCGCGCCGCCCACCCCGGCCTGCCGCTGGTCGCGTTCGGTCACAGCATGGGCTCAGCGCTGACCCAATGGCTCATCCAGCACCATGGTGACGCGCTGGCCGGCGCCATCCTGTGCGGGACGATGGGATCGGTTCCCGGCCTGACCGACGACGCATACCGAGCCGCGGTAAACAAGTTGAGCGCCGCCGCCACCGGGCCGGAAGCCGACACACCGAGCGGCTATTTCGGCGCGATCGTAACGGCGTTCAACGCCCCGTTCATCGGGGGCATCGCACATCCCACGGGTTCGGAATGGCAAACCTCGGACCCCGAGGAGCTGCGCCGCTTCACCGCGGACCCGTTGTGCGGACACCCGTTCTCCAACGCCATGGCGTACTCGGTAATCACCGGTATGCACGGTCTGTGGCTCCCGCAGAACGAAGCGCTCGTCCCAGCCGACTTGCCGATCCTGGTCATCGCGGGAACCGAGGATCCGGTGGGTGCCAACACCGTCGCCGTCCGTGAACTCATCACCCGCTACCTCCACCGAGGTCACCGCGCGCTGGCGTACCGGTTCTATGCCGGTGCGCGTCACGAGATCCTCAACGAGCCGGTCAAAGCCGTCGTTCACCGCGACATCGGTCTTTTCATCGCGCGGACGATCGGCTCCTGAACTTCACTGCCCGAACTGCCCGGTAAGACCATCATCATGTGGGGCTGCAGCCGCGGCATCGGCTTGGCGATCGCCCTGCGCTCCGCTGCCGACGGCGCCGACGTGGCCATGATCGCCAAGACCGATCGCCCCCACCCCGAACTGGACGGGACGATTCACGCCGCGGCACAACAGATCAACGAGGCGGGCGGACGGGTGCTGCCCATCATCGGCGACGTCCTGGCACGTATCGGCGTCGACGACCTGTCGCGGTATCGGCACGCGGACAACGCCCACGATCTACAGCCCGACCTGTTCCTGTGAGTGAGGGAGACCCTTGTCGAAACCGCGCGCGGGCCGGTCGCGGTCAAAAGTGGTGGTCCACCTCGAATGCCAGACACAGCTCGGCGAGTTGGCGCGGGACGCTGAGGGATCGGCCCGTCCGCTCCTCGATGCGCCGCAATCGATAGCGCACGGTGTTGGGATGGCAGAACAGCGCCGAAGCCGTCCGCTGGATCGAGCCGTCGTTGCCGACCCAGGCGCGGAAGGTGCCGACCAGCGTGTCACGTTCCTCGGCGGGCAAGTCGTTGAACGAACCGAAGGTGATCTCCGCGAGTTTGCGCGTCACCTCCGGTGCGCTGACCGCGGCCACCGTCAGCACCGAATCCTCGAATACGGTGACGTTGTCGTCGTCACGACGAGTGGCGCCCATGGCGACTCGCGCGTAACGCAACGCCCTTGCGGCATCGGCGAGATCGTCGAACGGGGGGCTGATGCCGACGGCGGTATCGGTCAATCGCCGGAACAGTTCCAGCATCCTGGTCATGGCCGTCTGCGAGGCGACGTGCACGATCCCCATCTGTAGGTCCGGTAGCAGTCGCCACGCCGAGAACACGTCAAGGCTGCGCAACAGCGGCTCGACGCCCGGAAGGGCCTGTCGGCCCAGCGCGGGAAGCGCCGCCGCGACGATCGCGTACGGGCCGTGCCCGGGCAGACGCAGCATCTGGGCGACGTCCCACAGGCTGTAGTCGGCCGACAGCCGGCCCTCGAACAGCGCCTCGGCCAACGCGGATCGCTCGGCTTCGTCCTCGATCGCCTGATGCATCGCCTGCTGCCGGAAGGCACCGGTCATCGCCTCGGTATAGCGGTCCTGGGCATTCCAGAACCGGGAGGTTGCCACGATGAGCGCGGCGCCACTGACGCGGGGATGTTCGCCGGCGAATTCGATCATGGTGTCCCACACGACATGAGAGGCGACGCGGAACGCATCCATCACCGCCGGCAATGGCGCACCCGCCGCCGCACGCTTGTGGCCCGTGGCGACCGCGGGGGACGTGTCGAACCCCGCGCCGACCTCCAGGCCCTGGAAGACGAACTTGAGATTCTCCGCCGTGGCTGACACCAGCTCGTCGTCGCTGACCACATCGGTCTTCTTGTAGAAGTCCACTTCGGCGCGAATGGCCGCGGCGACCCGTCGCGCGAGTTCGTCCACCCGCGCACTCAGCAGAGCGCCGATTTCGAGGACCTGAGCGTCCACGTCTGCGCGTGCCATAACCATCAGCCTAAGCGCGGTACGCCCGTTGAACGGTTCCGATTGTTTCCCCTGACAACGCCACCGCGGACGTGTTGTCAGCCACACCATCGACCCCGGCCCCGCAGCCGGCGCAGTATCGACACGTACCGCGGCGCCATCGACGCGAGCCGAAAGTGCACTCCTTCAAGGGAAATCGGAGATCGACATGATCACGGACCCACTACAGCGATCGGTCTACGATGCGATCGCCGACGCGCTACCGTTCCCGATCGATCCCGGCAAGGCCACCGTCGAACCCGGTATCGCCTATTCGCCGAGCCCGATCAAGATCCACGATTACGCGGCGGGCGCCATGGCCGCGTTCGGCTCTGTCGTGGAACACATCGGCACGATGCGCGGGCTGCCCGAACAAACTATGACGCTCAACCGCCGCCATTGTGGACTGGCGCTCAATTCCGGCCAGATGCATTTTCTCAATGGCTACGGAACTCTGATGGACACCTGGCCGATCGGTCCGGACAACGGAACCTACCGCACCGCGGACGATCGCTACGTCACGATGATCGGTTTGCATCCGCATCTTCGCGACGCGCTGCTGGACTTCCTGGGTTGCGCGAACACCGCCGAGGCGATCGCCGCAGTCGTCGCGACCAGGACCGCTCAACGACTCGAAGACGACGCGGCCGCCGCGGGCCTGCCGCTGGTGATCGTGCGCAGCCCCGATGAGTGGCTGGCGCTCCCGCAAGGGGAGCAGACCGCCCGGCGTGCTGCGGTGGAGATCGACGCGCACGGGGGTGGGGGCAACCGCCGGTTGGGACCCGCTGCCCACCGGCCGCTGGAGGGCTTGCGGGTGCTGGAATTGACCCACCTCGTGGCCGGCCCCACCGTCGGTCGCCTGCTGGCGGAACAGGGTGCCGAGGTGGTCAAAGTCCAACCCCCGGTGGGTGATTGGGTGCTGCCCTTGTGGCTGGACGTCAGCTGGGGCAAGCACAACATCGCCCTGGACATCAAGAGTCGCGTCGGACGGGCCCGGTTCGCCGAACTGCTCGCCGACGCCGACGTGCTGGTGTCCAGTCAGCGTCCCGGCAGCCTGGCCAGGCTCGGCTTCGACGACAGCGGCCTCAAGACGATCAACCCGGATCTCGTGGTCACCCAGGTGTCCTGCTACTCGCAGGCCACCCCGTGGCATCTGCGCCCGGGATTCGAGCAGATCGCCCAGGCGGTCACCGGGGTGATGCACGTCCACTCCGAACGGCTTGGCGCCCCGACGGTGGTGACCGTCCTCATGAACGACTATCTCACCGGATATCTCGGCGCGATCGGCACGGTAGCGGCGCTCGCCGAACGCGAACGCAGCGGCGGGTACTGGAAGGTGGCCGCGTCGTTGACGCGCTGTGCGACGCTGGCGCTTTCGGTGGTCGAGCCACAGGACGGCGAAGAATACGCCCCGGTGAGCATGGCGGATCTCGTCCAGTTCGCGGTCGATCAGGACAGCCCGTCCGGGGTGTTCACCAGGCTGGCTCCGCCGGTGGCGTTCAGCCACACCCCCTCATTCGCATACCATCCCACCAACTGGCCAGGCACGTCACCGGACACCATCGGATGGTCCGACGACCTGCCCGCCGACATCGGGGAAGTGCGGCACTACCCATCGAAGATGGCGCGCAGCAACGCCATCCGCAATTTGGTGCCATGCTTCGGAATCGAGGACCGTGGGGACGGCGGCGGTGGACTCAGCCTGGCCTCACCGCTGCTGGCGAAAATGGTTGAAGAATCCCGCAAGTGAGTGGTACGTCGGCCGGATAGCGCGAAAGACTCGTCGTGACAATCCATCTCGATACACCCACCGACCTGTTGGGCAGGGCGGGCGAGCGGCTGGGCACGACCGAGTGGAAGCAGATCACCCAGCCGCAGGTGGACGTCTTCGCCGAGCTGACCGGGGACCGCCAATGGATTCACATCGACCGGCAACGCGCCGCGCAAGGCCCGTTTCGCGGAACCATCGCCCACGATTTCCTGACCCTGGCGATGGCGCCGGCCGTGATCGCGGAGGTCCTGCAGATCCGCGAGATGACCGCGGCCCTCAACTACGGGCTGAACACGGTGCGGTTCCCGGTTCCGCTGCGGGTGGGAATGCGGATCCGGGCCGAAGTCGTCGTCATGCGCGCCCAGCAGAAGGTTGCCGGAGTCGAGGTGGTATTCGCCCTCACCTACCAGATCGAGGGCGGCGATCGACCGGCGTGTGTCGCCGACGTCATCGTGCTCTACCCGTGAACGTGCGCACGGGCGGCGAGTGATCGACAGCAGCACCCGCCCGAGCGTGCGCACTTGTACGCAGATACCGGCGTTTCGATGTACAGACGCGCACGCCCGCGGTAAGGGGATTTCAGTCGGCGGAACGGCGGGCGCGGAACAGTCGCACAGAGTCCTTGATGCCCTTCAGATGCCGCGAGCCGGCGTACGACCACGCGAATCCGTCCGCCTCGCCGACGGCGTCACGCGCGGATTCGGACAGCAGCACCGAACCCGGCCTGGCCACCGCGCCCACGCGACTGGCGAGGTTGACCGTCCCGCCGAACCAGTCCCCCGCCCTGCTCACCGCCATCCCCGTGGCCATGCCGACCCGGAGCCGGGGAAAGCCGTCATCGGAGTCGGCGGCCTCCACCAGCTCCAGCACCGCGTCCAACAACGCCGCCGGATCGGTGCTGACCAGCATCACCTCGTCACCGATGGTCTTGATGAAACGTACCGGCGGGTCCGCCACGTCACGCGCCAGATCGGCCAGCCGAGTGGCCAGCTGCTCGAGATCCTCCGGCGGCACCACCTCCCCGAGCCGGGTGAAGCCGACGAGATCGGCGAACGCAACGGTGATGAGCCGCGCACCGGGCAGCACCACCCCCTCGGCACGCTCGGACGCGCTGATCGCCTCGGTCTCCATCGCATGACGCAACTGCACCAGCAGCATGCTCTGGATCATCGGCCCGAGTAGCGGCGAGGCTTCGCGGACCAACGCCTCGGAACCCCTGGCGATCTCCAACTCCGTCATCCCCGGACGGGCGACCGCAGCCAGCGCGGCGTAGCGCATCACCTCCGCGGCGCGCGCCAACCCCTCCGCGAGCACCCTGGTGATCAGCACGATTTCATCTGGTGCGATGCCGATGTCGATAAACCGCCTGGCAAATCCGGCGGCCTCCGCGTCGGCCCGCAACAGCACTTCGGCATCCGGGTCGTCCACCGCTGCCAGGCCCATCGCACGCTGCAATCGCTGCAATAGATCGAGTTCGATACCGGTCTCGTCGCTGACCTGACGTGCGGCGACACGCGCCCCGCCGCCTCCGATCACCCGCCGGGAGGCCAACAGCATCGGCGACGCCTCACCGCGGATCTCCTCTTCGGTGAAGCCGCGCTCCGACAACCAATCGATCAGCTCCGCGCGCTCGACGCGGGCGTCGCCCTCGAGTCCATCGAGCAACTCGGACGATTCGAAACGCTGGCTTGCTGACTCGTCGGCCACCGAGTCACGGTATACCGCGGGCCGCCACGACCGCCGGTGCCGTCGAACCCGCGAGCAGCAACGCCATATCCGCGGGATACTGCACGTTCACGGCCGTCGTCTCCGCGAACCGGTAGGGCTTGCCCGCGACCAGCCCCACCAGCTGCTTACGCAGCCGCGACATCTCGGCGCGGACCGTGACCACCCGCGACCGGTCGCCGTAGAGATCCTCGGCCAGTTCCGGCGCAGACCGGCCGTGCCGGTGCAGGGACAGCACGAGCAGGATCTCGGCGTGCCGGGTCGAGATCCGCTGCCGCCAGCAGCCGAAGTCGCCGACCATGTCCAGCGTCGGTTCGGCGCTGTCGCGAAGGTCGAGTGTCACCCGCGATTGGGCGGGACCCGGCTGGGTGTCATCGGCGATCCGGACCAGCCAGCCACCGGGTAGCGACTCGACGTCGCAGCTGCCGAGCGAAGGTATCCAGGCCCGGCCGGGCACCCCCTTCTCCGGCAACAGGATTCGGTTATGCGGCGGCAGAGAATCCACCGCAGCCACCCAGCCGTCCGAATCGACGGCCAGCGCGGGACCACCGATCCTGGCGAGGATCGGCGCGGCGACGGTGCGCAGCCGGTTGAGCGTCCGGTCGTGCGCCTCCCGCAGCTGCGATTCCGCCAGGCGGGCGACCAGGTCGACCAGCGCGACGGTGGTCGGGTGCACCGTCGACGCCGGACCCGACACATCGACCACGCCGATCACGTGGCCGGTGCGGGGGTCCCGGATCGGTGCCCCCGCACAGGTCCACGAGTGGTGGCTGCGCAGGAAATGCTCGGCGGAGAAGATCTGCACCGCTTGGTGGGACACCAGCGCCGTGCCGATGGCGTTGGTCCCCACCGCGTTCTCGCTCCACGCGGCGCCTTCCACGAACCCGAGCCGGTCGGCGTGGCTGAGCAGGCGGGGAGATCCCGAGCGCCATAGGACCCGTCCGCGCGCATCGGCGATCACCAGGATGTTGCGGCCGTCATCGATCACCGACTCCAGCCCGCGCGAGACGTCGTCGAGCACCGACAGCAGCCCGGAGGACTGACGCAACATGTCCAGCGCGCTGCTGTCGACGTCGGGCGGTGAGTGGTGTTCGGGGTCGATGCCCTTGCCGAGCAGTCGTTTCCAGGACTCGGCAACCACGTCGCGGGGCCGGGCCGGCGCCCGGGTCCCCGCCATGGTCGCGTCGTACACCTCGGAGAGCAGCATCGCGTAGGAGCGCGGATCGTCACCGGCGGCGACTGCGGGCTCGGGAGCGGTCATCGTGTCACCACCTCCCCGATCGACCCGTCCCGGAACGAGCCCGGGTCCGTCTCGATTGTGCTCCTCGTCACACCCGGCCGCCAGCCGGGGTCACCGGTAGACCAGGCCTCCGTCGATCATGACGGCCTGGCCGGTCATGTAGTCCGCGTCGGGTCCGGCCAGGTAGGCGACGAATCCGGCGACGTCTTCGGGGGTCTCCGGGCGGCCGAGCGCGATGCCGCCCGCGTACTTCTCGAAGGTCTCTCCCTCCGCGGCGCCGGTGAGCTCGGCGAACTTCTTGTCGATCTCCACCCACATGTCGGTGCCGACGATACCGGGGCAGTACGCGTTGACGGTGATGCCGTCGGAGGCGTACTCCTTGGCCGCCGCCTGCGTCAGGGCGCGCACCGCGAACTTGCTCGCGCTGTACACGCCGAGCATCGCGAACCCGTCGTGGCCGGCGATGGATGACGCGTTGATGATCTTGCCGGGACGGCCGAGTTCCTTGAACTTCGCGGCGGCGGCCTGGATGCCCCACAACACGCCGTCGACATTGATGGCCCAGACCTTGGCGGCCTGCTCGGGCGTGGTGTCGGCGATCGCCTCGACCAACGCGATGCCCGCGTTGTTGACCATGATGTCGAAGCCGCCCAATGCGTTCGCCGCATGCTCGACCGCACCGAACACCTGATCGCGGTCACTCACATCCGCGACCAATGTGGTTGCCTTGGAGCCGATTTCACTGATTTCGTCGGCGACGGAGCTGATGCCGTCCTGCCGCACGTCGACCAGCGCGATGTCGGCGCCGTCTCGGGCGAGCCGCAGCGCGATCCCCCGTCCGATGCCGCGTCCGCCGCCGGTGACCAACGCGACCTTGCCCGTCAATGAACTCATGTTGTCAACCTCCGCTTTACTGAACTGCCGGGTCGACGAGCACCTTCATCTTGGTGCCCGCGTGCAACGCCTCGAATCCTTCTTCGATGACGTCGTCGATGGGGATCCGGGTGACCCACCCGGTGGTGTCATAGGTGCCCTGGGACATCAACGCGATGACCGCCTCGAAATCGGCTCCGGTGTAGCACAGCGAGCCCTGAATCCGTGACTCGTTCATCACCAGGTTGAGAAGCGGTGTCTCCAAAGGCTTCTCGTAGATCGCCACGCTGATCATCGGTTTGCGGGAACCTACGCTTTCCAGTGCCGTCCTGACCGCGGGAGCCACGCCGGCCGCGTCGAACACCGCGTCGGCCTTGACGCCGTCGGTGTGGTCGGCGATGAAGGCGGGAACGTCGATCTGGGTCGGATCCAGCGTGCGGGCGCCGAGCGCCTCGATCGACGCACGGCGGGTGGGCGACGGCTCCACGACGAAGATGTCGTCAAGTCCGTTGCCCCGCAAGGCGAACCACAGCCCGATACCGATCGGGCCTGCACCGAACACCATGGCCGTGTCCCCCGGGCTGACATCGCCCAGCGTCACGGCGTGATAGGCCACCGACATCGGCTCGACCAGGGCGCCCAGTTCCAGCGAGACGTTGTCGGGCAGCTTGTGCAGCATGTCGGCGGGCACGACGGTGTACTCGGCCATACCGCCGTCGGACATCAGGCCGTGGAAGGCGATCTTCTGACACACGTTGTAGTTGCCCGCGCGGCACGGGGAGCATTGCCCGCACTTGTAGACGGGCTCGATGCTGACCCGGTCTCCCTCGGCATAGCCGCTCACACCTGTGCCGACGTCGGTGATGGTGCCGGAGAACTCGTGACCGATCGTCAGCGGCATCGCCCGCCCGGTGAGCGGATGCGGCTCGGTCGGCACGAAGATCGGTCCGGCGTAGTACTCGTGCAGGTCGGTCCCGCAGATTCCGTTGAATCCGACCTTGACCTTGACGGTGCCTTCGGTGGGCTGGGGTTCCGGCACGTCATCGACTTCGATCTTGTTCGGCCCGTAGTACACAGCTGCTTTCATAACCCAGTTCTATGTGATCGCAACCACAGTTGGACAGGGTTGCAGGGGGTTGCACCACCTTTGGTGGCCGCACCGCCGCCGCGTCGGGCGTTGCAGCGGGTTGCAACGGTTGTGCCCGGTGTTACCCATGGTGTGCCCTGTCTCACATGACACAGACCATTGATGCACCGATCACGACCCGATCCCCACAGGAGCGTGTCGACGCCTGGCTGGCCGATTTCGAGGCCGCGTTGGCCGACCGCGACGTCGACCGCGTCGTCGGCAAGTTCGCCGTCGACAGCTTCTGGCGCGACCTCGTCGCATTCACCTGGAACCTCAAGACCGTCGAGGGCCGCGACGGCATCGCCGACATGCTGACGTGGCGGCTGGCCGACACCGACCCGTCGGGATTCCGGACCCGCGAAACCCCGACCGAGGATCTGTCCGGGGAGCAGCCGGTGACGTCGGCCTTCATCGAGTTCGAGACCGCCGCCGGGCGCGGGGTCGGTCACCTGCGCCTCAAGGGCGACGAGGGGTGGACGCTGTTGACGACCCTGCAGGAGCTCAAGGGGCACGAGGAACGCAAGGGGCCGACCCGCGTGCTGGGCGCCGTGCACGGCTCCGATCCCGACCCGCGGTCATGGGCCGAGAAGCGCGCCGAGGAGGAGGCCTCGCTCGGCCGCACCGTGCAGCCGTACGTGCTGGTGATCGGGGGTGGACAGGGCGGCATCGCCCTCGGCGCGCGGCTACGCCAGCTCGGCGTGCCCGCGATCGTCGTCGACAAGCACGAACGGCCGGGCGACCAGTGGCGCAAGCGCTACAAGTCGCTGTGCCTGCACGACCCCGTCTGGTACGACCACCTGCCGTATCTGCCGTTCCCCACCAACTGGCCGGTGTTCGCGCCGAAGGACAAGATCGGCGACTGGCTGGAGTTCTACACCCGCGTCATGGAGGTGCCGTATTGGTCGAAGACGACCTGCCTGTCCGCGTCGTTCGACGAGGACGCCAAGACCTGGACGGTCGAACTCGACCGCGACGGGGAACGGCTGACATTGCACCCCACCCAGTTGGTGCTGGCCACCGGCATGTCCGGCAAACCCAGCGTGCCCACACTGGCCGGTCAGGATGCGTTCCGCGGCGACCAGCACCATTCCAGCGCGCATCCGGGCCCCGATGCCTATGTCGGCAAGAAGGCCGTGGTGATCGGCTCCAACAATTCGGCGCACGATATCTGCAAGGCGCTCTTCGAGAACGGCGTGGACGTCACGATGGTGCAGCGTTCGTCGACGCACATCGTGAAGTCGGACTCGTTGATGGAGATCGGTCTCGGTGGGTTGTATTCAGAGCGGGCGGTGGCGTCCGGGATGACGACGGAGAAGGCGGACCTGACGTTCGCGTCGCTGCCGTACCGGATCATGCACGAGTTCCAGATCCCGGTCTACGACGCGATCCGCGAGCGCGACAAGGACTTCTACGCGCGGCTGGCGGCGGCGGGCTTCGACCTGGATTGGGGTGACGACGGTTCGGGTCTCTTCATGAAGTACCTGCGCCGCGGGTCGGGCTATTACATCGACGTCGGGGCATGCGAGTTGGTGGCCGACGGGTCGATCAAGCTGGCCCACGGTGGGGTCTCCCATCTCACCGAGGATTCGGTGGTGCTGGCCGACGGCACCGTGCTGCCCGCGGACGTGGTGGTGTACGCGACGGGCTTCGGGTCGATGAACGGCTGGGCGGCCGATCTGATGGGACAGGACGTCGCCGACAAGGTCGGTAAGGTGTGGGGGCTCGGCAGCGACACCGCCAAGGATCCCGGGCCGTGGGAGGGTGAGCAGCGCAATATGTGGAAACCCACCCAGCAGCCCAACCTGTGGTTTCACGGCGGCAACCTGCACCAGTCGCGGCACTACTCGCTGTATCTGGCGCTGCAGCTCAAGGCCCGGCACGAGGGCATCCCGACGCCGGTGTACGGGCTGCAGGAGGTCCATCATCTGACGTGACGCTGACCGGCACCCAGGACCTGTTGACGGGCCTGCCGCCGATCATCGGCGGCAGGCCGCGGCTGCTGATCCTCGGCAACATGCCGAGTGTCTCGTCTTTGGGCGCCGGGCAGTACTACGCCAACCCCCGCAACGGCTTCTGGCGGATCACCGGTGCGATATTCGGATTCGACCCCGGCGCACCCTATCCCGTTCGCGTCGACGCGCTGATCGCCGGCGGCGTCGCGGTGTGGGATGTGCTGTACGCATGCAGGAGGGTGGGCAGCCTGGACTCCGCGGTGGAACGGAACAGCATGGTGGCCAACGACTTCGGCGCATTCTTCGCCGGCAACCCGTCGATCGTGCGGGTCTACTTCAACGGCGCCGCTGCGGAAGCCAACTACCGCAGGCTGGTGCGGACCGACTGGCCCGCGACGTTTCTGCGCCTACCCTCGACGAGTCCGGCGAACACCATCCCGTTGGCGGCCAAGCTGGATGCATGGCAGGCGGTCGAGTAGGCCGGCCGCGTCCGCGTTAGCCGCGTCAGCCGCGAGCGTGCGCGGTCGTACACGACACGCCGCGCAACGGCGTACGAATGCGCACGCTCGCGGCGGAGAGGGGGCTGGTAGCGAGGGGCTGGTAGAGAGAGGGGGCTGGGTGGAGAGTGGGGAGGGGGCCGGGTCAGGACAGGGGCGGGCGGCGGTGTGCCCACGGGCGCACCTGTTCGAGCTGGGCGCTCAGCGACAGCAGGGTGGCCTCGTCAAAAGGCCTGCCCACCAATTGGATCGACAACGGCACGCGATTGCGGTCCAGCCCCCACGGCACCACCGCCGCGGGCTGTCCTGTCGCATTGAATGCCGCCTGGAACGGCACCCTGGCTGACACCATTGTCAGCGTGGAGACACCGCCCAGTCGGCGGTACGCCCCAATACGCGACGGGCCTGCGGCCGTCCCCGGCGTGATCACCACGTCGACGTCATCGAAGATCGATTGCACACGCGCGCGGATCGCCGGTTCGGCGGCGCGGATCGCGGCGATCCGGCGATCCGAGATCAAGCCGCCGATGCGGGCGAACCCGCGCGTACGCGAGTCCAGCCGCTGCGGATGCGGCAGCGCGCGGACGTCATCGTACGCGCCGCGAAACATCCGTGGCAGCACATGCCCGTAGACCAGCGACCGCGGATAGTCCGGATCACGCCGGCACACCCGGTGGCCCAGGTCCCGCAGCACCGCCTCTGCCTCGTCGATGGCGGCCCGCTGGTCGCGGCCCACCCTCGCAATCAACGTTGGAGGAACCTTGGTGCTCAACGCGATTCGCAATCGGCCCGGGTCGCGCGAGGCGGCGCTGACGAAGCCGGGGGCGGCGGTGCCATCGGCCGTGACATCGGCCGTGACATCGGCCGTGACATCGAGGAACAGCGCGGCGTCCTCGACCGTCCGCGCGATCGGGCCGTTGACCGCCAACCCGCACCAGGCGTCGTCGTGCGGTGCGATGGGCACCCGGTCGCGCTGCGGCTTGAACCCGAACAGCCCGCACCACGTCGATGGGATCCGGATCGAGCCGGCCCCATCTGAGCCCAGCGCCATCCCGGCCATACCCGCGGCGACGGCCACCGCGCTGCCGCCGCTGCTTCCGCCCGGCGTGAAGTCGGCATTCCAGGGATTTCGGGTGGCGCCGAAGGTGATGGTCTCGGTGAACGACCACAGCATCATCTCCGGCACCGCTGTCTTGCCGACGATCACCGCACCCGCCGCGCGCAACCGGCGCACCGCCTCGGCGTCCCGCGTTGCCGCCGGGCCGTGGGCGGCACTGCCGCACGTCGTCACCTCGCCGGCCACGTCGATGTCGTCCTTGATCGCGATCGGCACCCCCAGCAGCGGCAGCCGCTCCCCCGCGTCGATACGGGCCTGCGCGGCGGCGGCCGCCGCACGCGCCGAATCCGCCAGCACCACGCGAAAGGCCCGCAGTTCGCGATCCAGACGTGCGATGCGGTTCAGGTAGAGCTCGAGCAGGTCGGGGGCGGTGACGGAGCCTGCGGCAAGAAGCCGGGCCTGCTCGGCGGCGCCCGCGAACGCAACGTCGTCCACGGGACGCATTCTCCCCCCGCTCTTGCCGCAGCGGGGGCGGACCGGGCAACCGCACGATCGCCTCGGCCCCCGCGACGCGGGTGCCGCAGGGCCGAGCGGTCAACCGGTTACCGTGGCGGGATGTCGTGCGTGTTCTGCGCCATCGCCGCCGGTGACGCACCGGCGATCCGCATCTATGAGGACGAGGCGTTGCTGGCAATCCTCGACATCCGGCCGTTCACCCGCGGCCACACCCTGGTGATCCCGAAGGCGCACACCGTGGACCTGACCGACACCCCGCCGGAGACGGTCGCGGCGATGACGGCGATCGGCCAGCGGATCGCAAGGGCGGCACGGCGTTCCGGCCT
Organism: Mycobacterium sp.; assembly: GCF_044223235.1. Taxonomy (GTDB): domain Bacteria; phylum Actinomycetota; class Actinomycetes; order Mycobacteriales; family Mycobacteriaceae; genus Mycobacterium. Next base: position 106,823 of record NZ_JBGAME010000011.1, read on the forward strand.
GCACGCCGATGGCAACAACATCGCGATCAACGACGGCAAGGCCGCCTTCCAGAGCGTGTTCCACGTCCACCTGCACGTGGTGCCGCGGCGCAACGGCGACAAGTTGTCGTTCGCCAAGGGCATGGTCGTGCGGCGTGATCCCGATCGGGAGGAGTCGGGCCGGCTGCTGCGCGAGGCGCTGTCGCGGATCTAGCGGTCCGCGCGGCTCAGGACAGCGCTCAGAACAGTTCCTTGGCGAGCAGTTCCAGCGTGGCGTTGCGGGCCGGCGCGGTCGCCGGTTCGGTGCCCCGGTAGGCCGAACCCACCGGGTTCACCATCACCTCGTCGACGCCGAACTCGTCGGCCAGCGCGCGCAGCTGATCGGCCGCCTCGGCGGGGTTGCCCACGACGGCCTTGGCCCTGGCCACGTCGGCGACGGCCTGTTCACGCGGGGTGAGCGCGGTGGCCTGTGCGTCCTCGACGATGTCGAGCGCGTGCAGCGGCTTGCCGGTGCGCAGCCACGCCATCATCTGCAGGTGCGGCAGGAGGAGGGCCTCGGCCTCTTCGCGGGTCGGCGCCACCGACGCGTTGACCGTCAGGAACGTCACCGGCTCGGCGGCCAGCACACTCGGCACGAACTCCGAGCGGTAGACCTCCAACGCCTCCGCGGTGCCCTGCCCGGAGAAGTGGTGCGCGAACACGTAGGGCAGGCCCTTGGCGGCGGCCAGGTGGGCCGAGTACATCGACGAGCCGAGCAGCCACAGCCTCGGCTCCGACACCGCGGCCGGCGTGGCCTTGAGAATGTAGTTGTCCCGCATCAGGTCTCGCGGCAACGGGACGCGCACCCCGTTGGCGCTCATCAACGCCACCACGTCGTCGAGGTATTGCGGGAACGCTTCGATGTCGCGGTCGTCGCGACCCGCGGCCCCACGCAGCGCCAGGGACGTCACCGGGTCAGACCCCGGCGCCCGCCCGATGCCCAGGTCGATCCGGCCCGGGTGGGCGGCCTCCAGCAGCGCGAACTGCTCGGCCACCGCCAGCGGGGCGTGGTTGGGCAGCATCACACCGCCCGATCCCAGCCGCACCCGCGATGTCAGCGCAGCCAGGTGTGCGATCAGCACCGGCGGACTGGTGGCGGCCACCGCGGGCATGTTGTGGTGTTCTGCCACCCAGAACCGGGTGTAGCCGAGTCCGTCGGCGACCTGCGCCAGGTCGGTGGTCGCGGCCAGCGCATCCGAGGTGGACTGGTCGGTGCGCACCGGGACGAGGTCGAGGACGGAGAGCCGCATGGCTAGCTCAACGCGTCGAACCGCGGGGATAGTCCCGCGGCTACTCGTCGCAGCCGTGATCCAGCAGGAACGCGTCGTAGGCGGCGGCGATGTCGTCGGCCTCGGCATCGGGATGCTCGCGGGCGACCCGGTCGATGGCCGCTGTCGTCGCGGGCCCGAGGTCGCTTTCCGGGGCAGGCGCCTGGCCCTGGGTGATCGCGAGGTTCAGCTGCTCCTGGAACACCGTCCGCAGCTTGGACAGTGACGATTCGGTACGCACCTCATCAACTCCCCGGCGCCGACGCCCGGCGGCCCGGGCAGGTGAGGTGGCCCGGGTTGGCACCGGCCGGTGATCCATTTGCCCACCGTGGATCCAGTATCCGCACTGGCGCAGCCTCGAACCCCCCGGAAAATGGGGTGAGCGGAACGGTCATGGGGAGCATCGTCGCATTCCACGGCCGAAATCGCCGTGCGACCCGAGGTCACCGGAAACCAGCGGAATGCCCGTGAGCACCCGAAACCGGCCGCGATTCTCATTTTTGCCGTGATGGATTCGATGGGGTGCCGCCTATGCGTCGTGGCCGACAGAAGCTGTCGCCGAGCGGCGTCGTTCACAGTCCGGCGAGCACCCGGGCCCGGTCGAAGATGTCATCGAGCATCTGCGGGGTCAACCTTCCGGTGAAGGTGTTCTGCTGGCTGGGATGGTAAGAACCGATCAGCGTCACGCCGCGGTCCAGACCGGCGCTGGCACCGTGCCCGAACACCGGCGCACGGCCCCGGACGGCACCGCCGCCGACCCGACCCATCGTCAGGGCCGCTTTCCAGGCGAACCCGCCGAGCGCGACGACGACCCGTACGTCGGCGGCGGTGAGGCGCCACTCGGCGGCCAGCCACGGCGCGCAGGTTCGGCGCTCGTCGGGGGTGGGGGCGTTGCCCGGAGGTGCGCAGCGCACCGCCGCGACCACCCGGGCCGACGGGAATGACAACCCGTCACCGGCATCCACCGACGTCGCCTGATTGGCCAGCCCCGCCCGGTACATGGATGCGATCAGGAAGTCCGCGGACCGGTCGCCGGTGAACACCCGACCCGTTCGGTTGCCGCCGTGCGCGGCGGGCGCCAGGCCGACGACGAGGACGCGTGGGCGCGCCGCGCCCCACCCCGTCACCGGTCTGCCCCAATACGGCTGATCGGCGAACGAACGCCGTTTGTCGACGGCGACCTCCTCACGCCACTGCACCAGCCGGGGGCACGCGCGACACACGGACACCTCGGCATCGAGCCGATCCACAGCGTCGACGGCCCCGGCCCGCTCGACGACCTGGGCAGCCGTCGACGCCACCACCGTGTCGGGTGTGGCGGGGTCACCGGGCCAGCCGGTGCCGGGCCGCACCGGCGAGCCGAACAGCGCGCCGGTGCGCGGATGGGGCAGCTCCATGTCCCCACTGTGTCGGACCTCCCGAAAGAACTGGGTCCGACCGCACAAGAATGTGTCGGAACGCGCAAAACGCGTCGCGTCGGCCCTGGCCGCACTGTTACATTCGGCGCGATTCCCATGGGCGACAATCAGCGCGCATCAAGGCGCGGACCGGTGCTACTCATCCTGTTCGCCGCGCTCATGGCGGGTGCGGGCAACGGCATCTCCATGATCGCGTTCCCCTGGCTGGTTCTGCAGCGCAACGGCTCGGCGGTCGACGCCTCGATCGTGGCGATTGCGGGCACCCTGCCGCTGCTGCTCTCCACCGTGATCGCCGGCGCCGCAGTCGACTACCTGGGACGCCGACGGGTGTCGATGATCTCCGACGCGCTGTCCGCGGCGTCGGTGGCCGCGGTGCCCGTGCTGGCCCTGGCCATGGGGGTGCAGGCGATCAACGTCGCGGTGCTGGCACTGCTCGCCGCCTTCGGCGCCGCATTCGATCCGGCGGGAATGACGGCCCGCGAGACGATGCTGCCCGAGGCGGCCGGGCGCGCCGGCTGGACCCTCGACCACACCAACAGCGTGTACGAAGCCGTCTTCAACCTCGCCTACATCGTCGGCCCCGGCATCGGCGGCCTGCTCATCGCCACCCTCGGCGGGGTCAACACCATGTGGGTGACCGCGGCCGCCTTCGGCCTGTCGATTCTCGCGATCGGCGTGCTGCGGCTGGAGGGTGCGGGCCGGCCCGACCGCAGCAAGATCCCCGAGGGCGTCTGGGCCGGCATCGTCGAAGGGCTGCGGTTCGTCTGGAACACCCCGGTGTTGCGCACGCTGGCGTTCATCGACCTCGCCGCCACCGGCTTGTACATGCCCATGGAGAGCGTGCTGTTCCCGAAGTACTTCACCGAACGCAACGAGCCCGCGCACCTCGGCTGGGTGCTGATGGCGCTGAGCGTCGGCGGCCTGGTGGGCGCCCTTGGTTACGCCGTGCTGTCGAAGCGCATGAGCAGGCGCGCGGTGATGCTCACCGCGGTGCTCACACTCGGGGTCGTCATGACCGTCATCGCGTTCCTGCCGCCGCTGCCGGTGATCCTGATCCTGTGCGCGATCCTCGGGCTGGTGTACGGGCCGATCGCGCCGATCTACAACTACGTGATGCAGACCCGCGCGCCGCAGCATCTCCGCGGCCGGGTGGTCGGCGTGATGGGATCACTGGCCTACGCGGCGGGCCCACTGGGCCTGGTGCTGGCGGGCCCGCTCGCCGACACCGCCGGGCTGCACGCGACGTTCCTGGCGTTATCGGTGCCGATGCTTCTGCTCGGCGTGGCCGCCGTCTGCCTCCCGGCCCTGCGCGATCTGGACCGGGCGCCGACCGTCGCCGCCGACCCGACCCCGTCAGACGGCTGAGGTGCGCACCCGCGGCGGCGCGATGACCTCGGCCAGCCGGCGCACCTGATCCGACTGGCCGGCGATGTGAAGCCGGCCGGCCGCGACCATCTCCGCCGCCTGGTCGGGGTCGATCGCGACGGCAAGCACGTCGGCCTGCCCCGTCAACGTCACGTCGGCGGCGACGTCGTCGGCGACGGCCTCGACGCCGTCGGACGTGATCCGGATGGTCGCACCGCCCTCCGGGGCGGCAAATCGTAACACCAGGTCCGGCCCCGACCGGTCCGGCCGCACGTAGGCACGCACAGCCCTGACCAGCCAGTCGGGCCGGAAGATGTCACCCGAATCGCGGTTCGCGAGCAGATGGCGGCCCCACCGGGCGAACTCGTTGAGGACATCCTCAAGTGCCACGCCGTCGGCAGTGAGTTCGTACACATTGCCGGTCGCGGGCTTGGGCAGGCCGCGTTTGCGAACCAGCCCGTTTCGTTCCAGATCGCGAAGCCGCCCGGCGAGCATGTCGGTGGCGATCGGCGCCAGCCCGGAATGCAGGTCGACGTAGCGCTTCGGTCCCGTGAGCAGATCGCGAACGATGAGCAGCGTCCAGCGGTCACCGACCAGATCGAGGCTTTTGGCGATGGCGCAGTGCTGTCCATACGAGCGGGATGCCATCCGGTCAGTTTAACTGCGACTTGGTTCCAACAAGTTCAATCTTGCGATTTCCAAGTGCGCACAAACGCGCCGCCGGGCACTTGGCGACGTCAGGCCACCCAGTAGGCCTGCGCCTTGATCGATTTGCGCGGGATCGGGAAGGGCGAAGCTGCTGCCGAGGACCGTCGCCTCGATCGTGTCCCCGGGCTGCGCGGCCTGTGCCCACCGCGACGCCACACCGCCGTGCAGGGCGAACTCGATGTCGACCCTGTCCGCGCCAGAATTCGGATTGACCAGGGTGTAGCCGCGTTGGTGCAGCCGTGCAGGAGCATTCACCTCGGCATCGTCGGCAAACCAGAGGCGGATACACGTCGTCGGGTGCGGCGCGCGGTCGGCCAGCAGTCCGCCCGCGGAGAAACTCAACCGCAGGTAATGCGCACTGATCTCGCGCCGCCCGGTCACGGTCAGCCGGTACTCCCCCGCCCGTAGCAATCTGAGCACCGCTCCGGAAAAGCCCCGCGACACGATTTTCTCGGTCATCCGCCCACCTCCATCACTACTTAGGGCAGCATAACCTTACTTGAACGGTCGGGTTTACCCCCGTACCCGGGTGAACCGGTGCAGCAGCCAGGCCAGCGGGATCGTGACGATCAGGGTGGCGACGAGCAGATTCGCGGGCGAACCGGTGTAGATCGGGTAGCCCAGGATGTCGACCATCACCAACTCCATGGTGATCAGGTGGATCAGGAAGATCTCGTAGGAGATCTCGCCGAGGAACACCATCGGCCGGCTGGCCAGGAACCGGGAATACCAGCCGCGGTTTCCGAGCGCGAGCGGCGCCACCAGCAGCGTCGAGATCACCAGGTAGAAGGCCGTCTTGGCCAATGCCTCATGCAGTTCGGCGGGCGAGGTGGTGGGCGCGCCCGCGATCGGGGTGGACACGATGAAGAAGCAGATCACCGCCAGCGGGATGCACACCAGCGCGTACGCACGGACCCCCATCGGCTGCAGCACCGCCAATGCCATCCCGCCGACGAACCACGCGATGTAGGTCGGCAGCCACAGCCGCGCACTGTCGGGCAGAAATCCGGTGGTGTGCACGAGGACCAGCCACAGCGGTGAGATCGCCGCGACCGCCGTGAGCCCCGCCAGCAGCAGGCCGGGCCGCCAGGCGCGTCGGCACAGCACCACCAGCAGCACATAGGCCAGCGCAGGCAGCACGATGTAGAACGCGACCTCGACCGCCAGGCTCCACATCTGCGTCAAGCCCTGATGCAGGAACGAGTACAGGTAGTTGTCGGTGTAGATCTGGGTCAGGGTGAGATTGCGGAACAGCCCAATCCAGGTCTGGCCGGGATTGGGGCCCCCGGTGCGGAAGTGGTAGACGAGGTAGGCCACCAGCACGGTGACGACGTAGGCGGGCATGATGCGCCGGATCCGATGCCAGGCATACCGGCGCACCGACGGCGCCGTGCCGCCCGAGACCGCCGCGAGCACCCACGGCCGGAACAACAGGAAGCCCGACAGCACGAAGAAGATCGGGACGCCGATCTCCATCCGCGAGTAGATCAGCCCGAGATAGCCCTGCGGATACTTTCCGGTGGTGTAGGCGGCGTGGGTGGCCACCACCAGCAGTGCGGCGACCGCGCGAATCCCGGTCAGAGAGGCGACCCGTTGGGCGGTGGTGACCGATTCCAAACCACCCTGCGCCTCGAGGTCGTCGACGCGTTTCTGACTGGAGAGGCTCAAAGTCACGGGTGCTTTCGACGCGGCTTCGACGATCCGCGGTCGAGTTGAAGGTTGATCTTGACCCCGGAGATGCGGGTCTCCTCGAGGGCTTTGAGCGTTTTCCTGGACAGGTTGGCCGGCAGCTCCACGAGGGAGAAGTCGGGCCGGATGGTGATGTGCCCGAAGTCGCTGCGGTGCAGCCCGCCCTCGTTGGCGATGGCGCCGACGATGTGTCCGGGCCCGACCTTGTGCCGTTTGCCCACCGAGATGCGGTAGGTCGCCAACCCCTCGGCGGGCTGCCGGGGTGCCCGTTCGGGCCGCTCACGCCGCTCGTCGTCGCGCCGGCGCCGCTCCGGCGGCGGCTCGACCATCAGGAACTGCTCGCCGTCGCGGGATTGCACCGCCAGCGCGGCGGCGATGTCGGCCATCGGGACGTTGTTGTCGCGTTCGTAGTCCTCGATCAGCCTGCGGAACAGCTCGATGCCCGACGCCTCCAGCGCATCGGTGATGGAGTCGCGGAACTTCGCCACCCGCTGGGCGTTGACGTCCTCGACACTCGGCAGCTCCGCCTCGACCAGCTTCTGGCGGGTGGCCTTCTCGATCGAATTGAGCAGGTGGCGCTCGCGGGGCGTGACGAACAGGATCGCGTTACCCGACCGCCCGGCGCGGCCCGTGCGGCCGATGCGGTGCACATAGGACTCGGTGTCGTGCGGGATGTCGTAGTTCAGCACGTGGGAGATGCGTTCGACGTCCAGGCCGCGGGCCGCGACGTCGGTGGCGATCAGGATGTCGACGGTGCCGTCCTTCAGCGCGGTGATGGTCCGCTCACGCTGCGCCTGCGCGATGTCACCGTTGATTGCCGCCGCTGCGAAACCGCGGGCCCGCAGCCGTTCGGCAACCTCCTCCGTGGCCTGTTTGGTGCGGACGAACACGATCATCGCCTCGAACGGCTCGACTTCGAGCACACGTGTCAGCGCATCCATCTTGCGTGGGCCCGCCACCTGGATGTAGCGCTGCGAGATGTTCTCGGCGGTCGCGGTCTTCGCCTTGACCGTGACCTCGACCGGGTCGTGCAGGTATTTCGTGGTGATCTTGCGGATTGCCGGCGGCATGGTGGCCGAGAACAGCGCGACCTGCTTGTACTCCGGGGTGTCGGCCAGGATCCGCTCGACATCCTCCGCGAAACCCATCTGCAGCATCTCGTCGGCCTCGTCCAGCACGAGGTAGTCCAGCCGCGACAGGTCGAGGGTGCCGCGCTCCAGATGGTCGATCACCCGGCCTGGCGTGCCGACCACGACCTGGGCGCCGCGCCTCAGTCCGCTTAGCTGCACGGCGTAGGACGACCCGCCGTAGACCGCCAGGACGTGGACGTCGGGCAGATGCGCCCCGTAACGGCCGAACGCCTCTGCGACCTGCAGCGCCAGTTCGCGCGTCGGGGCCAGGACCAGCGCCTGCGTCGCCCTGTTCGACGGGTCGATCTTGGACAGGATCGGGATCGCGAACGCCGCCGTCTTACCCGTTCCGGTCTGCGCGAGACCGACGACGTCGGAGCCTGCGAGCATGGCCGGAATCGTTGCGGCTTGGATGGCGGAGGGCGACTCGTATCCGACGTCGCTGACCGCCCGCAGCACCGCTGGGTGAATCTGCAGGTCAGCAAAGGTGGGTTCGGCGCCGTCTTCGGGCGGCTCAGGCACGGTCATCGGTACAGGAGTCTAGTGGCCGAACCGACGAAATCCGGCCGCGCGCCTGCACGACGAGGCGCGCGACGGCCGGTACGGTGCCCAGTTGTGAAGCAGGCCGGTGTGGTTTCCACCGCCGCCACCATGTGCGCGGCGGCGCTGGCAGTGCTGACCGGGTGCGGATCGGGCGACTCCACGGTCTCCAAAACGCCCGAGGCGTCGGCCGTCCCTGCCGCCCCTTCGGCCGCCGCACCCCCGCCGACGCAGCCTCTGACCACGGCTAATGCCGCGCCGGAGGCCGACCCCTGCGCGGTCGACCTTGCCGCGCCCGAGATCGCAAGGGCGGTCTCCGAGCTGCCTCATGACCCGCGCAGCCGCCAGGCCTGGAGTCCCGAACCGCTTGCGGGCAACTACAACGAATGCGCGCCGCTGTCGGCGGTGATCGTCCGCGCCAACACCAACGCCGAGAACCCCAACACCCGCGCCGTGCTGTTTCACCTCGGCAGGTTCATTCCCACCGGTGTGCCCGACACCTACGGGTTCAACGGCATCGACAACTCCTCGACCACCGGCGACACCGTCGCGCTGCTCTTCGACGGCGGGACCCCTGGGCTGGCAAGCGTCGTGCGATTCCGGTGGAACGGCAACGGCGTCGAACTGATCGGCAACACCGCCTGACACTCGCCCCTTCGTCGCGGAGTACGCGGAGTTCGCGGTGCGGGGGTGTCGGGACGCTCGCCTACAGTTGCGGACGTGTTCCTGGCGTCTGACGGGGCCGACCGCGTCATCTACAGCGCGTCCGACCTGGCCGCGGCCTCGCGGTGCGAGTACGCCCTGCTGCGGGCCTTCGACGCGCAACTCGGCCGGGGACCCGCGGTCGCCGCTGCCGACGACCTGCTGGCCCGCACCGCCGAACTCGGCGCCGAACACGAGCAGCGCCACCTCGACGAGCTGCGCGCCCAGGACCAGGACGCCGTCACTGTGATCGGCAGACCGGCCTATACCGTCGCCGGTCTGACCGCCGCGGCGGAGGCGACCGTGCAGGCGGTGCAGCGCCGCGCGCCGAAGATCTACCAGGCGGCCATGTTCGACGGCCGGTTCGCCGGCTTCGCCGACTTCCTGCTGTTCGACGGCACCCACTATCGGCTGCGAGACACCAAGCTCGCCCGCTCGGTGAAGGTCGAGGCGCTGTTGCAGCTCGCCGCGTACGCCGACGCGCTGGCCAGCGCCGGTGTTCCGGTACGACCGGAGGTGGAGCTGATACTCGGCGACGGCACCGTCGGGACGTACCGCGTCGACGAGCTGCTGCCGGTCTACCTGCCCCGTCGGGCGGCGCTGCAGCGCCTGCTCGACGAGCACCTTGCGAGCGGTCTGCCGGTGTCGTGGGATGACCCGGGGGTGCGGGCGTGCTTCCGGTGTCCCGAATGCAGCGCCGCGGTCCGCGAACGCGACGATCTGCTGCTGGTCGCAGGCATGCGGGTCAGCCAGCGGGCACGCCTGATCGACGCGGGCATCACCACCGTTCGGCAGCTGGCCGCCCACAGCGGCCCCGTTCCCGCTTTGTCGGCGCGCACGTCCGCGGCGCTGGCCGAGCAGGCGCGTCTGCAGATCGCGCCGCGGGTCAACGGCAAGCCGCCCTACCAGGTCGTCGACGCGCAGCCGCTCATGGTGCTGCCCGACCCAGACAGGGGCGACCTGTTCTTCGACTTCGAGGGCGACCCGCTGTGGACCGCCGACGGCAGGGACTGGGGCCTGGAGTACCTGTGGGGTGTACTCACCGCAACCGATGATTTCCAGCCGCTGTGGGCGCATCACCGGGCCGGTGAACGGGCCGCGCTGGTGGATTTCCTGACCTTGGTGCGCAAGCGGCGCAGACGGTATCCGGGCATGCACATCTACCACTACGCACCATACGAGAAGAGCGCCCTGCTGCGGCTGGCAGGACGGTACGGCGTCGGCGAGGACGACGTCGACGACCTGCTGCGCAACGGCGTTCTTGTCGACCTTTTCCCGTTGGTACGCAAGGCCGTTCGCGTTGGCACCGAGAACTACAGCATCAAATCGCTTGAGCCGCTGTACATGGGCGCGCAGCTTCGCGACGGTGAGGTCACCACGGCCGCGGACTCCATCACCCAGTACGCGCGGTACTGCGATCTGCGCGACCGGGGCCGCGACGACGAGGCCGCGATCGTCCTCAAGGAGATCGAGGAGTACAACCGCTACGACTGCCGCTCAACCCGCAGGCTGCGGGACTGGCTGCTGGCCAGGGCGATCGAGTCCGCCGTCCCGCCCAGGGGGCCGCAGGCGGTGCGGCACTCCGGTGCCGCGGAGGAGGCCGACGCGGTCGAGCGCAGGCTGCTGGGATTCGCCGGTGACGCGATCGGGCAGCGGAGCGCCGAACAGCAGGCCGTCGCGATGATCGCGGCGGCGCGTGGGTTCCACCGCCGCGAGGACAAGCCGTACTGGTGGGGGCACTTCGACCGGCTGAACAACCCAACCGACGAATGGGCGGACAACACAGGCGTTTTCGTCGCGGACCACGCGCGGGTGGTCGCCGTCTGGCACACGCCGCCAAGGGCGCGCAAACCGCAGCGCCGGGTCGAGCTGACCGGGGAACTCGCGGCGGGCGACCTCGGCGCGGACATGTACGCGCTGTACGAGCCACCCGCCCCCGAGGGGTTGAGCGACGATCCCGACCGGCGAGGGTTCGGCTCGGTCGAGGTCGCCGAGGCCGACGACGCGGACGCCCCCACCCGCGTCGTCGTTGTCGAGAGGCAACCCAAGGACGGTGATGTGTTCGCGCAGTTGCCTTTCGCGCTGACCCCGGGTCCACCGATCCGGACCACCGCGATGCGGGAGTCCATCGAGGCCACCGCGGCCGATGTCGCCGCCGGGCTGCCCGCGCTGCCCGCGAACGCCATGCTGGACCTGCTGCTGCGCCGCCCGCCGCGCACCGTCAGCGGCGACCCGCTGCCCCGGACCGGCGCAATCGCCGACGACATCTCGGCGGCTCTGCTCGATTTGGACGGCTCGTATCTGGCGGTGCACGGCCCGCCGGGGACGGGTAAGACGTTCACCGCCGCAACGGTGATCGCACGGCTGGTCAACGACCATCGCTGGCGGGTGGGTGTGGTCGCCCAGTCGCATGCCGTGGTGGAGAACCTGTTCGGCGGCCTGATCGACGCCGGGGTTGACCCGCCGCGGGTGGCCAAGAAGCGCAGCAGCGCCAACGGGAATTGGCAGGACATCGACAACGCGGAGTTCCCCGGCTTCATCGCAGGGCACGACGGCTGTGTGGTCGGTGGCACGGCGTGGGATTTCGCCAACGGCACCAAGATTCCCCGGGGATGCCTCGACCTGCTGGTGGTCGAGGAGGCCGGACAGTTTAGCCTGGCCAACACCATCGCCGTCGCACCTGCCGCGAGGAATCTGCTGCTGCTCGGCGATCCGCAGCAGCTGCCCCAGGTCAGCCAGGGCACCCACCCCGAACCGGTGGACAGCTCCGCGCTGGGATGGCTGGTGGAGGGCAGGGACACACTGCCGACCGAGCGCGGCTACTTCCTCGAACTGTCCTATCGGATGCATCCCGCGGTGTGCGCCGCGGTCTCACGCCTGTCCTACGACAACCGGCTGCGCTCGGCCGAACGCCACACCACGGCGCGGCGCCTGGCCGGTCACGCGCCTGGGGTGCGTACGCTGCTGGTGGACCACGACGGCAACTCGACAAGCAGCCCGGAAGAGGCGGCGGCGATCGTCGCCGAGATCGGTCGTTTGATCGGCTCGGACTGGACCGACGAGAACGGCACCCGTCCGCTGGAGCCGACCGACGTCTTGGTCGTCGCGCCATACAACGCGCAGGTGGTGCTCATCCGCGGCGCGCTCGGGGCTGCGGGACTCGCCGATGTCGACGCCGGCACCGTCGACAAATTCCAGGGCAGGCAGGCGCCGGTGGTGTTCGTATCGATGACGGCGTCCTCGATCGACGACGTCCCGCGCGGCATTTCCTTCCTGCTGAACCGCAATCGGCTCAATGTCGCGGTGAGCCGGGCCAAGTACGCCAGTATCATCGTGCGATCACCGACGCTGACGGAGTATCTACCCGCCACTCCCGAGGGCCTGGTGGGGCTTGGCGCGTTCCTGGCGCTGCCGTCCGCATCGAGCGGCCGTGTTTGACGGCACGAGGGGCGGGTATCACAGCCCCGATCCGGAGGCTGACCTTTCTGATCTTTTGCGAGCGGGGAGCCCGTCGCGGCCTCCGGGAGCCAGCGGAATGGAGGCCGGAATGACGACACCGACGGCGCGGCGGCTTGTGGGCGCGACGCGGGAACGGGTGTGGGACGTGATCGCCGACGGCTGGTGCTACTCGCAGTGGGTGGTCGGCAACAGCCGAATGCGTGCGGTCGAAGAGTCTTGGCCCGCACCGGGTTCGGTGATCGAACACTCCGTCGGGGTGTGGCCGCTGGTGGTCAACGACCGCACCGAAGTGCAGGAGTGCCGACCGCATGAGGAGCTGGTGCTGCTGGCGCGGCTCGGTCCGATCGGCGCCGCACGCGTGCGCCTACGGCTGACCGACACTCCCGACGGGGGCTGCCGCATCGAGATGACGGAGACACCGGTGACAGGCCCGATGGCGTTGCTGCCCGATCGGGTGGCGCAGCTGGCGGTGTATCCGCGCAACCGCGAATGCCTGTGGCGATTGGCGGCGTTGGCCGAGCGGCGACAGTCCGATGCCCCCGATGCCTCCGATGCCTCCGATGCCTCTGTCTGACTCCGCGGACGCTGTGGTGATCGGCGCCGGACATCACGGCTTGGTGGCGGCGGCGATTCTGGCCGATGCGGGCTGGGATGTGCTGGTGCTGGAGGCACAGGACTCGCCCGGAGGGGCGGTCCGCAGCGCGCAGCTGACGCCGGGTTACGTCACCGACCTGTTCAGCGCGTTCTATCCGATGGCCGCGGTGTCACCGGCGCTGAGGGATCTCCACCTGGAGGACCACGGTCTGCGCTGGTCGCATGCCCCTGTGGTGGTGGGTCACCCCGAATCAGGTGCGGCGGAGGACGCGCCGGTGATCCATCCTCAGGTAGCGCGGACGGCCGCCGATCTCGATCGGCGCCACCCCGGCGATGGTGAGCGCTGGATCCGTCTTTTCGAGCTGTGGTCATCTGTCAAGGAGCCGCTGCTGCAGGGGTTGTTCGCGCCGTTCCCGCCGGTGCGGCCGGTGAGCCGGTTGCTGCGGTCACTCGGCGCGGGTGGCGCACTGGATCTTGCGCAGCTCTTGTTGATGCCGGCGACGTCGATGGGCGAACGGCTGTTCTCCGGACCTGCACCGCGGCTGCTGCTGGCAGGCAATGCCATGCATGCCGATGTGCCGCCCGATGCACCGGGCAGCGGCCTGTTCGGATTCCTGCTGACGATGCTGGCGCAGGACACCGGCTGGCCGGTGCCGGTCGGCGGCGCAGGCGAGTTGACTCGTGCGCTGTCCGATCGCGCGCGCCGGTCCGGGGCCGTCATCGAATGCGGCCAGGAGGTGAGCGCCATCGAGGTGCGGGGCACCCGGGCGGTCGCGGTGCGCACCGTCGGCGGTAGACGAGTGCAGGCCCGCAGGGCGGTGATCGCCGATACCTCCGCACCGGCCCTGTTCGGCCGCCTGCTGCCGGCCGACGCGGTTCCGGCGCGGTTGCGGCGTCAGGTCGGCTCGTTCGTCTGGGATACCCCGTTGGTGAAGGTCAATTATGCAATGGCGCAACCGATTCCGTGGCGATCGGCGAATCTGCGCACCGCCGGGACGGTGCATCTCGGCGCCGACACCGTCGGCCTTGTCCGATGGATGGCGGACCTGTCCACCGGGCAGGTGCCCGACCACCCGTTCCTGCTCCTAGGGCAGATGACCACCGCGGACCCGTCGCGCTCCCCAGCGGGCACGGAAAGCGCTTGGGCCTACACACATCTGCCGCGTGGGATCACCGATGACGCGGCCGCCGAGGGACTTGCCGCGGCGATGGACCGGGTGATCGAGGAGCACGCCCCTGGTTTCGCCGACGCCGTCGCGCACCGTTCGGTTCAGCGGCCGGGAGACCTCGCGGCCGCAGACGCCAACCTGCACGGGGGTGCCGTCAACGGCGGCACCGCCCAGTTGTTCCAGCAGCTGGTGTTCCGACCGTTCCCAGGACTGGGTCGCGCCGAGACACCCGTCGAACGCCTCTACCTGGGCAGCGCAGCCACCCACCCCGGCGGCAGTGTGCATGGCGTCTGCGGGCGCAACGCTGCGCTGGCGGCATTGGCGGGCGACGGTCGCGTCGGCGCCCTGCGCAGGCGGGTTTCGCAGCGCGTGCTGCGCAGCCTGGCCGGCGGCGAGCGCCACACCCTGCCGTGAGCGCTCCATCGTTGGAATCAGGCCATCGTTGGACAGGCCGGTCCGTTGCTGCCGGCGGAGCGCCGAGATTTGCGCGACGGTTGTGGCGAGCGGTTGTTGACGACCGTGACGTAGGAATCGGTGCAGTGCACGTTTGAGGGGTATGGCCACCGGGTACCACGCCCGGAGCAACCCGAACCCAGGAGGACCCCGTGAGCCGCGCGTCGAAGGCCTTGTATCTACCGCTTTCGATCGGTGTCAGCGTGGCGGGTGGCATCGCGGCAGGCTCGGTCTTCAACCAGATTTGGAAACGCGTCGACGACAGCAAGCAACCGCCGCCGGATCCCAAGGATCTCAATCGTTCGGCGGCGGCCGCACTGTTCGCCGCGGCGTTACAGGGGCTGGTGTTCGGCCTGGTCCGGGCGGCCGTCGATCGCGCAAGTGCGCACGGGTATCAGGCAGTGACCAACGAATCTCCGGTGTAATCCACCAACGCACAACCGGTTAGCCCGCCGCTCAGCGAGCACTTCCGACCGATGAGCTTTGCTCTTTGGTGGCGCGCGCCACGCGTCGATCGTGGGCACGTTGACGGACGGGGGCTTCATCCTGACCAGGTCGGCGGCACTAGCCCACTATTGCGCGACGACGACTCTCACGTTGGCGGGCTTGCATGTTTTGAGGCGCACGCTGTGATGGATTCCGTTGGGGCGGTGGGGGTCCAGTGGCCTTGGTGGGTACCGAGATTTGTCGGACCCTCGAACTAGTGTTCGATGTATGGAGTTGGTGGCGGCGACCGCAGCGTTGGACGCGCTGGATGCGGCGTTCGACACGCTGGGCGCGTTGCCGCTGCAATCCCTGACCCACCCCGAACAACTCACGGTGCTCGACCGGCTGGAAACCCTGCGCCGGCGTCAACCCGCGCTGGACCACCGGCTGCTGGCGCAGCTGGCCGCGCACGCCTCTCCGATCGCGTTGGGCGCCAAAACCCTGGCCGACGTGCTGGCCGAACGCAACTCACGGTGCTCGACCGGCTGGAAACCCTGCGCCGGCGTCAACCCGCGCTGGACCACCGGCTGCTGGCGCAGCTGGCCGCGCACGCCTCTCCGATCGCGTTGGGCGCCAAAACCCTGGCCGACGTGCTGGCCGAACGGTTGCGGATCTCCACCGGTGAAGCGCGGCGCCGGTTGGCCGAGGCCGCCGATCTGGGCCCGCGCCGCGCCATCACCGGGGAGGCATTGGAACCGGTGCTGGCGCGCACGGCCGCCGCCCAAGCCGCCGGGCAGCTCAACGCCGAACACGTCACGATCATCCGCCGCTTCTTCGACGACCTGCCCCACGCGGTGGACCATCAGACCCGCCAGTGCGCCGAAGCCACCCTGGCCGAGGTGGCCGCCGGACACCGCCCCGAAGGACTGCGCACGGCTGCGCGCCGGCTGGCCGCCCTGATCGACCCCGACGGCACCCTCACCGACGACGCTGACCGGGCCCGCAAACGCGGCCTCACCCTGGGCAAACAGGGTGTGGACGGGATGTCGGCCCTGTCCGGTTACCTCGACCCGCTGGCACGGGCCACCCTGGAAGCGGTATGGGCCACACTGGCCGCCCCCGGCATGGCCAACCCCGACGACAACACGCCGATCGTGGCTGGGCAACCCTCCGAGGAACAGGTCCGCCGCGACATCCGCACCACCGCCCAACGCCACCACGACGCGTTGACCGCCATGGGCCGCGCCCTGCTGGCGTCGGGACAGCTCGGCCAGCACAACGGGCTGCCCGCCACCATCATCATCACCACCACCCTGCAAGAACTCGAATCAGCGGCCAGCGGGGCGCTGCGCCCTGCCGGGGTGACCGGCTACGCGCTGACCGCCGGGGGCAGCGTGGTGTCGATGCGCGACGTGGTGCGCCTGGCCAGCCACGCCTACCAATGCCTGGTGGTGTTCGACAACCACCGCCAGATCCCGCTCTACCTCGGCCGCACCAAACGATTGGCGTCGGCCGGGCAGCGCCTCGTGTTACTGGCCCGCGACCGCGGCTGCACCAAACCCGGCTGCACCACCGGCGGCTACTACACCCAGGCCCACCACGTCACCGGCTGGGCCACCGACGGGCACACCAACATCGACGACCTCACCCTGGCCTGCGGCCCGGACAACCGGCTCATCGAAACCACCGCATGGACCACCCACACCCGCGACGACGGCCTCATCGAATGGACCCCCCCACCCCACCTCGACACCGGCCAACACCGCATCAACCACCTCCACCACCCCGAACGCCTCCTCGCGCTCGCCAACAACGACAACAAGCAGGGCAACGGCAACGACAACGGCAACGACGACAAAAGGGAGGACGCCGACAACGAGGACGAAGTGGACGAACAGGACAGCGGATGACAACCGATGCGGCGGGGAGCCGAGCGCCCCGGGGCTTGTCGGGCACCAATGGCGCCCGACAAGAAAGCCGCACACCCGGACAGCTAACCGGCGCTCCACCTCCCGGCCTCGCTGACCGGCAGGTTGGCCGACCTCGATGCCGGCGATATCGAAACCCTCCTCACCGCGACCCACGGGCTCCCGCCGCAACTGCCCGACGACACAGCGAACAACACCGCCAACCAGATCACCACCCGCACCACGGCACAACCAGCAGGCCGACGATTCAATACACGATCACCTCGGCTGCGGATAAATGTGTCGCACCCCCGCTCGGCGGTCGATAACGGGGCGTCTGTCCGGTTTGGCCGGTGCCAACCAGCCGTCTGTGCTGATCAGGCCGGGTGGAAGCCGGTGCCGGTGAGGATGCCCGGTTGCCAGCCTCGCGCCCCGAGGCACAGCATCGGCCTGCCGTCGGGGGACTGGGCGGCGGCCTGCGGACCCGGGCACGGCGCGCCGACGTCTTTGACCCCGTACAGCGGATAGGAGGCAACCCAGAAACCGGTGTAGATCGGGGGCCACTGGTTGGGTATCCAGCGGCACTGCAGTGCCTCGCCGCCGGGTCCGCGCCCGAACACGTTGGTCTGCCAGCTGGTGCACGGCCCCCCGAGGTGGGCGTCGTAGCTCATGCCGGGTACGTCGGTGGAATAGCGGCCCGGGTCGTCGGGGTACATCGGGGGCTGGGCCGTCGCGGCCGGGGCGAGACCGACCACCGCCGCGGTAAGCGCACCGGCGAGCAACAGTTCGCGAATCATCTGCCATCCCCAGGGTCGACCGGATAGGTGGCCTCGGGCGGGTCCGGCAGACCCGCCGGCCTGAGCGTAACGGGTGCAGCGGCAGCGAAGTCTGCTTTCCCGGTACCTCGTCTTTCCCGGTACCTCGGGTACCTATTCCGGGTGGCCGGAATCGGTGTGGGACTGCGGGGCGTCGAGGACGCTCACGGCAATGCCGTACGGCAGGAACCGGACTTTGCGGGACGGGTCGGTGTTGGACTTGTTCGCCCGCAGCGCGTCCAGCTCCGTGGGATACACCTGTTCGATGTGGGCGCCGCCGTCGGAATCCACCGTGTAGATCGCCCACACCCCGTCACCGGTCTCGCCGGTGGTCTCCGGCCGCGGGCGGGAGCGTCGGGAGAACTCGTCGAACAACGTGCCCCACCCCGCCCGGTCACCCGAATTCGAGAACATCCGGCTGATCCCGTCGAGCGCTTCACGCAGCCCTTCGCCCGCCTCGCGGGCAACCCGGTCGAAGTCGTCGGGATCGAAACCAAACGGTCCGCCGTTAGCCCCGCCATTAGCCATGCCGTCCTCCTTCTGGCGCCCTGTGACACCAGGGTAGCTACCAGTGTGCCCGTGCCGGTGCAGGCCGGAAAACCACGGGCGGATACGGCCCGCGTCGTGGGGTTTCGGCCGGGTTGCCATGCTGCGGCCGCGCGGCGTGAGAACGTATCAGAACCATGCCTGACCACCAGTACGTGACCTATGAGGAGTTCGGACGACGGTTCTTCGAGGTTGCAGTGACCGAAGAACGCGTCGGCGACGCGATCGGCGCGATCGCGGGCGATGCGTTCACCATCGGCCCCATCGCGCAGGGCCCCGGCAAGCTCGCCAAGGTCACCGCCAACGTGACGATCCAGCCGCCCCGGGTCACCCGTCACATCGGCGAGATGATCACGTTCACCATCCGAATCCCGCTCGAGATCGACATGGTGGTGGATCTGCGCATCGACCGACCCCGCTTCGTCGTGTTCGGCGACATCGCCCTGCGAGCCACCGCCCGCGCCGCCGAGCCGCTGCTGCTCATCCTGGACGTGAAGAAACCCCGACCGTCGGACATCTCCATCCACGTGACGTCCAAATCGCTGCGGGCCGAGGTGGTGCGCATCATCGGCGGGGTCGACGGCGAGATCAAGCGGTTCATCGCCGCGCATGTGGCCGGTGAGATCGACAGCCCGCAGGCGTTGGAGGCGCAGGTGATCGACGTCGCCGAACGGCTCGACGCGGCGTGGTCGGGTATCTGAGCGTAGGGATTACTGGGCGCGCAGGGTGAACTGGTTGACGTCGATGTAGCCGACCCGGAACAGGTCGGCGCAGCCGGTGAGGTACTTCATGTACCGCTCGTAGACCTCCTCCGACTGGATCTCGATGGCGTCCTGCTTGCGTGACTGCAGCGCCGCCGCCCAGATGTCGAGGGTCCGGGCGTAGTGCGGTTGAAGCGACTGCACCCGCTCGACGGTGAAGCCGCCGGCCTCGGCGCGTTCGGACACCATCGGGATGGACGGCAGCCGTCCACCGGGGAAGATCTCGGTGACGATGAACCTGATGAACCGGGCGAACTCGAACGACAGCGGCATCCCGCGCTCGACCATCTCCGTCGGGTGCAGGCCGGTGATGGTGTGCAGCAGCATCACCCCGTCCTCGGGCAGCACCCGGTGCGCCATCGCGAAGAAGTCGTCGTATCGCTCGTGGCCGAAGTGCTCGAACGCGCCGATCGACACGATCCGGTCGACGGGCTCGTCGAACTGCTCCCAGCCCTGCAGCAGGACGCGCTTGCCGCGCCCGCTCTCGGACTGCGCGAGCCGCCGCCCGACGTGCTCGGACTGATTGCGGCTCAGGGTCAGCCCGACCACGTCGACGTCGTAGGTCTCCAGGGCCCGCATCAACGTGGAACCCCAGCCGCAGCCGATGTCGAGCAGCGTCATCCCCGGCTGCAGTCCCAGCTTCCCGAGCGCGAGGTCGATCTTGGCGAGCTGGGCCTCCTCGAGTGTCATGTCGTCGCGCTCGAAGTAGGCACAGCTGTAGGTCTGGGTCGGGTCGAGAAAGAGCCGGAAGAACTCGTCGGACAGGTCGTAATGGGCCTGGACGTCCTCGAAGTGCGGGGTCAGAGCGTCCCGTCCGCGCGGTGGTTTCGCCATCGTGTCAGCGTACGAGCTCCGATGCCGCCGGGGCCGGCTAGAGCATCGGCGCGCCGGAGCTGTCGCTGGCCGTCGCTGCGGCACGCACGCTGCGGGGCACCGGTCGGCGCGCGGTGCGCCCATCGCCGACGGAGTGCCCGCTGGTGTGGCGCCAGAGCCACGGCATGAGCATGTTCTGCGTCCAGAGCAGCTGGGAGTGCGCCCGCGAGCGCAGGGACACCCGTGCCGGTGCGCCGGACACGTTGGCCCAGTCGTGGTTGCTGCCGGGCAGGCCGATGGCCTCGGCCGCGGCGGCGGCGAACAGCAGGTGGCCCTTGGTGGAGCCGTGTACCCGATCGGGACTCCAGGTGTCGGGTTCGGTCATCGAGGGTGCGCGGTAGAGGTCGACCAGCCGGAAGCCGTGCCTGCCCGCCGCGGCGGTGATCGCGTCGTTGATCTGCTCCACCCGGGCGGCCAGCAGTCTGCCGACCGGGAGGATCCGCGCGATGTCGGGGAACGTGGTGGTGACGACGGTCGCGCCGGTCCGGGCCAGCCGTTCATAGAGGAGGTCGAGGTCCGCCAGCGCCGCGTCGAACGTTCGGCCAGGACGGGTCACGTCGTTCATCCCGACGCACAGCGTGATCAGATCCGGGCTCATCGGCAGGGCGCGGGGGAGTTGTTCGTCGAGCACATCCCTGATCCGCCTGCCGCGCACCGCGAGGTTGGCGTACACCAGGCCCGGGTGGTGTGCATCGACGAGCCCGGCCAGCCGGTCGGCGAACCCGACCAGACCTGCCACGTCGTCGCCGTCCCACAGGCCCTCGGTTTGGCTGTCTCCCAGCGCGACATAGCGGGTGTACCGCACGACGGTGACTCTAACGGCACCCGCCGGCCACAGCTGGTTACAGCACCCGGGGCAACCGGCTGAGGTTCAGGGTTCCCATCCCGCTGAGCTGATTGAGGAGGTCGTCGAGCACCTTGCGCGGAATCGGCTGCCGGAACTCTCGCAGCGTGCCGCTGATCGACATCTGGCCGGATTGGAAGGTGAGACCGGTCAGGGTGAGGCCGGAGGGTAGCGGGGGCAACCGCAGCGGGTAGGCCGGCATCCGCGTCGGCAGGCCGAGGCGGGATCGGCGCAGTGTCAGGCCGTGGGGCCGCAGCCACAGGGTGGAACCGTCGATGGTGGCGTCGACCTCCAGGTTGCCCCAGCCTGGCCGGCCGGCCAGGCGCACCCGGGGGATCCCGTCGGCGCCGATGTCGGCAGACAGCCGGGGGACCGCCCACCGGATGAGCTCGTCGAGGGCCGTCGACTGGATGTCCAGCGTCAGATCGACCGGTGCGGCCACCAGCACCGGCGGCGCGGACGGCCGCACATGCACGTTGTGCAGGACCGCCGTGGCCCGCTCGAACCGGGTGTCGTTCCATTCGATGTCGCTGGCGGCGATTTGGACGTCGTTGAGCTGGCCGACGGACAACGAGGCGAGGTCGAGGCGGGAGTCGAATTCGGTGACGTTCAGCGTCAGGTCGCCGTCGTCGAGCCGGATCGTCAGCGTGCGGCCGACGACCAGGCGGCGCAGCTGGGTGAACACCGTGCGGTAGGCCACCGCCGCGCCATTGCTGACCGGCCCGACCGCCGCCGTCGACCACAACGAGGTCAGCATGTCGAGCGGACGGAACGGATCCCAACCCCGAGGCGGCGCCATGCCACCAGCATCCACTGTGGACGCGGCGCAGAGAAGCACCCCGGCCGGTCAGGCGTGGCGATGAGCTGACGGGTGACGGCCGCCGCACGGTCAGCGCATCGGCGCATCGGATTGTAACGTGGCTTGAACGCCGTTCGGCTTGTGGTCAATCGACTGATCGGAACGACGACATCGAGCGGTACGACACTCGCCTCGGACGTCGAGGTGGCGCAGCACCTGCTGGACCGCGCAGGCGTCGTCGTCATCGCGGGCTCGGCCTACGGATACCGAGATCACTTCCGCGCCAGCTTCTCCCTGTCGGAGTCCGTCATCTGCGCAGCTGTCGAAGCGATTGCCCACGCAGTCGACTCGTTGAGCTGACTGCGTCGCGCTGTGCGACATCGACGCCCGGCACTGACAGAATCGTGCCGTGCCGGCACGGAGCGCGGGGCTGTTGTTGTACCGGGTGACCGACGGCGTCGTCGAGGTCCTCATCGGCCATCCGGGCGGCCCGTTCTGGGCACGTAAGGACGACGGCGCATGGTCGATCCCCAAGGGGGAGTACACCGACGGGGAGAATCCTTGGGAGGTGGCGCAGCGCGAATTCCGTGAGGAGCTCGGCAAGGAGCCGCCGACCGGACCCCGTCTCGACCTGGGTCCGGTCAAACAACCCAGCGGCAAGATCGTGACGGTGTTCGCCGTCCGCGGCGACCTCGATCTGGTGGACACCCACAGCAACACGTTCACGCTGGAATGGCCGAAGGGCTCGGGCACCATGCGGGAGTTCCCCGAGATCGACCGGGTGGCGTGGTTTCCGTTGCCCGCCGCCCGGACGAAGCTGCTGAAGGGACAGCGCCCCATCCTCGACGAGCTGATGCGGCGCTGCGGTCCGTCAGGATAGGGGTCCGTCGGCGCGGTTGCTCAGCCGGATCGCCTCCCGGCATTCACGCCGGGTCAGCCCGGTCTGCTGCATGCACACCCGCACCGGCGTCTCCTGCTCGGGCGGCAGCACGTCGTCGGTGGGTGCGGCGGTGACGGTGGGCTCGGGAACGGTGCCCTGGATGGTCGACCAGATCGACGACCCGGTGGATTGCAGGACCGAGCAGTACGCGGTGGTGCCGCTGGCGGTGGTGGCGGTGCTTCCCACCGGCGAGCAGCCTGCCCCGATCACCGCGGCGGCGGGGGCAGCCTCGGCGGCGGTAGCAGTCTGGGTTTCGGTGGGCTCGACCGTTTCGGCCTCGGTTGCCGTCTCGACCTCGGTCGCGGTGGGCGGTGGCGCCGGACTGGAAGTCGTGGAGGCGGTCGTCGCGGCGGTCGTGGTGTTCGTCGCGGCGGTCGTCGCGGCGGTCGTGGTGGTCGCCTGCGCTGCGGGCGGTGCCGCACGCTCGTCGTCGGCCCGGCGGAACTCGGTGATCGCCACCACGACCGCCACGATCAACAGCACCGCCAGCACCACCGGAACAAGGACCCCGGCGCGCAGCAGCGGGCGCCTGCTGTCGTCCGGGGTGCGCGGTGTCGCGGCAGTGGCCAGCCGGGTCTCGGCCGTCGCGTCGTCCACGTCGAATTGGGATCGAGGCGAGTGGGGTGAGAGCGCCCTGGCGAAGTCGACGCAGTGTTCGTAACGGTCGCCGGGTTCCTTGGCCAGCGCCTTGGCCAGCACGGGATCCAGTGCCGCCAGTTCGGGACGACGATCCCCGACCAGCGGGGGCGCGGCGTTGAGGTGCTGGCTGATCACCACAGCCGGGTTGCTGTGCTGGAACGGAGGGGAACCCGTCAACAGGTGAAAAGCGGTGGCGGCCAACGCGTATTGGTCAGATCGGCCATCCAGACTGTCCCCCATCAGCTGCTCGGGGGACGCGTAGGCCAGGGTGCCCACCGTCATGTTGGTGGCGGTCAACCCGCTGACGTCGTCGGCCCACCGGGCGATGCCGAAATCGGCGAGCATGACTCGCTGATCGGCCGACTCCGGTTCGGCCAGCAGGATGTTGGCGGGTTTGACGTCGCGGTGCAGCAGGTTTCGCTGATGCGCGTAGTCCAGCGCCGCGGCCACCGCGGAGATGATCGCGGCGGCCTCATCGCGGGGCAGCCCGCCGGGATGGCGTTCGCGCAGCAAGCGGCCCGCGTCGGTGCCCTCGACGTAGTCCATCGAGATCCAGAGCTGACCGTTGTCTTCACCGCGGTCGTGCACGCCGACGATGTGCGGATGCCACAGGGTCGCCGCGATGTCGGCCTCGCGGTGAAACCGCTCCCGGTATTCGGGGTCGGCGGAGACCGTCCGCGGCAACACCTTCAGCGCGTCGCGGCGGGGCAGCCGCGGGTGCTGCGCCAGATAGACCTCGCCCATGCCGCCGGAGCCCAGAAGCCGGATGACGGTGTAACCGGCGAACGTCGCGCCCTCGCTCAACGGCATGCGCGGAATAGTACTGAAGGTCGGTCGGCGCCCGCGCCGCCTGAAGGGCCGCCGCCCGCTACAGACGCGAGCGGTTCCGGGACGTCAGGCCGGCGGCGGGGTGCCCGCGCCGGGAGCGCCGGCGATCGGGACGACGGGGGTCGGCGTGACCGTGGTGACGCCGTTCGAGCCGATCGACGGGGCACCGGGAATTGCCGAGTCCTTGAGCTGGTCGGCGGCGTCCTGCGAGCAGTCCAGCATCAGCACCATCTTGCCGTTCTTGGTCACCTTCTGGGAGTTGACCAGGCACTGGGACTGCGGCAGCACGCTGCCGAATGAGCCGCCGAACTGGGTTGTCACGCCCTGGCTCTTCAGGATCGCGATCGCCTTCATGTAAGGCTCACCGACGACGTTGTAGGAGGACATGTCCACCGGCTGCGAGCTGGCCACACCCGTGCCGATCACCACGGCCGAGCCGGCGGCGGCGATGCCGGCCCCGAGTACGAGGAGCTTCTTCACGTCGACCTCCGTCGGTTGTGGTAGCGGTGCGAACATATCGCAGCGGTAACAAAAGTGAAACCGGTAAACAGTCGCCGGGCGTTACAGACCACTCTCTGGTCACTCCCGGGTGCTGGTCACGGCGGCGCGCATCACCTCGGCGAGGGCAGCCGCACCCGGGTCGGCGAACACGTCCTCGAGCAGCAGCGTGCGGCCGTCGGGGCCGCCGAGCGGGACCCGCCAGTTCGGGTACTCGTCGGTGGTGCCCGGCTGGTTCTGGGCCCGCCGCTCGCCGACCGCGTCGACCAGCGCGAGCGCCAGCAGCTTCGACGGAGTGCGCCCCAGGTAGCGGTACAGAGCCGCAACGACGGCGTCGGGGGTCTCGTCGCCGGGGGCGCCGGGGTCGAGTGCACCGGACCGGCGCAACTCGGCCAGCCAGGCGGCTTGCGCCGCTTGGTCGTCGGCCAGCTCCTGCTCGGCCGGGCGGGTGAGCAGACCCAGCTCCTCCCGCAGCCGGACGTGTTCCCCGGCCAGGTAGCCGGCAGTCGGCGGCAGGTCATGGGTGGTGACCGACGACAGGCAGTACTCGCGCCACCGCCAGGCCTCCAGCGGCCCGCCGGATCCATGGTGGTCGTACTCGAACCACAGGATGGAGGTGCCGAACACGCCGCGTTCGCGCAGGTAGTCGCGCACCCACGGTTCGACCGTGCCGAGGTCCTCGCCGACGACGACCGCACCGGCCCGGTGGGCCTCCAGCGCGACGATGCCGATCATCGCTTCGTGGTCATAGCGCACGTAGGTGCCCGCCGTCGGCAGCGCGCCCTGCGGGATCCACCACAGCCGGAACAGCCCGATGATGTGGTCGATGCGGATCCCGCCCGCATGCCGCAGCATCGCGTTGACCAGGGCCCGGAACGGTTCGTACGCCAGCTGGGCGAGCTGATCGGGCCGCCATGGGGGCTGCGACCAGTCCTGGCCCAGCTGGTTGAACTCGTCCGGCGGAGCGCCGGCGGCGACACCCAGCGCCAGCACATCCTGCAGCGCCCACGCGTCGGCACCGTCCGGATGCACGCCGACCGCCAGGTCGTGCATGATGCCCAGGCTCATGCCCGCGCCGATCGCGGCCGACTGCGCGGCGGTGAGCTGGTCGTCGAGCTGCCACTGCAGCCAGCGATGGAAGTCGACCGCGTCGGCGTGCTCGGCGGCGAACTCGGCGACGGCCGGGCCGGCCGGATGCCGCACCGGCTGCGGCCAGGTGTGCCAGTTCGCGCCGTACTTCTCGGCCAGCGCACACCACACCGCGAAGTCGTCCAGGCTGCGGCCCTCGCGGGCCCGGAACGCCTGGTAGGCCAACTCGCGGCCGGCGGAGCGCTCCACCCGGTACACCGCCGCCAGCGCGGCGCGTTTCACCCGCCACGCCGCGTCGCGGTCCACCAGCTCGCGCCGGTCGGCCCGGTGCTGCGCCGCCGCCTGCGCCTTGCCGATCCGCCTCCGCTTGCCGACGTAGGCGAACTCCGGGACGGCCTCCACCCGCAGATACATCGGATTGAAGAACCGGCGCGACGTCGGCAGGTACGGCGAGGGTTCCATCGGCGCCGTCGGCGCGTCCGCGTGCAGCGGGTTGACCAGGACGAAACCCGCCCCGTGCCGCGCCGCGGACCACACCGCCAGGTCGGTCAGATCCGTCAGGTCCCCGATGCCCCACGACCGCCGGGACCGCACGCTGTACAGCTGGGTGGCCAGGCCCCACGCCCGCCGGGCGCCCAGCCGTGCGGGTACCGCCACCGAGGCGGGCGAGACGATCACCGCGGTGCTGGTGGTGAAGGAACCGACCCGCAGGTGCAGTCGGTGATAGCCCAGCGGCAGGTCGGCCGGCAGTTCGAAGGTCGCCTCGCCGATCCAGCGGCCGTCCAGGTCGTACGGCGGGCGGTTGTTGTCGAGCTGACGCAGGCCGGACCGCACCCCGCCGTCCTCCAGCTGGACCCAGACCTGCGCCGGATCGCCGTGGGTGACGTGCACCCAGAACGGCGCCGCGGCGCCGGCCCGGCCCACCACCATCGGCGGCAGCGAACGCGCCCAGTAGTCCCGGTCGTGGGCGGTCAGCGCGGCGCTGCGGTCGGCGGCGGTGGCGGCCGGCACGCCGAGCGCAGCGAGCACGTCCACCAATGTGGACTCCGGGACGGCGACATGCCGACCCGTCCAATCCCAGAATTCGGTTGCGACGCCGTAGCGGTGCGCCAGTTCGACCAGGGCGGCCGCGGGCGCCGCAGATTCTGACATGGCGCCAATCTTGCCGGACGCTCAGCCGACGTCGCGGCTGAGCAGGTCCTCCCAGGTGTCGCGCCGCACCACCAGCCGGGCGTTGCCATCGCTGGCGAACACCACCGGCACCCGCCGGGCGCCGTTGTACTGATTGGACATGGTGTAGCAGTACGCGCCGGTGACCGGCACCGCCAACAGGTCGCCGACCGCCGGTTCGCGCAGCGCAACGCCGTCGACCAGGACGTCACCGGACTCGCAGTGCCGCCCGACCACGGTCACCGTCTCACCGCCGCCGACCCGGTCGGCGATGGTCGCCTCGAACCGCTGCCCGGTCAACGCCACGTCGAGGTTGTCGCCCATGCCGCCGTCGACCGCGACGTGCACGATCTGACCGCGTTTGATGGTGGTCACCCGGTAGATGGTGCAGCCACTGGCGGCCACCATGCTGCGGCCCGGTTCCACGATGATCCGGCTGCCGCTCGGCAACAAGGCCCTGGCCTGCTCCATCATCGCGTCGGCGTAGGCGTCCAGGCTGGGTGCATGCTCGGCGTAGGTGTAGCGGGAACCCAGCCCGCCACCGAGGTCGTACACCTCGAAGGTGCCCAGCTTGGCGATCGGCGCCACCGCCGCGGCCAGCTGTTCGACGTTGAGCAGCTGCGACCCGACGTGGGTGTGCACGCCGTCCAGCCGCATCTTGGCGCTGCGCTCGATGCGGGCGATCGCCTCGCGGGCGGCGTCCGGCATCAGCCCGAACTTGGAGCCGGCGTGCCCGGTGGCCTGCGAGGCATGGGTCTCGGCCTCGATGCCCGGGATGACCCGGACCAGACAGGCCTGCTGGCGGCCGGCCGGCACGATCCGCTCCAGCCGGTCGATGTCGTCGAAGTTGTCCACCACCACCAGGCCGAGGCCGTTGTCGACCGCCAGCTGGAGCTCCTCGTCGGTCTTGGCGTTGCCGTGCAGGACCAGCCGGGCCGGATCGGCACCGGCCCTGATCGCGGTCACGATCTCGCCGCCGCCGGCCACGTCCAGGTGCAGACCCTCCTCGACCATGACCCGCTGCACCGCGGTGCACGGGAAGGATTTCGACGCGAACGCCACGTCGGCGCGCGGCCAGCGACTGTGGAAGGCGGCCAGATAGTCGCGGGCGCGCTGACGCAGGGCGTCCTCGGCGACGATGATCGCCGGCGTGCCGAACTGCTCGGCCAGGTCATCGAGCCGGCAGCCGCCGACCACCAGGGTGCCGTCGCTGTCCAGACGGGTTCCGGGCGGGAAGAGTCCGACCAACTCGTCGGTGCTGGAATCGGTTTGGGTAAGCATCGCCATAGCGTGCCACTCGCCGCGGCGGTGTGTGGCGGCCGGGCGGAAACACGACGGAAATCGTCGTGGCGGCCGCTTGGGTAAGGTCGCCGACGATGCCCGCCGGACAACTCGCACCCGTCACCACGCGCGACCGCCGGTCCCGCGTCGCGGTCGGCGCGCTGTTCCTGACCAACGGCGCGATCTTTGCCAACCTGCTGCCCCGGTACCCGGAGATCAAGGCCGACCTGCAGTTGTCGAACGTGGTCTACGGCGTGTCCGTGGCGGCGTTCTCCGCCGGCGCGTTGGTGGCGGGGCTGGCGGCGGCCGCGCTGATCCGCCGGTTCCGCTCGTCGCGGGTGGCGGTGGCGGGCACCGTCATCATCGCGGTGTTCGTTTTCCTCGCCGGGCTGGCGTCCGCGCCGGCCGCCCTCGCGGCCGCGCTGTTCGCCGCCGGCGCCGGCGACGCGGTCACCGACGTGGCGCAGAACGCGCACGGCCTGCGGGTGCAGCGCAACTACGGCCGGTCGATCATCAACTCGTTCCACGCGGTGTGGGCGGCCGGGGCCGTCCTCGGCGGTGGGATGGGCGCCGCCGCGATCGCGCTGCACATTCCGCGGGCCACCCACCTGGGCATCGTGGCGGTGCTGTTCAGCGCGGTGGTGCTGGCCGCCTACCCGTACCTGCTGCCCGGCGACGACCATGACGACCATCCGGCCGCCCGGGGCGGCGACGGCGCGGGCTCGGGTGTGCGGGTCTACGCGCTGCTGGCCGCACTGGTGGCGATCGCGACCGCGGGGGCGTTCATCGAGGACGCCGGCAGTTCGTGGGCGACGCTGTACCTGCAGACCAGCGTCGGCGCACCCGCCGCGGTGGCGGCCTTCGGCTACATCGCGCTGGCGGGTTCGATGTTCGTCGGACGGCTGGTCGGCGATCGGATGGTGGACCGGTTCGGGGAGCGGGCGGTGGCCCGCGTCGGCGGATTCATCGCCGCCGCAGGCATGGGGTGTGCGCTGGCGTTTCCCAGCGTGCCGGGTACCATCGCCGGTTTCGCCGCGGCCGGTCTCGGCGCCTCCACGCTGGTCCCGGCCGCCATGCACGCCGCCGATCAGCTACCGGGGCTGCGGCCGGGCACCGGCCTGACCGTGGTGGCCTGGCTGATGCGGGTCGG
>NZ_JBGAME010000012.1:0-135030 GCF_044223235.1 Mycobacterium sp.
GATCGGCGACGATCGGTGAGTGAAGGCCGAACAGCGGCCCGCCCGCCTACCGGACCGCTCGGGTGCAGCGCGGCGCGAAGGCGTCGCGCTGCACTTCGACGTCTACGGTGGCGCCGCCACGACGGACATGCTGCTGCCGACCTGGTCCGTCGTGCCGTCGCGGTTCTGGAAGGCGCAGGTGGCGTTCCTGGTCCGGCACTATCGGGTCATCCCCTTCGACGGGCGCGGCGCGGGCCTGTCCAGCCGACCGCGGGGCGCCGCGGCGTTCGCCGATCGAGAGTTCGCGGCCGACGCCCTCGCTGTTCTCGACGCCACGGAGACCGAGCGAGCGGTGCTGGTCGGCTTCTCCTGCGGAGCCACCTGGGCCGTCCACCTGGCCGCCGCACATCCCGATCGAGCCCTCGGCATCGTTGCCATCGCCCCCGCGTGCGGGCTGAAGATCACCCGCCCGGACGTCGAACTCTGCCGCTGGCAAACGACTTTCGACGATCCACGGGATGGCAGAAATATTCGCGGCACAACTGGCCTCACACCGCACCAACGGCTGTGCGTGGTCACCGTCGGCGGAACCGCCGTCGGCGAGCCCTTGTTACGTCGAGTGCTCGAGGCGGCGCCGATCGCGCGCCGACTCCTGCCCGGACTGCAGTTCCTGATCGTCACGGGGCCACGAATCGGCGCTGTGCACAGAAGACGATGTGCACGAGGGACATCCACTGTCCACAGCGACACTCAACCCGCGTGTCGCCAAACCTGCCGACCATTCGCCTCGGCCGGCAACAGAACCCAGAGAAGGGTGAACGAAATGCCATTCGTCAACGTGAAAGTCATCCAGGGCGTTGTTCTCCGCGGAGCAGAAGCAAGACATCGTGCGGAAGGTCACCGACGTCCTGGTCGAGGTCGAGGGTGAGAACATGCGGCCGGTCACCTGGGTGGTGATCGAGGAGGTCCTGGGAGGCGATTGGGGCATCGGCGGAAAGCCGATTCACGTCGCCGATGTGAAGGCACTCGCCGCAGGTCAACCGGTCGGCTAGAGATCGTCGGTTCCCTGCGACACGACCCGAGGGTTCGTTTCGCCGGGCGGGCCCGCACTGATCTACTCGTCGCCCAGCCGCCGCGGACGCGAGGAGCAGATCAGGCAACGCGTCAGGGCTGCCGGAGACGCCACAACCGCAGCGCGAAGTGCACGTCCACGCTGTCCGGCGGGCGCCGCCAGGTCTCGCCCAGAAGGGTGTCCAGTCTGTCGGCTCGCTGACGGACGGTGTTGGCGTGGACGTGCAGGATCCGTGAGACGTCGGCGAGCCGTCCGCCGTGTTCGAGGTACTGCCATGCGGTGAAGCACAACTGGGTGTGATTGCGTACGTCGTACTCCAGGACCGGTCCCAGAACCCGCGCGATGAGGCTGTCGACCCATCTCGCGTCGCGATTGGCGGTGAGCATTCCGGCGATCCCGAGACCGAGCGCGTCTGCATGACCGTGTTCGCGCCCCAACGCGCGCAGGGCGTCGACGACAGCCTCGGCCTCCCGGTGCGCCGTTGCGACGTCACCGATGAAAGAAGCAGTGGCCGTGCCGATCCTGGCATGCGCGCCGCGCCTGAGAAGGGCGCGGTGAACACGGCCGCCGAGCTGACCCTGCGGCTCGGCATGTGCAGCGGTGACGATGCAAACATGTCCCGCATGCGGCGATATCACCGCAGGCGTTGCCGAAAGCGCCTCGCGCAAAGCCGATTGCGTAGCGGGATTGCGCACGTCGCCATCGGCCTGGCACACCGCGATCGTCAACCCGCGTTCGCCATCGACACCGAGTGCCTTGAGCCGGTTGAGAAGGGCTTGGCGTCCGCGTTCGTCGGCAACGATCAAGTCCTCGATCAACTCTGCCTGCGCGCGGCTGTCGGCTTCGGCGATACTTCGCTCGAACAAGAGCACGGTGGTCACGAACACGGCGGCGCGGCCGAGAGCCGCTCGCATCGAGGGAGTTTCAGCACCCACCAGCGTGGCGATGTGTTCCTCCCCCGCCGCCGCGGCCATCAGCAGGAGGGCACCGTCGGCGCCATCGGCGACCGTTGCCCCCTGTGTGCGTTGCGACACCGCGACCTTCACGCTGAGCTCCGGCGAACGAAGTATCCTGCCGTCGATAAGCTCAGTGCCGCCGAGGAATTCGCCCGATGGCGAGTAGACGCCGACCGGGCCGCCCGCGGTCTCCACGAGGACGTCGACGAGACCAGGGAGCCCTGTCGAAGCGATCAATGCCGACGTCAGCCGGTCATCGAGACGTAGCAGCGATTCCAGTTCATGGTGGCGCCTGCGGGTTGTCGATTGGGTGCTGAGAACCTCTGCCTGTACGGCGTTGAGTTCGCGGTTGAGCCGGATCTGTTCGAAAGCGACTCCGGCACAGGTGGCGATGTCGCTGAGCGCCTCGATTGTGGTGTCGGAGAACCGTGCCGACTCTCGATGAGCGACCAGCAGCGCGGCGACCACACGCCCCGCATTGCGGACCGGCACCCCCAGGATCGCCTCAACCCCCTCCAGCCGCACGATCTCGTCGATTTCGGGAAGATGGTTCATCTCGGGGTCGGAGAGGTATGCCGAGGTCTGGACCGGCCGGTTACCCGCGGCAACCGCGCCGAGTACGCCTGTGCCCAGGGGCATCCTGATGTTGCGGTATTCCCCGGTCTCGATGCCTTCGCTGTACGCGATATAGGTCTCGCCGTCGGCCAGGTCGTTGATGCTCAGGTAAGCCATGTCGGTGCCGACGAGCAGCCGGGCTCGGCGAACGATTCCGCGCAGGATGACGTGGCGTTCGCGGACGCTGGTGAGGTCCTCGCCGCACTGGCGGATAACCCGGCGGACTTCGTCGCTGGCCGGTTCACGCAGGGCCTTCATCAACCTCCTTCGAGGGCGCGGTGTCGGCGCAGAGTGTGTCGGTATCACATTTTGAAACTCTGATTATGGCATCTTCGCATATAGCTTCCACATCGCGCCGACCGCATCCTGTGTGTCACCACACAAACAAACGGAGGTTAGCGGTACACATGACAACTCAGATTCCCGCCCCGATGTCACGCGCTGCGTGCATTCCCGACGACAGCGCCGGGAGCACCCGATGAGGATCTGCGGTGCCGTGCTGTCGGAGCCGGGCAGCCCGCGCCCCTTTGCCGATTCCCGGCCCGTGAAGCTGGTCGCGCTCGACCTTGACGAGCCCGGTCCCGGCGAGGTGCTGGTCAAGATCGAGGCGGCCGGGCTGTGTCACTCCGACCTCTCGGTAGTCAACGGAACACGATCTCGCCCCGTGCCGATGGTCCTCGGCCACGAAGCCGCCGGCCGCGTGGTCCGGGTCGGCGAGGGTGTCGACGATCTGCCGGTGGGCCGCCGCGTGGTGATGTCCTTCCTGCCTCGCTGCGGTGAGTGCGCGAACTGTCGGACCGACGGGCGCCTGCCGTGCACACCGGGTTCGGCTTCCAACACCGCCGGTGAACTGTTGGGCGGCGGGCGCCGGCTGCACCACGATGGGCGGCCGGTGAGCCATCACCTCGGCGTGTCGGCGTTCGCCGATCACGCTGTGGTGGACCGGCGTTCAGTCGTCGCCGTCGACGACGACGTGCCGCCTCACGTCGCCGCGGTGCTCGGGTGTGCCGTGCTCACCGGCGGCGGGGCGGTCATCAACGCTGGCAACCCGCAACAGGGTGACACTGTGGTCGTCGTCGGCCTCGGCGGTGTGGGCATGGCGGCATTGATCACCGCCGTGTCGCTGGGGCGGGGAAAGGTCATCGGTATCGATGCCGTCGAGTCAAAGCGCCAACGGGCTCTCGAACTCGGCGCCGATGCCGCTTTCGAGCCTGCCGAGGCGATCGCGGCCGGACTCAGAGCACAGGTGGTCATCGAGGCGGCGGGCAACTCGCGTGCCTTCGAAACCGCATTGGCGGTCACCGACGTCGGCGGTACCACGGTGACCGTTGGCCTACCGGCGCCGCAAGACACCAGCACGGTCTCACCGCTGACCCTGACGGCCGAGGCACGCGTCATCGTGGGCAGCTACCTGGGGTCGGCGGTACCCGCGCGCGACATTCCGATGTACGCGCAGCTGTGGCGTGAGGGCCGCCTGCCGGTGGAGTCACTGATTTCGTCGACCATCGGCCTCGACGAGATCAACTCCGCTATGGACCACCTTGCCGACGGCGAAGCGATTCGGCAGATCATCCTCTTCGAGAAGGAAACCACCCGATGACGACAAGACATATCGAGGAAAACCGCCTGCTCGACATCGTGCCGACAGGACTGCTGATCGGCGGTCAATGGCGTGAGAGTCGTTCGGGTGCAAGGTTTTCTGTCACCGACCCGGCCACCGGGTCCACCTTGACGACGGTGGCCGACGCCGGGGCCGCCGATGCCGCGGACGCACTCGACGCCGCGGTCACCGCGCAGCGCGACTGGGCCGCGACGGCGCCGCGGACACGTGGGGAGATCCTGCGCCGCGCCTTCGACGCCGTTCATGCCCGCGCCGACGACTTCGCGCTGCTGATGACACTCGAGATGGGCAAGTCGCTGTCCGAGTCCGCGGGCGAGGTTCGCTACGGCGCGGAATTCCTGCGCTGGTTCAGTGAAGAGGCAGCCAGGATCGACGGACGCTACGCGACCGCGCCCGACGGCGGCTCTCGCCTACTGATCACCAAAAGACCTGTCGGGCCCTGCCTGCTGATCACACCGTGGAACTTTCCCCTTGCCATGGTCACCCGTAAGGTCGCGCCGGCCATCGCCGCAGGCTGCACCATGATCGTCAAGCCCGCCGATCTCACACCGCTGACCGCGCTGCTGCTCGCGCAGGTGCTTACGGATGCCGGACTGCCGCCCGGCGTCCTCAACGTCGTCACCACCTCCTCCGCCGCGGCGACCACCGCACCGTTGCTCGGCGATCCGCGGCTGCGAAAGCTGTCCTTCACCGGCTCAACCGAAGTCGGCCGCACCCTGTTGAAGCAGGCGTCGGACACCGTGCTGCGCACCTCGATGGAGCTGGGCGGAAACGCACCGTTCCTCGTGTTCGACGACGCCGACCTCGACGCCGCCGTCGAAGGCGCGCTCGCCGCGAAACTCCGAAACGCCGGCGAAGCGTGCACGGCCGCCAACCGGTTCATCGTCCACGAGTCCGTCGCCGATGCGTTCGCCGCTGCGCTCGCCGAACGCTTCGCCGCGAAGATGGTCGGCCGGGGAACCGAGGACGGCGTCGAGATCGGGCCGCTGATCAACGAGCGCAGCCGGGAGAAGGTGCAATCCCTTGTGGACGACGCCGTCCAGCGCGGCGCGTCGGTACTCACCGGAGGTGCTCCCGTCGCCGGGGACGGGTATTTCTATCAGCCGACGGTGCTCACCGGAATCCCCGCATCGGCCCGGCTGCTCACCGAGGAGATCTTCGGTCCGGTCGCCCCGATCACCGTCTTTCGCACCGAGGACGAAGCGATCGAGGCCGCCAACGCGACACCGTTCGGGTTGGCGGCCTACGTGTACACCCGCGACCTGGGCCGAACAATCCGGCTGACGGAACGGCTGGAGACCGGCATGCTCGGCGTCAACACCGGCATCGTGTCGAACCCGGCCGCACCCTTCGGCGGTGTGAAGCAATCCGGCCTCGGCCGCGAGGGCGGCGTCGAGGGAATCGAGGAGTACCTCGAGACCATGTACGTCGGGATCGCTTCACCCACAGACTAATTCATCCGTTCACACCGGCCACTGTCAGCAGTTCGCCGGCCGTATCAACCTGCCCGAGGAGATGTTCATGAGTTCACCAACCCGCGATCACGACCGCACTGCGGCGAAACGCTCGCTGCAGTCAGGAACCATCGGGGCCATCGTCGAATGGTACGAGTACACCATCTACGGAACGACAGCCGCGCTGGTGTTCGGCACGCTGTTCTTCCCGCAGTTCGAGCCGGGTATCGGCCAGATCGCCGCCCTCGCGTCGTTCGGCGTCGGGTTCCTGGCCCGGCCACTGGGCGCTGTGGTCGCCGGTCATCTCGGCGACCGGATCGGCAGGAAATCCACACTCATCCTTACCTTTTCGGTGATGACGGTGGCGACCGCGCTCATCGGGCTGCTGCCGACGTACGACCAGATCGGTCTCGCCGCACCCATCGTGCTGTGCCTGCTACGCCTTGCGCAGGGCTTTGCGGTCGGCGGTGAATGGGGCGGCGCGGCGATCATCGCCGTGGAAAGCGCCCCACGCGCCCGCCGCGGCTACTTCGGCTCCTGGCCGCAGATCGGGGTGTCCGCGGGGCTGCTGCTCGGCTCTGCGGCCATCATTCTGGCGACCACCGTCTCCGGCGATGAATTCACTCAATGGGGTTGGCGGATACCGTTCTTGCTGAGCATCCCGCTCACCGCGGTGGGATTCTTCATCCGGTTGCGGGCCCTGGAAAGTCCGACGTTTCTCGCAGAGAAGGCGCGCCAGGAGGCGGTTGCGGAAGAGCAGAAGGCGCCGTTCCTCGTTCTCGTGCGAGAGCATCGCCGTGCGCTGCTGATCGCCATCTTCGGCCGGTTCGCAGAGGCCGGAAACTATTACCTGTTCACCACTTTCGCGCTGAGCTACGTCACCGCCAACCTCGGCGTCTCACGGGGTATCGGCCTGATCGCGTCGATGATCGGTGCCGCGGCCAACATCGCCATGATCCCGGTGTACGGACGGCTCTCCGATGCCATCGGTCGCCCCCGCAGTTTCCTGATCGGCGGCGCGTGCATCGTCGCCACCGCGGCACCGATCTTCCTGTTGCTGCAGACCGGCCAGACGTGGGCGATCATCGCGGGAACCATGCTCTTCATGGGACTGGGGCACGCCATGGTCTACGCGCAGCTGCCCGCGCTCTACTGCGAGCTGTTCCCGACCGCGGTGCGGTACTCAGGCATCTCGATCGGCTATCAGATGGCGGCGATCCTGTTGTCGAGCTTCACGCCCGTGCTGGCCAGCACGCTGTTGCTGTGGTCGGGCGGCAGCCTGTGGCCGGTGATCCTGTTCGCGATCGGCACCACCGTGATCGCCATGATCGCCGTGTCATTCGCTCCGGACCGCAGGGCGGTCGATCTCGACGACATCGGCGCACCGGCACCCGCGGACACCGGCGGAGGGCTGCGCGTCCCGCGGTGATGTCTAACTCCGTTTGAACCGACGCGCCTCGGCCTCCCATTGGCACGAACAACGTGAGCGAGATGGCGAGCGAGCGCGTCGGGCTGCGGTCGAGATCCACCGCCAGATAGTGGCATCCACGTACACGACTCGCCGACGAACGCTCCCTCCCGCCAAGGAGACCCGCCCGGCAGCGCACGGCCACTTCCCGAGATATCTTGTGGCACACGGGTAGCAATCACGCCGGAGTCGATGCTGGTGAGTGAGGACGAGACAGCCATGAGCAGCCGCGGCGCGGACCCCCACACCGCCCCGCGGTCCGGCGTGGCGGCATGGGCACTGTGGGACTGCGGCGCGACGGGCGTGAACGCCGTCGTCGTCACGTTCGTCTTCTCCGTCTACCTCACCGAGCAAGTCGGTTCGGGGCTGCCCGGCTCCAGCACGCCCGCAAGCTGGCTCGGTCAAGCGCTGACGATTGCCGGGCTGTCCGTCGCGCTGCTGGCGCCGGCGACCGGTGTTTGGGTGAACGCACCGAACCGACGCCGCACGGCCCTCACCGTCCTCACGGGCCTGGTAGTGGCGCTGACGGCGGCGATGAGCCTGATCCGGGCCGACTATCACTACTTGCTACCTGGCCTGGCGCTGCTCGCGTGCACCGCAGCGTGCAGCGACCTGGCGACCGTGCCGTACAACGCCATGCTCAGGCAGGTGTCGACCGAGGAGAACTCGGGACGAGTCTCCGGGCTGGGATTGGCCGCCGGATTTCTGGGCAGCGTGCTGCTGCTGATGATCGTGTACGCCGGCTTCATCCAGGGTGACGGCGACACCCGCGGTCTACTGGAAATCGGGGCGCACGACGGCGACAACGTGCGGGCGTCGATGTTGCTCGTCGCGGGCTGGATGGCGCTGTTCGCCTGGCCACTGCTGATCTCCGCACGCGCGCATGCCCCCGTCGAGGAGCACCCTCAGGTCGGGTTCCTCGGCGCCTATCGTGCGCTGTGGGATGAGCTGAAGGGCGAATGGCGCCGCGACCGCAACGTCATCTACTACCTGTTGGCCAGTGCGGTGTTCAGGGACGGACTGACGGGTGTGTTCACCTTCGGCGCGGTGCTCGGCGTCGGCGTCTACGGGCTGTCGCCCGCCGACGTGCTGGTGTTCGGCGTCTGCGCAAGCACCGTCGCCGCAATTGGGGCCTTCCTTGGAGGCCGACTCGACGACGCGGTGGGTTCCAAGCGTGTCATCACGGGGTCACTCACCGCGATGATCGGTGTCGGACTGGCCCTGCTGGCATCATCCGGACCGCAAGCGTTCTGGA
Organism: Mycobacterium sp.; assembly: GCF_044223235.1. Classification (GTDB taxonomy): domain Bacteria; phylum Actinomycetota; class Actinomycetes; order Mycobacteriales; family Mycobacteriaceae; genus Mycobacterium. The sequence goes on from NZ_JBGAME010000012.1 coordinate 8,421, forward strand.
TTTGCGGCCTGCTGCTGTGTCTGTTCATCGGCCCGACCATGGCTTCCGCCCGGGCACTGATGCTGCAACTGTCTGCGGAAGGCAAGGAAGGGGTGGCATTCGGCCTATACACCACAACCGGGCGGGCGGCGTCGTTCCTGGCGCCGTGGATGTTCTTCACCTTCATCGACGCGTTCGATGCCGAGCGGGCCGGGTTGGCTGGACTGGGCCTCGTGCTGGCGGTAGGTCTGACGGCGATGATCATGGTGCGTGTGCCGCGCGGGGCGCACTAGCCGTCATGTGGTTCACGCTCCTCATGATGGCTGTTGCCGTCAGCCTGGAACCGTTCCGGATGGGGGCGACGGTCCTGATGATCAACCGGCCCCGCCCCCTTCTGCAGTTGCTCGCCTTCCTCACCGGCGGCTTCGCGATGGGCATCACGGTGGGCATCGTCGTGCTGTTCGTCCTGCGACCGGCCATGAGGTCGGCCCATTTCACCCTCCCCAGGGTGCAGATCGTCATCGGTGCGCTACTGCTGGGCTACGCCGCGGTGCTGGCAACGGGCCTGCTGGATCGACGCGGCGGCGAATCGACGGGCCCGGCTGCACGGGTATTCGCACCGCTCGCAATGCGGGCCCGACAACTGCTCTACGGCCATTCACTGTGGACGGCTGGCGTCGCGGGCCTGGGCATCGCGCTGCCATCGGTCGACTATCTGGCCGTACTGGCGCTCATCGCCGCCTCCGGTGTCGCGGCGACAGTCCAGGTCGGAGCCCTGTTGATGTTCAATATGGTGGCGTTCGCATTCGTGGAGATCCCGCTGATCTGCTACCTGGTGGCTCCCGCCCGCACCCGCGAAACGCTGGCGGCGCTGCAGGATTGGCTACGGTCCCGGCGCCGCCGCGCGGTCACCGTCCTGTTGGTCGTCGTCGGTTGCGTGCTACTCGGCGCGGGGTTGGTTGGGCTCTGACGGTGGGAGAGACAGCTAGGCGTCCAACCGGACGAACTGGCTCTGCCGGTACTGCTCGACGCACGCGGCGCGGCGAATCTTCCCGCTCGTCGTGGTCGGGATCGACCCCGCAGGCACCAGGACGAGATCCCCGACGTACAGGCCGTGCACATTCGATATCGCGGCGGTGACTTCGCTCTTGATCTCGCTGAGCCGGTGCGCCGGCTCGGTGGAGTCACCCGCCTTCTTGACCTCGATGACGGTGACCAGCTTCTCGGTGCTGTCAGCGCCGTTAGCGGTGACCGATATCGCCGCAACCCGGCCGCGGGTGATTTCCTGGACCGTCGCCTCGATGTCCTCGGGATAGTAGTTGCGGCCACGGATGATCAGCAGATCCTTGATGCGGCCGACGATGAACAACTCACCCTCGGAGATGAAACCCAGGTCACCGGTTCTCAGCCAGGGTCCGTCCGGCGTGCCTGGCGACGGGTCGACCAGCGTCGCGCCGAAGCACCGCTGCTGTTCCGGCGGTTTACGCCAGTAGCCGTCGGCGACGTTGGCGCCGTGCACCCAGATCTCGCCGACCAACCCCGATGGGCACGCACGGCAGGTGTCGCTGTCGACGATCCGCAGCGTAGGTGATTGCGGCACCTTGTATTTCACAAGCGCAGTGGTTTGCCCAGCTGCCGTGCCGGTTGCGGTTGCGGTTGCGCGCCGCACCACGCGGCCCGCTGACAACTCGTCGGTGCCGAAGTGGGCGGCCGGCGACGATTCGCTCCAGGTACCGCTCGTCACGAAGACGGTCGCCTCCGCCAAACCGTACGACGGACGGATCATGTGGTCGCGAAAGTTGAAGTGCGAGAACCGGTCAACGAAGCGCCGCAACGTCGCCGACTCGACCCGCTCGGCACCGCTGATGATGCCGAGCACCCCGCCGAGGTCCAGCCCGGCCAGGTCGCTGTCCTCGGTCTTCCGGGTGGCCAGATCAAACGCAAAGTTGGGCGCCGACGACCACGCGTGCGGATTCTCGGCGAGAGCCCGCATCCAGCGGGCCGGCCGTTCCAGGAACGCCACCGGGCTGGTCAGCACCGCGTGAAAGCCACCGAGGATCGGGGCGCAGACGCCGAGTACCAAACCCATGTCGTGATAGAAGGGCAGCCAGGACACCATCGTGGTGTCCTGGGGAACGGTGATGCCCGAATCCGCGAAGTAGCTGCGCATCAACTGGGCAAAATTCACCTCGAGGTTGCGATGGGACAGCATGACCCCGGTCGGCGTTCGGGTCGAACCCGAGCTGTATTGCAGATACGCGATGCTGGGCGCGTCGGCGATCTCGATACCCGATCCGCCGCCCGATCCGCCCCCCGATCCACCGAAGTGTTCGCGGGCGTCCAGATCCAACCTGTCGATTTCGACGATCTTGGGTGCGGTGTCCAGCCGCGACTGGTCGACATAGTCACCGACGTCTCCGGCAACCCCCGAGGTGGTGAGGACGACCGACGGCGACGTGTCGGCCAGGACCGCGCCCACCCGCTCGTCGTTCGCACCGCGATGCGGCAGTGGCAGCGGCACAGCGATGAGTCCTGCCTGCATGGCTCCCAGGAAAGCCACGATGTAGTCCAGGCTCTGCGGAGCCAGGATCACCGCCCTGTCACCGACCGACGCACGCATGCTGAGTTCACGCGCCAGATTCCACGTCCGGCGCGACAGTTGTGACCAGGTGAGCGTCTCGGAGGTCCCCGTCGGCACGGTGTAATCGGTGAACGTGAAGGCCGCGTCGTCGGGACGCAGGCTGGCACGTCCATGCAGCATCGAGAGAACGGTGGACGGGGACATCGGCGGTGTCAGCGCGGGCCGGTGGCGAACGTGGACAGGACGACGTTGACGAGCTCCGACATCGGATCGGTGCCGCCGCCGAACGTCGCCTCGTTCGCCGGTGCGGTGACCTCGAGCGGATCGAAGCCGTGCACCGGATCCACCTGGACCGGAGCGGTCGCCGGGTCGTCGTTGCGTGAGTAGCCCGCATTCACCCGGGGCAGCAGTATCGCGTCGAGACGATTCAGCGTGTCCTTGTCGTACCCGAGGTACTTGAAGGGCAGCACAAGCGGAAGGTGCTCCTCGGGAATCAGGTACGTCGTCGTCGTCGCACCCTTGGAGTTGACGGTCGTCCTGATGTTCTGCGGTGGCACCATGCTCGGGTTGGTGAACGCCACCGCGGTGTGGCCGGTGGCCAGACCCGCGATCGAGTTGGCGAGCGCGAACAGGTTGTCGGGGCGGTCGGGGAAGTCGGCGATGCTGTCGTAGGCGGAGACGAACTGGTCGGTGTGGTACTGGCTTTCGACCGGAGCCGGTATGCGGTAGTCCATCGAGGGCACGACGCTGCCAACGGGGAACATCTGGGTGAGGAAACTCTCGCCGAAGGGGTGTATGGCGATGGGGTCGCCGAACGTCGCGAACTTCAGTTGGTCCGGCGGCGGTGCCGCCGGGTCGTTGGCGAGCTGCGCCTTGACGGCGTTGAGCACCAGCGCTCCCTCGGACAATCCCATCGCCCGTCCGGGGCCGCCGTTGCGGATGGCGGCGATGAGGTTTCCCTCGCCCTCGTCGACCGACTCGCCGATGCTGGGGCCGTCGAGCCCCAGGCCGGGATAGATCTCCTCGCCCAATGCGCCGATGCCGGGAAGCAAGCGTTCGAGGGTGTGCCCCTGGACCTGTCCGGCCGGATAGTCGACCTTCGTCCGCTTCATGCCCGGGAACCAGTCCTCGCCGGTCATGCGGATGTACTCGTCATAGGGGATGCCGAGAACGTGGGCGCCGCCCAACGCGTATGCGGTGCCGGTGTCGGCCGGCACCAGGGGCGGCGGAGCGGGGGCAGGCGGCGCCGGGGGCCGGGTTTCGTCGGCGATCGCAGGGCCGACGCCGAAAGCACCTGTGACACCGGCAGTTACCAGCACCGCAAGTCCTGCGCGGAGCTTCTTCATCCCTACTCCTGACCGCTGTGCGTCGTTTCGTAGTCTCACATACATCACGGGCGTGCGCTAACCCACCGGTCCGGCGGTTTCGCCCGAAGACAGGGCCGCCGACGGGGATGACCGGGACGTCGGGGACGACCGGGTCGCGTCCACCCGCGATGGCCACCAGTTCGCCCGCCCGACCAGCGCCGCTATCGCCGGCACCGTGACGGTGCGCACCACGAAGGTGTCCAGCAGAATTCCCACCCCGATCACGAAACCGCCCTGGATCACGATGCCGATGCTGGAGAACAACAGACCGGCCATCGAAGCGGCGAAGATCAGACCCGCCGCGGTGATCACGCCGCCGGTCGTGCTCAGGGTACGGATGATCCCGTGACGGACGCTGTGCGGCGACTCGTCGCGCATCCGCGACACGAAAAGCATGTTGTAGTCGGCGCCCACGGCGATCAGCACCACGAAGGCCAACGGGGGCACGCTCCAGTGCAACTGCTGGCCGAGCAGGATTTGGAACACCAGCACGCCGATGCCGATCGCCGCGAAATACGAAATCACCACGGACCCGACGAGATACAGCGGCGCGACGATCGCACGCAGCAGCGCCATCAGCGTCAGCAGGACGACGATCAGCGTCGCGATGATGATGAACCGGATGTCCTGCTGGTAGTAGTCACGCGTGTCGCGCAGCGCGGCGGGAAACCCGCCCATCGAGACGGTGGCGTCGGCCAGTGCGGTGTTGGGCTGAGCGCCCCGAGCGACGTCGCCGATCTGATTGACCTGATCCATCGCCTCGGAGCTGAACGGGTTGAGTTTGGTTTGCACCAGGTATCGCACGGAGTGGCCGTCCGGCGAGATGAACGCCTGGGCTGCCTTCTGGAAATCCGGCAGACCCAGCACCTGTTCGGGGATGTTGAACCCGGCCTGCGACGGATCGGCAGCGTTGCTCTTCATGTTCAGCAGGAATACCGATGCCTCGTCGAGTCCGGCGGCGATCACCTTGACCTGCTCGACGAGCTCGTCGACGCCGGCGGCTACCTGCTGGCTCCCGCCGGCCAGCCGGTCGGCGCCTTGGCGCAGCTCGGACAGGCCCGCCTGCGCGCCGCCGGGCCTGTTCAGCCCCATGGTCTGGACGGCATCCGCGACCGTCGCCAGTGCGCGGTTGAGCTTGTTCACCGACGCGGTCAGCGTCTGTCCGCCACCGAAACCCTGCAGCTGCTGGGCGGCATCGTTGATCTGGTTGAGACTTCCGTCGTTACGCGCGGCGGCGAGCCGCTCGAACTGTTGACGGGTCGCGGCGCACGAGGGATCGGCGTCGCATACCTGGTTGCCCTGCAGCGCCGTCAGGACCGGCCCGATCCAGGCGAACACATCCCTCACGGCGGAGAAGTTCACACCCATCGAATTGCCGAGCTCGTTGATCCCGTCGACGAGCTTGGCGGCGGTGTCGACGTCGCGCACCAGCTTGTCGCCACCATATTGGGTTCGCACCGAGGTGAGCGCGTTGAGCAGGCTCTGGATACTCGGCGCGATCTTGTTGACCTGGCTGCGCACGTCGGCGAGGCTGTCGGCCACCGTGTTGGCCCCGGCCGTCAGCCGATTCAGGTCGCCGGTGCGCTGGCCGATCTGGGTGGAGCCGTCGGCCAGCCGGGAACCGACAAGACCCGCCTGATAGGTGGCCCTGAATTCGGGCGGCACCTCGCCCAGGGGCCGGGTGATGCCGCTGACGAGACCGACGTCGGGCAACTGGGCGACACGCGAAGCGAGCTGCTCCAGGTCGGCGAGGGCACGCGGGGTGCGCAGATCATGCGGCGACTGGATGAGGATGTATTCGGGAATGGACTGGCTGATCGGAAAATGTCGCTCCAGCGCGGCGTACCCGACCGAACTCGGCGCCGAGGCCGCCACTGCCTTGCGGTCGTCATAGTTGTACTGCGCGAAGATCGCGACGCTGGCGAGCAGGTTCAACAGCAGCAGGCTGGCCACCAGGTGGCGCACCGGGTTGCGCACGATGCGGATACCCGAACGGCGCCAGAACTGGGCGGTCAGTTCGCGCCGTGGGTTCACCCAGCCGCGCGGGCCCGCAAGCACCAGGATCGCGGGCAACAGGGTAAGCCCGGCGAGGTAGGCGACGCCGATCCCGATCGCCGATGACACACCGACCGTTTTGAACACGCCCATCTTGGCGAAGCTCAGGAGAAGGAAGGTGATGCCCACCGTGGCCGCCGAAGCGCTGATCACCTTCCCGATCGAGACCATCGCCGCCTTGACCGCCTCGTCGGAATCCGCACCCGAGCGCAGATAGTCGTGATATCGGCTGATCAGGAAGACCGCGTAATCCGTTCCCGCGCCTGCCATGATCGCGCTCAGGAAGATGACGGACTGGTTCGACACGCCCGACCCGGTCAGCATCGAATACGCCGCCACCAGCGCCTGCGCAATCAGCAGGGACGACCCGATCGTCACCAACGGGAGCATCATCGTGACCGGGTTGCGGTAGACCACCAGCAGCACACCGAGAACCAGGACGGCGATAGCGATCTCGATCGGCAGGCGGTCCCGCTGACCCGCAACCGTGAGGTCGGCGACCGTGGCCGCCGGACCGGTGAGATGCACCTCCAGCGGGCCTTGCTGTTGCGGGACGGTGTGCTCGACGATGTCGGCCACGCGGTTGAACGACTCGAAGGACCGCGGCGTGCCCAACTCCCCCGCCAGACCCACGGGAAGCACCCAGGTCGTCTTGTCCTCACTGGTCAGGAACTGGCGCAGTTGGGGCGTGCTGACGAAATCCTGCACGCTCACGACGTCCGTCGTGTTGTCGCGCAGCGCGTCCACGAGCTTGCGGTACACCGCCTCGTCAGCGGGGCCCAGCCCGTTCTCGTTGATCAGCGCCACCAACAGGAGGTCGTCGTTGCCCGATTCGTGAAACGCCTCGGTCATCTTCTTGGCGGCGACGCTCGACGGCGCGTCGCTGGGCAGGATCGCGAGCGGATGCCGCTGGGACATCTCGGCCAGCGACGGGAACGCCAGCGGCAGCGCAACCGCCAACGCGACCCAGATCCCGATCACCGCCCAGGGCCAGCGCGCCACCACCTCGGCTAGCCGTCGCATACCAACCCGGCCCCCAAATCGCGGAACGCAGAAAGTCTGCCCATCGAACTGTCCTCGCCTATGCGACCCGTCCCCAATGCCCGCTGTGGGCGACCCGTGCGGACACCGACCTCATCGCCTCGATGTATCGGGTGACCGATTTCCGGGCAACCGGATTGTCGGGGTGCATGATCGCCATGACCGTCCCCTCCCCGTAACGGAATATGTAGATCGTCAACTGGTAGGAGAAACGCCCGTCGGGGTAAATCCCGATGTTGTTCGCGAGGCCCATGTCAGCCGCGGCGAGGATCGCGTTGAGCGGGGCGGCGCCACCGTGCAGGAAATTCGAGACCGGAAAGTTCGGCCGGGGCCAGTTCAGCCACGGGGCCAATTCCAGCACGCGGTAGTACGGAACTCTCGACATGTCCAGGCTCGAATCGAAAGCGGCCTGCGCCGCCCAGGCGGCGTCGCTGAATGAGGTCGCCGCTACCGGGACGGTGATGGGGATCAGGCCGGTAAACCACCCCTGCGTCATGAAATTGTCGCCGGCGGTGCGGGAATCCCTCGGGGTGAGCCCGTAATACGTGAGCGCACCGGTGAATTCGTGCTCGACGAGGCCCAGGCAAGCGAATAAGCCACCGACGAAGCGTGCGCCTGCCGCGGTGCAGGCCGATTCGAAGCGTTCCGTCTGCGCGACGTCCATCAGGACCATCGAGGTCATGTCGCTGCTGGTGGAGGTGTTCGGGTCGCCCAGTGGCAGCGGAAACTCGGGAAAGCCGTCGTTGTTGTTCTCAGCGAATTCGATCCAGGCGCGTACGCCCGGGGAATCGAGCGTCAACGCGGATGTGTGTTCCCGCTCGCGGACACAGAAATCATCGAAGCTGCCGGCATCGGGAAGGATGAGCGCCGGGCCCCCGCCACTGAGCGCCGAATACATTCCGTTGGCTTCCAGCATCGTCGTGCCGATCAACGTCGCGTCCCCGTGTACGTGATCGATGGCGGCAAAAAACGTGAAAAACCCGTCGTTCTGAACGACCCCGAAGGTGAAGCAGCCCCACTCCAACGGACTCGGAATGGCCACGACGTGCGCATGAATTTCCTCAGCCGTCATGGCGCCCTGATCGATCGGCGTGAATTCGATATCGGCCGGATCCTCGATGGCGTGCCGGACGAACTCCCCGTCACCGGTCTGTTCGAACCAGCTGCGAAATGTGTCGTGCCGTCGTAGATATGCATTGACGGCGCGATCCATGGCGGCGATGTCGCATTGGCCGGCCACCTCGCAGCTGGCGATGATCTGCCGGGAGAAGTTCAGTCCTGCGGACGTCCGTTCGCTGTAGTTACGAAGGTGCTGGCCCTGCATGTGGCTGATCGGCACGGAGCTCGCCGGCGCCCGCTGCGCCTTCTCGGCGGACGCGGCTGTCGGATGCCAGGACGTGACCGACCCCGGACTCACCGACCATTCATCAAGCGCGCCAATCGTGATCTTTCCGATGCGCAAGACGTGGTCCTTTCCGTACCCCCCGCTTGGCCGGCCCGCGGCCGGCATCACACGTGGCCGCCCCAACATACCCCCGGTGTGTGGGCAGCCGCCCGATACGGGCGACCGCACAGCCAGCAACGCCGCGCGAGCCGCGGCCGCGCGTGAAATAGTGTCCGACGGGGGGTGAGGTGGCATTCGCGCGCGCGTCCGATGCGCGACAGATGTCAGCGGGTCACAGCCTGACTGTCCGATACAAGGAGGACCACGTCGTGGGATCCGCCGACCGTCCGAGCGATTCACCGCCGCGTTTCGCCATCGTCGGCTACGCCGCGCGCTTCCCGGGCGCCCCGGACGCCGAGAGCTTCTGGGACGTACTGAGGGAGGGCCGCGACGCTATCTCCAACGTGCCAACGGACCGCTGGGACGCCGACGAGTTCTTCGACCCCGAACCCGGCACACCCGGCAAGGTGGTCACCCGGCGGGCCGGCTTCGTCGACGACGTGACGGGATTCGACGCACCGTTCTTCGGAATGTCGACGCGCGAGGTCAGGCTGATGGACCCGCAGCACCGGCTCCTGCTCGAGACGGCATGGCGGGCGGTGGAGCATTCCGGCACCGCACCGACCGATCTGGCCGACACCAACACCGGCGTGTTCGTGGGCCTGGCCACCCACGACTACCTGGGCATGGCATCCGACGAGCTGACCTATCCCGAGATCGAGGCCTATATGGCCATTGGCACGTCGAACGCCGCGGGCGCCGGACGGATCAGCTACCGGCTGGGGCTACAGGGGCCGTCGGTCGCCGTCGACACGGCGTGCAGTTCGTCGCTGGTGGCAATCCATCAGGCCTGCCAGGCACTGCGCCTGGGCGAATGTGACCTCGCACTGGCCGGCGGCGCGAACGTGCTGCTCACCCCGGCGACCATGATCACGTTCTCCAGCGCGCACATGCTCGCACCCGACGGCCGGTGCAAGACATTCGACGCGGCGGCCGACGGCTACGTGCGGGGCGAGGGCTGCGGCGTCATCGTCATCAAGCGTCTCGAGGACGCGGTTCGCGACGGTGACACGATCCGTGCCGTGATCCGCGGCAGCGCGGTCAACCAGGACGGCGCATCGGGCGGTTTGACGGTGCCCAACGGCATTGCCCAGCAACGGGTTATCACCGATGCTTTGAAACGCGCCGGTCTGGAGGCCAGCGCCATCGACTACCTGGAGGCGCACGGCACGGGTACCTCGCTGGGTGACCCGATCGAGGCCCAGGCCGCAGGTGCGGTGCTCGGCGCCGGACGTGAACCCGGCCGGCCGCTGTTGATGGGCTCGGTGAAGACGAACATCGGACACCTGGAAGCGGCGGCGGGTATCGCCGGCGTCATCAAGGTCATCCTGTCGCTCGAGAACGAATTGCTGCCGCAGCACCTCAATTTCCGGAATCCGTCGCCCCACATTCCCTGGGATCGGCTTGCGGTGCAGGTCGTCGAAGAGCCCACCGCCTGGGAACGCCGCCCCCGGCCGCGGATAGCCGGCGTCAGCTCCTTCGGGTTCGCCGGGACGAACGCGCACGTCATCCTCGAAGAGGCACCGGAGGTGCCCGAGCGGGCCGCTGCGACCCCCGGCCCGGTCGAGCGGTTCAGCGTCGTGCCCCTTTCGGCGCGTACACCCGCCGCCGTGGTGCAGCTTGCCGACGACTACCGCAACTGGTTGAGCGCGCATCCCGAGGCCACTCTGGCCGACCTGAGCTTCACCGCGGGCGCGGCACGGGCTCACCTCGAGCATCGGGCCGCATTGGTGGTCAACTCCAGAGAAGCCACCATGGACCTGCTCGGCGCGCTCGCGGACGACCGCCCCGCTCCGGGTCTGGTTCGCGCAGAGTCTCACGACACACCCAAGACGGCGTGGCTGTTCACCGGGCAGGGCAGCCAGTACCCCGGCATGGCCAGGGAGCTGTTCGACACCGAACCGGTGTTCGCCGAGACGCTTCGCCGATGCGCGGCCGTGGTAGCCGATGTTCTCGAAAAGCCGTTGCTGGACGTGATCTTCGATATCCAGGCGAGCGAAGCGACGGGAGAAAATACCCAGGCGACGCTGCGTCAGACGTCCTACGCGCAGCCCGCGTTGTTCGCCGTGGAGATGGGCCTGGCCCGGCTCTGGCAGTCGTGGGGCTTCGAGCCGGACGTGGTGGTGGGCCATAGCGTCGGCCAGTACGCGGCGGCGTGTGTTGCGGGCGTGTTGAGTCTCGAGGACGGCGCCCTGCTGATGGCCGAGCGTGGCCGCCTCTTCGGCAGCCTGCCCGCGGGCGGGCGGATGGCCGCAGTGTTCACCGCCGCCGAACGGGCCGAAAACCTGACCGACGAGTTCCCCACCTTGTCGGTGGCCGCCTACAACGGTGCCAACACCGTATTGTCCGGGCTCGCGCCGGATCTGGAGCGTGCGGTGGCTCGGCTGGCGGCCGACGGCGTCCGGTGCGACTGGCTCGACACCAGCCACGCCTTCCACTCGGCACTGCTCGATCCCATCCTCGGCGAGTTCGAGGAGTATGCGGATCGGTTCACTTTCAATACGCCACAGCGGATTCTGATCGACAACCGCACCGGCACCGCGCTCGGGTGGAACGTGAAACTCGACGGCGCGTACTGGCGCCGTCATGCGCGTCAGCCGGTCGAGTTCGCCAAGAGTGTGGCCACCCTGGCCGAGCTGAACTGCAAGGTGTTGATCGAGATCGGCCCGCAACCGGTGCTCACCGCCGCGGCTCTGCGGGCCTGGCCCGACCCGGCCACCGCACCCCGGGCCATCGCGTCGTTGCGCCGCAACACCTCCGACCCCCGGCAGATCATCGAAGCCGTCGCCGACGCCTATGTCTCGGGACACCTTCCCGATTTCGCCGCTTTCCGGCAGGCGCACGCGCGAAAGCTCGACCTGCCCACCTATCCGTTCGAGCATCGCCAGTACTGGTTCTCGGACAACCAGGATCGGGCCGCGAAGCCCCAGCGTGCCGGCGGGGCACGGACGCAGGCGGTTCGCCTGCTCGAGGACGGCCGACTCGAGGAACTCGTGGCCTTGCTCGACGGCGACGAACAGACCCTCAACGTGCTGACCAAGCTTGCGGCACAACATAACCAGGAACGTACGACGCAATCGATCGCAGACGACCGATACGAGTTGCGCTGGGAGAAATCCACGACTGCCGGCTCCGGCGAGGCGGCCGGCTGGATCCTTGTGGGCGACGACACCGAAGCGATCAGGCCGCTGGTCGAGGTGCTGACCGCACGCGGCCAACGGCACCGTTTTGTCGAGTTGCCGGTGTCCGACACCGACACCGACAGGCTCGCCGAGACGCTACGCGCTGCGGCAGCCGAGGATCCGACGCTGCAGATCGTGAACGTCGCGGCGCTGGACTCCGACGGTGCACCGTCGATGCGGTCCCTGTTGCGGATGCAGCACCGAATCTTGGGTGAGACCCGGCGGCTGCTGCGTGCCGCGGCGGCCGCCGAGATACGCAGGCCCATCTGGATCGTGACCCGCGGCGCGCAGCGGGTCGGCGACGCCGACACCGTGTCGCCGGAGCAGAGCTGCCTGTGGGGATTCGGTCGCGCGGCGGCGTTGGAGCTCCCGCAGGTGTGGGGCGGACTGGCCGATCTTGCCACGGGTAGCACCGAGGAATGGTCCCGGTTCGTCGACCATGCGGTGGCCCCACCGCGTGGTGAGGACCAGATCGCGCTGCGCGATGACGCGATCTATGTTCCCCGGCTGGTTCGACGGGCCGGGCCGCCGAGTGCCGCGCCGCTGGAACTGCGCGCCGATGCAACATATTTGGTGTCCGGCGGTCTCGGGTCCATCGGGCTGGAGATCGCCGGATACCTGGCCGCGCACGGCGCCAAGCAGCTGGTGCTGACCAGCCGGCGCGCGCCCGGCGACGCCGCGCAACGGCGCATCGATGCCCTCGGAGAACAGTACGGTTGTGAGGTCCGAACCGTCGCTGCCGATGTCGCCGACGCACACGACGTCGCACGCCTTTTTGCCACCGTGGCGGCCGAGCTTCCGCCGCTGGCCGGCATCGTCCACGCCGCGGGCGAGATCGGCACCACCCCGCTGAGCAACCTGGACGACACCGAAGTGGATCGTGTGTTCGCCGGAAAGGCCTGGGGTGCTTGGCATTTGAGCGAAGCGGCTCTTGACGCGTCACCTCACGCCCTGGATTTCTTCCTCAGCACCTCCTCGATCGCCTCGGTCTGGGGTGGATACGGCCAGACCGCCTACAGCGCGGCCAATGCGTTCCTGGACGGGCTGGCCTGGCGCCTGCGCGAACAGGGCGTCCGCGGAATCAGCGTGAACTTCGGCCCCTGGTCGACGGGCATGGCCGACGCCGAGTCCCGTGCCCGGCTCGAACAGCGCGGGGTCCGGACCTTGTCCCCCTCCGACGCGCTGGCAGGTCTGGCCGATGTCGTGTCGGCCGGGGCGGCCCAGGGTGTGGTAGCCCGGATCGACTGGGCCCGGTTCCTGCCGCTCTACCAACAGGCGGGCCGGCGGGGATTCCTGGCCGAGTTGGAACGCGACGTGCCCGCCGCGGTGTCCGCGCCCGTCACCGCGTCCGGGAAGACCCAGTTGGTCGAACGGCTCACCAATGCGCCGGTGCAGCAACGCAAGAAGCTGCTGACCGATTATCTGCGCGACGCGGTCGCCGAGGTGACCCGGGTGGATCCCGCGGAGATCCGCGAGGATGCGGGTTTCTTCGACCTCGGTATGGATTCGCTGATGGCCGTCGAACTGCGGCGCCGCATGGAACAGGGTGTGGGCAAGGAAATCCCGGTCACCCTGGTGATGGACCACCCGCGGCTGTCCGACGCCGCCGACTACCTCCTCGGTGACGTGCTCGGGCTCAGCGAGCAGAAATCCGGGCCGGCGCCGGCGTCGGTGGTGACGACGCGTACCGACGAACCGATCGCGATCGTCGCGGTGTCGTGCCGTTTCCCCGGTGCGCCCGATCCGGAAGCGTTCTGGGAGGTGCTGTCCGGCGGCGTCGATGCGATCCGAGAGGTTCCGGAGGATCGCTTCGACATCGACGAGTTCTACGACCCGGATCCGGAGACTCCGGGCAAGACGTACACGCGCTTCGGTGGGTTCCTCGACGGCATTGACGGGTTCGATCCCGAGTTCTTCGGCATTTCGCCCCGCGAAGCGGTGTGGATCGAGCCGCAGCAGCGCCTGATCCTCGAAACGGTGTGGGAGGGCTTGGAAAGAGCGGGGTACGGGCCGTCCTCCTTGCGCGGCAGCCGAACCGGCGTCTTCACCGGGGTGGCCGCCAACGAATACGCGCACCTGCTGTCCTCGGAGTCGGTCGACAAGATCGAGCCGTACTTCATCACCGGCAATGCTCTGAATGCGATTTCCGGTCGGGTGGCTTTCGCGCTCGGCCTCGAAGGCCCGGCGGTGGCGGTGGACACCGCATGCAGTTCGGCGTTGGTGGCCGTCCATCAGGCCTGCCTGGCGCTGCATTCCGGTGACTGCGACATGGCATTGGCCGGCGGGGTGAACGTGCTGCTGAGTCCGGTGACGGTGATCGCCGCATCCCGGGCGAGGATGCTCTCCCCCGTTGGACGCTGCAAGACGTTCGACGCCTCGGCCGACGGCTATGTGCGCAGTGAAGGCTGCGGCATCCTGGTGCTCAAGCGGCTCAGCGACGCGCAGCGGGACGGCGACCGGGTGCTGGCGGTCATCTCCGGCAGCGCGGTGAACCAGGACGGTGCGTCCAGTGGCCTGACGGTGCCCAATGGTGGTGCACAGCAACGACTTATCGGGACGGTGCTGGCCCGCGCCGGCTTGACGGGCGCAGACGTCGACTACCTCGAGGCGCACGGCACGGGCACCCCGTTGGGTGATCCGATCGAGGTGCAGGCCGCGGCGGCCGCATACGGCGGTGCGCGTGATGCGGACCGTCCGCTGCTGATGGGATCGGTGAAGACCAACATCGGCCACACCGAGTCGGCGTCCGGCGCCGCGGGTCTGATCAAGGTCGTGCTGTCCCTGCAACACGAACAGCTGCCCGCGAGCCTGCATTTCGAGAACCCGTCGCCGCACATCCCGTGGGACTCGCTTCCGGTTCGCGTGGTGGACAAGGCCACGCCATGGCGCACCAACGGCAGGCCGCGGCGTGCGGGCGTCAGTTCCTTCGGGTTCACCGGGACGAACGCGCATGTGCTGATCGAGGAGGCACCGCCCGTCGTCGCCGAGGAACCGACGGGGCCTTCGGGGTCGTCGGGGTCGCTCGACGTACTTACGTTGTCGGCGCGCTCGCCGGAAGCACTGGTGGCACTGGCGCAGCGCTACGAGTCCTGGTTGGCCGCCCACCCGGATGTCGACATCGCCGAGGTGTGCCTGACCGCCGGAACCGGCCGGTCGCACTTCGAGCACCGGGCAGCGCTGGTGGTGGATTCGGTCGAAGGGGCTCGCCAGGGCATGGCCGAGCTGGCCGAGAACCGACAGCGCCCCGGCGTCCTGCGTGGCGAGCACACCAATCGGCCGACGACGGCCTGGTTGTTCACCGGGCAAGGCAGCCAGTATCCGCGGATGGCCCGCGAATTGTTCGACGCCGAGCCGGTTTTCGCCGAGACTGTGACGCGGTGCGCGGAAGCGGTCGACGACATGCTGCCGCGCCCGCTGCTGGAGGTATTGTTCTCGAACGACCCCGAGGCGGGCCAGGCGGTGCGGCATACGTCGTTTGCGCAGCCGGCACTGTTCGCCGTCGAGATGGGGCTGGCCCGGCTGTGGCAGTCGTGGGGTATCAAGCCCGACGTGGTGCTGGGCCACAGCGTCGGCCAGTACGCGGCTGCCTGTGTGGCCGGAGTGTTCAGCCTCGAGGACGGCGCACGGCTCATGGCCGAGCGAGGCCGGCTGTTCGGCAGCCTGCCCGCCGGCGGCCGGATGGTGGCGGTGTTCACCGACCCCACGCACGTCGAGCAGATCGCCGGTGAGTTTCCGCGGGTGTCCGTCGGCGCCTACAACGGACCCAACACGGTCCTCTCGGGTCCGGGTGAGGATCTCGAGCAGATCGTCGCCCGCTTCGGCGACGAGGCGATCCGCTGCACCTGGCTGGAGACCAGCCACGCCTTCCATTCCGAACTGCTGGATCCGGTGCTCGACGAATTCGAGTCGTACGCCACGCAGTTCACGTTCGCCGCGCCGGCGTTGCCGCTGGTGTGCAACCGCACCGGCGCCGTCCTCACCGGCCAGACCCCGATCGACGCGGGGTACTGGCGGCGGCATTCGCGTCAGCCGGTGCAGTTCACCGAAAGCGTGCGCACCGTGGCGGCGCTGGGCTGCTCGGTGTTGATGGAGATCGGTCCGCAACCGGTGCTGACCGGCGCCGCGGTGCAGGTCTGGCCGGAGCATCTGGCCGCGCCGCGGGCGATCGTCTCGATGCGCAAAGGCGTTGGTGATCGACGTCAGATCGCCGAGGCGCTGGCCGCGGCCTACGTCGGCGGTCACCGGCCCGATTTCGCTGCGCTGCACCCTGCTTCCGGGCGCCGTGTGGAACTGCCTACCTATCCATTCCAGCGTCGACGCTTCTGGCCCAAGTCTTCGGGCATCGCCGTCGACGGCGCTGCGGCGTCCGGAATCCTGGGCAATGCCAAGGATCTTGCCTCGGGTGACTCGGTGTACACCAGCAGGTTGTCGGTCAGATCGCAGCCGTGGCTTTCCGACCACGTCATCTACGGCACCGTCGTGGTGCCCGGGGCGACCTATGCCGCGATGGCGCTGGCAGCCGTCGGTGCGCCGGCGAGCGTCAAGGAAGTGTTCTTCTACGAGCCGATCATCCTGCCCGAGAAGAGCTCCCGTGAGGTGCAGCTGACACTGCATCCGGTCGCAGACGGTGGGCAGCGCTTCCAGGTGCACAGCCGTCCGTACGGTGAGCGGGACGCCGAATGGTCGCTGAATGCCGAAGGCACCGTCGTGACCGGCGTTTCGGACGTGTCGGCGCCCGAGGCGGAACCCGTCGACGCGGTGACCGAGCGGATGGAACGGATGCGTCCGCAGGATCTGTTCGAGACCTTCGCGGACATGGAGCTGGCGTGGGGGCCGAACTGGTCCGGTTCGCTGAAATCATTGTGGCTCTCCGACGGCGAGGCGGTCGGAGACATCAGCGTCGGTGAGGAACTGGCCGAGCAACTGGGAACCGAGCCGATGCATCCGGTGCTGATGGACCTGTGCACCGGGGTGGCCTTCCCGGCGTTCCCGGCACTGCTGGCCGCAGAACAGGGAGTCCACGATCTGTTCCTGCCATTGCGGT
The DNA here is from genome assembly GCF_044223235.1 of Mycobacterium sp. Taxonomy (GTDB): domain Bacteria; phylum Actinomycetota; class Actinomycetes; order Mycobacteriales; family Mycobacteriaceae; genus Mycobacterium. The sequence goes on from NZ_JBGAME010000012.1 coordinate 25,174, forward strand.
ACGGGCAGGTGTGGCTGGCCGAGAAGATGCCGCGCCGGTTCTACTGCCGCGCCCGCTGGCACACCAGCGAACTCAACAGCGAGACGCAGGTGTTCGACCTCGACTTCGTCGACCGAAATGGCCGGCTGCTGGGCGGAATCCGCGAGTTCACCGTCAAACGCGCACCCCGGGAGGCGCTGCTGCGCGGCCTCGGCGGCGACGCCACCCGGCTGCTGTACACCCTGGGCTGGCACGAGGTACCGGTCTCTGGGGAGACCGCAACCGTCGACGGCACCTGGCTGGTGTGCGGCTTCGACGAGCTGGCTGCTGCGCTCCCGAGCTGTATCCCGTTCGACCGTGATGCTGGGTTGTTGGGACCCGTGCTCGCGGAGGCGGCCGAACGGGGTGTGCCGTTCGCGGGTGTGGTGTGGCGGGTCTCGGCTTCTGAGGGTGAGGCCGAGCGGTTGGAGTCGGAGATCGCCCAGTTGTTGTCCGCTGTGCACACCGTGCAGGGCGGGCAGGTGAAACTGCCGGGCGGCCTGTGGATCGTCACCGAGCGGGCCGTCGCCACAGAATCGGGCGAGCCCGTCGACCCGGTGCAGGCCGCGCTCTGGGGATTCGGCCGCACCACCATCAATGAGGAACCCGCGCTGCGCTGTCGACTGGTCGACGGCGACGGGTCACCGGAGGCCGTGCAGGCGCTGGCTACGCTGCTGGCCACGCCGGCGGACGAACCGGAACTTGCCGTGCGCCAAGGCAAGCTGCTCGCGTCGCGGTTGTTGCCGTGGGCGCGCAGCGGGCATCTCACGGTGCCGCGCGGCAGTGACTACGTACTGGCGCCCACCGAGCGGGGTGCGATCGACAACCTGCGGCTGACCGAGACGGACGTGCCGGCGCCGGACAAGGGCTACGTGCAGGTGCGGGTGGAGGCCGCGGGCCTCAACTTCCGCGATGTGCTCAACGTGCTGGGCCTCTACCCGGGCGACCCCGGACCGATCGGCGGCGACTTCGCCGGCGTCGTCACCCAATTGGGCGACGGGGTCACCGGACTCGATCTGGGCCAACGGGTCTACGGCTCCATGCAGGGGGCATTTGCCAGCCGGTTCAATGTGCCGGCCCAGTTCCTGGCACCGATCCCGGATGGGATCAGCGCCGTGGAGGCGGCGACGATTCCCGCTGCGGCGCTGACGGTCCGGCTGGCCTTCGACTGGGCGGCGCTGCGGCCGGGCGACAAGGTGCTCATCCACGCCGCCAGCGGGGGTGTCGGGCTGGCGGCGATCCAAATGGTCCAGCGGTGCGGTGCCGAGGTGTTCGCCACCGCAAGCACGTTCAAGCGTGCGACACTGCGACGGCTGGGCGTAAAGTACATCTACGATTCGCGCACAACGGATTTCGCCGATCAGATCTTGGCGGACACCGACGGCGTCGGGGTGGACGTGGTGCTCAACAGCCTGACCAGCGAAGGGTTCATCGAGGCGACGTTGCGGGCCACGGCCGAGGGCGGGCGGTTCGCCGAGATCGCCAAGCGTGACATCTGGACGGTTGAACAGATGGCCGAGGCGCGGCCCGATGTCACCTACGAGATCGTCGCGCTGGACACCGTGATGCTGACCGAGCCCGATCGGATTCGCAATTTGCTCACCGAGGTGTCCGATGGGTTGGGCCGGGGTGAGTGGATGCCGCTGCCCGCCGAGGTGTATCCGCTGACCGAGGCTCGGGCCGCGTTCCGCCGGATGCAGCAGGCGCGGCACATCGGCAAGATCGTTTGTCAGATACCGAATCCGCTGCAGCCACGCGCGGATCGGAGCTATCTGATCACCGGCGGTCTCGGTGCGATCGGTCTGCACACGGCGTCCCACCTGGCCCAACTCGGCGCGGGCGACATCGTGCTGACCAGCAGGCGCGCGCCCGACACGAATGCGCAGCGGGCGATCGACGAGATCACCGAGCGCTCCAAGTGCCGTATCCATGTCTTCACCGCCGACGTGGGCGAGGAGTCCTCGGTGTCGGCGTTGTTGGAGCGGATTCGCGCGGAGTTGCCGCCACTGGCGGGGTTGGTGCATCTGGCCGGTGTGCTCGACGATGCGTTGCTGTCCCAGCAGGATGTGGAACGATTCCGGAAGACCCTGGCGCCCAAGGCCTATGGCGCCATGCATCTGGACCGGCTGACGAAGGACGACGACCTGGACTTCTTCATCGTGTCCTCCTCGGTGTCCAGTCTGTTCGGCTCCCCCGGTCAGTCCAACTACGCGACGGCCAACGCACTGCTCGACGGCCTGGTCGCATCGCGGAGGGCGGCTGGCCTGCCCGCCACCGGCATCAACTTCGGGCCTTGGGGCGAGGGAGGCATGGCGTCGTCGAAGGCAGCGCACGCGAATATCGGTGCGCAGGGCCTGATTCCGCTGGATCCGTCGGGGGCGCTGGGGGCGCTGGCCGAGGTCGTCGCCAACGGCACCGGCCAGGCCACCGTCATCAAGGCCAACTGGGTGCGTGCCGCCAAGGTGCTGGGCACGTCGCGGCCGCCGATCCTCGACCTGGTTCTGCCCAGTGCCGCCGGCGAGGTGACCGGTGACAGCGAGCTGCTCAAGCAGCTGCAGGAGATCCCGCCGGCACAGCGCGCCGGCTTCGTGACCGAGTTCCTGCAGTGCGAAGTGCAGAACTTCCTGCGGCTTGCGCAGCCGCCGGCCGCGACGAGCCGGTTCCTGGACCTGGGTACCGATTCGCTGATGGCGATCGAACTGCGCAACCGGCTGCACAGTCAGTTCGGCGGTGCGTTCACCATCAACGCGACGGCGGTGTTCGACTATCCGACCATCGGCGGGCTGGCCGAGTATCTGGTAGCTCAGCTGCCCGATGCGGTGTCGCAGGCTGTATCGGAGGCCGCGGTGGATTCCGCGGAGGAAGCCTCACTGCCGGGCGAGGACCCCGCCTGACTTCGGCGACATCGGCACCGATCCAGGTCGCGCCAACCAGACTGTGAGGGAAGCCGGACTTGTCGGTTCCCGCAGCCACACTCGTGGCATGGCCGGACGAGTTGATCGAAGAGTTCGAGGACTCGTTCAGCGACGCACGAAACACCCGTAACGTGCACTCCTCTCTGGCTCACGACACGGGAACTGCTCACCACGATGCAGCGACGTATCGATGAGCGCAGGACGTCGACCGCGGGGCGGCCAGTACTACTGACCTGCCGTATCGCCCCCGTTACGGGTGCCGCAGGCGTGGTGCGGGGTTGGGGCGGGAAGGTCAAGTGCCGGGTTGCCGTCGAAGAATCCGCTGGGCTTGAGGTGGAAACCGATGTAGGACACCGGCATGACGGGCCAGTCTTCGGGTCGGGCGACGTGGTGAGCGCCGAAGGTGTACCAAACGACGACATCCTCGTTGACCAGCGGCCGGTCCTGTTGAACCCATTGCGGAAGGCCCGCACCACCGCTGCTTTGATACGGGTAGTCGCCGGCGGCGAACCGTTCGCGTACAGAGTATTTCGTCACCCACAGGTGGTGCCTGATGAAGCCTGCCCTGTTGAGTGCCGGGGCGTCCTGGTGCAGCATCGGGAACGCGTTGTCGCCGGGTAGCAACGCGTAGCCGACGGGTTCTCCGACGTGGTTGCGGCGCTCGTGGTTGATGATCGTCCAAAAGCGGGCAGATCGAGGATCGATGTCGCGTTGCGCTTCGGATTCGCGCGCCAGCGGTGTAGCGGTGACGCGCCAGGCGTTTCCATAGGGGTTCTCGGGGCCCACCGGGTCCGGGTGGCTGTCCACCTCGACGACGGTGTTGCGCTGACCGTCGACCGCCATGTCGAGTCGAGCGTTGAAGAAGTGCTGGTGGTGTGGCGCGTACAGGCCGGGCGCGCATTTCACTCCGTGGCGTGGCTTTTCGTCCGCGCGGTGTGCGCCCATCGACATGATGCCGGTCAGTTTGACCTCGCACTGGATGGTGCCGTCTTGGTAGAAGTACCAAAAGAACCCGTAGTCGTAGTTGGCGATGGTGGCGAAGAACGAGATCGCCAGCCGCCGCGATCGGCGGACCTCGGTCTTCCCGGTCCGGTAGTCGGTGTGCTTCCAGAGCACGCCGTAGTCCTCCTCGTGGATGCAGATGGCATTGTCGACCACCCGAGCCTGCCCGTCGGCATCGGTGAGCGCGGCGCTCAGATAATGCACCTCGCCCAGGCAATCACAGCCCAGTTCCAGACTGTTCACATCCACGCCGAGGCCTTCTTCGCCGCCGTCGAAGGCGCTCTTGTAGACGTGGATCGGGGCGGGGTCTCCGTAGGGCACCACCATCTCCGAAATCGACATCCGGTAGGCGATCGAACGCACGGTCCCACGGTCGTCGTAACTGACGGTGTGCAGCACCAGCCCCTCGCGAGGGGTGAAGCCGACCCGCAAGCACCATTTCTGCCAACGCAGCTCATGCCCGTCGACAGTGAAACCCGGGCCCTGCGGCTGGCTGACCTGCAGTGGTGCAACGTCGGTGCGTGGTCCAGCGAACCGCGGGACATTGCCCTGGACCTGGATTCCCGATTCGGTGTATTCCGCTGGGGTGGAAGGGATATCAACGACACCGTGGTCGATGACCTCGACTACCTCACGCCGGTCGAGGTCCACCACAATGCTGAGCCCTTCGACCGGATGCCCGTAGGCATTCTCCTCGGCGGAGTAGCCGACGAAGGTGAGCGGGCGGCTCAGCCGGCGGGTGGGCGCATCCTGCTCGCCGAGATACGCCGCGGGCCACGCGTCGACCAAGACGTGGGTGAAGTCCTGCACTCCGCGCGTACGCATCGCGGCCTGCCACCGCGGATCCTCTTTGACCAGCCGCTCCACCAGCGCGAAATCCTCCTCGATCCCCGCGGACTGCACCGCAGCGACAGCGTCGAGCACGACCAGCCGACCGTCGGTCAGCGAGACCACGGCCTCGAAAGTCTGGCCAGTCGCGGCGTCACGGACCACCAGGAACGCTCGGCGGTCGACCTGCTCATCGTCCGACAACTCGAGAATCAGTTGCTTGGGAGGTTCCTCAACTTCGATGCTGACAAAACGGGGGCGAGCGACTTCGGGCGCATCACGTCGGAAGATCCGAGCCGCGGCTTCGATCTCTTCACCCGTCAACGGATCCAAGGGATGCCGTCGCGAAGCCGTCACGGCCGTCCCGGCGGCGTTCATGCGCTGTCCCTCCACATCTTTCGGTTCAACCGTAACGATCGGCCTCCGCACGACGCACACCCACCCGCGCCCGGATCGGGCCACCGGCAACCAGGGTGAACGGCACCGCCATCGGGAAATCCGGTTCGACGGACCGAATGTCGACCTTCCGGATGACGCTGGCAAGCGCAAGGGTGGCTTCCAGCATGGCGAAGTGGTCGCCGATGCACGAGCGCGGTCCCGCGCCGAACGGCAGATAGTGCCAACGGTCGCGGTTCTTGGCGTTCTGCGGGCTGAAGCGGTCGGGGTCGAACTCCAGCGGCCGCTCCCACAGCGCCGGGTCACGGTGCAGCGCGTAGATGCCGACGCCCAGCAACGTGCCTGCCTCGACACGATAGCCGTCGACCACGATGTCCTGCGTCGCCGCCCGTCCGACACTCGCGGCGGGCGGGCACAGCCGCAGCGCTTCGTGTAACACCTGGACCGTGTAGCCCAGCCGGGGGATGTCCTCGGGTGTCGGCTCCCGATCGCCGAGCTGGGCGACTTCGTCATACACGCGGTCCTGGATGTCACTGCGGCGGCCCAAGGCCCACAAGGTGTACGCCAGCGTCGTGGCCGTGGTGTCGTGGCCGGCGAACATGAACGCGGTCAGGTCGTTGCGGATCTCGTCGTCGGACAGTGCACGCCCGGTGTCGGGATCGGTGGCCTCGATGAGGGCACGCACGAGTGGCGCCTCCCGGCCGGGGTCTGCGCGGCAGGCCTGCAGGATCTCGTCGGCGATGCGATGGACGGTGTCGCTGGCGGCGACGGCCCGGCGACGGGCCGGGGTGGGTAGCCATTTCGGGGCGCGCACCGGCCGCAGCGACCGGTCGGCCACGTAGCGCAAGGAGACGGTCAGCGGTTCGGCGATGGCGTCGACCTGTTCGTCGAGGTCAAGCCCGAGCACCGCGCGGCCCAGCGCCCGCAGCGTCAGCTTGCGACATTCCGCATCCAGATCGACCACGGCGCCATCACGCCAGGTGCCGGTCACCGAGTCGGCGGCCTGCGCCATGTGGCCGGCGAAAGCGTGGACGCGCTGTTTGGTGAACACCGGCTGGAGAGCGCGACGGCGCGGCAGCCAGGGCTGATAGGGTAGATTGAACAGGTTGGGGCCCAGCAGGTCTCGTTGTTCCCGGTGCACAAGGGACTTCTCGGTGTGCGTCCCGCTACCCAGCACATCGCGCATACCTTGCGGGGACGTCACGACGACGACCGGCTGCATGAGCCATTTCGGGGCGAGCCGCAGTCGCGTCACCGGACCGCCCGCGTCACGCAGCACCTCGAGCCCGGTATGAAAAGCCCTAAGCGCCTTGACTTGTCTGCGGTACGGCAACGGGTTCAGCGGCGCCAGTGGCCGCGCCCTCACGTCGACGTTCTCGGTTCTCACGTCCACGGTGCGACCCCCTTCGTCCCCGGGACCCGAACCGGGGCTGTATCGAGGTTCGCACGCGAACGCGGCGGCGTATAGCGTAGGCCACTACTCGATTTTCGCTTGGCAGCGTGCGGGCGGTCAATCGGTCAAGCCGGATAGGTCGACGACCGCCCCGTGTTGGCCCACTGCGTTTCTCAGATCGGTTCCCAGATCATCCCGACTGGAAGGGTCGATCCGAACGGCGTACGTGCGTCACCGCGTTGCGTGCGCGGGCTCCTTATTCGTTGAAACGTCACGGTTTCCCGCTCGGGTACCGACGGCGGTCAGTGCACAACCGATGATGACCAGACCACCCAATACCGTTGGCCAGGTCAGTTGTTCGTGAAGTAGCACGGTCACCCAGTAGATGGTCATGACTGGCTGAACGAGCTGGGTTTGGCTGACTTGTGCCATCGGGCCGAGCGCAAGACCGCGGTACCAGGCGAAGAACCCGAGGAACATCCAGACCGCCGCCCGACGTCATGCACCTCGGGCGTACGGCAGCAGTTTCTCGCTGAGCGGCACGACGTACGGCAGTCGCTGTTCGCTGAAGTACTCCGCTTTGCGTCGGCGCAGCATTCTGTCGCCGTCAGCGACCCAGTCAAAATGCTTTCGCCTCAACAGTTTCCGAGAAATCTCGTTCACATTCTCGGGGTTACGCTCGGCGAGCCGCTCGAACACCAATGGCGACACCGACGGATCGTCAAGGTAGTCCCTTATGCGTTGCCGGACAGCCGGGTCACGAAGCTGATCCGGATCGGTGAAAACTCGTTCGATCGACCCGAAACCCGCATACAGCCCAGACCGTCGACTTCGTCGTGGATGATCGCAACCAAGTCAGAGCTAACCAGATCAGACGAATACTCGACGTTGATCGCCACCGTCTCGGACTGGCTGCGCTGACCGCGGCCGCGCTGACCGCCAGTAGCGTCGACCTGACCCGCCGCGCGGTCGCGGTCCGCCAACAGCGCGCAGCGCCGCTGGCGGCTTTCCCGCCTGGTGCGCGTTCGCCACTGCGTTGTCAACGCATATCTGGTGGATCAACCGGCATTGATGCATTCCCTCATCCACCACCATCGGCCGGGTGCTTCGCACCTTCTCAGATCCGCGACAGTTCTCGGCGAAGTCCCTCCACACCCTTGTCGAGCAGATTGGCCACCGCCAGACGCAACAGCGGTTCGGCCCACCGCAGCCATCCCCGGAAGGCGAACCTCACACAATATGTGATCAGCGAACCCTCGGGGTGGGCGGCGACGGTGATGGTGTCATGGGCGATGACCGAAGCGTTCTCGCCGCGCAGTTCGATCGAATGGCCCGGTGTCAGGCCCGTGACCACGTAGACAAGGTCACTCGTTCGACCCGCGAACCGGGACGTGTTGGCGTAGCGGGTTCCCACACCGCCGTCACCAGCGATGCGGACGGTCCTGACCGTCCCGGGGTCCCACTGCTCGGTCGTGGTGAAGTCGGCCAAGTACGCGAACACGGCGTCCGGTCTCGAATCGGTGGTCAGCTCACGCTGCATCGTGATCATGTGCACTCCTTGCGCGGGGAATCTGGCACGCGCCCGGTGTCGCTCGTGTCGCCGGCCACGGCTGGGTGACGGAGCGGTCTGCGGTGCGTGGCGGCAACGGCGATGTTGTTGACCATGCCGGTGAAGATGATGCCGTGAAACGGCAGTAGTGCATACCAATAGAGCTGTCCAGCAAGGCCTTTCGGAAAGAAGATCGCACGCTGGTGCAGACGGGTGATGTCCGTGTGGCGTGATTCGAGTCGCCATTCCAGCCAGGCGCCACCGGGGGTGCGCATCTCGGCGCGCAGCCTCAATAGGCGCGGGCGCTCGATGCGTTCGACGCGCCAGAAGTCGAGGGCGTCACCGGTGTGCAGGAGGTGGGGGTTTCGGCGGCCCCGAGCCAGGCCGACACCCCCGGTGAGTCGGTCCAGCCAACCGCGGATCGTCCAGGCAAGCGGAAATGAGTACCAACCATTCTCTCCGCCAACACCTTCGACGACCTGCCATACCTGCTCAACGGTGGCGTTGCAGTCGATGCTGCGGTCGTCGGTGTAGATGACTTCACCGGCCCAGCTGGGATCAGACGGCAGCGGGTCGGCGGGGGCTGCGGTCGCGGAGGCGTTGGCCCAGGTGGTTTCCACCTCGCCGTCCTCGATGCGGCGCAACGCGAGCGCGACGGCATCCCGATATCGGGTCGCCCCTGCCGGTGGCGGCGCGATCATCGCGTCGATATCGTGCTCGGCGACCACGGCGTCGGTGCTGAGGGATTCGATGAGGGCGCGGCCGATGCGGGGCGGTACCGGGGTCACCAGTCCGATCCACAGCCCGGCGAGTTTCGGTGTGAGAACAGGCAGTACCAGAATTCTGCGCCGGGCCAGACCGGCGACATCGGCGTAGATCTGCATCATCTCGCCGTAGCGCAGCACATCAGGGCCGCCGATATCGTAGGCGCGGCTGTGCGGCAGCGCCGCGGTTGCGGCGGCGAGCAGGTAGTAGAGCACGTCGCGGATGGCGATGGGCTGGATGCGATTGTTGACCCAGCGTGGTGTCGTCATCACCGGCAGCCGGTTGGTCAGATGCCGGATCATCTCGAAGGACGCCGAACCGGAACCGATCACCACCCCGGCCTGCAGCACAACCGTCGGGACGCCGGAGTTCAGCAGAATTTCCCCGACCTGGCTGCGTGATCGCAGGTGCGTCGAGAGCCGATCCGATTCCGCATGCAGGCCACCGAGGTAGACGATGCGCCCGACGCCGGCGCGCCGTGCAGCGGCGGCGAGGTTTTCTGCGCTGTGGCGCTCGGATTCGATGAATTCTTCGGGGCCGCCCATCGAGTGCACCAGATAGTAGATGACGTCGATGTCGCGGCAGGCGTCATCGAGTGATCCCGGGTCGGTGAGATCACCGCGAACGACTTCCACGTCGGCGGCCCACGGAACATCGCTGATTTTGTCGGGATTGCGGGCCAGTGCCCTGACCCGGTGACCGGCTTCGACTAGACGTGGGGCAAGGCGGCCACCGATGTATCCGGTGGCGCCGGTCACCAGCACGTGCAGCGACGGGTCGGGACGCGCGGGCCAGGCGAATACCTGCTCGCAAGCCGCGTCCACCGCACTGCTGTGCACTACTGCCACAACACCTCCCCGCGGGATCGTCCCTCTTTACTTATTCGGAGCATCCCGGCCGGCGGATGGGTCACACCCGAGAAATTCTCGGCGTACCGCCCACTCGCCGATCCCGGCATGCAGCGGGCGTGCGCAGCCCGCCAACAGCAGGACGCAAGATGGACAGATGCCCACCCTGCCGTGGTTTCGTCGCGATTTGAGGTTGGGGGATCTGCCCTCCTGCTGGCAGCCGCCGACGTCGATCGCCAGGTGCTCGGCCGGTTCGTAATCAGAGCCGAGCGGCTGGAGGCCTGCCGGCGCGATCTTGCCGAATCCAGCCGCCATCGCGGTAAATGGGCCCATCAGCGGCCTCGGCGCTCACCGCGGCGCCCCGTCGCCGTCGGTCTCGGCGAACGCGGCTGCGGCGTTCACGCCGATCACCGCCAATAGGTTCGCCACTTTGCGGTCGAGTTCGAGACCGACGTCGGTGACGGCGGGATCGTCGAGGCTGGCGAACAGGGTGCTGGGTTGATCGAGGGTGAAGATAGCGTCTCCGCGGGCGTCGCCGTGGATGAGGATGCGTAGCGGTGCGTATAGCAGGGCCAGGGAGGAGTGGCGAAACATCTGCTCGGCGATGACGTGATTGCCGACTAGGTACTCCACCGCCGGGGTGTAACGGCCGGCGGCCGACATCAGCGGGGCGGCGTCGATGGAGGAGAACACCATCAGCTCGTGGGGTGCGTTGGCCGCGACCGCGGCGCGAACGTCGTCCCAGGTCCCGCCGCCGGCGGTGATGTCGTGCACCGCTTGACTGTCGAACACCGGCGCCGCGGCTTCGAAGGCGGCTCGAAACTCATCGAAGGGCTTCGCGGTGGCGATGTCGAGGCGGACGACGCGGTGCGGCGTGCGGGTGGTTGACGCGGACATGAGGCTCCTTCGGGTGTGCGGTGGCGGTGCGTGTCGGGCGACCTTTCAGCGAAGGGCTTGCCAATCGCGGGGCACCGCCCCGGGCCGGACCAGGGGCTGGTTGGGTGACTCGCCTGCTCGACCTCCTCACATGTGTGAATTCCGTTGTTGTCGACGCTATTCCCGCAGACAGTCAGGGATGGTGGCCCTGGTGGGACCAGGAAAATCACGGCATGGCTGGTGGGGCTCGATCCGGAATTCGAGGCACGGTTGCTGCGCTCACGGTGAACACATGTGCCCACCGAGGAGGAGCGTCATGAGCACCAACATCGAGCCACGAACAACAACCATCGACGGACTGTCGGTCCGGTTCGCGACGGGTGGCAGCGGTCCCCGGCAGGCGATGCTGCTCAGCCCCTGGCCCGAAAGTGTGTTCGCGTTCGAGCAGGCGTGGCCTCGGCTCGCCGGGGAAGCGCGTCTCGTTGCGATCGACCTACCCGGATTCGGCGGATCGGAGCGTCGCGCCGACCTCATGAATCCGAAGGCGATGGGCGACTTCATCATCCGCATGGCCGACGCATTCGACCTCGAGCAGCCGCATGTGGTGGCGCCCGACGTCGGTACATCGGCAACGCTGTTTGCGGCGTCGGCCCGTCCGGATCGGTTCGCCAGCCTGGTGATCGGCACGGGCGGCGCCGCGGTTCCCATCACGCTGGGCAGCCCGCTGAAGGACTGGGTCGAGGCGACCGACGTGGAGCCTTATCGGCAGATCGGTGGGCGCACGATCGTCGATATCGCGCTGGACACCATCGCTGGTTACCGTCCGTCACAGCGCATTCGCGACGACTACATCGCCAGCTACGACGGGCACAAGTTCGCCGACTCCATCGCCTACGTTCAGGCCTATCCGGAACAACTTCCGATTCTCGGCTCGCTGCTACCGGGAATCACCACACCGGTGCGAGTGGTACAGGGCAGCGAAGACCAGGTCGTGCCCTCGGTGAACGCGACCTATCTCAGAGATCGGCTGCCCAACAGCAACGTTGACTTCATCGACGGCGGCGGGCACTTCATCTGGGAAGAACGGCCCGACGAGTATGCAGCACTGGTCGTCGACTGGTGGAACCACACCGCTGCGAACGCGGCCAGCCGGTAATCGGAAAGGGATCGAAAATGCCTACCTACCGTGCCTATCAAGCCACAAGCCAGCACAATTTGGAGCTCGTCGAACGACCGCTGCTCGAACCTGAGCCCGGCTACGTCCGGTTCAGGGTTCTGAGTTGTGGCGTGTGCCATAGCGATTCCCTAGCCGTCGAGGGTTTGCGCCCTGACCCGGACCGACCGGTGGTGCCCGGACACGAAGCCGTTGGCGTCATCGACGCCATCGGAGCCGACGTGACCGGCTGGCAGCTGGGCGACCGTGTCGGAGTCGGCTTCCTGGGCGGCCCCTGCGGCACATGCGACTGGTGCCGCCGCGGAGACTTTGTCAGCTGCACCAATCAACCCTGGTTCGGCACAACGGCGGACGGCGGGTACGCCGAGGTGGCCTACGCCCGTGCCAGCGGGTTGGTCCGCATACCGGATGCACTGGAATCGGTGGCCGCCTCACCACTGCTGTGCGCCGGCATCACCACCTTCAACGCGTTGCAGCTGGTGACCGCCGGACGGGATTCACTCGTGGCCATCCAGGGAATCGGCGGGCTCGGACATCTCGGCGTCCAATACGCGAACAAGCTTGGATACCGCGTCGCCGCCATCGCACGCGGCACCGACAAAGCCGATCTGGCCACAGCGCTGGGCGCCCATCACTACATCGACAGCGCCTCAACCGATCCCGCCGATGCCCTACAGGACCTCGGCGGGGCCGCGGCAATCGTCGCCACCGCTGCGAGTGGAGCGTCCATGTCGCCCCTGGTCGCCGGCCTGGCGCCACGGGGTCAGCTCATCGTGGTCGGCATCGCCGAAGACCCGATCCAGGCCAGCACCACCGATCTCATTTTGGGGAATCGGTCGATCGTCGGCAGCAACACCGGCACGCCGATGCAGAACGAAGTCGGGATGAGTTTCAGCGCCAGACATGGTGTCGCGGCCATGACCGAGGTCCTGCCGTTCGAGGAAGCACCCAAGGCGTATGAGCGAATGATGTCCGGCGCAGCCCGGTTTCGGGTGGTCCTCGAGATGGCGGCGGATCAGAGCGAGCCCGATTTCCGCAACGCTTCTTCGGAGGGGCTGCCACGCTCAGAATGAAAGGCAATCAGATGCTCTGCAGTCTGCCGGCGGGCCGCCGATAGCCGCCGCTGAACCCAATGCCAGTCGATGCGCTCCTGCTCCAGGCGCACCCGTGCACCGAATCTGTCCTCGACCAGATCGATATAGAGGTCAAGTTCATCGGGCGTCAGTCGGGTGAGGGCCGACGCGGCTGGGCGTTCTTCGTGAACCCACCGCTCACGATGGGCCATCAGCGTCTCACGATCCATCAGCACCGAGCGTGTCCGCGGCAGCCAGGCCCGCAGGCGGTCCAGTATCGCGAATCCATGGGTGTCGATGTCTCCCCAGTAGTGGACATCTGCGTTGGCCAGCCACGGTAACCGTCCGACGTTGTCGACTTCGAAGCCCTTGCCCCAGATCACCACGCCATGCTCAGGGACGTCGACGCTTAAGTAGCTGATCTCGTTCTCGACGATCACCGCCACCCTTGGCTCGATGTCCACCAGCGCCAATTCGTCGGGGCGCGCGGCCAGCTCGGAAAGCGGGTCCGGCAGGCCCACCGACGGCGAGATCCTCAACCGGACCAATCCAGGCTTGGACCTAAGGCCCAGGCCTGCAAGGAATCCCGAAGCTGTCGCCGGTACAGTCAGCATCGCCGCCAACACCGGTCGGTGCCGTTCGGCGAACTTGGTGTCAACGCCGGGTGCACTGATCTCACGCAGGTACCGGTTCGAGTGACGGTGCCTGTCGAGCCAGACGTAGGCGGCGATCAGCTGGGGCATCTCGGCCCCAAGGCCGAGCGCGTGGTGCGGGTGGTCGACGATCCACTCTCGAACCCGCGGGTGTTGATCTGCGAGAGCAAGGATCTGGTCGAAATCACGGACTGAAGTCGCGACACCCAAGATGGCCCAGGCCTGTTCGATCGAGGACACCACCGCACGGACGGGCAGTCGATTGCGGCCGATCTGCCTGCCGCCGATCGATCGCCACTGGAGGGTGTAGTAGCGATCGTCGCGGCGACCGGCGTCGAGCGCAGCCACCCAGTCCCGGGCGGCCGCGATGTTGTCACCGACCTCCGACGGTTTGGGGCCGCGAAGTGATATTTCGATCGGTTCGAATTGAACGCCGTTGGCGTGGATACGCAGCAGTGATCCATCGTCCCAGCGGCGCCTGACCCTGGCGGCAATGTCGTGCGGTGTCGTCCACCCGGAGCTCACGATCGCCGTCCGTCACGTCGCGTCCGGTACTCCTCGATCGTCATCGTCTGGAGGCGAGAATACGTTCCGCTGGGGTTGTCGACGAAGCCGATTGCCTTCACATATGGCTCGATGACGTGAACCTTCTGCAATGGTGTGACGATCAGAAGTTGCAACCCGAGCGTCGCGAAGAGGTCCAGCGCGTAACGCGTCGAGGCATCCGAGCCACGCCCAAACGCCTCGTCGATGACAGCGAATCGGAAGTCTCGTGACTTCTCGGCACCCCATTCCAGCCCGAACTGGTAGGCCAGCGATGCTGCGAGGATCGTGTAGGCGAGCTTCTCTTTCTGCCCGCCGGATTTGCCGTCGGAATCGCTGTAATGCTCCCATTCATCGCCGGTTTCGACGTCACGTTCGGAGGCGGAAAAGACGAACCAGTTACGTACGTCGGTGACGCGTCGCGTCCAGGTCTTGTCGGATTCGGCGTAGCCGTCGCGGCCACGGAAGCGCTCGATGATCCGCTTGACGTCGAGGAAGCGTTGCTCAGAGTACTGGTCACCGTCGAGTGCAAGGCTGTCGTTGGTCAGGTTGCGCAGGTCCGAACGGAACTGCGCGATGTCCTGGTTGGTGGTGGGTTCCTTTTCCAGCCGTATGTAGCGACCCGGATTGTAGGGCACGGCACCGAGCGCCTCGTTGATGCGTTCGACGCGTTCATCGATGGCCGACGCCTGCCGGTTGAGCCAGTTGTTGAACCCTGCCAACTCCTGGATGGCGTTCTTGTTGAGTTGCTCCTTGAACTCGGCTTCGAACCGCGGGAGGTCGTCGGTCGCGACGCGCTCGCGGAACGCCAAAAATTCCTGGCGTGCCTCGACATTGGCGTCCATGTCGACACGAAGCTCAGGCCATCGCCGCAGTACATCGTTCATGTGCTGACCCAGGTTCAACGCATAGCCGTTGAGTTGTCCAGTGAGTCGCTCGATGCGCTGGTGCAGATCGGCCGACAACGTCGCCTGGGTCTCCGCGCAGTCCGCCGCCCGCACCGGGCGATTCTTCCGAAGACGTTCATCGAGGGCCGCATACGACGCACGGACGGTCGCCAGCTCTTGCTCCGGCTGCGCTGCGACGAACTCGTCGTCACGCTTCTTCTGATCGGTTGCGTCCTTCGACGCCTTGGCCGTTGTCGCGAGCCTGCCTGCAAGCTTCTCGATCAACTCCCCTACGGCTGCGGCTCGCTCTTCGTTCTCGGCAAGCGCCCGCGCGATTTCCTCCAGCCGCGACGAACCGGCCAACAGGCGTTCACGTTCGGCGTCATGGTCGTTGGCACGGCGCACCGCCTCGTCGACATCGAGATCGCCCCACGACTGGTACTCCTCAAGACGGGCGAGCGCTTGCAGCTTTGCCTGCACCGCATCCCGTTGCGCGTCGAGCCTCGCCAACTCGGCGCCAGCCGCCGCCAGCTTTCCCTCCAGCTCGGCGAGCTCCTCGCGCAGCGCGGCGATCTTTCGCTCATTGGCCCAGCCGAGCACCCAGCGACGGGGGTCGTCGACGCGGTGTCGGTCGTCCTTCTCGTGGCGCTCACCCGAACGCACCTGGCCCTCGCGGGTCACCGCCCGCCGCTGGCTGCGGAACTCCTCGAGGCTCGACGCGCATCGATAGTCGGCCCGTTTGGTGAGCTCATCGACGAGGTACTGATGGAAAAGCCCGTCCTTGACCTCGATGCAGTCGGCGAGCCAAAGCCCCTCATGCCCCGGCGATTGCAGCGGAACCCGTTGTCTGGCAACCCTTTCGTAGACGAGCTTCGCTCCGATCGCCTTGCCACCTCGGCCATGGTAGGTGAGCCTTCGGCCGTTCACCCATCCGGCGACGGCGTCGTAGTGCTGCTGCGGCACCAGCAGCGAAAGGGCGAACCCTCGCAGCACTCGTTCCGCGGCGCCCCGCCACTCGGCGTGTTCATCGGTCACGTCAAGCAGTTCGCCCGCATACGGAAGGTCTTCCGGCGTCAATCCGAGGGCGGCACACAGCTCCGCGCGCACCTCAACCTGCTCGACGGGCAGGTTGCTGGTGCGTTGCTCCAGGCTCGTGAGTTCATCGGAGACGAGCCCGCATTGGCGTCGGAATTCCCTCTCCTGTCCGATCGCGTCGGCCGTGGCCATATCGAGGACCCGCTTCTCCGCGGTGAGCCGCGACCGCTCCGTGGCGGCCACGATAGACAGAGTCGCGAAGTCCTCGTTGTCGGCGACGGGTTCC
The DNA here is from genome assembly GCF_044223235.1 of Mycobacterium sp. Lineage (GTDB taxonomy): Bacteria > Actinomycetota > Actinomycetes > Mycobacteriales > Mycobacteriaceae > Mycobacterium. The sequence continues at coordinate 41,415 of NZ_JBGAME010000012.1, forward strand.
AGCCCGGCATCGGCGACGGCGGCATCGAACCTCGTCCTGGCATGACGACGGGTCTGAGCCTGGGCACGCGCTTCGCCGGCAAGTCGCTCCAGCTCGCCAACGCGGTCCCCGCCGGCCTTGGCGCGTTCCTCGATCAGAGAGTCGTGTTCGTCCTTGAGCTTCTGCGCCTTAGCTTTTACACTGTCCTGCTCCTTCCATAAGGCCAAGCCCTCGGCCTCCAGCTGGGCGATCTCGTCGGCCAGCAGACCGGAGCGAAACTCGGCGATGAAGAGCCGCACGGCGGATCGTTCGCGCTCCGTTGACTCACGCTCTGCGAGCGCGGCGTCGTACTTTGCCGCGGTCTGCGCGACGGGCTCGAGCGCTTCGAGCTGCTCTCGCGCACGCTTCACGGCATCGTGGGCCTTCGTCAGGTCGTCGAAATGGGCGATGATGTCGCGAACCCGGTCGGTAGAGTCGCTCGGTTCGAGCATGTGGTCGCGGACAAAGTCATTGAGGTTGCCGACCGACTTCATCGAGACGGTCTGGTGGAAGAGCTCGAGCGCCTGCTGCGAGCGGATTCCTAGGAGACGACGCAATGAGGTTGCGTACTTAGGGAACTCGTCGAAGATCTCCGCCTCGGTAGCCCGCAGCCTCTTTCGGAGATCGCGTAGGTCCGTGCCGAAGTCGGCGAAATCCGTTGCGATCGTGAGCTCTTTTGTTGCGGTGACGAAGAATCGGTAGGGCTGTCCCGCGCTCTCGCGCTGCTGAAAGACTTGCGCCAGGGTAACCGTCTCATCGTAGCCGTGGTTGGTGAAGACCCCGAGAACGACGGAGTAGCTCCGCCTGTTCTCGCGCAGGCCCTTGGGGCGTGACCGCCCGGTGGCCTCGTTTCGCTCGGACTTGTAGTGGCCTTCGACGTACGAGCGCAGGGTGCGTTCCTTGGCGTCGGCGCCCGCGGCCTTGTTGTAGGCGGCCTTGTGCGAAGGCATCAACAGTGTGGTGAGCGCGTCAACGATTGTCGACTTCCCGGAGCCGATGTCCCCGGTGAGCAGCGCGGTGTTTGTGTCGGGAGTGAACCGCCAGACTTGGGAGTCGAATGTGCCCCAGTTCAAGACCTCCGCGTACTGGAGTCGGTAGCCGGCCCTTCGGGTATCGCCGAGTCCGACCATCGAGAAGAGTCCGTCATTCATCGTCGGCCGCCGCTCCGGCGTACTCCGTCAGCTTCGTCGCGAAGTCCGACAAGGTCTGGGCGTCGACGTAGGCCTTGAGGATTCGCCGCACCTCCCAATGGTCACCCTGACCGCGCAGCGGCCGCAGAAAGCCGAGCTCGCGTGCCTTGTTGATCGTCGTCTCCGCCTGATCCACGAGACGTGCGTCGTTGGTGGACTCAGTTTGGAAGAGCCTGAGCATCTCGACCATCTGGTCGGTGGTGAGGACCAGTCGGCCATCGCAGCCCGTCGTCTCGAACTCAACGAGGCGCTTGCGCAGCAACACCAGCAGCAGGCTGACGTTGTACGTTAGTGCCCGCCTGCGCACCAGACGCGGCAGCGCCTCGTCGCCGTCTTCGTCGGGCCGGGACCGAAGATAGGCGTAGCCCTCGGCGTCGTCGATGACCACGTCGACGCCGATGGTGGCGAAATGGTCCCGGACACCGGCGCCCATGCGTTCCAGTACCAGCCAGCTGTCCTCGTCAGACTCTCGGTAGACAACACCTTGCATCAACCGGATGATCGCGCCGGCGACTGCGTGCTCGCCACTCATCGTCGTCGTACCGTCACTTTCGGCAGCCTCGCCCTCTTGGCGATATCGGGGTCGGCTGGGTCGGAGTATTCGAGGAGAGACTCATCGGTGTCGTCCATGTCGACCGCCACGTCTTCGTCGTTGAGTGCGAGGTAGCCGACGATCTCCGCGGCGCCCTGCTCGATGGGGTACATCGCGACGACATCGGACAGAAGAGCCGAAGAACCCTCGGGCAGAACCCCGCGAATGATCTCGGCCAGCCGCGCCTGGTCGACGAAGGTCTGAGCGAAGAGGAGATCGGTATCGACGTCCTGGGTCGCCGCTGGGAGCTCGCTCTCAACCGCCACCGCCGCGGGCGGTTGGTAGAGCGGGCGCTCGAACGGTAGCGCAATCTCGATGCCCGGCTGGTCGACCGTGAGCCCAAAGGTCGGCGGATTGTCGCGGAGCGCGAGAGCAAGGCTCTCCACCGCCCTGACCAGTTCAAGGACGCGCCGGTTCTCCAGCCAGACCTGGTCGTCGAGGAAGCGCCGCAATTGTTCGGATATCTGCCGAACGGTGCGCTGCGCACGATCGGCAGCTTCAGACCAGTCGTGGTGAATGCCGCGAATCCGATGATCGGCCTCGATGGTGTCGAGGGTCGACACCTTGGCGAGCAACTCAGCGAGCTCGGCCTGGCGCGACTCGGAGAGAAGGAAGTCGTAGAACGACTGGAAACTCCGACCCTGGTCCGAGCCGGCGATCTCCGATCGGCTTCCGACCAACTCACCGAGCAATGCGCCTTTGGATCCATCCCAGGCCGCGATCTTCTCCCGCGCGGCACGGTCGAGCAGCCGGAAGTTCTCCTCGACCTCGCGAAAGTCCGAGAGTAGTTCCCGCGCGGTCGCGGAGAGCTGTTGGTAACGATCGCGCACCGCAGTCGCGTCCAGTACAGCAAAAACACCGGCCTCGACGGCCGCGATCTCGGCGTCGAGTTCGTCGCGGCGGCGGCGCAGTTCGATGAGCCGGACATCGGGTTCGACTTCGGTCCCGTGCACGATCTGCCGCAGCAACTCGACCACGGTGTGAAGCCTGGACTCGGTCCCCACGAAGGACCTGCCTTTGAGAGACGTGACCCACGCGTAGGCCTTCTCGAACGCTGGCGTCACCTCATAGTGGACGTCGTCATCGCCGGGCGGGTAGAACCGTCGGAGGTACGCGGCGTCGGTGGCCGCCCAGTCCTCCAGATAGGACCGAGCGTCCTTACGAAACCGTTCCTGACCGTCCTCGGTGGTGGTATCCGTGTTCAGCGCGTACAGGTGGTCGTCCAACGCGGCCACGACCTCGCTAGCCGGGCATGCGCCTCGGTTGCCCTCGACGAAGAACTCACCGAGGAAGGAGAGGATCAGATTGGCATTGCCGGCGCGCAGCAGTCGCCAAGCGGGGTGCCGCTCCCGCAGCGCCTCGATGGTCGCGTACTCCATCAGGGAAGCCTAGAGAATCCAACCGACAGATTCCGCCGCGTACCACGGAGAGTCGGGATACGCGATTTCGAGGTCCCAGGCGACGAGTGGTGGCCAGCATAAGTCGGACTGCGCGGACAGCTGACCGCAGGGCTCCAAACCCCACAGGGTGGCAATCGGAGTCCGGGAATTGAGGCAACACGCGTCGCGATACCTCGCGCGGGTTGAAGCCGGCGAGCAACTGGGCGTCACCAACAACGGGCGGCTGGTAGCCAGGCTCGTCCCCGTGAGGGAAGCCGAGCGCTCCCGTGAAGCCTTGATCAAATCTGGCGTCTTGGTTCCAGCAAGTCGGCCGCGCAACCTCCTCGACGTCACCGCCACGCCACGGCACGGCCGTAAGCGCAACCTGTCCGAAGTTCTCAACGAGATGCGCGATGAACAGTGATCTACATGGACACCTCAGCCCTGACCGAGCTGCTCGTCACCGAAGCTGAGACACCAGAGCTGCGGTCCTGGCTCATTGCGCATAGCGACCAGGGTGAATACACAGTGACGAGTGCGCTCGGCCGCGTCGAACTAATGAGAACCGTTGCACGACAGGGGGAGCCAGGACTCTCCGAGCGTGCACGCTACCTACTCGACGGACTGGACATCCTGCCCGTTACCGATGCAGTAATCGCCCTGGCTGAATCGATCGGACCGGCAACTCTGCGCTCACTCGACGCAATTCACCTTGCGTCGGCGTCCCAGATCAGACACGAGCTCACATCATTCGTGACTTACGACCAGCGGCTCTTAGAGGGCTGCCGCAACGTCGGATTCGATACCCAATCACCAGGCGCAGTCCAGTAAACGTACAAGCAGGGAAAACGGAGCAATACGCGTCATGACCCCCAGAGCCAGGGCTTATTGGGGTCGAAGCGATTGGCACGACACTGCCAGCTCGGCTGTCGGTCTGAGACACGCTGGCGGAAGCCTCGCGGGTACGTCCGCCATGGAGGTTCTGATCGGCGACAATTGGGCCTACGAATCAGATGACGTTCCCAAAAGTGTTCCCAAACAGCATGAAAGAGGCCCCCGGAGACGTCTCCGGGGGCCTCTTTACCTGGTAGCGGGGACAGGATTCGAACCTGCGACCTCTGGGTTATGAGCCCAGCGAGCTACCGAGCTGCTCCACCCCGCGATGGTGAACATGAGGTTACCGAAGCGGCCGGTGCAGCTCCAAATCGCCTGCTCAGCAGCGCGGCCGGTTCCGCTCACGGCTGAAACCGGCGGCCTGACCCGTCCGCAGGACGCCGGCCGGGTCGTACCGGCGCGCCAGCGCCGCCAACCAGTGTCGGGCGTCGTCGCCGTACGCCCGGGAAAGGCGGCCCGGATCGGTCGACGGTGCGAAGTTCGGCATCTGACCGCCCGTTGACCAGGGTGTGAGCGCCTTGACCACCGCCGCCGCATGATCCGGCACCATCTCGGCGATCGGCGGGACCAGCGCGCCGATGACGGCCAGCGAGAACGGGGCATCTCGGTGACAGAACGCACTGCGGTGACGTGGCTCACGGCTCAGCGCCCCGCCGAGCTGCCGCACCTCCACGATCGCCTGGACCGAGCCCGATCCCGGCCCCGCCACCTCCAGCAGCGCGTCCACGGCCTCGGCGGGCAGCTCACGCAGCAGCGTGTGGTCCTCGTGCGTGGGCATCGGATCCACGGGGTCGGCGTGGACGGCGCCGATCGCCGCATACGGCAGCACCCCGATCGTGTCCATCACCGGGCGGGCGACCGCGCGCATCGGCCCCAGCAAGCCCTCGGCCCGCACCGGATCACCCAGCGCCGCGTAGCGCACCGCGACGGTCAGCCGTCCGGCCAAAGGTTCGGGGATACCGGGCATCGGCGGCAGCCGCTGCAGCGCCACCGACGTGTTGGCATCCTCCGGCAACCCGGCACACCACTCACGCCACGCATGCAGCACCGCCGCGGCATCTGCACCGTCGAAATACAAAGCACCACCGTAGAATTCAGCGATCGGCAGCAGGGAGATCTCGACGCCGGTAACGATGCCCAGCGCCGACTTCCCGCCGCGAAGTCCCCAGAACAGGTCGGCATGCTGCTCGGGTGTCACCCGAAGCACCTGTCCGTCACCAGTCACCAGATCGAACGCCCGCACGTAGTCCGCAGACAGGCCTACCGAACGCACCAGCGGCCCCACTCCCCCGCCGGTCAGGAAGCCGACCACGCCGACCCCGGGCGACGAACCCATCACCGGGGCCAAGCCGTGCGGCGTCGCGGCGTCGAGCACGTGCTGCCACTGCGCTCCGGCCCCAATCCGAGCGGTGCGGCCGGCGGCGTCGACCGTGCACCCCGTCATCCACGACGTGCTCACCAGGATGGTGTCATCCTCCACCGGCAGCGCCCCGTGCCCGGTCGCCTGCACGGCGACCCGCAGCCCCTGCTCGGCGGCGAACCGCATCACCTGGGCGACATCACGCGCCGAGGTCGCGAGCACGACCGCGTACGGGCGGACCGCGACCGCGACGTTCCACGGCGTCGCGCGCTCGTAGTCGGGTTCGCCGGGTAGCGCCACGGGTCCGTCGACCCGGTCGCGCAGGGCGGCCACCGCGTCGTGCAGCTCGTCGCGGATTTCGGACAGCGTCATGTGAATTCCTTTCGGGCAGGTCAGGTACGCGCCGTTACCATGCCCGGCTGCTCTTGGAGTTTTCTTGGAGCGCCGCCAAGACAGTTCCAAGCCTCAGACAAGCGCACGCGCGGCAATGGCAACGCCACGCATCCCCATCCGCTCGGCGTCCTCGGCGATGCCGCTGGCCAGCACCCCACGCTCCTGCTGCGAGTCGGTCAGCTCGCACGCCAGCAGCCTGCACCGCAACAGCGTCGGCGCACCCCCGGTGCGCGTCGCGATGTTCTCGGCGATCGCCAGCGACGACAGTGCCTGGACCCGATCGCCGAGCAGCGCATGCAGGCGCGCCGTCGCCAACGCCACCGGCCCGGCGATGCCGACCTGGCCGATGACAGCGATGCGGTCCTCGGACGGTTCGAGCACGGCGAGCAGCGGCGCGGCGAACTCGGACAGTCGATGCTCACACGCGAGATGTGCCAGCAGCGCCGTGTGGCCCAGCGTCGTCCAGAGGTGCGCCCCGCCAGCGCGGCGAGACCACTCACGCAGCCGCGTCCGCGCCTCCGCCCGCGCGCCGGGATCGCGGTCGACGGTGAGCAGCGCCGCATGTGCCAGCGCCACCATCTCGTTGCCACCCGTGTCCCCGATGACCCGCCCGCCCGGCCGCTCCAAACGCGACGGTCCGCCCTGCTCCCACCGCAGACTGGCAATGGCGACCATGCCGCTGCCCGCTTCGTAAAGCTCGGTCCGCTCGTGGACGTGCGCGGCCAGTTCGTGGTGGCACTCGGCCTCGGCGAAGTCGCCCCGCCACACCGCCAGCACCGCTTGCATCCAGCGCAACTGTGCACGAAGCACGGGCAACTGCATCTCGTCACTGCCCTCGATGCCCGCTTGGAGATGGCGCTTCGCTAGATCGACATCCGCCAGGTTCATCGCCGCCATCGTCGCGACGGAATGCCCGATCACCGCATCCTCGCGAGAGCGGCTGTGCTGCAGCGTATTCAGTCGATCAACCCAGGACAGAGTGTCTTCGCTGAACTGCGCCACACCGGAGTAGGTGATCAACCGGCCCATCAGTGCGTCCGCGACGACATCCGGATCGCCGCTGGCCTCGGCAAGTTGGTCGGCCCGGTTCAGGTAGCCCGCGGCCACCGACGGGTCGGGGTGATAGCAGTGCCCGACCGCCAGCGCCGCCAGTACCCGCGCACCCGCGCCGGGGTCGGACTTGGCGACAGCCGAAGCACGTTGCAGCACAGCCACTAACGGGCCGGGGTCGGCGCCCGGTGCGAGCCACGGCCAGCCACCGCTGGCCCGCAGCAGCGCGCTGGCCAGCCGTCCCACCGTCGCCGTCCGCGCCGCATTCAGCGCCTCCCGCAGATAGCGCTCCACCGTGTCGAGGACCAACTGTCCGCGGCCGGCGCGAGCGTGCGCCTCCAGCATCGCCGCGGCCAGTCCGTCGCGCTCAGCGTCGTCGCGCTCCGTTGCGGGCAGTCGGTCGTAGGCGTCCAGCGCCTCCTGCCACCACCACGCGGCGATGTCCGAACTCCAGCGCCGGGTGGCCTGCTCGGCGGCCAGGCGGCACGCCCGGACCACGATGTCGGCGTCGACCAGGGGTTGTGCGGCCACGAGATGCTGCGCGCGCCGGGTCAGCGCATCGTCGGCGCGGCTGGTGGCCAGCGCGTCGGCGACCTTGGCGTGCAGGCGTTGTCGTCGCAGCGCGGGGATGCCGGCCGTCAGGTGTTCACGCAGCAGGCCGTGCGCGAACGCGTAACCGTCACCGGTGTGAGCCTCGACCATGATGCGCGCGTCGGCGGCCTCGTCGAGACGATCGGCCAGGGTGTCAATGTCCAGACCGGTGGCCTGCGCCAGCATCGGCACCGCGTCGCGGTCCATCGCATCCCCGACGACCGCCGCCGTCCGCAGCACCTGCACGACGGCCGGATCCAGTGCGGCCAGTCGCCGATCGAGCACCGTCTTGACCGCCAGCGGGATCTCCGAGCCGACCCGTTCGGCCTTCGGCAGCCGGGCGTATTCGGACACGAAGAACGGGTTACCACCGGTCCGGCGGGCTAGTTCCGCGACTTCGGCGTCGGTCACTGCGTCGTCGGCGATTTGATTGGCCAGTGCGGCAACGTCTTTCGAAGAAAGGGCGGGCACGTCGATATGCCGGTTGCGGTCGCCCCGCGCGACGGTGGACAGCAGGCGGGCGACCTCCGGCGACCACTCGCCGTCGCGGACGGTGAGAATCAACGCAACCGGCCGGTCGCGCATCGCGCTGGCGAGATAGGCCAGGCAGCTCACGGACGTCGAGTCGGCCCACTGCACATCGTCGACGACGACAGCCACCGGCGCACGCCCGGACTCCAGCAACGTCTGGACCCGCTCGTACATCCGGAATCTGGCGGTATCCGGGTCGGAGTGTGGGGGCACTTCGAGCACCTCGTCGGCGTCGGCTCCCAACGCGCGCACCAGCTGACGAATGGGCCACCACGGCGGGGCGGCCTGCTCGTCGGGACAACTCACCCACGCCGTCTGGACGCCCTCGGCGGCGAACCGGGCGATCAGTTCCTCGGCGAGGCGGCTCTTGCCGATACCCGCGGGCCCCGACAGCACCAGCCAGCGTGCGGCTCCGGCCCGCACATCCGCGAGAACAACGGCGGCCGTCGATAATTCACGTTCCCGGCCGACCAGTGCGCCGCGTGAGGGGGTTTCGGTCCCGCAGATCGCCGGGGCCGGCGTCACCGTCGGGCTGGCCACCTCGTCCGCACCCGACCACGACGGCGTCCGCGGCCACGCAGCCAGCTCCGGCGCCTGACGCAGGATCGCGGTCTGCAGGTCACGGAGCTCCGACGGCGGGTCCAGACCCAGTTCCTCGTCGAGCAGACGGGCATGGCGCACGTACACCTCGAGCGCTTCGGACGCACGGCCGCATCGGTACAGGGTCAGCATCTGCAGCCAGCAACCCCGGTCGGCGAGCGGGTCGGCCGCGCGCAGCCGCGCCACCTCGCCCAGGGCCTGCGTCGCGCGCCCCAGCGCGAGGAGCGCCGTGATCCGGATGTCGAGGCACTCGCTGAAGAGTTCCGCGACCCGGGTCGCCTCCTCGGCCACCCACGGTTCGTCGCGCAGATCGTCCAGGAACGCTCCCCGCCACAGCGTCAGCGCGTCATCGGTTGCGCCCAGCGCCTCGTCCCAGGCGCCGGATTCCCGCGCTGTCGCGGCGCGGGCACATTCGGCGGCGAACACAGCAAGGTCGACCTCGCCGGCCTCAAGATCGAGGTAGTAGCCGGGTGGCTGCCGGATGATCGGCGACACCGGCCGCGACGTGTCGGCCCCGTCACGAAGGGCACGGCGAAGGTTCGAGATGTAGGCCTGCAAGCTTGCCGTGGCGCTGCCGGGCACATCCTGGCCCCACACCGCGTCGACGAGGCGGTCGACCGACACCACCCGACCCCGCGCCAGCAGAAGCGCCGCCAGCACCGCCCGTTGCTTCGGGGGGCCGACGTCGACGGGAGAGTCCCCGTCCATCACCTGCAGCGGCCCGAGCAAGCGATAGCGCACCGGGAGAGTGTAGAGACGTCCGCTACTCCCCGCGCGAACGTGCGTGGTTGTACGCCCGGGCGCGGCGTGTCGCGTACAGACACGCGCGCTGGTGCAAAGGAAGTCAGCGCGAACGAGTTAGCGCGGGATGGGACTAGCTGGTGGAGTTGTACTTCTTCATCGCGTCGTCGAGGCGTTGCAGCGCCTCGCCGTACTGCGCGAAGTCCCCGTCCCGCTGGGCCTCACGGACCCCGTCGAGCGCCTGCTGAACCTCCTGCAGCGCCGCGGCTTTCGGACCCGACAGCTGCACCGCGCCCGGCACGGCCGCCGCGGGCAGGGGCGGCGCTGCGGGTGCGGTGCCTGCCTGGTTGGCCGGCGGCGCCGCGGCGGGTGCGTCACCGTTGCCCGGCACCGCCGCAGCCTGCGTCTGCGCGCCTGGCAGCGTGGGCGCCGGACCCGTCGCGGTGGCGTCGGCGCCAGGACCGAACAGTTCGGTCAGCGCGTCGCGCACGGTGGGTCCGTACCCGACCTTGTCGTTGTACATCATCGCCACCCGGATCAGACGCGGGTAGCTCGACGCGGCGTCGCTGCTGCCAGGCGACGCGTACACCGGTGCCACGTATAGCAGACCGCCCTGCCCCACCGGCAGTGTCAGCAGGTTCCCCCACCGGATGCGGTTCTGGTTGTCCCGGCCGATCACACCGAGGTCCTGCGACACCGCGGTGTCGGTGCTGATCGCATTGAAAGCCAGCTTCGGGCCGTTGACCTGACCCGGAATCGTCAACACCGTCAGCTTGCCGTAGGTGTCGGGATCCGAACTGGCGCTGATGTAAGCCGCCAGGAAGTCACGGCGGAACCTGTTCATCGCACTGGTCAGCTGGAAGGACGCCGAACTGTCATTGGCCGCAAGGTCTTTGGCGACGATGTAATAGGGCGGCTGGTAGCTGCTCGCGGTCGGGTTCGGATCGAGCGGCACATCCCAGAAGTCCGAGGTCGAGAAGAACGTGATCGGGTCGTCGACGTGGTACCTGGCCAGCAGTGCGCGCTGCACCTTGAACAGGTCCTCGGGGTAGCGCAGATGCGCCTGCAACTCCGGGCCGATGTCGCTCTTGGGCTTCACGGTGCCGGGGAAGACCTTCATCCAGGTCTGCAGCACCGGGTCGTTCTCATCCTGCGCGTAGAGGGTCACGGTGCCGTCGTAGGCGTCGACCGTGGCCTTGACCGAGTTGCGGATGTAGGACACCTGCTTGTCGGGCAGCAGACGGTTGGCGGCCACCTCGTTGGAGTCCGCGGTCGCCGACGACAGCGTCGTCAGCTCCGAGTACGGGTAGTTGTCCAGCGTGGTGTAGCCGTCGACGATCCACACCATCCGCTTGTTGACGATCGCCGGGTACACGCTGGTGTCGGTGGTCAGCCAGGGCGCCACGGCCTCCACCCGCTCCGCGGGGTCGCGGTTGAACAGAATCTTGCTGTTGTCACCGATCACGTTGGAGAACAGGAAGTTGCGCTCGGCGAACTTGGCGGCGAAGACCGAACGCGAGAACCAGTTCCCGATCGGAACGCCGCCGTTGCCCGCGTAGGTGTAGTTCTTCGTCTCGGTGTTGGTCTCGTAATCGTACTCACGGTCGGGGCCGTTGCTGCCGACGATCGCGTAGTCGGCGGTGGTACTGGCGATGACCGGACCGAAGTAGACACGCGGCTGATCCAGCGGGGCCGGGCCCGGCGAAACCACACTGCCGTTGGCGCCGACGACGCTGGCCAGGAACTCGGGGTAGCCGCCGTTCTGGTTGGGGTCGTTGGCGACGCCGCGCACGGTGTTGGCGGGCGACGCGATGAAGCCGTTGCCGTGGGTGTAGACGGTGTGGCGGTTGATCCAGTCGCGCTGGTTGTCGATGAGGCGGTCGGGATTCAGCTCCCTGGCCGCGACGACGTAGTCACGCAGGTTGCCGTCCGGGCCGACGTAGCGGTCGATGGCCAGCTGGTCGGGGAAGTTGTAGAAGTTCTTGCCCTGCTGGAATTGGGTGAACGCGGGGCTGACGATCGTGGGGTCGAGCAGCCGGATGTTCGACGTGGTCGACCGGTCGGCCGCGACTTGCTGCGCCGTCGCCTGTGCATTGCCGCTGTAGTCGCGATAGGTGACCACGTCGTCGGTCAGCCCGTAGGCCTGCCTGGTCGCGGTGATGCTGCGGCTGATGTATTCGCTTTCCTTCTGCGCCGCGTTGGGTTTGACGCTGAACTGCTCCACGATCAGCGGCCAGCCCGCACCCACGATCAGTGAGCTCAGCAGCAACAGCACCACGCCGATCGCCGGGATGCGCAGGTCGCGCAGCACAAGCGCGGAGAACACCGCCACCGCGCAGATCAGCGCGATCGCCATGAGGATGAGCTTGGCCGGCAAGACCGCGTTGATGTCGGTGTAGCCGGCGCCGGTGAACGGCTTGCCGCTGCGGCTGGTGCTGAGAAGCTGATAGCGGTCCAGCCAGTAGGCGGCGGCCTTGAGCAGGATCAGCACACCGACCAGCGTGACGAGCTGGATGCGCGCCGCGCGGCTCAGCGCCCCCGTGCGACCGGCCAGCCGGATACCGCCGAACAGGTAGTGCCCCAGCAGGTTGGCGATCAACGCCAGGAAGGTCGCGACGAACAGGAAGCTGAGCACCAGGCGATAGAACGGCAGGTCGAAGGCGTAGAAGCCGAGGTCGATGCCGAACTGCGGATCGGTGACCCCGAAGTTGCCGCCGTGCAGGTACATCTGCACAAGCTCCCAGTAGCTCTGCGCGAACAGGCCCGACATCAGACCGACGGCCAGGGGAATGCCGATGCCGAACAGCCGAAGCTTGGTCATCACGGTGGTGCGGTAGCGCGCGACGGGATCGTTGGGTCCCGCGGTCGGCACGAACACCGGCCGGGTTCGGTAGGCCAGCGCCAGGCCTGCGAACACGATCGCGCCGATCGACACGCTCACGACCAGGAAAATCAGCAGCCTGGTGACGACCACGGTGGTGAATACCGAGCGGTAGCCGAGTTCGCCGAACCACAGCCAGTTGACATACGCGTCGACCAGGCGGGGCCCGATCAGCAGCAGTACCACCAGCGCGAGCGCGACTCCAATCAGGATTCGGCTACGTCGCGTGAGCTTCGGCATCCTCGCCGCGGGCCGCATACCCACTCGTCAACTCCAGTCTCGGTCCGTGATGTTCGGTCGTCGATACGCCGACGTCATCGTCGACGGATCGCGACGTGTCGATCGCCCCGTATCGATCCCCGTATCGATGAACGTGCCACAACTGTACGCATTCCTCGTCCAGCAACCTCTCAGCAACGGGGAGGTTCGCCACCGGCGGAAATCGCGTGCAGCGCGTCCACCGCGTCGGTGAGAGTGGCGACCTTCACCAGATCCAGCCCGTCCTGTGGTGCCGTCTTGGCCTCCGCGCAGTTGTCCGCGGGTACCAGGAACGCCGTCGCACCCGCCTCCCTGGCTGCCAACATCTTATGGGTGATGCCACCGATGGAGCCGACCTCGCCGTCGCCGGTGATGGTCCCGGTTCCCGCGATGAACTTGGCGCCGTTGAGGTCACCCGTCGTGAGCTTGTCGATCACCGCGAGGCTGAACATCAGTCCCGCCGATGGGCCGCCGATGTTGGCGAGGTTGAAGTCGATGGTGAACGGCGCCCACGGCGCCTCGACCACGCCGACGCCCAGGTAGCCGTGCTCGCGGTCGGGGTTGGCGCCGAGGGTGATGGTCGCGACGCCCGGGGATGCGTTCTTGCGGCGGAAGTCCACCACCAGTTCCTCACCGGGTTTGGTGGCCTTCAGGAACGTCTGGAACTCGTCGAGGTTGGCGACCTTCGTGCCGTTGACCGCGTCGATCGCGTCGCCGGCCTCGAGCTTGCCCACCGACGGCCCCGGGTCGGAGACATTGTCGACGATCACCGCCTGCGGATATTTCAGGAAGGACAGCGCGGCGAATTCTGCGTTGTCCTCCGACTGCTGGAAGTCGGAGCTGTTCTCCTTGTCGACCTCGTCCTTTGACTTGTCCGGCGGATACACCAGATCGCGCGGCACCAACTGTTCGCGGCCCGACATCCATAAGGCCAGCGCCTGGCCCAGCGTCAGCCCGTCACGCTGAGACACGGTGGTCATGTTCAGATGCCCGGCGGTCGGATGCACCTCGGCGCCCTTGATGTCGACGACCTGCTTCCCGTCGACCTCGCCGAGGGTGTCGAACGTCGGACCCGGCCCCAGCGACACGTAGGGCACCGTCACCACCGACAGAAGTGCGCCGAAGGCGACGATCGGTATCAACGCGACCAGCAGCGTCAAAATCCGCCTGTTCACGCCGCCAAGAGTAGAGGTTGACGACGCGATGTCCCCGACGACGACGGTCGATCGCGATTTCTGCCCCTTGGCTGTGAACGCCCAGGCGAGCACGACCCTGGCGCGGATCTCGGCGCGGGTCGGCGCACATCTGGGCATACATATATGAGCGGCTATGAGCGGCTTCGCTCAGAGCATGGCCCACCGGCCCACATCAGCCGCCCGCGATGGGTACCGTTGACGACATGGCTGACCTGCCCTTCGGCTTCTCCGCGGGTGATGACCCCGACAAACCCAAGAAGGACCCCGACGGCGGCTCGGGCTCGGGCCAGAACCCGGCGGATCCATTCGGCGCAGGCGGCGCCGGCTTCGACATGGGTGACCTCGGGCAGATCTTCACCAAGCTCGGCGAGATGTTCAGCGGTGCGGGCGGCGCCATGGCGGGCGGCAAACAAAGCGGTCCCGTCAACTACGACCTCGCCCGCCAGCTCGCATCGAACTCGATCGGATTCGTCGCGCCGATCCCCGATGCGACCAGATCGGCGGTGGCCGACGCCGTCCGACTCGCCGACACCTGGCTGGACGGGGTGACGGCGCTGCCCGCGGGTACCACCAAGGCGGTGGCCTGGACGCCGAGCGAGTGGGTCGACAGCACCCTGGACACCTGGAAGCGGCTGTGCGATCCGGTGGCCGAGCAAATCTCAACCGTGTGGGCGTCGGCGCTGCCCGAGGAAGCCAAGAGCATGGCGGGCCCGCTGCTGGCGATGATGTCACAGATGGGCGGCATGGCCTTCGGCTCCCAGCTCGGTCAGGCACTGGGCAAGCTCTCCCGCGAGGTGCTGACCTCGACCGACATCGGGCTCCCGTTGGGCCCCAAGGGCGTGGGAGCACTGTTGCCCGAAGCGATCGAATCCTTCTCCGAGGGGCTCGAGCAGCCGCGCAGCGAGATCCTGACGTTCCTGGCCGCGCGTGAAGCCGCGCACCATCGGCTGTTCAGCCATGTTCCGTGGCTGTCCAGTCAGCTGCTCAACGCCGTCGAGGCATTTGCCAAGGGCATGAAGATCGACATGAGCGGCATCGAGGAGTTCGCGCGGGGGTTCAACCCGGCGTCGCTCAACGACCCGTCGGAGATGGAGCAGCTGCTCAATCAGGGCATCTTCGAACCCAAGGCCACCCCCGAGCAGGAGGCGGCGCTGGAGCGACTGGAAGCGCTGCTGGCCCTCATCGAGGGCTGGGTGCAGACGGTCGTCAATGCCGCGTTGGGCGACCGGATTCCCGGCACGTCGGCGCTGTCGGAGACGCTGCGCCGGCGCCGGGCCAGCGGCGGTCCCGCCGAGCAGACCTTCACCACGCTGGTGGGACTGGAGCTGCGGCCGAGGAAGCTGCGCGAGGCCGCGGCGTTGTGGGAGCGGCTGACCGAGGCGGTCGGCGCCGATGCTCGCGACGGGGTCTGGCAGCATCCCGATCTACTGCCCAGCTCGGCCGACCTCGACGAACCCGCCGGTTTCATCGATCGAATCGTCGGCGGCGACACCAGCGGCCTCGACGAAGCCATCAACCAAGCCATCGCCGACCTGGAGAAGGGCGACCTGGACAAGGGCGACGACACCAAACCCTGAACCGCCTGCGCCTGTGGATAACTTCCGCACGGGCCGTCGGTGCCGTGGCAGAGTCGTCGCATGCCGACCGACGAGCAGTATGAGGTGAACCCGGCGATGCCGGTGCTGCTCCGGCCGGACGGACAGGTCCAGGTGGGCTGGGATCCCCGGCGCGCGGTGCTGGTCCGCCCGCCGACCGGGATGAGCCAACAAGCGCTCGCCGAGCTGTTACGAGCACTGCAGTCGCCGATGGCCATGCACGACGTGCGGGCCGCGGCGATGCGGCACGGCTGGCGAGATCCGGACACCGTCGCCGACCTGGTGGTCTCGCTGATCCGGTCCGGCGTCGCAACGGCGGGGTCGCGGCGGCGGCCCCACACGCCGTCGGTTCGCATTCACGGCCGCGGGCCGCTGTCAGACCTGCTCGCTAGCGGTCTGCGCTGCTCAGGCGCACGGGTGCAACGCACCAGCAGGCGGCATGCGGTCATGGCGTCCGAGGCCACCGATCTAATGGTGCTGTCTGACCTGCTGGTCACCGAACCGCGGGTGGTCCGCGACCTCCATGCGACCCGGATCGCTCACCTGCCGGTGCGAGTGCGCGACGGCACCGGCCTGGTGGGTCCCCTGGTCATCCCGGGTGTCACCAGCTGCTTGGCATGCGCCGATCTGCACCGCAGCGACCGGGACGCGGCGTGGCCGGCGATCGCGGCGCAACTCCGCGGTGCCGTCGGCACCGCCGATCGGGCCACGGTGCTGGCGACCGCAGCGCTGGCCCTCAACCAGATCGCCCAGGTCATCCGCGCCGTGCGGGAGGGCGACGATCGCGCCGACCCGCCGCCGACGCTGGACACCACACTCGAATTCGACGTCGGCGCCAGCTCGATCGTCGCGCGCCGTTGGTCACGCCATCCGCGCTGCTCCTGCTGAAAACAATCGTTTCCAGTTGGATGCGGGGTCTCAGCCATCGTCGTGGATGATTGAACCGTGGCAGACATCAAGCGCGGGCGGGCAGCCCGCAACGCGAAGCTGGCGACGCTGCCCGTCGGCATGGCGGGGCGTGCCGCGCTTGGCTTCGGTAAGCGCCTGACCGGCAAGTCGAAGGACGAGGTCACCGCCGAGCTGATGGACAAGGCAGCCAACCAGCTGTTCACCGTCCTCGGCGAACTCAAGGGCGGCGCGATGAAGGTCGGCCAGGCGCTGTCGGTCATGGAGGCGGCGATCCCCGAGCAGTACGGCAAGCCCTACCGGGAGGCGTTGACCAAGCTCCAGAAGGACGCCCCGCCGCTGCCTGTCGCCAAGGTGCACCGCGTGCTCGACGCCCAGCTGGGCACCAAGTGGCGGGAGCGATTCGCCTCGTTCGACGACGTTCCCGTCGCCTCGGCCAGCATCGGGCAGGTCCACAAGGCGGTATGGGGGGACGGCCGCGAGGTGGCGGTCAAGATCCAGTACCCCGGCGCCGATGAAGCGCTTCGCGCTGATCTCAAGACGATGCAGCGCATGGTCAGCGTGCTCAAGCAGCTCTCCCCCGGCGCCGACGTCGAGGCCGTCGTCGACGAACTGATCGAACGCACCGAGATGGAGCTGGATTACCGGCTGGAGGCCGACAATCAGCGCGCGTTCGCGAAGGCCTACCGGGGCCATCCGCATTTCCTGGTACCCGCGGTGGTGGCCAGCGCGCCGAAGGTCATCGTGGCCGAGTGGATCGACGGGATCCCGCTGGCGCAGATCATCCGGTCCGGAACGCCCGAGCAGCGAGACCTGATGGGCACCAGGCTCTTTCAGTTCACCGACGATGCCCCTCGGCGGCTGGGGCTGGTGCACGGCGACGCGCATCCCGGCAACTTCGTGCTGTTGCCCGGCGATCGGATGGGCGTCATCGACTTCGGCGCCGTCGCACCCATGCCGGGAGGCTGGCCCATCGAGCTGGGCCAGATCCTGCGCTACGCCGTCGACAAGGATTACGACCGGCTGCTGCCGACCATGGAGAAGGTCGGCTTCATCCAGAAGGGTGAACGGGTGTCCGTCCGCGAGATCGACGACATGCTGCAGCAGTACGTGCAGCCGCTGCAGGTCGAGGTCTTCCACTACAACCGCAAATGGCTGCAGCGGATGGCCACGGTGAATATGGAACGGGCCGCCGGTCAGATCAAGGCCGCACGGCAGATGGCGATTCCGCCGCGGCTGGCCATCCCGATGCGGGTGATCGCCTCGATCGTCGCGATCTCCTGTCAGCTCGACGCGCATGTGCCGGCCCGCCGGATCGCCGAGGAGTTCGTGCCGGGATTCAGCGAGGCCGGTCCGGCAGCCGGGTAGCTGCCGGACCGGGTAACTCACGCCGCGTAGGCGTCCTTGCGCGGGCGGCCGCGCGGACGCTTGCGGGCGACGATCGCGCCACGCTCGAAGATCTCGCCACCCCATACACCCCACGGTTCCTGGCGTCCGATCGCGGCGGCCAGGCATTCGCGCCGGATCGGGCAATCCGCGCACAGGGCCTTGGCCTGCTCCAACTCGACTGGGCTCTCGGCGAACCACAGGTCGGGATCGCCAGTGTGACACGGCACCGTCGGCAGCATCGCGACACCGCATGTCACCGACGGGACGCTCTCGTCGCGAGCGCTCATCGAAACTGACATGTGCTCTTCCTGCTTCCTGGTCGTTGTTTCGTCTGCCATCTGTCTTGGATGGATCTGCGACCAGGTTCTTCGGTGCTTCCCGAAAAATATGGCCACGGATCCGGTGATTGCGGGTCCGTGGCCTGTGGGGCGTGTGGGGTTCTCTAGGGGGTACCCCAATTCACGGACGTGCAATTCGCGGTAGCGGCGCGGCGCTTCGCGGTTGCGGTGCGACGCTGCACGGGCAGGGCTGCAAAGGCCTTGGGCGCCTGCGCAATACGCCGCCATCCGGCCGCGGGCGCGTTCGAAGGAACGGCCGTCGGCGCGTTCGAAGGAACGGTCGTGGGCGGGCGATGCGCCGGGCTGGCGGCCGCGGCAGGTGCCGCCGGATACGCGACGGGTGGCATTGCAATCGCGGCGTGCGCGGCAACATCAGTTGCGGCGTGCGCGCTGACATCGGGTGCGGCGACCCCGGTGACATGGAGGAGCTGCGGCATGCCAGTAACGTTTACGCCGACAATTGCATCGATAATCGCCATGATCGCAGCACCTCCTCTCGCGCGTCGCCTGTAGCTGTACCTGAGGCTAGACCCTAGCAGCCCAGACCGGCAATACATTTTCTACCTGCGGTTTTGGCGCGATCTTTGCGCAACTTGGCGGTTGCCGGAGGCGTCCCTGTCTCCCGCCCTGTCTCCCGCGACTACGACTGCCGGTCCCTGACCATCGCGAGCACGTCGGGTCCGAACTGCTCGAGCTTGCGTGCCCCGATGCCTGGGATCGCGACCAGTGCGGCGTCGTCGGTCGGCATAGCCTCCGCGATCGCGATGAGTGTGTTGTCGGTGAACACAACGTAGGCGGGCACGTTCATCGCCTTGCAGGTGCGCGAACGCCACTCCTTGAGATGGGCGAGCAGTTCGTCGTCGATGTCGGACGGACAACTCTCGCAGCGGCGGAGCATGATCGACGCCGGAGTGGTCAGCGCGGCATTACAGACCCGGCAGCGTGGTGGCGCACCGCGGGACCGCTTGACCCTGGCGGGAACGGCCTCGGCGGGCGATTGGGGCGCGATGCCGTTCAGGAATCGTGACGGCCGCCTGCCCTGCCTGCCGCCCGGAGCCCTGGCAAGGGCCCAGCTCAGCGCGAGATGTGTTCGCGCCCTGGTAATTCCGACGTAGAGCAGCCGTCGCTCCTCCTCCACGGGCTCGCTGTCGGCACCGTGGGTCAGGGCGTGCGATATCGGCAGAGTCCCGTCCGCCAGCCCCACCAGGAACACGGCGTCCCATTCCAGCCCCTTTGCGGCGTGCAGCGACGCCAGCGTCACACCCTGCACCACCGGCGGGTGGCGGGCGTCGGCCCGCTGCCGCAATTCGGCCAGCAGCGCGGGCAGGTCGAGCGACGGCCGTTGCGCGACCTCGTCGTCGACCAGCTCGGCCAGCGCGGTGAGTGCCTCCCAACGCTCCCTGGCGCGGATGCCCGCCGGCGGCTCGGCGGTCAGGCCCAGCGGTTCCAGCACGCCGCGCACCAGCTCGGGCAATTCTCCCGCCATGTCACGCGCTGCGGCACGTTGCAGCGCGAGCATGGCCTGCCGGATCTCCTGACGGCTGAAGAAACCTTCACCACCACGCACCTGAAACGCGACACCCGCCTCCGTCAGCGCCTCCTCGTAGACCTCCGACTGTGCGTTGATCCGGTAGAGCACGGCGATCTCCGAGGCCGCGGTACCCGACGCGATCAGCTTGCTGACGCCCTTGGCGACCGCGGCGGCCTCGGCGACTTCGTCGGGATTCTCGCGGAAGGTGGGCGCGGGCCCGGGATCGCGCTGGCCAGTCAGGTGCAGTTTGCTACCTGCCATTCTGCCCCTGGCGGCGGCGATCACCCGGTTGGCCAGCGACACCACCTGGGGGGTCGACCGGTAGTCGCGCTCCAGCCGAACGACGGTCGCGTCGGGAAACCGCCGCGAGAACTCCAGCAGGTAACGCGGGGTGGCACCGGTGAACGAATAGATCGTCTGGTTGGCGTCGCCGACGACGGTGAGATCGTCGCGATTCCCCAGCCAGGCGTCGAGCACGCGCTGCTGCAGCGGGGTGACGTCCTGATATTCGTCGACGACGAAACACCGGTACCGGTCGCGGAACTCCTGGGCCACCGCCGGGTCGTTCTCGATGGCGGCCGCGGTGTGCAGCAGCAGGTCGTCGAAGTCCAGCAGCGCCTCACCGTCGCGGCGGGTCTTGAGGGATTCGTAGCCGGCGTACACCGCGGCCACCTTGGCCGCGTCGAAGGGGATGTCGCGGCCCGCCCCCGCGACCGCACCGGCGTAGCCCTCCGGGGTGATCAGCGAGGCTTTGGCCCATTCGATCTCGCCGGCCAGGTCGCGCACGTCGTCGGTGCTGGTGGGTAGGCCTGCTCGGTTGGCGGCCTGCGCCACTACGGCGAACTTGCTGTCCAGCAACTGCCAGCGGGTGTCCCCGACCACCCTCGGCCAGAAGTACCGCAGCTGGCGCCGGGCGGCGGCGTGAAACGTCATGGCCTGCACCGACCCGATGTTGGCGCCCACGCCGGATTCCTGCCCGAGCGTGCGCAGCCGCGCGCGCATCTCACCAGCTGCCCGCTGGGTGAAGGTGACCGCCAGCACCTGACCCGAGGCCACATGCCCGGCAGCCACCAGGTAGGCGATGCGGCGGGTAATGGTGCGGGTCTTGCCCGTCCCCGCCCCGGCCAGCACGCATACCGGCCCCCGTGGCGCGAGCACCGCCTCGCGCTGTTCGTCGTCGAGGTCGGCGGCGATCAGACGTTCGGGCCCGGGCCGCTGCCGCGCGGGATGGCTGGCCTCTGCCGACATGGCGTCCATCTTGGCAGCGCGGGCCGACAGGGGTGCTCGCGGCGGGCACATGTCGGCGTGCATTCCCGGCTTCATCGGGCGTTTGGTCGGTGACTTGGCGGCGTCGGATAGGTTCAACGGCTTATGAGCACAGAGCTGACCATGTACACGACGTCGTGGTGCGGATACTGCCTTCGGCTGAAGAAGGCGCTGAAGGCGGAGGGCATTGTCTTCACCGAGATCGACATCGAGGGCGAGCCGTCGGCGGCGGATTTCGTCATGTCGGTCAACGGCGGGAACCGGACCGTGCCGACCGTGAAGTTCGCCGACGGGACGACGTTGACCAACCCCAGCGCCGACCGCGTCAAGGCCAAACTGGCCGGTTAGCGGCCTGTCGGCGCGGCGGAGTCGTCGCGGATGACGGCACCGCCCTTCATGACGAAGCACACGTGCTCGAGCAGGCTGACGTCGCGCAGCGGGTCGCCCTGCACGGCGATCAGGTCGGCATACGCTCCGGCGGCCACCACGCCGACACGATCGGTCCACTCCATGAGTTCGGCGGCGTCGCGGGTCGCCGACCGTAGCGCCTGGTGGGGAGTCTGCCCCCATTTGACGTGGTAGGCGAATTGGCGGGCGTTGAGCCCGTGCGGGTAGATGCCACTGTCGGTCCCGTATGCGATGCGCACGCCTGCCGCGACGCAGCGGGCGAGGGTGGGTTCCTGCGGTCAGTCCTAGTCCGGTCCTAGTCCAGCGCGGCCCAGGATTCGATGATCTCCCGCGCGATGGATACCGATCCCGGCAGCAGCAAGCGCGACGGCGCGTCACCGCCGCCGCGGGCACCGCTGACCCGCGGCGTGTAATCCGCCGAACTCCAGTCACCCGCGGTGAGGGCGGCCCGAATCTCGGCGCGGGTGAACCACGCCGCCTCCGCGATCTCCCCGTCGTTGAACGAGAACGGCTGCTCGGGGTCGCCGAGCGCATGGAAGCCGACCATCAGCGAACGGGGAAACGGCCACGGCTGGCTGCCGAGGTAGCGGACGTCGGTCACGGTCAGCCCGATCTCCTCGGCGACCTCGCGGACCACGCAGGATTCGAAGGACTCCCCCGCCTCCACAAAGCCCGCCAGCAGGGAGAAGAGGCGCTGCGGCCACACCGTCTGCCGTGCCAGGACCGCGCGGTTGTGACCATCGTGGATCAGACAGATGACCGCAGGGTCGATGCGCGGGAACTCTTCGTGATTGTTGTCCGGGTTCAGCCTCGACCAACCCGCCTTGATCGGCTTCGTCGGCGCACCGTCGACCGGGCTGAACCGGGCATTGTCATGCCAGTTGAGCAGCGCCGCGGCGGTGGCGACCAGTTGGGCGCTGACGTCGTCGAACACCTCACCCGCCCGGCGCAGGTCCATCACCTCGCTGTCGGCGGCACCGGCGGCAGCGTCTTGGGGCACCTCCAGCACCGCACGCACCCCCCACACGTGCCTGCTGTCAGGCAACCGGCCGAGGAAGACCGCCTGATCGGGAGGTGCCGGTGCCAGTGCGGACGCGGCGCCGAGCACCACGCGACCGTTGGAAACCAGCACCTGATTGCGGGGGTCGATCCGCACCAGCAGCGCGTCACGCCACCCGGCGGTCGCCGCGTCGATGTCGGTGCGCAATGTGTCGGCCCGGTCGGCGCCGACCCTGGACAGCAGCGGCACCCGCCGCAGCTGGAAACCCGTCATCGTTCGGAGTCCGCGCTGCGGATGTAGAGCAGTCGGTCACCGAGTTCGAGGGAATCCACCGCGGCGTCGTCCACGCGCAGCAGGGTCCCGGCCCGGACCACGCCGAGCACGATGTCGGGCAGGTGCCGCGCCGACCCGCCCGCCTCCTTGGGGGTGACCTCGCGTTCGGCGATCGCGAATCCGGCATCGGGCGTCAACAGGTCTTCCATCATCTCGACGACGCTCGGGGTCTGAGTTGCGATACCCAGCAACCGTCCCGCGGTTTCGGAGGTCACCACCGTGGTGTCGGCGCCGGACTGCTTCAGAAGGTGCTGATTCTCGGCCTCCCGCACCGCGGCGATGATCTTGGCCTTCGGTGCAATCTCGCGCGCGGTGAGCGTGACCAGTACGGCGGTGTCGTCCCGATTGGCCGCAACCACGATCGCCTTGGCGTGCTGGGCGCTGGCCAGTCGCAACACCTCGGAGTCGGTCGCATTGCCGCGCACCGTCACCAGCCCGGCGCTCCTGGCCCGTTCCAGGGCCACCGGGTTCTCATCGACGACGACGATGTCTGCGGGGGCGACCTCGTCGCCGACCATCGCGGCAACCGCCGTCCTGCCCTTCGTGCCGTATCCGACGACGACGGTGTGGTTGCGCACTCTGCTCCTCCATCGCTGGATCTTCAACGCCTGGCGGGACTGGGTCGTCAGCGTCTCCACAGTGGTACCGATCAACACGATCAGGAAGGCCACCCGCAGCGGCGTGATCACCAGGACGTTGATCAGCCTGGCCTCAGGGGTGTACGGCGTGATGTCGCCGTATCCGGTGGTCGACAGCGAGACCGTCGCGTAGTACAGGCAGTCCAGGAACGACAGCGGGCTGTCCTGCACATCGCGGTAGCCGTCGCGATCCAGATACACGATGAGGACCGCGGCGAACAACGCCCCCAGCGCGTAGACAACCCTGCGCACGATCCGCTGACCGGGGCTGACGAACGGCTCGGGAATGCGCAGGATGTCGACAAGCGCCGAATCCGGCCGCGATGTCAGGTTCTCTTCGATGGCCGCGAGCCGGCTCCGCAGTCTGCCTTTAGCCATGATCGGCTGTCCGCCGGTTCACTTGCTGGGGCCGCACGCCACAATGAAATCATGACCAGTGCCCCATCCGTCGCTCAGCGGACCGGCAGTTCCACCCGCGCCTACCGCCTCGCCGCACTGCTTTTCGGAATCGGGACCATCCACTTCGTCGCGCCGAAGCCCGTCGATGCGATCGTTCCGCCGGAACTGCCTGGCAGCCCCCGCTTCTACACCTATGCGTCGGGTGCCGCCGAGTTCACCATTGGCGGCATGCTGCTCGCACCCCGCACCCGCAGGCTCGGCGCGCTCGCGGCGGCTGGGTTTTTCGTGTCGGTGTTCCCGGCCAACCTGCACATGGTGCGGATGTGCCGGGACAAGCCGTGGCCGATGAAGGTCGCCGCCCTGGCCCGGCTGCCGCTGCAGGTACCGCTGATCACCGAGGCGATCAAGGTGTACCGCACCTCCTGACCCGGGCGGCGGTCGGGCTGATGGGGCGAAAACCGTTGGCTGTCAATTCATTCGGTGTGCATCCGGCTGGCCCAGGGCGATCGTCTCAGCAGCATCGAGCGCCGCGCGCGACGTGTCCTTCAGCGACACCCCGGACCGGCCGAGCCTGCGCGCCCCCGCCACCAGGGCGCCCGCAATGCGGGCCGCGTCTCCGTAGCCGAGGCCGTCGGGCGGATGGATGTTGGAGATGCAGTTGCGGTCGGCGTCGGTCAATCCCGGCTGCGGCCGGTGCGTGAGGTAAATGCCGAGACTGTCCGCGACGGACAGCCCTGGTCGTTCGCCGATGATCACCAGCACCGTCGCCACGCCGAGCGCGGACCCGATGTGGTCGCCGAGGGCGACGCGGGCCTGGGTGGCGATGACAGGCGGGGCGATGCGGTAGCGGTCGCCCAACTCCGCGGCCAGCGCCCCGACGAGGCCATGCCCGTGCTCGATCAGTGCGCGCGGGGAGAGCCCGTCGGCCAGCACGAAGCCGATGTCGGCGCCGGTGTCGGGCAGAGCGGACAGGTCGAACGGGGTTCGGCCCAGATCGGGCCGCCGAAGGTATTCGCCGCGGTCGGCGGCGCGGCTTCGCACCGCCAGCGGCGTACCGAGCCCCAGCGTTTCGATGCGCTCGCTCAGGGCGTCCACGTCGAGCGGTATGTGTACCGCATCCCGCGCCGCCGCGTGTGCGGCCATGAATTCCAGGACGCGGGTCGAGGGCAGCGCGTTGCCGACCCGGCCCAGGCCGATGCGGGCCTGGGTGGTGCGGCGCAGCGGTGACCACACGTCGGCGGCGGGAGTGTCATCACGGGCGGTCATCGCGGTCCTCGGCTCTTCGCGCAAGCGCTCATCGCACAGCCGCCAGCTCGAGCAGCGGCGAGCCTGCCGGGTCGACGGGCAGGACCATGCCGTTCGCATCGGCCATTCCCAGGCGCGCCAGCCACGCCTCGAATTCCGGGGCGGGTCGCAGGTGCAGCGCCTGACGCACGTACAGGGCGTCGTGGAACGACAGGCTCTGATAGCCGAGCATGACGTCGTCGGCGCCGGGCACCGTGATGACGAACGCGACACCCGCGACACCCAGCAGGGTCAGCAGGGTGTCCATGTCGTCCTGGTCGGCCTCGGCGTGGTTGGTGTAGCAGACGTCCACCCCCATCGGCAGGCCCATCAGCTTGCCGCAGAAGTGATCCTCCAGCCCGGCGCGGATGATCTGCTTGCCGTCGTAGAGGTACTCCGGGCCGATGAACCCGACCACCGTGTTGACCAACAACGGCTGCAAGGCGCGCGCCACCGCATAGGCGCGCGTCTCCAGCGTCTGCTGGTCCACCGGCTTGCCGCCGACACCCAGGTGCGCACCGGCGGACAGCGCGGAGCCCTGCCCTGTCTCCAAGTACATGACGTTGTCGCCAACGCTGCCCCGCCCCAGCGACCTCGCAGCCGCGTTGGCCTCGGTCAGGATCGGCAGTGTGACACCGAAACTCGCGTTGGCGGCCTGGGTGCCTGCGATCGATTGGAACACCAGGTCGACAGGGGCGCCCTGCTCGACGAGGTCCATGGTGGTGGTCACGTGGGTGAGCACGCACGACTGCATCGGTATGTCGAAGCGCCTGCGGATGTCGTCGAGCAGGTGCAGCAGCTCCGAGGTCGCGTGCGGCGAGTCCGTGGCCGGGTTGATGCCGATCACCGCGTCCCCACAACCCATCAGCAGGCCGTCGAGGGTGGCGGCGGCGATGCCGCGCGGGTCGTCGGTGGGATGGTTGGGCTGCAGGCGGGTGGCCAGCGTTCCCGGTGTGCCGATGGTGGTGCGGAACGACGCCGTGACGGTGACGGCCTCCGCGACGGTGATCAGGTCCTGGTTGCGCATGATCTTGCTGACGGCGGCAACCATCTCGGGGGTGAGCCCCGGCGAAACGGCCGCCAGACGCGCGGCGGCGTCGGGTTGCGTCGTGACCTCGAGGAGCCAATCCCTGAGCCCGCCGACGCTCAAGTGCGAGACCGCCGAGAACGCCTGCCTGTCGTGGGTGTCGATGATCAGCCGGGTGACGTCGTCGGTCTCGTAGGGCACCACTTCCTCGGTGAGGAAGGTCGCCAGCGGCAGGTCGGCCAACGCCCAGGCCGCCGCCGCCCGTTCCTCGTCCGACTCGGCGGCGCAGCCGGCCAACTGATCGCCCGACCTCAGCGGGGTGGCCTTGGCCATCAGCTCCACCAGCCCGTCGAACTGGTAAGTGGTGCCGTGGATTTGGTGCTGATAGGTCATCGAAGGTCCTCTTCGGCGGCGGCCAGCGCAGCGAACTCCTCGTCGGGCGAGTTGGCCACCAGGCGATGCCTGCTGTAGAGGCCGAAGTACAGCATGAACAGGGCGAACACGACCAGGCAGCACGCGGCGGCGACGTAGTCGACCAGGAAGGTGGCGATGACCGCGAGGACGGCGATGACGAGCGCGAAGCCGGTGGTGGCCGTGCCGCCCGGCGTGCGGTAGGGCCGCGGCATCTGGGGTTCACGCCTGCGCAGCACGATGTGGCTGATCATCATCAGCACGTAACTCAGCGCCGCTCCGAACACCGCCATGTTCAACAGCAGCGCGCCCTTGCCCGTCAGTGACAGCGCGAAGCCGATCAGGCCGGGCACGATGAGCGCCAGCGTCGGCGCCTTGCGTGAGTTCGTCACCGACAGGACCGTCGGCAGATAGCCGGCGCGCGACAGCGCGAACAGCTGCCGCGAGTAGGCGTAGATGATCGAGAAGAAGCTGGCGATCAGTCCGGCCAGTCCGATGTAGTTGACCACCCGCGCCGCGGTGCCGTCACCGAGGGCTTCGACCAGAGGATTGCCCGACGTCGACATGGCTTCCGCGCCACCGGCACCGGTGGTCAGCACCAGAACGGTCGCGCAGGTGACCAGCAGGACCGCGATCGCGGCGATGATGCCGCGGGGAACGTTGCGTTCCGGATTGGCGGTCTCCTCGGCGGCGAGCGGCACACCTTCCACGGCAAGGAAGAACCAGATGGCGAACGGGATGGCCGCCCAGATGCCCAGATAGCCGTGCGGAAGCAACGCCGACGCGCCCGCCGCATCGCCCGGTGCGATATTGGTCAGATTGTCGACCTGGAAGAGGGGGACGGCCGCGACGGAGAAGACCACGAGCCCGACCAGCGCGATCGCGGTGATCACGAACATCACTTTCAGCGCTTCGCCGACGCCCGCCAGGTGGATCCCGATGAACAGCGCGTAGGCCGCCAGGTAGACCCACCAACCGTCGGTGATGCCGAACAACCCGAGCGACTCCACATAGGCGCCGATGAAGGTGGCGATGGCGGCAGGCGCGATCGCGTACTCGATGAGAATCGCGGTCCCCGTGGCGAATCCGCCCCATGGCCCGAGAGCGCGGCGGGCGAAGGTGTAGCCGCCTCCCGCTGCGGGCAGCGCCGAGGACAACTCGGCCATGCCGAGCACCAGCGCCAGATACATCGCGGCGATCACCACCGCGGCGATGGCGAGCCCACCGAAACCGCCCTCTCCGAGACCGAAGTTCCAGCCGGAGTAATCGCCCGATATCACGTAGCTGATACCGAGTCCGGCGAGCAACACCCACCCGGCGCTACCCTTCTTCAACTGCCGCTTCTGCAGATAGGCGTCGGACTCCAGGTGGGTATCGACGCCGTGGGCGTGCGTCACCCGGTGCTCGTTGGTACTCATATCAAGCTCCTTTAGATACAACGGATTTCGTGGAGGGCTACGCCCCGCGCCGCGGGGTGTGATCGCGGGGTGTTATCCGGGACACTAGAACCGGCTAGGTTGCAGCACCGTTGCTTCGATTTGAGTTAAACCGTTGCGGCACAACATAATACACGGACATAGGCAGCTACGTCCGAAATATGCTGCGCCACAGCTGGTTACCGGCGGTCGGGCTATTCAGTTACGCGGCGGCGGCGGCCGTTCGGCCGCGCCGAGGGGCACGACGTTGTCATCACCCCTCGCGTGACGAGCGGCGGCCGGACGTTGTCCGACATCCGCGACGCCTTCGTCGCTGGGGCGAAATCATGGAATCTGAGCCTTCGGCCTACCTTTAGAGCCATCATGGCGGGCGATCCGACGTTGATTCCTCCGTGACATGACCTCTAAAGGTTGCCGAACCAACCTTTAGTGCAGACAGACTAAGCCCCTTCACAGCCGTTTGTCCACCCTTTGTACGATCTGCGCCACCGAGGACGCCGATCACGCCGCGGATGCGCCGCCTGCGCTACGCCGCCGCCTCCACCAGCAGTGCGGTCAGGTCGTTGACGTCCGGCAACGTATCGGGACGGACCGTCCGTCCCGCGCGGACATAGTG
This sequence comes from Mycobacterium sp., assembly GCF_044223235.1. Classification (GTDB taxonomy): domain Bacteria; phylum Actinomycetota; class Actinomycetes; order Mycobacteriales; family Mycobacteriaceae; genus Mycobacterium. The sequence continues at coordinate 69,666 of NZ_JBGAME010000012.1, forward strand.
GAATGCCGCCCGCACCGACCCAACCGGGCAGCCGCGCAGCTCGGCCCACGCCAGGCGGTACACCGCCAGCTGCACGGCGGCCTCCCGCAGCGCTTCGGCCGTATCCGGAGGCGCGCCGGTCTTCCAGTCCACAACCGTCCAGCCGCCGTCGCCATCGGCGAACACCGCATCGATACGCCCGCGCACCACGGTCTCGCCGATGACCATGTCGAACGGAATCTCGACCTCGGCCGGTGTGCGCGCCGCCCAGTGCGACACCATGAAGGCCGCCTGCAACTCGCCAAGGCTCTCCTCCAGTGCCCTGCCTGCTTCACCGTCGACCGCGCCGGGCAGGTCGTCGAGGTCGATGAGCACCTCAGCGTGGAAGTACCGCTGTACCCAGTCGTGAAATGCGGTTCCCAGCCGGGCATTCGGATCCGGACGCACGGGCAGGCGCCGATACAGCCGGCGCGCGGCGGCGGCCGGGGCTCGTCCGACGTCCACCAGCGCGCTCACCGACATCTGCCTGGGCAGCGGCGTGGGACGCGCCGCTGCGGACCGCTGACGTTCGGCCAGCAGGGCGTCGACGTCGGCTGCCCATCCCTCAGCATCGTTGACCTCGTCGAGCCCCCCGGACAAGGCCTCACCGACAAGGGCGGCACCCCTGTCGATATCGCCGCGCCGCGATCCGGCCGGATCGATCGGCCAGGACGCCTCCAGCACGGTGTTGCGCAGCGGGTTCGGGTCACCGTCGGCGGGCGGGGGTGCCCATTCGTCGATGCGGCCACACGGATCGCCCTGCACCGCCGACGCCTCGATGATCTCCTTGATCTCGCAGAGGAATTCCGACGGTCCCCGAGGCTTGGCCCCCGACTCACCCCAGTGGTGCCCGGAGAGCAGCAGGGTGCTCTGCGAGCGCGTGATCGCGACGTACAACAGTCGGCGTTCCTCGTCCACGCGCCGCTGCTCGAGGCGCTGCTTGTGGTCGTAGATCTTGTCCGACAGCTTCTTCCGGTCGGTGACGTCGGAGGTGTCGAGCACCGGCACTCCATGCCGGGATACCGTGGCCCGGTCGCCGCGCAACAGCGGCGGAAGGTCGGCGGCATCGGTCAACCAGGTGCGGGTCTGCGCCGTGGAGGGAAAGACCCGTCCGCTCAGGTGCGGTACCGCGACCACCTCCCACTCCAGACCCTTGGCGGCGTGCACGGTGAGGACCTGCACCCGATCCGGCGAGACGCCGACCTCGGCGGGTGCCAGACCGTTCTCCACCTCAACTGCCGCCGCCAAGAAAGCCAGCAGCCCCTCCACCGACGCTCCGGGCCTGGCCGCATAGTCGACGACCACATCGGACAGCGCATCGAGATGCTCGGTCCCCACCCACCCCGACGGCACGGGACGGGCCGCACGCGCCTCGGCGTCGATTCCCAGCACCCGGCGCACCTCGGCGACGAGATCGGCAAGCGGATAGCTCAGGTGCGCCCGCAGGGCGTTGAGCTCACGACCCAGTGCCACGATCCGGCGATGCCCGTCCGGCGAATATCGCGCGGCCTCGCCGGGGTCGCAGATCGCGTCGGCCAGGCAGGGCGTCTCGCGCTCCGGCACCCACCGGTCCCCGGGTCGCTCCCGGGTGTCGGGGCGCCCCGCAGGCACCTCGAGTTCGACGGCGCGACGCCACAGCGCCGCGACATCCGCCCCGCCCAGCCGCCAGCGCGGTCCGGTGAGGATCCGTATGGCCGCCGACCCGGCCGTCGGGTCGGCGACCATACGCAGCATCGCCACGACGTCGGCGACCTCGGGCACCGCGAGCAGGCCGGCCAGGCCGACCACCTCGACCGGCACCCCGCGGGCGGTCAGCGCCTGCGCGATCTGTGCGGCGTCGGCGTTGCGGCGGACCAGGACCGCCGCCGTCGGTACGGCGCGGCCCGCCGCACTTGCCTCCTGCCGCAGGTGGGCCAGGCGGTCCGCGATCCACTCCCGCTCGACGGCGATGTCGGATAGCAGCGCACACCGGATGCTGCCCGGCTCGGCATCGGGGCGCGGCCGCAGTGACCGCACCGCAACCGAGCGCCGTCGCGCCTCCGCCGATACGGCGTTGGCCAGGTGCAGCGCCCGTGGCGGGTTACGCCAGCTGGTGCGCAGTTCAAGCACAGGTGCGGGCGTGCCATCGGAGCGGGGAAAGTCGGTGCTGAACCGCGGCAGATTCGTTGCCGACGCACCCCGCCAGCCGTAGATCGACTGAATCGGGTCGCCGACGGCCGTCAGCGCCATACCGTCGTCGGCGCCCCCGCCGAACAGTGCCGACAGGGCGATCCGCTGGGCATGTCCGGTGTCCTGATATTCGTCGAGCAGCACCACCCGGTAGCGCTGGCGCAGCTGTTTGCCGACGGCGGGTGAACTCACCGCCAACCGCGCGGCCGCGGACATCTGCATGCCGAAGTCCATCACCTTGTCCGCGCGCATCCGCGCATGCAGCGCGTCGATCAGCGGGACGAGCTCGCTGCGCTCCGACTGGGTGGCCAACATGCGCAGCAGCCACTGGCTGGGTCCCCGGTCGCGCTGATAGGGACCCGCCGGCAGGGTGTGCACCAACCGCTCGAGCTCGACATGCGTGTCACGGAGCTGCTCGGTGCCGACCAGATGTTCGGCGAGCTGACCCGCCAGGCGTAACACCATCGCGGTGATCGCCGCGGGTGTCTTGTCGGTGTTCAGCGGTCCCGGATGCTCGCAGACGACGCGGAAGGCCAACTGCCACAACTCGGTTTCGCCCAGCAGCCGCGTATCGGGCTCCACTGGGAGCAGCAGACCGTGCTCACGCAGTAACGTCCCCGCGAATGCGTGGTAGGTGCCCACCGATGGGGACCCTGTGTCAGCCGCCGCTTCGGCGGGGAGCAGACCCGCCCCGTCAAGCCGGGCCAGCCGCGATCGGACCCGCCGCAACAGTTGCCCCGCGGCCTTGCGGGTGAACGTCAACCCGAGCACCTCCCCCGGCCGCGCATGGCCGTTGGCCACCAGCCAGACCACGCGCGCGGCCATCGTCTCCGTCTTACCCGCACCGGCGCCCGCGATCACGACCAGCGGACCGGGCGGTGCCGCGATGACGGCGGCCTGCTCGGGTGTGGGTGGGAAGAGCCCAAGGGCGGAGGCCAATTCGGCGGGACCGTAACGCTTCGTCACCGACGTTCACCCCCTGACGCCTGCGCCGGGCAACTCGAAGCCACCGGGCAGTGCGCGCATCCCTCGTTGATGCGTGCGGGGAAGCTCGGGCCCTGGGTGGCCGCCGCGGCCAGTCGCACCCGTTCACTCCACTCGGCGCGCGTGTCGCCGGTCAGCGCGTCCTGCTCACGCTCGGTGGCGCCTGCCGCCCCGATCTTGCCGAGGTAGACGAGGCGTCCACCGCCGGGCTGCTCCCCCTGTGCCAGTACACCTTCGGCGATGGCCAACTGATAGAAGGCGAGCTGGGCGTGACGCTGCGCGTCGTCCTTGGTGACCGGACTCTTGCCCGTCTTGATGTCGACGACCACCAGCCTGCCCTCGCTGTCACGTTCGAGGCGATCCACCCGGCCGCGGACCCGCACCGCGGGTGAGTCACCGTCGCCAGGGGCGACCGCACCGTCGACGTCGACCTCGGTGCCGACCTCGGTCAGTTCGTGGCGCGTGTCGGAGCGCCACTGCGCGAATGCCGCGAGCATCGCCCGGTGTCTGCGTAACTCGTTGTCCGAGTGCCACGGCGCGTCGAACGGCAGGTGTTCCCAGCAGGATTGCAGTTCGCCGTCCATCAGCTCGATGCCCGCTGCGGGGCCCGCGACCAGAGCGTGAACCAGCGACCCGATGGCCGAGCGCACGTCACGACCGTCGGTGCCGCCGTGGCGCTCGAGCAACCAGCGCAACGGGCAGTCGGTGAGTATCTGCAACGTGGACGGCGAGAGCGTGACGACACCGTCATCACCGTCATCACCGTCATCACCGCCGTCACTGCACCACAGCGGGTCGGCGCTGGAGACGGGGGCCATGCCGTACCACTGCCGGGGGTCGGCGCCGGGAACCCCGGCCGCGGCGAGCCGCGCCAATTGCGTTGCGGCGCATGCACGGGTGGCGTCATCCACCGTCTCACCCGGTGCGCAGACGACCCCCCGCAGGCGGCCGACGACAGCGGCGGCCGACAGCACCCGCGGCGCGCGGACGGGCTCGGCGGGGGCGGAATCGGTGCTCAGCGCCGCCAGCTCCACGCAGAACGGGGACGGCAACATCGATTGGTCGCCGGCGTCACTGTCCACCGCAGTGACCAGCAGGTCCGCACTGGTTCGGCCCATCGCCGCGAGCAACAGCCGCCGCTCCTCGGCCAGCAGGGGCGCCGTCGTCGACACCGTCTCATCGGCGGCGGCGACGCCGTCGAGGACGTCGACCAGGTGCTGGGTGGCCAGTACGCCGCCGCGCGGAATGGTATTGGGCCACAGTCCGTCCTGAAGTCCCGCGAGCGCCACGAACTCGAACTCCCGGCCAATCGCAGCGTGGACACTGAGCACCGCGACCGCGTCGACCGCGGGCCGCGCTTCACGCGTCGGGGCGGGCAACGTCAACGCCTCCACGTGGTCGATGAGGCCGCGCAGCGAGGCGCCCGCGGTGCGGTCCACATACTGGTCGGCGATGTCGAACAGCGTGGTCACCGCGTCGAGGTCGCGGTCGGCCTGCGCCCCTGCGGCGCCGCCCCGTTCGCTGCTGGCCAGCCAGCGCTGCTGGAGCCCGCAGGCATGCCACGCCTGCCACAGGGTATGGCGCGGGTCGTGCCCGGCGTCGGCCGACTTGCGCGCGGCGGCGAGCACGGCACGGACCCGCCGCAGCGGCCGGTCCAGGTCGGCCGCCAGGGCGCTCGGCGCACTGGCCAGCGCCTGGACGAGCGGGTCGGCCAACTCCCGGGGAGCCTGCGCGCCGTCGTCGGACAGGGCGTTCGAGCGCAACGCACGCCGCAACCGGCGCAACGTCACCGGATCGACCCGGCCGATCGGCCCGGTCAGGAGCAGTAGCGCCCGATCATCGTCGACACCCTCTGCCGTCGCCGCGAGCACAGCGAGCAGCGCACGCACCGCGGGCTGCTCGGCGGGAGGCGCGCCGGCGGCGGCCGGCTCGACCGGCACACCCGCGCCGGTCAAGGACCGCGCGAGCGCGGCTCCGACCCGGGACACGGAGCGGACGATCACCGCCATCCGCGACCAGGGCACACCGTCGACGAGATGGGCACGCCGCAGTGCGTCGGCGATGACCGCCGCCTCGGCGTGCGGTGTCGCGGCGATCTGGACCCGAACGGTTCCCGGCCGTCCTTCGACGCCCTGCAACTCGGGGCCCGCAGGCCCGGGCAACCGGCGCGCGATCCCGTTGATGGCGCGGGCCACCGCGGGCGGGCAGCGGTGCGATTCGGTGAGGGTGATCACCACCGCCCCGTCGGTGGGGCGAAGGAGCGCGGGATCGGCGCCGCGGTAACCGAATACCGCCTGGTTGGGATCACCGGCGATGACGGTCAGGTCGGTACCGCCCGCCAGCACCCGCACGAGCCGGGCCGCCTGGGGGTCGAGGTGCTGGGCGTCGTCGACGAGCAGCACCCTGATCCGGGCCCGTTCGGCCGCCAGCAGCTCGGGGTCGGCGCCGAAGGCCTCCAATGCCGCACCGACCAGTTCCGCGGCCCCGAGCGCAGGCACGGTGGCATTGGGTGCGGCCATGCCCACCGCGGCGCGCAACAGCATGATCTGCTCGTAGGCCTGGGCGAACTGGCCTGCCGCCAGCCATTCCTGGCGTCCGGATGTTCTGCCGAGGCGTTGCAGGGCAATCGGATCGATGCCGCGTTCGGTGCATCGGGCCATCAGGTCGCGAAGTTCGGCGGCAAACCCGGCGGTGAGCAGCGCCGGACGCAGCGCGGCCGGCCAGGCGACGGACGCGCTTTCACCGTCCTGCACGTCGCCGGCCAGCAGTTCGCGGATGATGCCGTCCTGCTCGGCGCCGGTGATCAGACGCGGGGGCGGCGCGCCGGTGCGAGACGCGGCGAGGCGTAACACCGCGAACGCGTAGGAGTGAACGGTGCGGACCAACGGTTCGCGCACCGCGCGCCTGCCGGTCGCCAACAGTTGCGTGGTGATGGCGGCGCGGGCCTCGGTGCCCAGCCGGGCCGAGCCGGTCAGCAGCAGAACGGATTCCGGCTGCACCCCGGACGCGATGTGCGCCGCGGCGACCCGGATCAGCAGCCCGGTCTTTCCGGTCCCTGCGCCGCCGACCACCCGCACGAGGCCACGGGCGCCGGGTTCGGTCAGTGCGGCGGCGTTCAGGTCGGTCTGTGGTGCGGACATGCCGGCATGACATCACGGGGGTCCGACAAGACAGCCCGGTGCATCTGCTGGCAGCATCGACGCGTGACCAGTGAAAGACAGCCATTGCATGTGCACCACTACGGTCCGGCGCGGGCCGCGCAGGTCCTGGCCATCCACGGTCTGACCGGCCACGGCCGGCGATGGGAAATACTGGCGACCCGATATCTTCCCGACGTTGCGATCGCCGCACCCGACCTGCTCGGCCACGGCCGTTCGTCGTGGGCGGCGCCGTGGACGATCGATGCCAACGTGGCGGCCCTCGGCGCACTGAACGCCGACTTGGACGCCCCGGCGCTGGTCGTCGCGCACTCCTTCGGCGCAGCCATTGCGCTGAATCTCGCGGCGGCCAGGCCGGATCTGGTGTCCGGGCTGGTGCTGCTCGATCCGGCCGTCGGGCTGGACGGCGCCTGGATGCGCGACGTCGCCGACAGCATGCTGGCATCGCCGGACTACACCGATCGCGCCGAGGCCCGCACCGCCAAGTCGTCGGGCTCCTGGGGGGATGTCGACCCGGAACAGCTGGACCGCGAACTCGATGAGCATCTGGTCGAGCTACCCGGCGGGCGCTGTGGGTGGCGCATCAGCATTCCCGCGATGACGTCGTACTGGAGTGAGCTGGCCCGGCCGACCGTCCTGCCGCCCAAGGGGATACCGACCACACTGGTGCGCGCGACGCGGACCGATCCGCCGTACGTGTCACCGGAGTTGATCTCGGGGCTGACGTCGCGGCTCGGGGCCGATTTCACGCTGCTGGACTGGGACTGCGACCACATGGTGCCCCAGGCGTTGCCGCAGCAGACGGCCGAACTTCTTCGCGACCGGCTTGCGGGGAGTTGAGCCGATGGCGGCGGTGACCGACGAGCAGGTGGAGACCGTCCGCACCCTGGTGGCGTCGATCCCGCGGGGACGGGTGGCGACCTACGGCGACATCGCCGACGCCGCAGGCCTTTCCAGCCCCCGCATCGTCGGCTGGATCATGCGCACCGATTCGTCCGACCTGCCGTGGCACCGGGTCATCACGGCCTCCGGCCGGCCGGCATCGCATCTTTCCACGCGGCAGTTGGCGTTGCTGCGGGCCGAGGGCGTGCTGGCGGTCGACGGCCGGGTCCGCCTAGCCGAGGTGCGGCACACGTTCTGACGCGCCCCTCGAAATGACGTCACGACGGTCCCTGAACGCGAATGCGCGATATGCCAACGCGCTTGACTGGTCCGAACTGAAAGCCACAACGGTGCTCGCGCCTACAGCGCCAGACGCACCAGCGCGGCCGTGCGCGCCAGGCCGGGGAAGGCCGCCGCGGTGGAGCGGGGATGCAACGCATGGACGGCCAGCCGGAACATCAACGCGCGCAACAACATCTGCGGCCACTCCGGCAGCGACCCCCACCGCTCGATCAGGCCGTCGTCGGCCTCACCCCATGACAGCGCGTCCACCACGACGACACCCGCGGCCCAGGGCGTGGGCCGCCAGTACGGGGTGATGTCAGTGATCCCCGGCGCAGCGGCGCCGGCGAAGAGCACGGTGCCGTACAGGTCGCCGTGGACGAGTTGGCTTGGACTGCGCGTCGCGCGCCGCAACCCGGCGAGCTGGTTGATCAGCTCGACCGACCGCTGCCCGTCCGCCGAGCCGGGCGACACTCGCGCTCCCGGCGGCAGTGATTGCAGCGGCCGGTCTTCCCAGGCCGCGCGATCGGCGGCGATGAACACGTCGACGTCACCCCATGGTGCGACCGGCGGCTGCGTGAGGAACCTGGGCCGCTCGAGTTTGGCCGTCGCTTCGTGCAGCCGCACCGCCGCCGAGACGACCTCGTCATGGCGCGGCTCGGGGCTGCCCGCCACGAAAGTGTCGGCGCGCCAGCCTGCGACCACGTAGCGGCCGTCGCTCGAGCGCACCGGTCGTGCCAGCCGCACGCCGTCGACGAACAGGGTTTCACGGACCTTCGCCGACCACGCGGCCCTGGCATGGTCGGCGACCATCGACAGCACCACCTCGCCGCAGCGCCAGCCGCCCTCCCAACTCGAACCGAGCGGCACGGGGCGGACGCCGACAAGTCCGAACGCCGCCAACACATGTTCCGGCGGCCGCTCCACAGTCACAGGGGTCAGGCTACCGGCGACGAAGCCGCAGGTCGGTGCGTCGCGCAGCTGTGTCGCGTTGGATCAGTACATCACCATGTCGGGTTCGAGCTGCTTGGCCCAGGCCACGATGCCGCCCTGCAGGTGCATGGCATCGGAGAAGCCGGCCTTCTTCACCGAGGCCAAGGCCTCGGCCGAACGCACACCGGTCTTGCAGTACAGCACCGCCGTGCGGTCATGCGGCAGCCTGGCCAGCCCGGCGCCAGAATCGATCGTCGACTTCGGGATCAGTTCGGCACCCTCGATGCGGTTGATGTCCCACTCGACGGGCTCGCGCACATCGATCAACGCGAGCGCCCTCCCGGAGTCGAGCAGTTCACGCAGTTCCCTCGGGGTGACGGTGGCGTCGGCGGCCGCCTCCATGGCCGCATCCGACACCACGCCGCAGAACGCGTCGTAGTCGATCAGTTCGGTGATCTTGGGCGTCGACGGATCCTTGCGGATCTTGATGGTGCGGTAGGTCATGTCGAGTGCGTCGTAGACCATCAGCCTGCCCAGCAGCGGATCACCGATCCCGGTGATCAGCTTGATGGCCTCGGTGCCCATGACCGCGGCGATCGAGGCACACAGAATCCCAAGCACCCCGCCCTCGGCGCAGGACGGAACCATCCCCGGCGGGGGTGGTTCCGGGTAGAGGTCGCGGTAGTTCAGGCCGCGCTTCTGACCGTCGGGCCCGTCGGGTGCGTCTTCCCAGAACACCGACACCTGGCCCTCGAAACGGTAGATCGAACCCCACACGTACGGCTTGTGCGCCAGCACCGCGGCGTCGTTGACCAGGTAGCGGGTGGCGAAGTTGTCGGTGCCGTCGAGGATCAGGTCGTACTGTTCGAACAGTTCGACGGCATTGTCGGTTTCCAGCCGCAGCTCATGCAGCACAACGTCGACCAGCGGGTTGATCTCGAGAATCGAATCGCGCGCGCTCTGCGCCTTGGACCGGCCGATGTCGGACTGGCCGTGGATGATCTGACGCTGCAGGTTGGATTCGTCGACAACGTCGAATTCAACGATGCCGATCGTCCCGACGCCGGCTGCCGCCAGATACAACAGCGTCGGCGAGCCGAGCCCACCCGCACCGATGACCAGCACTCTGGCGTTCTTCAGGCGCTTCTGGCCGTCGACGCCGAGGTCGGGAATGATCAAGTGACGGCTGTAGCGCGCGACCTCCTCGCGTGTCAGCTCGGCCGCAGGCTCCACCAGCGGTGGGAGTGACCCCGACAGATTCCCGGACACGGTATGTCTCCTCGAAACTCAGCGGAACCGGTTCGCGCGAGCACGCACCCGATGCCTACCCACGCTTACCCAGAATAGGCACCCCACACAACACGCGTGACCGCGTCAGTCTTCCCGAGCCGGCTTCAGGCGATCGGATACGGCCACGGGTTGAACCGGCAGGTCTTGCCGTCGGCACTGACGGTGCCAGGGTCGAACTTGGCGGCGTCGTCATTGCTCGTCGAAAACGTCTGCTGCATCATGATCGGCGCCAGCGCCCCGTTCTCCGGGCACTGCTCGTGCCGCTGGTAGCCGATGGCGTGCCCGACCTCGTGATTGATCAGATACTGGCGGTAGGATCCGACGTCCCCTTGGAATGGCACCGCACCGCGCACCCAGCGCGCCTCGTTGACGAACACCCGTGGCTGCCCGTCGGTGTAGGCAGGGTTGTAGCAGGACGCCTCGAGCTGGATGTCGTAGCCGCAGCCGCCGCGGATCGTCATCGGCGAGGTCAGCGACACCCGGAAATCGGGTGGCTCGGGAGAGGTCGCATCGACGCGGGTGAACGCGAATTGGGGATTGTGCGTCCAGCTCTTCGGATTGGCCAGCGTCTCGCTGACCATCCTGGCGAAGCCGTCGTCGCCCCCGAACGACGTGGTGTCGAGGCCGTCCTCGACCTCGACGGTGTAGGTGAACGACTTGACGGTGCCCTCGCCCACCTTCGGCGTGGCGCCGGGCACGATGTGCCAGAGTCCGGTGCCCGCCTCGGTGAACGGTCCGCCGTCGGGAAGGATGCCCGTCGGCAGATTGGCGTCGAACTGTGTCAGTCCCTTGGGCGGCGCACCAATGATCGCCGTGCTGGCGGCGCCGATGGTGGGCGGACCTTGTACGGGGCCCTCCTCCTCGGCGGCGGTCGGCGGCGCACTGGTTCCGGTGACGGTCTGGTATAGGACGATCGCGGTCACCACCGCGAGGACTGGCACCGCGTACGCGCGCCAGCCGTAGGTGGAGATGAAGCGGCCGAGCCAGGTCTGCTTGCGCCACCGGCGGCGGTCGTCACGGTTGGACCGGGCCCGGCCCGACTCCGCGGTAAGCGGGTCGCGCTGAGCACGCAGCGGCTCCCGCCACTCGTTGCGCAGCACTGGCGCACGCCCGCCCCCGCCGCGCCCCGAGTCGTCCGTCACCGGAACAGGATGGCACAGACCAGCCCACTTCCTCCTCCGGCACGCCACCCCGGGCCCCCCGCCCGGCGGCCTGCGACCAACGTCGGCTAACTGCCGGTGGCGGTCCCGCAGCGCATCCGCAACGGTCGGTAGTAGTGTCGTTGCGACGGGCGAGTTGAGTGGATCTGGACGTGCGCGGTCCGGCGCGGACGGGCCCACAACCGCCGCAGCCATCGAGATTGAGGACGTGATGAGCGATCTCGCCAATGCCGCCGAGAGGAGAGGCCAGCGGGCCGCCGGCAAGGGCACCCCGGCCGCCGCCTCAGGCGGAGGCCGGCGGGGCAACCGGTTGCCGCGCGACGAGCGCCGCGGCCAACTGCTCGCCGCCGCCAGCGAGGTATTCGTCGATCGCGGCTACCACGCCGCGGGGATGGACGAGATCGCCGAACGCGCGGGTGTGAGCAAACCCGTTCTCTATCAACACTTTTCGTCGAAACTCGAGTTGTATCTCGCGGTGCTGCAGCGCCACGTCGACAACCTCGTGTCGGGTGTGCGCCAAGCGTTGCGCACCACCACCGACAACCGGCAACGGCTGCGTGCGGCGGTACTTGCCTTCTTCGACTTCATCGAGCACGACGGCCAGGGCTACCGGCTGATCTTCGAGAACGACTACGTGACGGAACCGCAGGTGTCCGCACAGGTCAAAGTCGCCACCGAGGCATGTACCGACGCGGTGTTCGATCTGATCAGCCGCGACTCCGGGCTTGAGGCGCACCGGGCGCGGATGATCGCGGTCGGGTTGGTGGGCATCAGCGTCGACTGCGCGCGCTACTGGCTGGACAATGACCGCCCCATTTCGAAGGATGCGGCGGTGGAAGGCACCGTGCAGTTCGCCTGGGGCGGCCTGTCACACGTCCCGCTTACCCGGTCTTAGCCGAGTCCGCACCGACTCCGAAGCCGACCCTGCGCACATCGGCGGCGCCGATCTCGACGTAGGCGATCCTGGTGTTCTGCACGAGGAACCTTCTGCCCTTGTCATCGGTCAGGGCCAGCACGCCGGATTCCTTGCCGAGCGCGTCGGTGACCAGCTTCTCCACTTCGCTCGGCGTCTGCGCGCTGTTGAAGCTCAACTCACGCGGGCTGTCCGTGACACCGATTTTGACCTCCACGGTTGACCCTTTCTCGCGGTCTTCTCAGGCTGGCTCCCTGCCCGTCCCTCACAGCAGGCTAGTGGACGGAAGTCCCCGCTCGGCACGGTGGTGCGGCGCCGGCCGTCACTTCGGCGACGGTCGGGCATGCCCGTCGCGGCGCATGCCTGGATGCCGGCTCGGGGCATTTCGCTCCGCATGGCTCGCTGAATACGCGCCCTCGACCCAACCGAGTCCGGACCGTAACCGACACACCCCACACCGAACCTCATCCGTCACTTTTGTACCGATAGCATCAGGTCCGCCAGTCAACGAGACGATCGCGATAGCAGGGGAACAGCCCACATGAGCAGGCCTTATTCGCCACAATCGCCGCATTCGTCGACGCGGACGGAGCGCCTGACCGACCACGCCGACCGAGCCGCCGCTGACCACGATCCCTACGGCAACCGCCCCCGCTACGGCCAGGGATACGAGGACTACGACTCGTATCGGGGCGGCGTGCCCCACCACGAGTACAAGAACGAGTACAAGAACGAGTACAAGAACGGCTACAGGAACGACGACAACAACCACGAGGACTTCGAGGACTTCGAGGACTACGAGGACTACGAGGACTACGAGGCCGCGCCGATCGATCGCCGGTGGATGTGGATAGCCGGTGTCGCGGGCGCGATCCTGCTCGTCGCGGTCATCTGCACCGTCGTGATCCTGGGCGGCGGGGACAGCGGGTCGGTCTCGGCGACGGTCAGCCCTGCGCAGCCACGGACGAGCCAGCCTGCCACGACCGTCCCGTCGGATGCGTTGCCGTCGACGGCGCCACCGCGCGGTTCCCTCTCACCCGTGCCCGCGCTGCCGCCGGAGACGGTGACCACCGTGACGCCGTCACCGTCAGCGAGTGCGGAGCCCCTGCCGCAACCCGCTCCGCCGCCCGCGGCAGCGCCTGCCCCGCCGGCCGCCGAGCCCGTGCCTGCGCCGGATCCGAGGACGGTCACCTACACCGTGACCGGAAATCGCCAGCTGATCGACCTGGTGACCGTGATCTACACCGATCAGCGGGGTGCGCTGCAGACCGATGTCAACGTGGCGCTGCCGTGGAGCAAGACCCTGGTTCTGGACCCCGGCGTGCAGCTGACCTCGGTCACCGCGACCAGCATGGGCGGTCAGCTCAACTGCGCGATCACCGATGCCGCGGGGGCGACGATCGTCGCCCAGAACAACAGCACGATCATCACGACCTGCACGAACTGATTCAGGCCAGCCCCAGCTCCTGCATGCGGGCGCTGTGGGTGCGTTGCAGCCGCTCGAAGAACTCGGCGATCTGGGAGAGCCCGCCACCGGTCGACATCACCAGGTCGACGAGTTCGTCGTGCTCGGCCAGTACGTACTGGGCCTGGGTGATGGCCTCGCCGAGCAGCCGGCGTGACCACAATGCGAGCCGGTGACGCTGTCGGTCACTGGCCTTGACGGCCGCCTGCACCTCAGCGACGACGAACTGTGAGTGGCCGGTCTCGGAAAGCACCGCCCGCACCACGTCGGCGATCTCGTCGGGCAGCGCGTCGGCGATCTGGAGGTAGAAGTCAGCCGCCAACGCATCGCCGATGTAGGTCTTGACCAGCGCCTCAAGCCACGTGCTCGGCGTGGTGAGCTGGTGATAGTCCTCAAGCACCGCCGCGTACTTCGTCATCATCGGCACGACGTCGACGTTGCGGCGCTCCAGCGCGTCGCGCAGCAGCTCGTAGTGGGACATCTCGGCGGCGGCCATGCTGGCCATATTGATCCGGCCGCGCAGATTCGGCGCCATCCGCGCCTCCTCGGTCAGCCGGTAGAACGCCGCCACCTCGCCGTAGGCCAACACCGCGAACAGCTCGTTGACGCCGGGATGCTCGACCGACACGCCCGGCCCCGCTGGGTCGGCGATCTGCTCGGTAGATGCGGCGGGCTGCGGCGAATTCATGGCCCAACTGTAGACGCCGACCGACTCCGCGACGCTCTGGCAAAGAAGGGCGGTTATCATGGTTCCAGGCAGCGGCCCCGGAATCGCGGCTGCCGCCGAAGAAATGTGCGTGCACGTGTATGGCTCGCCTCGATGGCCAACCTTCCTCGACGGCAGAGCCCCTTGATGACTCGTCAAACTCGTGTGCGCGTGGAAGCAACGAGGTTTGACCCTGAAAGGCATCGTTACGCGAGCATGACTCCACTTATCTCAAAACCCCACATCACCTTTGCCACACTCGGAGTTCGCGACGAAATCGTGCGCGCACTGACCGAGAAGGGCATCGAGCATCCCTTCGCCATCCAGGAGCTGACCCTGCCGCTGGCGCTCGCCGGCGAGGACCTCATCGGTCAGGCGCGCACCGGCATGGGCAAGACGTTCGCATTCGGCGTACCGCTGCTGAACCGGGTCAGCACCGACCACCAACGCCCGCTCACCGGCATACCGCGGGCCTTGGTCGTCGTGCCGACGCGTGAACTGTGCATCCAGGTCTCCCGGGACCTGTCCATGGCCGCAAAGCACCTGAGGGCAGGAGCCGCAGCGGAGCGCCCATTCACGGTCGTGTCGATCTACGGCGGGCGCCCCTACGAGCCACAGATCGAGGCCCTCCAGAAGGGCGTCGAGGTTGTCGTCGGCACGCCGGGCCGGTTGCTGGACCTGGCCCAGCAGGGCCATCTGCAACTCGGCGGCCTGTCGGTGCTGGTTCTCGACGAGGCCGACGAGATGCTCGACCTGGGCTTCCTCCCCGACATCGAGCGGATCCTGCGCCAGATACCCGACACCAGGCAGTCGATGCTGTTCTCGGCCACGATGCCGGACCCGATCATCACGCTGGCGCGGACGTTCATGAACCAGCCCACCCACATCCGGGCTGAGGCCCCGCACGCCTCGGCCGTGCACGACAAGACCGAACAGTTCGTGTACCGCGCCCACGCATTGGACAAGGTCGAGCTGGTCAGCCGCGTGCTGCAGGCCCGCGGCCGGGGCGCCACCATGGTCTTCACCCGCACCAAGCGCACGGCGCAGAAGGTGTCCGACGAGTTGGCCGAGCGCGGCTTCAAGGTCGGCGCCGTGCACGGTGACCTGGGTCAGGGTGCGCGGGAGAAGTCCCTGAAGTCGTTCCGCGGCGGCGCCATCGACGTGCTGGTCGCCACCGACGTGGCGGCGCGCGGTATCGACATCGACGACGTCACCCACGTCATCAACTACCAGTGCCCCGAGGACGAGAAGACCTACATCCACCGCATCGGGCGCACCGGCAGGGCCGGCCGCACCGGGGTGGCGATCACCCTCGTCGACTGGGACGAACTCGCTCGGTGGACACAGATCGACCAGGCGCTCGGGCTGGACTGCCCCGATCCGGCCGAGACGTATTCGAGTTCGCCTCATCTCTACGACGAGCTGGGCATCCCCGCCGAAGCCCGGGGCACCGTCGGACCCGCCCGGGCCTCGGGAGCGCGGACGTCGGCGCCGAAGGAAGCCGCCCACAAGCAGGACGCGCAGGACAGAGACAACAGGGACAACAAGGACGACAAACCGGCCCGGCGCAGCACCCGCGTCCGGCGGCGCACCCGCGGCGGCAAGCCCGGCACCGGCCACCCGGAGGGCACCGCTGCCGCCGACGAGCAACCCGCTGCGCCGGAGGACGATCAGGATGGCGCCGCTGACGCCACCCATACCGGCCGGCGGCGCCGGCGTCGTCGGCCCCGCAAGACCGAAGCCGCCGCGGCAGGTTAGGCCGCGTTCAGCCCGACCCCGATGGTCAAACCCGAACGCCGTACCCGCGGCGACATCGTCGCGGCAGTGGCCATTGTCGCAGTGGTCGCGATCGCAGCGACCCTGATTTGGTGGACGAGCGACGCCAGGGCGACGATCAGCAGGCCGGCCGCGGCGCCGCTCCCCCCGCTGGAGTCGGCCAGTGACGTGCCGGCGTCGTTGAGACAACTGTGGACGGTGGCGAGCCGGGCCACCACCATGCCCGTCGTCGCGGGCGGTGCGGTGGTGACCGGGGAGGGGCGCACCGTCACCGGACGCGATCCGGCGACCGGCGCCACGGCGTGGAGCTATGCACGCGACGTCGACCTGTGCGGTGTCACGTGGGTGTACACCGACGCGGTGGCCGTGTACCCGGATGTCAGGGGCTGCGGGCAGGTCAGCACCATCGACGGCACCACCGGAAAGCGCGGCCCCGCTCGCACCGGCTATGCCGATCCCGACGTCACCCTCTCGTCGGACGGGACGACCGTATTAGCCGCGGGTGACAGCCGGCTGGAGCTGTGGCGTTCCGACATGGTCCGGATGCTCAGCTACGGCTCGCTGGATGCGCGCATCAAGCCGGATGTCCCCGCCTCGCCGGTGTGCAGGCTGGTGTCGGCTGCCGCGAGCTCCGCGGCCGTGTCCGTGCTCGAGGCCTGCCCAAAACAGCCCGACCTGCGGCTGACGCTGTTGCGCCCGGCCGACGACGAGGATGTGCCCGAACTGAAGTACGTGCCGCAGCCCGGCGTGACGGACGAATCCGGCGCCCGTGTGATCGCGGTGTCGGGCACCACCACGGCCGTGTATGTGCCCTCCCCGGTGCCTGCGGTGAACATCGTCGACGACACCGGCGCGACCGTCGCCACCACACCGCTGACCGGCCCGCCGTCCCCGCAGGCGACCGCGAGCCGGGCGGGCGACCTGATCACCTGGTGGACCGGCGACAGCGTGCTGGTGTTCGACGGCAACGGGCTGGCCTACAAGTACACGGTGACCCCGTCGGGTGAGAACCGTGCCATCGGACCGGCGACGGTAATGGCCGACAGACTGATCGTCCCGGTGACCGACGGTTACGACGTGTTCGATCCCGACACCGGCAAGGGTGAACGCCACATTCCGGTGGCGCGCCGGGATGATCGGACCCCGGTGGTGCCCGCGGTGGCTGGAACGACGATCCTCGAACAGCGCGGCGACGAGCTCGTCGCGCTGGGTTGATCGACCCCCCGGATCACACCTCGGGGGTGAAGGTGGCCATCGCCTTGCCGTTCTTCCAGTGCCGAAGCAGCGCTTCGGCCAGTTCACGGTAGGCGATCGCGCCTTTGTTCCTGCGCCCGGCAAGCACCGACGCCCCCGACGCGCTCGCCTCGGCGAAACGCACGGTGCGTGGGATGGGCGGCGCCAGCACCGGCAGTTGATAGCGGTCCGCGACGTCGAGGAGCACATCGCGGCTGTGGGTGGTGCGTGAGTCGTACAGCGTCGGCAACGCACCGAGCAGCTTGAGGCCGGAATTGGTGATCTGCTGTACGTCGGCGATGGTGCGGAGGAACTGACCGACGCCGCGATGTGCCAGGGTCTCGCACTGCAACGGCACGATCACCTCATCGGCGGCGGTCAGACCGTTGAGGGTCAGCACGCCCAGCGAGGGCGGACAGTCGATGATCACCACGTCGTAGGGCGCCGACCGCGAGCCCGATTCGACGAGCTTCGCCAGCGCGCGCTTCAGCGCATACTCCCGGCCCGCGCGCATCAGCAGCATCGCCTCGGCGCCCGCCAGGTCGATGTTGGCCGGCAGCAGCGTCATCCCCTCGGCGGTGTCCACCAGGGCAGCGTCGGGCTCCACGTCACCGAGCAGCACCTCGTGCACCGACACCGGCAGCTTGTCGGGATCCTGACCGAGCGAGAAGGTCAGACATCCCTGCGGATCCAGGTCGATCAGCAGGACCCGCCGGCCTTTCTCCACCATTGCCGCGCCCAGCGACGCGACCGTCGTCGTTTTGGCAACCCCACCCTTTTGATTGGCGACCGCAAGTACCCGCGTCACACTGCCCATCCTGGCACGCCCGGATCACATGGGGTGGACGTGGGGCACAATCAGATGCCGTGAGCCACGACCAGACCGATGAGCTGTTGACCGCGCCCGCCGCTGGCGGCGTGCTCAAACACCGCCTGCTGCTGCTGCGCCACGGCGAGACCCTGTGGTCGAAGTCGCGCCAGCACACCAGCAGCACCGATCTGGAACTCACCGAGACCGGCAGGATGCAGGCCAAGCTCACCGCCAACGTGCTGGATGGCCTGAGCCTGTACAACCCGCTGGTCATTAGCAGCCCCCGGCGGCGCGCACAGACGACGGCCGAACTGGCCGGGCTGACCGTCGACGTGGTGTCTCCCCTTCTGGCGGAATGGGACTACGGCGAGTACGAAGGCCTCACGACGCCACAGATCCGTGAGCGGGTGCCGGGTTGGCTGCTCTGGCGGGACGGCTGCCCCGGCGGGGAGAGCGTCCAGCAGGTCAGCGACCGCGCCGACGCCGCCATCGAGATGGCACTGGAGCCGATGGCGTCCCGCGACGTGGTATTCGTGGGCCATGGACACTTCTCCCGCTCCGTCCTCTCCCGCTGGCTGGAACTGCCACTGCCCCAAGGGATCCGATTCGAGATGGTCGCGGCGTCGATCGCGGTGTGCGGGTTCGAACGTGGCGAACGTCAGCTGACCGCACTGGGGTTGACTGGCTACGCCCACCCGTGCCTGCCGGCCACTTGAGCGGCTCGGCATACCGTGCGGCGACGGCTGAACCCGCCTTCCTGCTGACCGGGCCCGACGGCGTGCTGCTGGCCTCGGGATTGCGCACTGGCTACCCGCTGCTGTCCGACGCGCAGGCCGCGCTGAGATCCGGAGATGCGCCAATTGTGGTGGGCGCCTTACCATTCGACCTCTCCGATGCGACAGCGCTGCGGTGTCCGCAGTCGGTGTGGACCGCCTATGCCGCGCCCGACGGGCCGAACCGGTCGCTGCCGGCGGTGCGCATCGCCGAAACCCTCCCCGAACCCGATGAGCATCGCGCCCGCGTCAGCGCGGCGGTGCGCAAGCTGAACGACCCGCGCGCGGGGCTGCACAAGGTGGTCCTGGCCCGCGCGCTGCGGCTGGCCGCCGACGGGCCGATGGACGCGGGCACCATCGTCGCGCGGTTGATCGACGACGACGCGACGGCCAGCGTCTACCTGTGCGATCTGACACCGGCGGGCGGCGCGTACACCGGAACCGTCCTGGTGGGCGCGAGCCCCGAACTATTGGTGGCACGCCGCGGCGAAACGGTGATCTGTCGTCCGTTCGCGGGTTCGGCGCCACGGTCGCCGGATCCGGAGCGCGACAGCGCCAGCGGGGCGGCCCTGACCGGGTCGGCGAAGAACCTCCACGAGCACCAGCTGGTCGTCGACGAGATGCGCAAGGCCCTCGACCCGTTGTGCGTCGACCTGCAGATCGCGCCGACGCCCCAGCTGAGCCGCACCGCCGCCGTCTGGCATCTGAGCACCCCCATCACCGGAAGGCTGCGCGACACATCGATCACCTCGCTGGATCTCGCGGTGGCCCTGCATCCGACCCCGGCGGTCGGCGGGGTGCCTGCCGGCGCCGCCGCGGGCCTCATCCGCGACCTGGAGGGCGACCGCGGCTTCTACGCGGGCGCCGTGGGCTGGTGCGATGCGAACGGCGACGGCCGCTGGGTGGTGTCGATCCGATGCGCGCTGCTGTCGGCCGACCGCCGCACCGCCGACGCCCGCGCCGGTGGCGGCATCGTCGCAGAGTCCGATCCGGACGACGAAGTCTCGGAAACCACAACGAAATTCAGGACCATCCTTTCGGCGCTAGGGGTACAGACATGACCGAGCACATCCGCAGGGTGCGGCCGGGCGACGAGACCGAGCTGACCGCGATGATCCACGAGCTCGCCGAATTCGAGCGGGCCGGCCACGAATGCACCGTGACCGAACACCAACTGGCAGAGGCGCTCTTCGGCGAACGGCCGACCGTCTACGCGCATATCGCGGAGATCGACGGCAACGCTGCGGCCGGCGCGCTGTGGTTCTACAACTTTTCCACGTGGGACGGCGTGGCGGGCGTCTACCTGGAGGACCTGTTCGTCCGCCCGCAATACCGCCGCCGCGGCCTGGCCCGCGCGCTGCTGGCGACACTGGCCCGGGACTGCGTCGACGCCGGTTACACCCGGCTGACCTGGGCGGTGCTGGACTGGAACGTCAACGCCATCGCCACCTACGACGCCGTGGGCGCCAAGCCGCAGACCGAGTGGATCACCTACCGGTTGTCGGGCCCTGAGTTGTCGGACCTGGCCGGCCGGTCGCCGGGCTGAACCCCGGCAACCCAATCCAGCGCCTGGCGGCTGAACAGCGGTGCCAACACCGCCAGCGCGACCGCGGTGACCGCGATGCTGTACCACAGCTGGTGTGAGGTGAAGACGTACCAGGCCACCCCGAGCAGCAGCAGGTTCGCGAAGACAGCGATCCCACGCCCCCAGCGCCGTCCGGTGACCAGCGCCCAGCCGCCCGCGAGCACACCCGCGCCGATCAGCAGGAACCAGGCGGCGGTGCCGTAGCCGCTGACAATGTGCTGGTCGGCACCGCCGAATCCGCGGATGACCAGCACGAGGGCCACGATCAGCATGACCAGGCCCTGCGCGGCGACCAGCAACCCCGCCAGACGCACCATCGGCGGCGGCATCACGACGCGCCGCCCAGCTTCCCGGCGAGGAAACGCACCGCCATCTCGTAGCCCATCGGCCCCGCACCGGCGACCACCATCTCGGCGACGGCGGACACGAACGAGTGGTGCCTGAACTCCTCGCGACGGTGGATGTTGCTCAGGTGCACCTCGGCCACGGGCAGGTCGGCACTGCGCAGCGCGTCGGCGATCGCCACCGACGTGTGGCTGTAGGCGGCGGGGTTGATGACGATGCCCGCACAGTCACCCCTGGCCTGGTGGATGGCATCGATGAGCACACCCTCGTGATTGCTCTGCACCGCACGCACCTCGAATCCGAGTTCTTGCGCGACACTTGCCACGAGCTCTTCGATCTGGGCGAGCGTGGTCGCTCCGTAGATCTCGGGCTGGCGGGTGCCCAGCAGATTGAGGTTGGGCCCGTTGACGAGGAGCAGCCTGCGGCGAGCGGGGTTGTCGCGTTCGGTCACCGTCGTACGGTACCGATGCCGTCGAACTGGGCCGCCAGGCGCACCGGCGCGTTATCGACGCCGTACCCGTCATAGCGGCCGAACCGCTGGACGAACTCGAAGAACACGGTGCCCACGGTGCGGGTGTAGAAGTGTACGAAGTGGCCGTGCGCGTCACGGTCGTAGAGCAGGTTCAGCGCGCGCAGCTCGGCGACCATCGCGTCGTCGATGCCGAACCGCCCGGACAGATAGTCGTAGTAATTGTCCGGTACCGCAAGGAACTTCAGTCCGCGCTCGGCGGCCGCCCTGGCCACGGCCACCACATCGGAGCAGGAGAACGCCACATGCTGGGCCGTCTCCGCCCCGTCGAGCACATGCGGGGCGACGTTGAGCAGCAGCCGCACCGCGGAGTCCGGGCTGCGCATGCCCTGGCTGCGCACGAAGCCGTGCGGACCGGGCACCTCGGCGGGCACGTCGGCGCTCAACCCGAAGACGCCGGTGAAGAACAGCACCGCCTCCTCGGCGCTCTGCCAGGGTTGGGCCAGATTGACGTGGTCGACGCTGCGCACTGGTGTCGCGTGTGCGGGTAGTCCGTTTTCGAACTCGTCGACCCACGCCGTCTCGGCGACCCAGAACACCTCGGTGCCGTCGGGTGCGACCGTCGAGCCAAGTTCCTGCTCGGAGGCATAGGTGCGCCGATAGGCCGTCGGCGCCATCAGTTCGGTTGCGCGGCGCGATGTCGCACCCGCGTCGGGAACCTGCAGCCCGACCGCGGCGACGTGCGGTATCTGGTCGCGGGCCTGCTGTTCGTTCAGCACCACGCGCGCGTCACCGGCCACCCACAGCGAGACGGGTTTCGTGCGGTGCCGCCCGGAGGAGGTGAAGCCGAGCTGGCCGAGCAGCACCTCGACCTCGCTGGTGTCCTCGGCCTTGATCTCGACGAAGTCGAACCCGGTCGGCGGCTTGGTGGCGGTGAGGGTGGCCAGGTCGTGACGCCAGCCCTCGCGGTGCGCCGCGGCCGTCCTGTCCTGCAGCAGGCGCAGCGACCGCAGTGCGTGCACCGCGGTGCGGTCGGGGTCGGTCTGGCGAAAGGTGTCGTTGAAGATCTCGAGCGAAAGCGGTCCGTCGTAGCCGGCGGCGAGCACGTGGGAGGTGAACGCCACCAGGTCGAAGTTGCCCTCGCCGGGAAACAGCCGGTGGTGGCGGCTCCAGGACAGCACGTCCATGGTCAGCGCCGGCGCGTCGGCCAGTTGCAGGAAGAAGATTCTGTCGGCCGGGATGCGCTCGATGTCCGCCGGGTCGTGCCCGCGCGAGAGCACGTGGAAGCTGTCCAGACACACGCCGACGTTCGGCCGGTCGGCGAGTTCGACGACCCGCCAGGCCCTGCGGTAGTCGTCGATGAAGCGACCCCAGGCCAGCGCCTCGAACGCGATCCTGATGCCGTAGCGCTGCGCCAGGTCGCCGATCCGGCCGAGCTGATCGGCGGACACCTCGTCGGAGTCGACGGTGGCGGTCGCGACGTTGCCGCAGACGAGCACGGTCTCGATGCCCAGCCGCTGGGCGGTCGCGAAGGTCGCGGCGGCGCGGCGCACGTTGTCGGCGAACGTCGTCTCGTCGACGCCCTCGAGATCACGCAGTGGCTGGTAGAGGTCCAGCGACAAGCCGAGGCGCGCGGCCAGAGCGCGGATCTCCTCGGGCGAGTGATCGGAGGCGATGAGATCGGGTTCGAACAGTTCCACCCCGTCGAAGCCTGCCGCCGCGCATGCGTGCAGCTTCTCGACGAGCGAGCCGGAGAGCGACACGGTCGCTATCGACGTCTTCACGATTCCTCCTGTGACGGGGACCACTTCGGACCTCAATGTACCAAACGGTTAATTGTGACGGAAGCCCCGACGAGGAAGTTGGTCATGCGGACAGTCTTGCGGGCAGTAAGCTGCGCGACGTGGCGGCAAGCCCCAAACCAAGGCTCAAACGGGGGCTCAATGCTGGGCCTAAACAGGAGCTTCAGCGCGACGCCGAACGCACCCGCGGGGAGCTGCTGGCAGTCGCGACCGAGGTGTTCGCCGAATCCGGCTATGCCGGCGCACGGGTCGACGAGATCGCCGAGCGCACCCGCACCACCAAGCGGATGATCTATTACTACTTCGGCGGCAAAGAGCAGCTCTACCTGGCCGTGCTTGAGAACGCCTACCGCGGCATCCGCGATGCCGAGCAGAAACTACGGGTCGACCACAGCCATCCCGTGGAGGCGCTGCGGCGGCTGGCCGAGCTGACGTTCGACCACCACATCGCCCATGAGGAGTTCATCCGGCTGGTGTCCATCGAGAACATCCACCGCGGCGAATTCATCCGGCAACTGCAGTCGCTGCGGGAACTGTCGGCGCCGGCCACCACCCTGCTCGACGAGATCCTGGCAGACGGACGTGCGCAGGGCCTGTTCCGCCAGGATGTGGACGCTCTCGATGTGCACATCGTCATCAGCTCCTACTGCGTGTTCCAGGTGGCCAATCGGTACACCTTCGGATTCCTGTTCGGCGTCGACTTCGCCGAGACCTCCCAGCGTGCCCACCTGCGCCGAATGATCGGTGACGTGGTGGTCGGCTGGGTCACCAACCGCTGACGCACCCGCCGCCCGCGCACGCGAGGAGCGAAAAATCGCACGCACCCGCGCACGCGAGGAGCGAAGTATTTCCCGTGCAGGGGGCTCGCTACCCCGGCTCGCACCTGTCTCGCACTCATCCAGGGACGCGGCTCACACAAAACACTTGACGAGACGCACACCACAGTGCTCTACTTTTGCGAACGTACTAGTTCGTACATTAAGGAGACGGGCACGAGATGACACACCCCAAGGGCCATCACCCCTACCTGGTCGGCCTGGTCGGCACTGGCGTCGGTCCGTCGCTCACCCCCCCGATGCACATGGCAGAGGGGCGCGCGCAGGGCATGGACTACGTCTATCGCACCATTGACCTCGACGTCATCGGTGCTGCGCCCGAGCAGATCGGCGAAATCCTGTCCTGGGCGAAGGCGCTCGGCTACGACGCGCTGAACATCACCCACCCGTGCAAGCAGCGGGTCCTGGCCCACCTCGACGAGGTCGATCCGGTCGCCGCAGCATTGGGCGCCGTCAACACCGTCGTCTTCGAGCAGGGACCCGACGGCATCCGGGCCGTCGGGTACAACACCGACACCACCGGATTCGCCACCGGGTTCACCGAAGGTCTGCCCGGCGCGCCGACCGGCCACGTCGTCCTCGTCGGCGCAGGCGGCGCGGGCGCCGCGGTCGCCGACGCCCTGCTCCGGCTGGGCGCCGCGCACCTGACCATCGTCGACGTCGACATCGACCGCGCCGCCGCGCTGGCCGGTGACCTCGCGACGCGGCACACCACCGCCCAGGTGGATGCCTCGGCCTTCGACAAGCTGTCGGTGCTGCTGCCCGATGCGGACGGGGTCGTCCACGCCACCCCCACCGGCATGGCCGCCCACCCGGGCCTGCCGTTCGACGCCGCACTCCTGCACGCCGGCCTCTGGGTGGCCGACATCGTCTACCGTCCGCTGGACACGCCGCTGCTGCAGGCCGCCCGCGCCGCGGGCTGCCGCACCCTCGACGGCGGCCACATGGCCGTACACCAGGCCACCGAAGCGTTCGCACTCATCACCGGCGTGACACCCGACGCACACCGCATGTCGAGTCACTTCCGTTCACTCGTCGCCGCCAATCCGGCATGAATCGTCCATTCACCCATCACAATTCACACCAAGGAGTTACACACATGACCACCACCGACCAGTCGGATGCGCATACGCGCACCCCCAGGAAGGCCGCGCTGGCCAGTTTCATGGGCAGTGCCGTCGAGTACTACGACTTCTTCCTGTTCGGATCGGCGGCCGCGCTGATCTTCCCGCACATCTTCTTCCCGTCCGGTGACGACGCCGCGCTGGTGATGTCGTTCGCCACCTTCGGCTTCGCCTACGTCGCCCGGCCGGTCGGTGCGTTCATCCTCGGCCACTTCGGCGACCGCATCGGACGCCAGCGGGTGCTGATGTTCACGCTCGTGCTGATGGGTCTGTCCACGTTCATCATCGGCTGCCTGCCCACGTTCGAGACCATCGGCTGGGGTGCCCCCGCACTGCTGGTCGCGTGCCGGCTGATGCAGGGCCTGTCGGCCGCCGGCGAGCAGGCCGGCGCCAGCTCACTGACGCTCGAGCACTCTCCCGACCACCAGCGCGCGTTCTTCACCTCGTGGACGCTCACCGGCACCCAGGGCGGTCTCATCCTGGCCTCGCTGGTGATGATCCCGTTCATGGCGCTGCCCGACGAGGCCAAGTACAGCTGGGGCTGGCGGGTGCCGTTCTGGTTCTCCGCCGTCGTCGTCATCGTCGCCTTCTTCATCCGCCGTCAGCTGCATGAGACCCCGCAGTTCACCGAGGCCAAAGAGGCCGGAACCATCGCCCGCGTGCCGCTGATCCCGCTGATGCGCAACCACTGGGCCGATGTCCTGCGCGTCATCGTCTGCGCCTTCATCGCCGCCGTCTCAACGGTTTTCGCCAACCTGGCGCTCGCCTACGGCAAGAAGGTCGGCCTCGAAGCCGATATCACCCTGTGGCTGGTCGTGGTCGCCAACGTGTTCGCACTGGGCACGCAGCCGCTGTTCGGCAAGCTCGCCGACCGCATCGGCCGCAAGCCGGTCTTCATCTACGGCGCGCTGTCATCGGCGGTGCTGATGCCGTTCTACATGCTCTCGATGAGTGGCGGGAACACCCTCCTGACGTTCGCGCTGGCCGTGGCGACCTTCTCGTTCGGCTACGCCGCCGCCAATGCCGTGTGGCCGGCGTTCTACGGCGAGATGTTCTCCACCGAGGTCCGCTTCTCCGGCATGGCCATCGGCACCCAGCTCGGGTTCCTGCTGGCGGGCTTCGCACCGTCGATCGTCACCGCACTCGGCGGCGTCCGGGAAGGCGGCTGGATCGTGATCAGCGTCTTCACCGCGGTGGTTTGCGTGGTATCCGCCCTGGCGGCCGCGACGGCTCGCGAGACCAAGGACGTGCCCACCGAGCTGCTCGGCAGGAAGGTCCACAGCTCCCCCGACGTGCTGATCAAGCACTGACACGCGGCACACCCGCCGCGCCGGCCCCGCCACCATTCCCCGGGTGGCGGGGCCTTCGCGCGTAAAAGCCTGTTCAGCAATCGATTACGCCTTCCGCACGGGGCCGGCTCACAGCAACCGGCCGATGCCGCGCGCCGCGACTTGCAGGGCGCCCAGCAGCCGCTGGCGGTCGCGCTTGAGGCTGGGCACCACCACCCCGATCGCGGCGGCCACCGCGTCATCGGAGGCCTGCACGACCGGAACCGCCATCGAACACGCCCCCACCGACATCTCCTCGGATGTGGTGGCCACACCTTCCCGACGGATGCGTTCCAGCTGGGCCAGCAGCACCCGTGGCTGGGTGACGGTATGTGCGGTGATGCGAATCAGGTTGGAGCACACCGTCTCCTGTACTTCACGCGGCGCATGGGCCAGCAGCACCTTGCCCACCCCGGTGCAGTGCATGGGCAACCGGCTGCCCACCGTGCTCACGATCGGCACCGACGCCCGGCCCGACATCCGCTCCAGGTAGAGCACCTGGTGGCCGTCCCGCACCGCCAGATGCACGGTAGCCAGGGTGGCGGCGTAGACGTCATGCAGGAAGGGCTCCGCCACCTGCTTCAATCG
The DNA here is from genome assembly GCF_044223235.1 of Mycobacterium sp. Lineage (GTDB taxonomy): Bacteria > Actinomycetota > Actinomycetes > Mycobacteriales > Mycobacteriaceae > Mycobacterium. Next base: position 96,296 of record NZ_JBGAME010000012.1, read on the forward strand.
ACCCTCGACCGGCGCCAGCAGGCCGGCCTCCCACAACAGCCTGCCGACCACGTAGCGCCCGTCGCCGCGGCGCGCAAGCGCCCCTCCCGCAACCATTTCCCTGACCAACCGATGCGCCGTCGGCACAGGGATGTCAGCCCGGTGCGCGAGCTCGGTCAGCGCCAGACTGCGGTGCCGTTCGTCGAACGCGGCGATCACCGCGAGCAGGCGGGCGGTCACGGTGACACCCGGTGCGGAGGTGTTCCCGGCCATCTTCACCATCCTTCCGCTGAACGGAAGTCTACTGTGTCCGCCGCCACGCCCGACCCCCTAACGTCTTCTACATGACAGCCCTCGTAAACACCGACCCCGACAGCGCATCGGCGAGCCAGGCGGAGATCAACGCGGAGATCGCGGCGATCGAAACCGGCTACCTGCGCACCGGCGTCGAAGAGACCCAGCCCCGCCTCGACTACGCCCCCTATCGCAGCAGCCTGCTGCGGCATCCGACCAAGGATCTGCACCACGCCGATCCGGAGACGATCGAGCTGTGGGCGCCCTGCTTCGGCGAGCGCGACGTGCACCGCCTCGAATCCGACCTGACCATCCAGCACAACGGCGAACCGATCGGCGAGCGCATCATCGTCACCGGACGCATCATCGACGGCGACGGCCGTCCGGTGCGCCGCCAGCTCGTCGAGATCTGGCAGGCCAACGCAGGCGGACGCTACGTCCACAAGCGCGACCAGCATCCCGCGCCACTGGATCCGAACTTCACCGGGGTCGGTCGCTGCCTGACCGACGACGACGGCAACTACCGGTTCACCACCATCAAGCCCGGCCCCTACCCGTGGAAGAACCACCACAACGCGTGGCGGCCTGCGCACATCCACTTCTCGCTGTTCGGAACGGATTTCACGCAGCGGATGATCACCCAGATGTATTTCCCCGGCGATCCGCTGTTCGGCCTCGACCCCATCTATCAGTCCATCACCGACCAAAAGGCACGCGACCGGCTCGTCGCCACCTACAACCACGATGTGACCACCCACGAGTGGGCGACCGGCTACCGCTGGGACATCGTGCTGACGGGAAGCAACAGGACGCACTTCGAAGCAGAGGACCACGACCTATGAGCACACTCCTGACCGCAACTCCGGGCCAGACCATCGGGCCGTTCTACGGCTACGCCCTTCCGTTCGAGCGGGGCAACGAGCTGGTGCCGCCGCAGACGCCCGGCGCCGTCCAGTTCCACGGCGTGGTGACCGATGGTGACGGCAAGCCGGTTCCGGACGTCATGCTGGAGATCTGGCAGGCCGATGCCGACGGCAACGTTGCGCAGTCTGCAGGCTCGCTGCGCCGCGACGGGTGGACGTTCACCGGCTGGGGCCGGGTATCCACCGACGACGAGGGCCACTTCAGGTTCAGCACGGTCGAGCCGGGTCCCACCGAGCCCGGTAAGGCGCCGTTCATCGCTGTCACCGTGTTCGGCCGCGGGCTGCTCAACCGACTGTTCACCAGGGCATACGTGCCGGGCGAAGACCTCGACGACGACGCGCTGCTGGCCGGCCTCCCCGAAGACCGCCGCGCCACCCTGATCGCCGAACGCGACGAGCAGGGGCTGCGGTTCGACATCCGGTTGCAGGGCGAGCGCGAGACGGTCTTCCTGCGCTACCCGGGACAGTGAGCGTGCCCGACCTGTTCTGGCCCGGCGACGAGCGCGCGGGGGACGTGATGAGCCAGACCGCGTTCCTCCGCGCGCTTGTCGAGGTCGAAAATGCCTGGCTGGCAGTGCTTGTCGAGGAAGGCGTGGCGCCCCGCTCGGCGGGTGCCGACTTGACCTCGATGGTCTCCACCGACGACGCCGGACCGATCGCCGCGGGCGCCGAGCGTGACGGCAACCCGGTCACCGGCCTCGTCGCGCTGCTGCGAAAACGTGCGGGCACGGACTACCCGGACGCCGCGCGCTGGTTGCATCGCGGGCTGACCAGTCAGGACGTCCTCGACACCGCGCTCATGCTGTGCCTGCGCGACGCACTGCGCAGGGTCGACGAAGAACTCACCGCACAGGTGGCAACCCTGGTCCGGCTCATCGAAACCCGCCGGGATGCGCCGATGCTGGCACACACGCTGACCCAGCCCGCCCTGCCCAGCACGGCCGGGCTGAAGTTCGCCACCTGGCTGTCCGCCGTGCTCGACGCCCGCCGGACACTGGCGGCCCTGCCTGCCCTTCCCGTCCAGGCCGGCGGCGCGGCGGGCACGCTGGCCGCCACGACGGAGCTCACCGCATCACCGGATGCCGCGGTGGCACTGGCCGACGCGCTCGCCTCGGCGCTGGGACTCGCCGCCGCACCGCCCTGGCACACCGTGCGATCGGTCGTCACCCGCTCCGGCGACGCGCTGGTCGGCTGCTGCGATGCGTGGGGCCATCTGGCCGCGGATATCGCCACCGGCAGCCGCTTCGAGATCGGCGAGTTCGCCGAGGGGCAATCCGGCGGTTCGTCCACCATGCCGCATAAGCGCAACCCCGTCGCGGTGGTACTGCTGCGGCGCGCCGCACTGGCCGCCCCGGGCCTCGGTGCGACGCTGCACTCCGCGTCGGCGGCCAGCGTCGACGAGCGCGCCGACGGCGCCTGGCATGCGGAGTGGTCGACCCTGGCCATTCTGGCCCGGCGGACCGTGGTGGCCGCGGCCCAGGCGTCGGAGCTACTGTGCGGCCTGACCTTCGACGGCACCCGCGCGGCGGCCAACCTCGCGGCGGCCGACGGCGTTCTGGCCGAACAACGAACAATGAGCGGACTCACCGGACGTCCACCCGCCCCGGCTTATCTCGGTGCCACCGACCGGCTCGTCGACGCGGCACTGCAACGGGCCAGAGAACAATTGAAGGAACCGCAATGAGCGCTGCCCCGACGATCACCGGCACCGATTTCGGTGGCCCCGACGACGCACCGCTGCTGGTGCTCGGGCCGTCGCTGGGAACCTCGGCGGCCACCCTGTGGGGGACCGCGGCACGACGACTCGCCGCCCGATTCCGGGTGATCGCCTGGGACCTGCCGGGTCACGGCGACTCCCCCGCCTACGCCGAACCGTTCACCATCGCCGATCTGGCCGCGGGAGTGCTCGCGCTCGTCGACCGCGTCAGTCCCGGGGCCGGATTCCACTACGGCGGCGACTCCGTCGGCGGCTGTGTCGGTTTGCAGCTGGCCCTCGATGCCCCGCAGCGGATCCGGACCGCCACCCTGGTGTGCACCGGCGCGGTGATCGGCACCGCCGAGTCCTGGGCCGAACGGGCGGCCACGGTGCGCGCGTCGGGAACCGGGGCGCTGCTCGTCAGCTCCGCGCAACGCTGGTTCGCCGCGGGGTTCACCGACAAGAACCCCGACACCAGTTCGGCGTTGCTGCATGCGCTGCGCGACGCCGACGACGAGAGCTACGCGCGGGTCTGCGAAGCGCTCGCCCGATTCGACGTGACCGACCGGCTGGCCGAGATCGCGGCGCCGGTGCTGTGCATCGCCGGCGCGGACGACATCGCCACCCCACCGGAATCCCTGCGCCGCATCGCATCCGGTGTGAAGGACGCGCAGCTGAGAGTGCTGGACGGGGTCGCCCACCTGGCCCCTGCCGAGACGCCGCTGAAGGTCGCCGATCTCATCGCCGGGCTCGCCGCTCCCGATGTCTACACCGCAGGGATGGCGGTGCGCCGGGAGGTGCTCGGCGACGAGCACGTCGACCGGGCCATCACGGCGACAACGGATTTCACCTCCGACTTCCAGGATCTGATCACCCGCTACGCGTGGGGCAGCATCTGGACCCGGCCCGGTCTGGATCGCCGCAGCCGGTCCCTGATCACGCTAACGGCGCTGATCGCCCGCGGCCATCACGAAGAGCTCGCGATGCATCTGCGTGCCGCGCGCCGCAACGGCCTGACCGACGACGAGATCAAAGAAGTGCTTCTCCAGGCGGCGATCTACTGCGGTGTACCGGACGCGAACACCGCCTTCCGGATCGCCGCGCAGGTGCTGGGCTGATCCGTCACAGGAGCCTCACGAAGTCTCTCCGAACAGATCGGCGATCGAGGTCGCCGCGCTGAGACCGAGAGCGCGGGAACATTACCCATCGCGTCCGCGTTGGTAGGCATATCGATATGTATACAGACGTAGACATGGGATATGACCATCCCGCGATTCTTAGGAGCCCGAATGTCAGCTCGTTCGAAAGTCATCCTGGTTACGGGTGCCTCCCGGGGCTTGGGGCGTGACATCGTCATCGCCGCATTGGCGGACGGGCATCGGGTCGTCGCCGGTGTCCGGTCCGTCCCAGCACTGACCGATCTAGCAGCTGAGCATCCTGAATCATTGGTCGTCGTCGAACTCGACGTGACCAACGATGGGCACGTGCGCGGCGCGGTGAGCGCGACGGTGCAGCGATTCGGCCGCATCGACGTGTTGGTCAACAACGCCGGCTACGCCAACATGGCCGCGATCGAGGACGTCGACTTCGAGGACTTCACCGCACAGGTGGATACCAACTTCTACGGCGTCGTTCGCCTGACCAGAGCCGTGCTGCCGATCATGCGGGCCCAGCGATGCGGTCATATCGTGCAGATCTCGTCGGTGGGAGGGCGACTCACCCGACCGGGCCTGGCCGCCTACCAATCATCGAAGTGGGCGGTGAACGGGTTCTCCGGTGTCCTCGCCGCGGAGGTCGCTCCGTTGGGGATCAAGGTCAGCGTCCTGGAACCGGGCGGGATGCGTACCGACTGGGCAGGGTCGTCCATGCGAGTCGATCCCGTGCGCGCGGAGTACGCGCAAACCGTGGGGACCGCGGCCGGGATGAGCAGGACGGGCCATCTCGGCGCCAGCGATCCGGCCAAGGTTGCCGATCTGGTCCTGCAGGTCATCGGCATGGCAGCGCCACCCGCTCGGCTACTCGTCGGTCCGGATGCCTTTCGGTACGCCACGGCGGCGGGACGTGACCTGCTGGCCTCGGACGAGAAATGGGAGACGCTCAGCGTCTCCACCGCCGCCGACGACGCCACCGCCGAACAACTCAACCCGCTTGGAGTCGAAACCGCATGCAACTGAGGGTGATTCGCACACAATGGCGTCCTTCTCGAGCGCTCCTGTCATGACACACTGCGACGCCGACGCTTCGGCTTCGGCACAGGGGTGTTGACGATCGCGCCGAACACCTTCTCCAGCGCGTCGCGCAGGAAGCGCCTCTCGGTCTCGTCGACCGGATGCGGCGCAACGATGCGCTGCATCAGGAGGGCTCCGCTGATCACCCCGAGAATCAGATCTGCTTGCGGTTGAGCACTCGGCCCGGGAAGCGCGTCGACGAGCCGAGTCTTCACGTGCCGCTCGATCGCACCCCGGACGATCTCGGTGGCGTCTGCGTTCGACACCGACCGAAGCATGATCAGGAAAGGTGCCGGCAGATCATCGTCGGGCGCGATCCGCGCCACCAACTCCGACGCGATGTCGCGAGCGATGGTTGCGGCGTCTCGTGGCTGCTCAGCGACGAATACCGGCGCAGCGAAGGATGTTTCGACTGCCTCGGCGAACAGCTGTCGTTTGGATCCGAAGTAGCGGTTCACCAGCATGGCGGTGACCCCCGCGCCCTGTGCGATCTCGCGAACGCCGACCCCGTCGTATCCGGCGCGGGCGAAGGCCACGATCGCCGAGTCCAGTATCGCCTGGCGGGTGGCCGCCGCGTTCTTGGGTCGACGCTGTTGCGAGGGCACGACAACCAAGCTAGGGAATCATTCCGCCAAAGTCTACGTTCGTACAATTGCCGATGTCTACATACGTAGACTTAATGGAGGTTGACTATGGATATGGCTGAGATGGCTCGCGGGTCGGCACGGGTGGCAATGGGCCACTCCGATCTGACCGTTCGACCGATTGGGTTGGGCTGCATGGGAATGTCGCAGTTCTACGGTGACGCCGATGATGACGAGTCGGTGTCGACCATTCGCGGCGCCCTCGATCTGGGCGTCGACTTGTTGGACACCTCCGATGTGTACGGAGCATCCGACATCACGTGGGGCGTCGCGATCAAGGGATTCGGACACAACGAAGCACTCATCGGACAAGCGCTCGAGGGGCGTCGTGACCAGGTCGTCCTGGCCACGAAGTTCGCCGCCAGAATCAACGACGATCACAACGGCATCGCCATCAACGGACATCCGGACTACGTCCGGACAGCCTGTGACGCCAGTCTCCAACGGCTCCGCACCGACGTCATCGACCTGTACTACTACCACCGCATCGATCCTCGGGTACCGATCGAAGACACGGTCGGAGCGATGAGTGATCTGGTGGAGGCGGGGAAGGTCCGCGCGATCGGCCTTAGCGAGGCCTCACCGGATCACCTCCGGCGCGCGCACAGCGTGCATCCGATCTCCGCGCTGCAAAGCGAATACTCCCTGTGGGAGCGAGGTGTCGAGGCCGGCGGCGACAACAGCGTAGTGGCAACCTGCCGTCAACTCGGCATTACGCTGGTGCCGTACAGCCCGCTCGGACGATCCGCACTGACCGGCGCTCTGCAACCAGGCGCCACTTTCGCACAGAGTGACTTCCGCGCTACGAATCCCCGGTTCAGCGCCCACAATCTGGCGAAGAACCTCGCACCCGTGGAGCAGCTCAAGATCATGGCGCGCGGTAAGGGCTGCAGCCCAGGGCAACTCGCACTTGCCTGGCTCCTCGCCCAGCCGCTCGACGTGGTCGCCATCCCCGGCACCAAGCGACTGGCTTTCGCACGAGAAAACCTCGCGGCAACTGACGTGGCCATCAGCGCCGACGAAGTCTCCTACCTTTCGTACGCCTTCAGTCCGGACCTGATCGCCGGTGACCGGTACTCCGCCGTTCACGCACGGACGGTCCCGGCTCCCGTCTCACCGCAAGGACGTCCCTCGGGAGAATGACGTGACCTACCGTCATCGCTGTTGGGTGCGGGCGGCAGCGGCCGCATCCAGCAGTGCGTCGGCCAGGCGGGCCGCCGCGGGGGTCAGCCGGTCCACCGGCGGGCTGGCCAGGTACACCTGCCACAGCACCCGGTCTGCGAGGTCGACGGCCCGCAGGTCACTGAAACGCCCCGCTTCCGAGACGGGCATGAACGCGGTTCCGAGACCGTTGCCGACAAGTTCGGCGATGGCGGCGAATCCGGCGGGAACCTCGTACTGCGTGCGGGGCTGCACGCCGGCGGCGTGGAAGGCGTCGTCGATCAGCCGTCGCAGGCCGAACCCGGGTGGGAAACCGACCAGGTCTTCGTTGGCGATCTCCGAGAGCTCCACCGGCCCACTGGTGGCCAGCGGATGGTCCTCGCGGCAGACGAACACCATCGGCTCCTCGAACAGCAGCCGCATCTCCAGCTGCGGCGGGAATCGTTCGGGAACCGATACCAGCGCAACGTCAAGAGACCCCTCCACAAGGGCGGACAGATACGCCGACGCACCCGACTGGCTCAGCCGCAGTCGTAGTCGGACGAACGGGTGCACGCGGTGAAAGTCGCCGAGCGCCCGGGCGACATCCATCGGCCCGTACGAGATCAGCGAACCGAATTCGACGATGCCGGAAAGCGATCCGCGGAACTCGCTGACCGATTCGGTGGCCGCGCGGCAGGCGCGCAGCACTTCGTACGCGTGCGCGCGGAAGCGTTCGCCCGCCGCGGTCAGCTTGATCTGCTGGCGGGTCCGGTCGAACAGTTCGACACCCAGTTCCCGTTCGAGCTTGGCGACGGACGTCGACAGCGCGGACTGCACCACGTGTACGCGTTCGGCGGCACGGGTGAAACTCAGTTCACCGGCGACCGCCACGAAGTGCTCGATCTGGCGCAATTCCACATCCGGAATTCTATCTACTACATAGATGTCTTTAATCAAAAACAATCGTTGGACTTGATGATCTGGTTGGACTGTTATGGAATGCATGCCATTCATCACCGCCCCTGACACGAGCTACGACGTCATCGTGTGCGGCGCCGGATCCTCCGGATCGGTCGTCGCCCGACGCCTCGCCGACAACCCCGCCGTCTCGGTGCTGCTGATCGAGGCCGGTGGAACCGATCAGGTGCCGAGCGTCACCGCGGCCGGTCAGTGGCCGTTGAACCTCGGAAGCGAGCGGGATTGGGGATTCATCGCGGCCCCGTCCGCACACGTGAACGGCCGTTCGGTACCACTGTCGATGGGCAAGGTACTCGGCGGCGGATCGGGCATCAACCTGATGGTGTGGGCGCGCGGACACAAAGCCGACTGGGACTTCTTCGCGTTCGACTCCGGCGACAAGAACTGGGGCTACGAGGCCGTTCTGGATATCTACCGGAGGATCGAGGACTTTCACGGCGATCCGGACCCGGACTACCGCGGAACCGGCGGCCCGGTGTACGTCATCCCCGCACCCCTTCCGAATCCGCTGGCACCAGCCACGATTGAAGCTGCCCGTTCGGTCGGGATTCCGACGTTCGACAATCAGAACGGCCGGATGATGGAGTGCACCGCAGGTGCTGCGATCACCGACATCCGGGTGCGCGACGGACGACGCCAGTCCGTCTTCGGCACTTACGTGGCACCGATCGTCCATCACCCCAACCTCAGCGTCCTCACTGCCGCTCTGGTGACCCGGGTCATCGTGGGCGGAGGTCGGGCGACCGGTGTCGAACTCGTGTCCGGTGGCCAGGTGCACCGCGTCACCGCGACAACCGAGGTCGTCCTTTCGCTCGGAGCGATCCACACCCCGAAGGCGTTGCTGCACTCCGGAATCGGCGATGAATCGGAACTGCGTCGCGTCGGCATCCCGGTTCGCGCACACCTGCCCGGCGTCGGGCGCAACCTCCAGGACCATCCCGGATTCGACTGCGTGTGGGAATACCGGGAACCGCTGCCGCCGCGCAACAACGCCTCGGAGGCAACGTACTTCGTGACGAGTGCACCGGGGCTGGAAGCGCCCGACCTGCAGACCTGCCAGGCCGAGGTGCCGAAGTCCAGTGCCGAGAACATCGCCCGATTCGGCCTACCCGAGCAGGGGTGGACACTGTTCGCCGGCGTGGTGCGACCCAAGAGCCGCGGGCACCTCTCGCTACGTTCGGCCGACCCACTCGATCCGATCAACATCCACGCCAACATGTTGGCCCACCCCGACGACGTCAAAGCCGCAGTCGCCGCCGTGGAACTGTGCCGGGAGATCGGCAACTCCGCAGCACTGCGGCCGTTCGCCCGCCGAGAAGTCATGCCCGGAAATCTGAAAGGCGCGGAGCTGGAACGGTTCGTCCGCGACGCCGCATCCAGCTACTGGCACCAAACCTGCACGGCCAAGATGGGCCGCGACGCGATGTCCGTCGTCGACGCGCGGCTGAAGGTCTACGGCATCGACGGCCTGCGGATCGCCGACGGTTCGATCATGCCGCGGGTCACGACGGGAAACACCATGGCGCCATGCGTTGTCATCGGTGAACGCGCGGGCGACATGATCCGGAAGGAACACGGACTGTGAACAGAAGGGACTTCGGGCTGCTTGCCGCGGCAGCGGCGGGTGCCGCCACTCTCGCAGGGTGCACGTCGACACCCGCGACGGCCGGCCCACCGACAGCGCCGGCGCACCGACTCGGCCCGGTCAAACAGATCGACGCAGGCGACCTCAACGTCGGGTACGCCGAAGCGGGCCCGTCCGACGGCCAACCGGTGCTCCTGCTCCACGGCTGGCCCTACGATATCCACAGCTACGCGGACGCGTCGGCCGTCCTCGCCGCCAAGGGGTTCCGGGTGATCGTGCCGTTTCTGCGGGGCTTCGGGACGACGAGGTTCCTGTCCCCTGACGCAATGCGCAACGGCCAGCAGGCGGCGCTCGCCCACGACGCCATCGCGCTGCTGGATGCGCTGGACATCCACAGTGCGATCCTCGGCGGGTTCGACTGGGGTGGCCGCACCGCCAACAACGTGGCAGCGCTGTGGCCGCAACGGGTTTCGGGCCTGGTGGCGGTCAGCGGATACATCACGGTGGATCTGGCCGCCAACCGCAAGCCGCTGACACCGCAGGCCGAGTACGGCTGGTGGTACCAGTACTACTTCGCCACGTCCCGCGGTGAGGCCGGATACCGGCAGAACACCAAGGACTTCAACCGCCTCATCTGGACCAACGCCTCCCCGCTGTGGCACTTCGACGACGCCACCTACGACCTGAGCGCCGCTGCCTTCGAGAACCCCGACCACGCCGACATCGTCATCCACAACTACCGCTGGCGGCTCAGCCTCGCCCACGGCGAAAGCCGTTACGACGCTGACGAACACCGCCTCGCCGCGAAGCCGCAGATCACGGTCCCCACCATCACGATCGGCAGTGATTTCGATGGTGCCGCAAAGGACGGCGCCGCGTACCGACCGCTCTATACCGGTCCCTACGAGCATCGAGTGCTCGACGGCATCGGGCACAACGTGCCGCAGGAGGCACCTCATCAGTTCGCGTCGGCGATCGCCGACATTGCAGACATCGCCAAGCACATCAACTAACGGGACGGATCATCACGATGAGCGCACAGATTCCGGTCGGGCGCACCTTGCTCTCGCGTGTCCACGCACTCCGTGAGACCTGCCCCGACTTCGAGCTGACGAGTTGCGGACAGTACGGGCAGGCCGCGTGATGTCCCTGCTGTCCCGTCCGCTCGTCGCCGATACGCTGGCCCGGCTGTTCGCGGCGACTGTCAACCCGGCGCCGAAACCCGCGGTGCGGTTCACCGACATCCCCGGCCGCACTTCGTCGGCCACGATCCCGACGCGCTACGGAGCGGTCGCCGCCACGGTCTACCATCCCCCGATCGACGTGGAGTCGCCGGCGGTGTACGTCAACATCCATGGAGGCGGATTTGTCGTCGGGCATCCCGAACAGGACGATCCGTGGTGTCGGTACCTGGCCGCCCATGCCGGGGTCGTCGTCGTCAACCCGGACTATGTGCTGGCACCTGCTTACCGATTTCCTGCTGCGCCACAACAGATCTACGACATCGTCTGCTGGGCGGCCGACGCGGACCGGCAGTGGGACGGGACTCGGCTTTGCGTGGGCGGGCAGAGCGCGGGCGGCAATCTTGCCGCGGCAGCCGCCCGTCAGGCAGTGGAGAACGGCGGCCCGCGCATCGCTTTGCAGATGCTGTTCTACGCCCCGCTGGACCTGGTGACGCCCACGCGGGACAAGCCGACGACGATCGGCTCGCGGGCGGTGATGAAGCCGTGGATGGGCGAGGTGTTCGATACCGCCTACATTCCTGATCCGGCACTGCGGCGCCATCCGCTGGCCTCGCCGGCCTGGGGTGACGCCGCCCCCCTGGCGGGTATCGCGCCCGCGCTGATCGTGACCGCAGAGCAGGACCGACTCCGCGACGAAGCGCGACGGTATGCCGACAAGCTGGCGGCTGCCGGCGCGTCGATCGAGTACTACGAGGTGCCCGGCGTCGACCATGGCTACAACATCATGAGTTCGGCGACCGACGTCACCCGCCACTCCTACGCGCGGATCTGCGAGCACGTCGTCCGTGCCACCGCCGCAGGCGGATCACGTTAGATATGCGCTCTTGCCCGCCGGCTGTTTCCACCTGAACGGGCGCCCCTGATCGGTGCGGGTGGCCGCATGTCCACCGATCGGTGGACACCGGATTCCCCCACACCAGGGCCCGATCACCCGACAGACATCTGTGCGCGCAACCGGCATTCTTGGTTCATCGCCGGAACACACCGGCCGGAAGGGCCGAAAAGCCCACGCACACAAGGAGAACCACATGAACACCATCGCACGCCGGATCGCCGCCGGACTCGCCCTGACCGCCGCCCCCGCCCTCATCGCCCTGGGCGCCGCCGCCACCAGCTCCGCGCAGACCACCCCCACCCACACCAACACCCCCTCGATCAGCCACCCGACCTTCCCCCAGCAGCACAACACCCCCCAGCCGGGCACCTCGATCCACCACCACCACCAGAACCACAACGGCTGAACCCCAACCCGACAGCAGGCCCGGACGCCCCCACACCTCCGGGCCTGCCCGGCATCCACCCCCGCTCACAGTCAGGAATCGACGTGACCAGCACTCCACATGCGATGCCCGCGTATGGCGCCTCGCGCGGTCCGGAATACGCCACCACCGAAGCGGTCACCGGGCACAGTGTGGTCGCGGCCGTGGGCTCACCGTCGACGCGAGCCGATGCCACCCCAGCCAGGACGCAGACAGCGCGACGGCGGCAAGGGTAACTGCGGATGATCCTGTCGCGATAGCCGAGCATCTGCCACGCTGCTAATTTCTCATCTTGTCGGTGCACGACGGCGTGACCCGGACAGGATGTGCGCCGTACCCCGGCTCGTGAGAACGACGCACATTGGAGGCCTTGATGTCTGACGTTGACAAACCCGATGTCGTTCCTGTCGCGAAGCCCTTGAACGTCCGCTGGATACACGGATCGGTGTCGTCGAAACACAATTCCGATCCCGACTTACAGGTCTACTGGTATGACGACGACACGGTCATGCTGCGACAGAACAAGGCCATCGACTATGAAGCACCGTTCTTGTTCCTGCTCTTCGGGCGTGATCGCGTGGTTCTACTCGACACCGGCGCAACCGCTTCCGCGCAGTACTTCCCGCTGCGCAGATTGGTCGACGACCTGATCGGGACGTGGCTGGACCGTCACAGCCGCGACGACAGCGCCTACGAACTGCTGGTGCTGCACACCCATTCACACGGCGATCATGTCGCCGGTGACGGGCAATTCGTCGACCGCCCCGACACATCCCTTGTGAAGGCCGACAAGGAGACGGCGTGGAACTTCTTCGGCTTCGCCGAGGACCCCAGCGCCGTCCAGGCAGTCGACCTGGGCGAGCGCACCCTCGAAGTCCTTGCCACGCCGGGCCATGACGCCGCCGCCGTCACGTTCTACGACACGCGCACGGGCATCCTCTTCACCGGGGACACGGTGTACCGGGGCCGGCTCTATATCGTTGACTGGCAAGCGTTCACGCAGAGCATCGACCGACTCATCGACTTCAGCGCATCCCGCCCGGTGACCCACGTCATCGGCTGCCACATTGAGATGACGAGGACGCCAGGCGTCGACTACCCGGTGTTGACGACCTTCCAGCCCGACGAACCCCCGTTGGAGATGACCGTCGAGCATCTCGACGCGATACGTTCAGCACTTCGCGACGCCGGCCCCCACCCGGTCAGGCATGTCTGCGACGACTTCATCCTTTGGCCCGAACAGGAGTAGTGGGCCGAATTCGCCCGATTCCAGGCAGGAACCGGCCCATGCCCGTACCCCCTGCATTGGTATCGATCGAAGAAAGATGTTGATATTGCGATATATGCATATTTTTATTGCACAGGCAAAGGCCGTCAATCTTCGCAACCGCTCCTGACCTGCGTGGCACGGCGGCATCTCGCCCAGACATATGGCAGCGCCTGGCGCGAGGGTGGACTTATGCGACGCGAAGGACGGCGCGTGCCATGAGTCCACCCTCGGCAGTGCCTGCGACGCCAGCCGGTCAGGCCTTGACGTCGGACGGGTGGGCGGCCAGCGGGGTGACGTGCACCTTCATGTAGGGGAACAGCGGCAGACCGGAAAGTATCTGGTGCAGTTCGTCATTGGACTCGACGTCGAAGATCGAGAAGTTGGCGTACTCGCCGACGATGCGCCAGATCTCGGGCCACTTGCCTGCCCGCTGCAGTTGCTGTGAGTAGTCCTTCTCCCGTGCCACAAGCCTGGCCCGGACATCCGGGTCAAGCTCGTGGGGGATGTGGACGTCCATCCGCACGTGATAGAGCATGGAACCTTCAGCCCCGCTCGGGGTCGAGGACGAAGCCGTAGGTGACCTTCTCGCTGCCGTCGGCCTGGGCCTGCGGGGCGAGGATCAGCTCCGGCTTGACCGCGCTGGCGATGTCGTCGTCGTTGTGCTGATCACCGGGGAAGTACAGCTGCGCGGTGAGCAGCTCGTGACCGGGTGCCGACACCTTGACGTGCAGGTGAGCGGGCCGCCACGCATGCCAGCCCGCGGCGGCGATGAGCTTGCCGCATGAACCGTCGGTGGGGATCATGTACGGCGCGGGACGGATCGTGGTGATGGTGAACCTGCCGTCGGCGCCCGTGGAGAAGGAGCCGCGCAGGTTCCACTCCGGCAGACCGGGGGCGAACTGCGAGTAGAACCCGTCGGCGTCGGCGTGCCACAGCTCGACCTTGCCCTGCAGCGGGGTGCCGTCGGTGGAGGTGATGACGCCATCCCACACCAGCGGGGTGCCCGCCTCGTCGTCCCGCATCGGAATGGTGCCCGTCGCGCCGCGCTCAGGTGAGCCGGGGACGTAGTACGGGCCCTCGATGGTGCCCTTGTTGCCCTCGCGGTGGTCGGTCGCGACGTCCTCGACGACGTGCTCCACCCACACGTCGAGGAACAGCGGCCACTCGCCGTCCTCACCGACGTTGATCAGCCACGCCTTGAGCGCGTTGTACTCGTCGTAGGTGACGCGGTGCCTGCGGATGGTGTCGTGCACTGCGGCGAGCACCTCGCGGGCGATGGTGTCGACACGTTCGGCCGGGGTGTCCTTCACCGCCGCGAAGGGCGACTTGTCGGCGTGGAAACGCTCAGTCGCCGATGCGCCGGATGCGGCGGCGCTGGCCTGTTCGGTGGGTGTTTCGATGGTCGTCATCGTTCTTCTCCTGATTTCCTTTGTTGGGCTGTCGATCTGGTCAGGGGTCAGTGGGGTCGCCGGTCGGTGCGGTACCGGTCGAGCTTGTCGGGATCGATGTCGACACCGAGGCCGACGCCGGGCGGGATGTGCAGCAGGCCATCCCGGATGCGCAGGGGCTGGGCGAGCAGGTCGTCGGACATGTCGAGGAAGTTGGACAGTTCGCCGGCCCGCCGTGACGTCAGCTCGTAGGCGGCACCGAAGGTGACCGCGCACGCGGTGCCGAGCTGACCGTCGATCTGGTTGCCGATCACCACCTCGAGGCCGAGACCCTCGGCGAGGTGGTGCACCCGCGCCGAGCCGGTGAATCCGGTACGCGCGGTCTTGATGCTCACCGCGGTCGCCGAGCCGCCAAGCACCTCGCGGGTGACGTCGGCGGGCGTCGGCACCGACTCGTCGGCGATGAACGGCACGTCGAGCTGTCCGACCAGCCAGCGCCGGCCGAGCACATCGTCGGCCGGGCACAGCTCCTCGGCGAACAGCAGGTCCAGGTCGGCCATTTGCTTCATGGCGCGCAACGACTCCGAGGCACTCCACCCGCGGTTGCCGTCGACGTACAGTTCGACGGCGTCGCCGAAGCGGTCACGCAGCGCGCGCACGACGGCGGTGTCCAGCGTGACGGGCAGCCGCCCGACCTTCACCTTGAAGGTGGTGATGCCGTAGGTGTCGCGCATCCGCTCCGCCTCGGCGACCATCTTCGCCGGCTCGGCGAAGCCGAGCATGTGGCTGACGCGCATCCGGTCGGTGTATCCGCCGAGCAGGCTGCTCACCGGGAGCTCCAGGGTGCGGCCGAGGGCGTCCCACATCGCCATGTCGACTGCGGCCTTGGCGGTGGGGTTGCCGACGGTGCGGCCCAGCCGCTGCTGCACGACCTCGCGTTCCAGCAGCGTCAGACCGATGATCTGGGGGGCGAAGATCTGCTCGATGACCGCGACGATGCCGGGTTGGGTCTCGCCGTACGTGAACGGACGCGGCGGCGCCTCGGCCACGCCGACGATGCCGTCGTCGGTGTGCACCCGCACCAACACGTGTTCGGCCACGTGCACCTCTCCGGAAGCGAACTTCAGCGGTTTGACGTAGGGGATGGCGAACGGAATCGCCTCCACAGCAGTGATTTTCACAGTGCCTCTCTCCGGGTCTCTCTCGGGGCTGCGTCGGCATGGGCGGGAAAGGCGGTCTGCAGGACGTCGACGACGGCGTCCACGACCGGGTTGTCGGCACCCTGGCGCCAGGCCAGGGCGAGGTCGATGGTGCCCGCGTCGAGCAGGTCCCGGAAGACGACGCCCTCCAGGGATAGCGAGCGCACCGAAGCGGGCAGGACCGCGACGCCGAGACCGGCGGCTACAAGCGCGAGCAGGACGGCAGTGCCGGGTGCGGAATGCTCGCGGCGCGGAACGAAGCCGGCGCGCCGGCAGCTGCGCAGCAACGCGTCGTTGACGGCGGAGTCCGGGCTCGAATACGCCACGAAGGGTTCGCCGCGCAGATCCGCCATCGCCAAGACCGGTTCGACCCCCAGCCGGTGGTCGACGGAGACGGCCAGCACAAGCGGTTCGACGTCGATGGTGCGCAGCGCGATGCCGTCACCGGATGCCGGCGGACGCAGCACGCCCAGATCCAGCGAGCCCGTCCGCAGACCCTCGCACTGTGGCGGTGTGAGCAGGTCGGCCTGGATCTCCAGGGCGACGTCGGGCAGCTCCCGGCGCACGGCCCGTGCGATGCGCGGCAGATAGGAGAACGCCGCTGTTCCGGTCAGCCCGACACGCAGCAGCCCGGCGCGGCCCGCGGCGATACGTCGAACCCCCCGCTCGGCGTCCGCGACACCTGCCAGGATCCGCTCCGCCTCGGCGCGCAGGAACTCCCCCGCCGCCGTCAGCGACACCTGGCGCGTGGTGCGGTTGAACAGGGTCACGTCGAGTTCGGCTTCGAGCTGACGGATCGCGTAGGACAGCGCAGGCTGGGCAACGTGCAGCTGCTCGGCCGCCTGGCCGAAGTGGCATGTGTCGGCCACGGCGGCGAAGTAGCGCAGGTGACGAAGATCCATGGCTCCCAGTCCGATGTCGTGTTTCCGGCAATGTCTCGTTGGGTCTCGTTGGGGCCCGGTTGTGATGGGCGACACCTCCACGGTAGGTCGCAAATACATACAGAACAAGGACTAAGTTTCGTCTTATTGATAAACGGAACTGCTTAATAAGGCCCTAGGTCAGGACTGGGAATTCCCCTCGTGTGATCGGGGACACCACCTGTGAGTGTGCTGGGAAGCATCACAAACAGCCCAGTCCGGAGGAACTTATGACCGCATCGATCACCCCCCGTCCCAACCGCGTGGCGAGCGTTCTCGCCAACGCGGTCATCGACGATCCCGAGGCCGGTATCTACCGCGCCAACCGCCGGATCTTCACGGACGAGGAGATCTTCGAGCTGGAGATGAAGCACATCTTCGAGGGCAACTGGATCTATCTGGCCCACGAGAGCCAGGTGCCCAATCCGGGCGACTACTTCACCACCTACATCGGCCGCCAGCCCGTCGTGATCACCCGCGACAAGAACGGCGAGCTGCACCTGCTCGTCAACGCCTGCGCGCACCGCGGCGCGATGATCTGCCGGCGCAAAACCGACAACCGGATGACCCTGACCTGCCCGTTCCACGGCTGGACCTTCCGCAACGACGGCACCCTGCTCAAGGTGAAGGATCCCGACGGCGCCGGCTACCCGGACAGCTTCAACGTCAACGGCAGCCACAACATGACCAAGGTCGCGAAATTTGACGGCTACAGAGGCTTTCTGTTCGGCAGCCTCAACCCCGACGTCCTGCCACTGGACGAGCACCTCGGCGACACCACCAAGGTCATCGACATGCTCGTCGACCAGTCGCCCGATGGCCTGGAGGTGCTGCGCGGATCGTCCACCTACACCTACGACGGCAACTGGAAGGTGCAGGCCGAGAACGGCGCCGACGGCTACCACGTCACCGCCACCCACTGGAACTACGCCGCGACAACCAGCAGGCGGTCCACCGGCGAATCCAAGAACGACACCAAGGCGCTCGACGCCGGCAGCTGGGGTAAGTCCGGCGGCGGCTACTGGTCGTTCCCGCATGGCCACCTGTGCCTGTGGACCTGGGCGGGCAACCCAGAGGACCGGCCGCTGTGGGACAAGCTCGACGAGCTCAAGAAGCAGTACGGCGACGCCAAGGGCGAGTTCATGGTCAAGGGGTCGCGCAACTTGTGCCTGTACCCGAATGTCTATCTGATGGACCAGTTCTCGACGCAGATCCGGCACTTCCGCCCGATCGCGCCGGACCAGACCGAGGTCACCATCTACTGCATCGCCCCCAAGGGGGAGAGCGCCGAGGCCCGGGCCCACCGGATCCGACAATACGAGGACTTCTTCAACGCCTCGGGTATGGCCACTCCCGATGACCTGGAAGAATTCCGCTCCTGCCAGCTGACGTTCCGGGCGCAAGCCGCGCCGTGGAATGACATGAGCCGCGGCGCACAGCACTGGCTGACCGGACCCGATCCCGTAGCCGAAGCACTCGACATGAACGGCGTCATCTCGGCCGGGATCAAGAACGAGGACGAGGGTCTCTATCCCGTCCAGCACGGCTATTGGCTGCAGACCATGCGGGACGCCCTCGCCCGCGAAGAAGCCACAGGAACGGAGAACTGAGATGACCACCACCGAAAAATCCAGCACCGCTGGGAAACTCATCACCCAGAACACCATCGAGCAGTTCCTCTACCGCGAGGCCCGCTACCTGGATGACCGCGAGTTCGAGAAGTGGCTCGGCTGCTACGCCGACGACGTCGTCTATTGGATGCCGTCGTGGGATGACAACGACGCGCTCGTCGAGGATCCGCAGCGCGACATCTCACTGATCTACTACGCCAACAAGGGCGGTCTGGAGGACCGGATCTTCCGGATCCGCACCGAGCGGTCGTCGGCGACGTCGATCCCCGAGCCGCGCACCAGCCACAACATCAGCAACGTCGAGGTCATCGAACGCCGGGGCGACCTGGTGGACGTCCGATTCAACTGGCACACCATGTATTTCCGGTACAAGACCATCGACCCGTACTACGGAACCTCGTTCTACACCATCGACTTCTCGGGCGAACAGCCGCTGATCCGGCGCAAGACCGTGGTGCTCAAGAACGACTACATCCACCACGTGGTGGACGTCTACCACTTCTGAGCTGACGACGTCAGCCGAAAACTTAAGGCCACCAACATGACCCAAACCACGGGATATTCGGTGGCGCTGTCCTTCGAGGACGGCGTCACCCGCTTTATCACCTGCCGAGACGACCAGACCGTCGCCGACGCGTCCTACCGCCAGCGCATCAACATCCCGCTGGACTGCCGCGACGGTGCCTGCGGCACCTGCAAGGCGCTGTGCGAATCGGGCGACTATGACGGCGGCACCTACATCGACGACGCGCTGTCGCCCGACGAGGCCGCCGCCGGCTACGTGCTGCCGTGCAGCATGAAACCGCGTTCGGACCTCGTCCTGCAGATCGCCAGCACCTCCGATATCGCCAAGACCCAGGCCGCGACCTACACCGGGACCCTGGTGCGGCTGGATCGGTTGTCGGCCACCACCGTTGAGATCGGTATCGAGATCCCCAACCGATCCGAACTGGCTTTCCTGCCAGGGCAGTACGTCAACATCGCGGTGCCGGGGACGGAGCCCGGACTCACCCGTTCCTATTCCTTCTCCAACGCCCCGCACGACGAAGAACTCACCTTCCTGATCAAACTGACCCCGGGCGGGGCGATGTCGGACTACCTGGCGCAGCGCGCCGCGGTGGGCGACACCCTCTCGTTCACCGGCCCCAACGGGTCGTTCTTCCTGCGGGAGGCGCAGCGCCCGGCGCTGCTGCTGGCCGGCGGTACCGGGCTCGCACCGGTCCTGGCGATGCTGCGCAAATTGCGTGACAGCGGCAGCCCCCGCAAGGTCCACCTGGTCTACGGGGTGAGCACCGATGAGGACCTGGTCGCCCTGGACGCGATCGACGACATCGCGGCCACGCTCCCGGGATTCACCTGGGACCACTGCGTGGCCGACCCGGCGAGCAGCTCCCCCAACCGGGGTCCGGAACGCGCATACGTGACCAGCCTGATCGAGCCCGCCCACCTCTACGACGGTGACGTCGCGATCTACCTGTGCGGCCCGCCGCCGATGGTGGAGGCGGTGCGGCGCCACGTAGCCGGGGCCGGGATCGACCCGTCCGGGTTCTACTACGAGAAGTTCGCGCTCGCCCACGCCCCCGCCGCCGCGGCTGCGGAGACATCGGCTGGGTCCGAGTCCGGGGCCGAAACCGCCGTCACGGCACCGGCAGAGGAACTGCTGGTCTCCGCCGACGCACGCGCCGTAGCCGGGCAGGTGATGCTGCCGCAGGCCGAGTTGGTCGCACAGAGCAGCGGCGGGGTACTCGACGATTCCGACAGCATCCGCCGGATCGCCGGGCAGTTGATGGCTCCGGCGGCGGGCGGCGTCGCGACTCCGCTGGATGCCGATAGCGCACTGCTGGTTTCGGCCAACGCGCGTTCGGTGGCGGGTCAGGAAGTGTTCGGGGCTGCTGCTCCTGCAGTGGCGCCGGCCGCCGGTCCGACGGTGGTTGCGGTACCGGCTCCTGTGGCACCTGTCCAGCCCGCTTCCGCAGTGGCGCGGGACGGCTATCAGATCGGCGAGGAGCACCCCGAGGTTCACGAATCCGACGCGCTTTTCGAGGCGCGTCAGGCGCTCGAACTCGGCGCGCTGGAATTGACCCTGGGCAGGCTGTCGAGCCGTCAGATCGCCGGCTACCGCCTGCTGGCCGAGTCGACGCTGCCCTACGTCGACGGCGACCGGTTGGTCGACGCCGCCCAGTACACCGAGACCAACGCCGCGTTCCACGACTACCTGTTCACGCTGACCGGCAACGAGCACCTGCTGCAGGCCTACCAGGCGCTCGGTGTGAAGGGCCGGATGGCCGAGGTGCTGCGCAACGCGACATGGTGCCATCCGCTGTGCGCACAGGATCACGTCGACATCGTCAACGCGTTCGAGGCGGGTGACCGCACGGCCGCCCGCGATCTGATCACCGGGCACGCCGACCGGGCCAAGCAGACCATGCGGCGCGCGATGGCCGACTCACTCGCGCGACGACGGCCGAAGTTCGTCACGCCCGAACGGTTCGCGGGCAAGGTCGTCGTCGTCACCGGCGCCGCCCAGGGCATCGGAGAGCACACCGCCCGCCGGATCAGCGCGGAAGGCGGCACCCTGGTGGTCGTCGACCGCTCCGAATTGGTCAAGGAACTGGCCGACGAACTGTCCACCGGCGGGCCGGAGGCACTGGCGGTCACCGCCGACCTCGAGCACTGGGAGGGCGCCGAAAGCGTTGTCCAGCAGGCCCTGTCGGCGTTCGGCCGGATCGACGTGCTGATCAACAACGTGGGTGGCGCGATCAACTTCAAGCCGTTCACCGAGTTCAGCGACGCCGAGATCCGCGCCGAGATCGACCGCTCACTGATGACCACGCTGTACTCCTGCCGCGCCGCGCTGCCATCGATGGTCGGCCGGGGTCACGGTGTCATCGTCAACGTCTCCTCGGCGGCGACGCGGGGCATCCACCGCATCCCCTACTCGGCGGCCAAGGGCGGGATCAACGCCATCACCGCATCGCTGGCGATGGAGTACGCCGACAGCGGTATCCGGGTGGTGGCCACCGCCCCGGGCGGCACCGAGGCGCCACCGCGGCGGATCTCGCGCGGTACGCCGACACCTGGCAACGAGACCCAGCGGGCCTGGTTCGACGCCCACATCGAGCAGACCGTCGACTCGTCGTTGCTGAAACGCTACGGCACGCTCGACGAGCAGGTCGCCGCGATCTGCTTCCTGGCCTCCGAGGAGGCGTCCTACATCACCGGAACCGTTCTGCCCGTCGCCGGCGGCGACCTCGGCTGACACCCGCTTCCCAGCCCAACCCGTAACCCGCTACACCACAACATAATTGGAGCTCAACCATGCCCGAAAACCGAAGGGCGCGTGCCCTCGCCTGGGTAGTCGCCCTCTCCACCGCGGCGCTCGTCTTCGACGGATACGACCTCGTCGTGTACGGCACCGTCGTTCCCACCCTGCTCGCCGACCCGTCCCAGCTCGGCGCGATCTCCCCCGAACAGGCGGGCGCACTGGGCAGCTATGCCCTGATCGGGGTCATGGTCGGCGCGCTGGCCGCAGGCGCGATCGGTGATCGCGTCGGCCGCCGCGCCGTCATGCTGGTCAACCTGGGCTGGTTCTCCATCGGCATGCTGCTCACCGCATTCGCCCAGTCGGTGACCATGTTCGGCTTCTACCGGTTCCTGACCGGGGTCGGTGTCGGCGCGCTGGTCGCCACCGTCGGCGCGCTGGTCGCCGAGTTCGCTCAGCCCCATCAGCGCAATCGGCTCAATGCCGTTGTGTACAGCGGGATCCCCGCTGGCGGCGTGATGGCGGCGGGGGCCGCGCTGCTGTTCGCCGACAGCGACGGCTGGCGAATTCTGTTCGCGTTGGGTGCGCTTCCGTTCCTGACGCTGCTGCCCCTTGCGGTGTGGAAGCTGCCCGAATCCCCGCGCTGGCTGATGTCGAGGGGACGCAAGCAGGAGGCCATCGCACTGGCCGCACGCACGGGTATCGCCCTGCCTGCCACGGCCGAACCGGACAGCGGCAGCGTCGGTTTCGCTGCGCTGGTATGCAAGCCGCTGGTCGGGCCGACCGCCCTGCTTGGGCTGATGAGCTTCGTCGGTCTGCTGCTGACCTACGGCCTCAACACATGGCTCCCGCAGATCATGCAGAGCAACGGCTACGGCAAGACGTACTCACTGACGTTCCTGCTGGTGCTCAATCTCGGCGCGATCCTCGGCGGCCTGTTCGCTTCCTACATCGCCGACCGGCTCGGGAGCGCCCAGCGCGTCGTGGTTACGACCTTCATCCTGGCCGCGGCCATGCTGCTGCTCCTGCCGCTGAACCTTCCGCTGGGTGCCCTGCTCGCCGCCGTCGCTATCGCGGGTGTGGGAACGATCGGCACCCAGGTGCTGATCTACGGGCTGGTGTCCAACTACTACCCCACCCGGGCCCGCGCGGCGGGGGTGGCGTGGTGCGCAGGCTTCGGTCGCCTCGGCGGCATCGTCGGACCGGTGATCGGCGGCCTGCTGGTCGGTGCCGGAGTCGGCGGGTCGGTCGCATTCCTGATCTTCGCGGGGCTGGCCCTGGTCGGTGCGGTGGTCACCACCTTCGTGCCGAAGAGCCGCTCGGGTCAGGGCAGTGTCGTGCGAAACGCTGAGGTTGCACCGGCGCTATAGCCGTCACTCGTCCTGCGCCGAATGTACGGTTGTTTGCGGTCGCTCTCGCGAAATCCGTACAACAACCGTACATTCGGCGTTTCAGGGTGGGCTCACGGCACCAGCAGGAGTTTGCCTATGGTGGCCCGGCTCTCCATGTCGGCGTGTGCCTGCGCCGCGTCGGCCAACGGGTACTCGCCGCCGATCCTGACCCGCAGTTTGCCCTCGGCGATCCAGTCGAACAGTTGGGCGGTATGGGCCCGCAGCAGTTCCGGAGTGTGCACGTGGTCGAGAAACACGGCATAGCCGATCTTGATGCTCTTCGGCAGGGCCATGATGTCGATCAGGCCGGGCCCGCCCAGGACGGGGCCGTACCAGCAGAACGTGCCGGAGCGGCGCAGGACGTCGAGCGATCCCTGGAATGTCGTCGGCCCGGAGCCGTCGTACACCACGTGCACGCCCTCGCCCCCGGTCAGCCGGAGCGCTTCCGCGGCGAAGCGGCCCTCGGTGTCGACGATCACGTGGTCGGCACCCGCCTCCTTCGCCGCGACGGCCTTGCCCTCCGACGACACGCGCCCGATCACCGATCCGCCGCCCAGCTTGACGATCTGGGTCAGCAGCAGACCCACCCCGCCCGCCGCGGCGTGGACGAATGCCACGTCGCCGGGCTGCACCCGGTAGAAGTCGGTGGCGAAATGGCTGGCGGTGAGGCCCTGCATCATCACCGACGCGGCGGTGCGGTCGTCGATTCCGTCCGGGATCGGCACCAGCGACGTGGCGGCGACGGCGATCCGCTGCGCGTAGCTGCCCGGTGCGTAGACCCAGGCGACGCGCTGGCCGACCGCGACCTTCTCGACGCCTTCACCGACCGCCAGGACCAGGCCCGCGCCTTCGACGCCAAGGATCTTGGGGTTGGGCAGCTCGGTCCAGGCCATGCCCTGCCGCACCCCGATGTCCATGAAGTTCACACCCGCGTAGGCGATCTCGACCAGCGCTTCACCGGGACCCGCTATCGGTTCGGGCCGGTCGGCGTACTCCAGCATGTCCCGGCCGCCCGTGCCGTTCATGACGATTGCCTTCATTGTCACCCCTGTCCGCCATTCGTCTCTTGAACGTTTGTTCCGTTTTTTGGCTATCGAAGAGCCCGCAGTGCCATGTCGGCCAAGCCGGTGAGCACCTTGCGGTCCGCACCCCCGCGACCGGCGACGCGGATGCCCGCGATATTTGCGACCAGGAACTCGGCCGTCAGGTTGGGATCGAGCCCGGGATCGATATCCCCCTCCCGCTGCGCGTCGCGCAGGCGCCCGACGATCACCGTGTGCAGGCTCTGTCCCAGTAGCGCCTTGATTTCGGTGAGCGCGGGACGCGAAGCGCCGAACTCACAGGTGGAGCCGACACCGAGGCATGGTCGATCTGCGGTTTCGACGACGCGTCGCAGCATCGCCTCGATTCCGTCGATGGCCCGCGCGCCGCTGCGCAGAGCGTCGATGTGCTCCGCGCACTCACCCATCCCGTAGCGGCGCACCGCCGAGCAGTACAGCTGCCATTTGTCGCCGAACGCCGCGTAGAGGCTTTGACGCCCAATCCCCATCGCGTCGACGAGCATCTGGGCCGAGCTTCCCTCGAACCCGTGCTCGCGGAACACGCCGATCGCGCTGTCCAGCGCGACGTCGGTGTCGAACTCCCGTGATCGTGCCACTCACCCGTTATACATATTCGGGAACGATCGTTCAAGTTGTCGAGTGTACGGTTGTTTACGGTCGCTCACGGACAATGCGTACAACAACCGTACATTCGGCGGGGGATTTCAGAATGCTTTGTGCGTGCCGAAGCTACTACCTGTGCCCGATCCCGCCTCCGCAGAATGGGCTCCCGTTCGCGGTCACCGCGGGGGAGACGTTCGTCCTGACGTAGCCAGCTTCGGCCAAGCCGCATGTTCGCTCGATAGCATGTGACGGTGCCCATAGGGTCAAAGCCCTTCGTCGGGCGCGACCTGGAACTGACCGAGCTGACCGACCGGCTCGCGGCCATGCGCGGCGTCGACGTCGTCGCCGTCGTCGGTGGGCCCGGCGTCGGCAAGACCGCGCTGCTGCGCCGGTTCGCGGCGGACCATCCCGGCGCGTTGTGGGCGCAGGCCGTTGCGTGGGAATCCGACGTACCCGGCGGTGTTGCGGCCCAGCTGCTTGAGGGCGACGTCAAACCCGACCCTATCGCCGCGGCGGCACAGCTGGCCGACTCACTAGCGGCAGCCCGCGTCGTCCTGCTCATCGTCGACAATGCCGAGGACGCCGATACTGTTTCACTACAAGCGATTTCGACGGTCATCCGGCATCATCGCGAACTGAAGGTGCTGGTCGTGATCGGTGCCACCACGGTGCCGCCCATGCTGGCCGACGTCGTGTCGGGTGAACTCAGACTGGCGGGGCTCGGCAGTGCCGACATCGCCGCCCTGGCGGCAACCCGCGGCAGGCTCATCCATCCCGCCATGGCCGACGCGCTCACCAGGCACACCCGCGGCAACCCGCGTGACGTGCTGGCGCTGCTCGACGAGTTGCCCGCGGCGCTGTGGGCGCAACCGGATGCGCCGCTGCCTGCACCGTCCTATGTCATCGCCGATGTCGAAAAACAGCTGGCGCGGTGCGGGTCCGATGCTCGCCGGTTGATCGAGGCGCTGGCCATCCTCGGACCCGCCGCGCCACTGGCCGAGGTGGCAGCGCTTGCGGGACTCGGCGATCCGTCTCCGGCCATCGATCAGGCGACCTCGGCCGGTCTGATCACCGGCGGTTCGCGATTCGAGCTGCAGCTGAGCGACGGCCTCACCGGCGCGGCGGTCGTCGACCTGATGGGGGTACACGGCGCCAGCCGCGCGCACGAGCGCGCCGCCGAGGTCGTCGCCGACCCGGCCCGCCGGATCGCCCACCTGGTCGCCGCGGCGCCGCTGCCCGACACCGCACTCGCCGATGACGTGGCGAGCCTGGCGGGTGAGCGGGCCGCCGAAGGTGCGTGGGCCGAGGCCGCGACGTTGTTCCGCGACGCCAGCAGGCTCAGCCCCGATCCGCTGATCCGCGACGAGCGCCTCACCCGCTCGGTGGACGCCCTGATCGCCGCCGGTGACTGTGCGGGCGCCGCCGCACAGGTGCCTGCGATCGAGAGCTTGCGCGAGACACCTTTGCGCAATGCGGTTCTGGCCTATCTGGCGATCGTGCGGGGTCGCGCCGCCGAGGCCGAGGTGAGGCTACGGCGGGCCGAAGACATCGTCAATGCCGACCGTGACCCGGAAATCGCCGCGTTGATCGCGCAGCGCTACGTCCTGCACTCGCTGGTGCGATGCCGCGGAGACGAACTCGTGGAATGGGCCGATCGCGCCCTGGCGCTGGCCGGGCGGGAATCCTCGGCGGGTATCGAGGCGGCGGCGATCCGCGGCCTGGGTCTGGCGGCGGTGGGTCAGTTCCGGCAGGCCACCGCCGCCTACGACGACCTCGCGACATGGGTGCGGCACGGCGCGCAGGCTCAACGGGTGACGATGGGCCGCGGCTGGCTTCAGCTGATCCGCGACGATATCGACGGCGCCCGGTCCAGTCTGGAGACCGCCGTTGCCACCGCGGGTCTGGGCGGTTCGGCCCGGATCACACTGTGGGCGCAGGCCTGGCTGGCCAGAGTGCACTTCTCGGCCGGTGAGTGGGACCGCGCCCTTGCCACCGTGGAGGCCGGCCGCGCGCTCACCGCGTCCAGCGGAATCATGTTGGTGGCACCGTTGCTGGAATGGACTGCGGCACAGGTCTATTCACTGCGCGGCCACTGGCCGGCAGCCGAGGCCGCGGTGCGCACCGCCGAGACCGTCACCCAGGACTACGAGATGATGCGCATTCCCACGCTGCTGGCCAAGGCGCAGGTCGCCGAGGCGGAGGCGGATTACGCGAAGGTGCGCCGCGTCCTTGAGCCGTTACGCGCCATCGCGCCCGGCACATCGCTGCAGGAGCCCGGGCACTGGCCGTGGGCAGACGTTCTGGCCAACGCGATGGTGATCGACGGCCAGCTCGACGCCGCCGATGCGTTCCTACGTCCCTACGAAAGCCGCGCCAGGGCCCGCGGGCACCGCTCCAGCCAGGCCCGGCTGGGATGCGCGAGGGGGCGGCTGCTCGGTGCGTCGGGTGACCTGCCCGCCGCGCGGCGGGCGTTCGAGGAGGCGCTTGGACTGCTGGAGGGTCTACCCCTGCGTGTCGAGCTGGCCAGAGTCAACTTCGCCTTCGGCCAGACCCTGCGGCGGGCGGGTAAGCGCCGCCAGGCCGACGACGTGATCAGCACCGCCCGCGACCTGTATCTGTCCCTTGGCGCCGACACCTACGTCGCCCGCTGCGACCGCGAACTCAAGGCAGGCGGGCTGCACCAGGTGCAGCGCTCCCGGGATAGCGTGGACCTCACACCACAGGAGGAGGCCGTGACATCGCTTGTCGCCCAGGGTCTCTCGAACCGTGAAGTGGCTGCCGAACTGTACGTGTCACCGAAGACGGTGCAGTATCACCTGACCCGGATCTACGCCAAGCTCGGCGTGCGCTCCCGTTCCGAGCTGGCCGCACTGCGGCGCTGATCGGTCACCGGCGCACCGGTCTTGGCGACCACGTCGTCGAACTCCACCCCCGGCGCGAGTTCCACAACCGCGAACCCGTCACCGGTCACGTCGAACACGCCGAGATCCGTGATGACCTGGCTCACCACCGCCTTACCGGTCAGGGGCAGGTCGCAGCGCGTGACCAGCTTGGCCGCACCGGACTTCGCGACGTGGTCCATCAGCACGATCACCCGCCCGGCGCCGTTGACCAGATCCATGGCCCCGCCCATGCCCTTGACCATCGAGCCGGGCACCATCCAGTTCGCCAGATCGCCGTTGGCGGCCACCTGCATCCCACCCAGCACGGCGACGTCGACGTGACCGCCGCGGATCATCGCGAAGCTGGTCGACGAGTCGAAGTACGACGCGCCCGGCACCACCGTCACGGTCTGCTTACCCGCGTTGACCAGATCGGGGTCCACCTCGTCCTCGTACGGGAACGGGCCGACACCGAGGATGCCGTTCTCGGCGTGCAACTGCACATCCGAGCCTTCGGGCAGGTAGTCGGGAATGAGCGTCGGCAGCCCGATGCCCAGGTTCACATAGTCACCGTCGCGAAGCTCCAGCGCTGCACGGGCGGCCATTTCGGTACGGGTCCAGCTCATCGGTCAACCTCCTGCGTGGGGCGTGTACGGGTGGTGCGCTGCTCGATGCCCTTGCGGGCGGCCTGCTCCGGGGTCAGCGCGACGATGCGCTTGACGAAGATGCCGGGCAGATGGATCTCGTCGGGATGCAGCTCGCCGACCTCGACGACGCGCTCCGCCTCGACCACGGTGACCCGTCCCGACATGGCCGCGGGCGGATTGAAATTGCGTGCGGCGGCGTGGAAGACGCAGTTGCCGGCCTTGTCGGCCACCGCGGCGCGCACCAGCGCGTAATCGGTCACGATGGACTCCTCCAACAGCATCTCCTTGCCGTTGAAGACCCGTACCTCTTTCGGGGGCGACGCCAGCGCCACGCTGCCGTCCGCGTTGTACCGCCACGGCAGGCCGCCTTCGGCCACCAGCGTGCCGACCCCGGTCGGGGTGAAGAACGCGCCGATGCCGCTGCCGCCGGCGCGCATCCGTTCGGCCAGCGTGCCCTGCGGGGTCAGCTCGACGGTCACCTCGCCGGCGAGGTACTGCCTGGCGAACTCCTTGTTCTCCCCCACGTAGGACGCGATGACGCGGCTGATCCTGCGGCCTTCGAGCAGCAGGCCCAGCCCGCCGCCGTCGACTCCGCAGTTGTTGGACACGATCGTCAGATCGCCCGCGCCCTGCTCCAGGAGTGCCTCGATGAGGAACCACGGGATGCCCGCCAGGCCGAATCCGCCGACCGCAAGGCTGGAGCCGTCGGGAATGTCGGCGACCGCCTCGGCGGCAGAACCGACCACCTTGTTCAATGTCATTTTTCCTCCGTCAGTGGTGCGGCTAGATGTTCGATGAGTGCGCGCGTGATGATGTCGGGTTGTTCGGCGTTGGCCAGGTGGGCGGCGTGGTGCACGACGCGCAGCCGCGCGCCCGCGATGGCGGCGACGATCTCCTCGAGCCGGGCGGGCGGGGTGGCCGGATCGTCGCGGCCCGCCAGGGCCAGCGTCGGCGCGGTGATCGCCGAGAGTTCCCCGCGCAGATCCATTTTGGCGATCGCCTCACAACATCCGGCGTATCCCTCGGCCGGTGTGCTCGCGATCATCTCGCGGTAATGCGCCGCGGTGCCGGGGTGCGCCAGCAGATAGTCCTCGGTGAACCACCTGGCGACCACGGATTCGGCGACCGCGGCGGCGCCGGAACCACGGACGACCGCGGCGCGCTCGGTCCACGCCTCGGCGGGCGGGAAGTGGGCGGCGGTGCACAGCAGCGCGAGCCGATCGACGCGCTCGGGGTTGCGGGCCGCAACACGCATCACGGTCGCGCCACCGAGAGAGAGCCCGACCAGGTGCGCCCGCTCGATCCCAAGCCGGTCGAGCAGCGCGACTAGGTCGTCGGCCAAGTCGTCGATCGAGTACGGGCCGTCGGGCACCGGGGATTCGCCGTGACCGCGGGTGTCATAGCGCACCACCCGGAACCGCTCGTCGAGTGCTTCCACCTGCGCGTCCCACATGCGGTGGGTCGAGCCCAGCGAGTTGGACAGCACGACAAAGGGTTTCCCCTTTTCTCCGCTGACGACGGCGGGCAGGTCCAGGCCGGTCATCTGACGGCCTCGAACACCGCGGCCAGGCCCTGTCCCCCGCCGATGCACATGGTCTCCAGCACGTAGCGAGCGTCCCTGCGGCGCGCCTCGTAGGCGGCGGTGGCCAGGATCCGCGCGCCGGTGGCGCCGATCGGATGGCCCAGCGAGATGCCGGAGCCGTTGGGGTTGAGGCGTTCGTCGCGGGCGTCGACCTTCCACTCGGCCAGCACGGCGAGGACCTGCGCGGCGAAAGCCTCGTTGAGTTCGATCAGGTCGATCTCGTCGAGGGTCAGCCCGGCGCGTTCCAGTGCGGCGGTGGTGGCCCCGACCGGACCGATGCCCATCACCTCGGGGCCGCAGCCCGTGACACCCCACGAGCGCAGCGCCAACAGCGGTGTCAAACCGCGCTTTTCGGCCTCGGCCAGGGTGGTCACGACGCACATGGCGGCCCCGTCGTTCTGTCCGGAGGCGTTGCCCGCGGTGACGGTGGACTCGGCATCGACCTTGAGGCGAATCGGCCGCAGCCCGGCGAGCTTCTCGAGGGTGATGTCGGCGCGGGGGTGTTCATCGCGGTCGACGACGGTGTCGGGTTTACCGCGCCTGCCGGGGATTGTGACGGGGATGAGTTCGTCGGCGAACCGGCCCGCATCGTGGGCCGCGACCGCGCGCTGATGCGAGCGCACCGACAGTTCGTCCTGTTCCTCGCGGGTCAAGGCGTACTCACGGCGCAGGTTCTCGGCCGTCTCGATCATGCCGCCGGAGATGGGATGCGAAGTGCCGCCAGCGGTTTCGCGGGCACGATCGAGCCGGTCCACCAATGCCACCCCACCCTGGCGCACACCCGTGCGCAGGCCGAGGGCGTAGTGCTCGACGTTGGACATCGACTCGGCACCGCCGGCCACGACGACGCGTGCCGCGCCGGTGGCGACCTGGCCGGCGGCGTAGAGCACCGCCTGAAGTCCCGACCCGCAGCGGCGGTCGATCTGCAGACCCGGCACCCCGGTGCCCAGACCCGCGTCCAGTGCGGCGATCCGGCCGATCGCCGGAGCTTCGCCGTTGGCGTAGCCGTTGCCCAGGATCACGTCGTCGACATCACCTTCGCCGAGCCCGGTCCGGTCGACCAGGGCGCGCAGGGTGAGGGTGGCCAGATCGGCGGCCGTGAGGGGGGCGAGTGCGCCGCCCATTCGGCCGACCGGAGTGCGTACCGGGCTGCAGATCACCACGTCATTGTTGGAAGGCATGCTTCGACAGTACGACCGAGCGTCAATATTCTGAAGTACCTAGATTGCACTGATTGATAGATGTAGCGTCTCAATTGTGGAGCTCCGTCACCTCCGCTATTTCCGTGCCGTCGCCGAAGAACTGCACTTCGGCCGCGCCGCCGAACGGCTGCACATCGCCCAGCCACCGTTGTCCCAGCAGATCCGCCAGCTCGAGCGCGAACTGGGTGTCGAGCTGTTGATCCGCACCACCCGCAGCGTCGAGCTGACGGCCGCGGGTCGGGCGTATCTGCGCCGGACGATCGCGATCCTGGATGCCGTCGACGACGCCGGAGACCAGGCGCGGCGCATCGCCGCTGGCATCGAGGGCAGGCTGACGATCGGATGCGTCGGGTCGGCGACCTACTCGCTGCTGCCCCAACTCGTGCGTCAGCTGCGCGACAGCCTGCCCGGCGTCGAGGTCAGCGTGCGCGGCGAGATGCTCGCACCGGCCCAGATCCAGGCACTGGTGGCGGGCGATATCGACCTCGCGCTGCTGCGCCCCCCGGTGGAGCATCCGGACGTGATGTTCGAAACGATCCGCCGCGACCGATTGTTCGCCGCGTTGCCTGCCGGCCACCGCCTGGCCGACGGTTCCGACTTGGCGATCGGGGAGCTCCGCGACGAGGATTTCGTCGCCCATGCCGGTCACGGCCGCTCGGTGATGAACACCGTGGTGGCGGCGGCGTGTGCGGACGCCGGATTCGTGCCGCGGGTACGCCACGAGGTCTCGGAGACATCGACTCTGGTCACGTTGGTGGCGGCGGGGCTCGGGGTGGCGATCGTGCCAGCTCCTACCGCAGAACTCGACATCGCCGGTGTGCGCTATCGCCCGCTGTCGCCCGCGACGCTGGCCGTCGATCTGGTCGCCGCGCGGGCAGCGTCAACGCCGTCACCCCTGATCGACCAGGTGTTGAGCGTGCTGCATACGGTAGCCCGATCCGAGTGACCCGCGCCCCCCTCCCGCGCCGATCGCGCCCCCTCCCGCGCCGGATCACCTCCATCCCGCGCCGGGGCACCTCCATCCCGCGCCGGGGGTAACGTGGCGGCGGCAAATCGGCGAGAACCCCGCCGTCACGTTACCGTCGCGGACGTGCAGGTCGGCTTCGCCAGCGCTACGCGCCAGCAGGGGCAAGACCCACCGAAACGGCTACCCCACCGCCGCGCACGCCCCGTCGGTGGCGCGGGCCGCAGCGGCCAGGTGATCCAGCCACGCGTCGGTGCCCATGGCATGGCGCCGCGGCTCGTTGGTCAGTTCGACGCTGATCGGGGTTCCTGCGGGCAACCCCGGCGTCCAGCGCCGAACGCAGCAGCCGCCCGATCAGCGCGGTGCCGTTGACCAGGCCCTGCCCCCGCCGGTGAATCGCGAGGTCGGCCAGGTGTCTGGTGACCCGGGTGGTGCAGTGCAGGAAGGTCTTTCACGATCGGGTGGAGTGCAGGAAGGCCTGCAGGTCCGGCCCGGCCATGATGCCCATGCCCAGGAAGGACGTGTCCCACATTTGGCGGCGCAGCAGCCGCGCGACGTCCTTTCCGAGCTTGGTCAGGCGGATCGGTTTGGGCGCCACCTGGTGGTGCCCGTCGGCGGCGCCGGGTGTGGCGCCGTGGATATCGGCGATCTTGGCGCCGGGGACAAACTGCAGAGCGGTGCGCTGCTCGAAGAAGTCCACCATCTCCGGCGATCGCTTTATGTGTGCAATGCACATAGATTCTGTTCGCAGGAAGCAGATGGCTCACAGCACAGCGCGGCGCGCCCTGATCACCGGCGGCGCCGGCGGCATCGGCGAGGCGTGCGCGGTGCGTCTCGCCGCCGAGGACGTCGACGAGCACGTCGATGTATCCGACCCGGAATCCGTTGCCGCCCTTCGTGACCGGGTGGGCGCCGTCGACATCCTGGTCAACAGCGCCGTGATCGTCGGGCCGTCGGTACCGCTGGTGGACCTGGAGGTCGCCGCCTGGCGGCGCACGTTCGCCGTCAACACCGACGGCACCTTCCTGATGTGCCGGGCGTTCGCCCCCGCCATGGTCGAACGCGGTTGGGGACGGATCGTCAATCTCGCCAGCATCGCGGCCAAGGACGGCAACCCGACCCAGGCGCGTACTCGGCGTCGAACGCCGCCGTCATCGCGATGACCAAGTCGCTGGGCAAAGAGCTGGCCACCACCGGTGTGCTGGTCAACGCGGTGGCACCAGCGGTGAGCAGCCCGATGAACGCCGAGACCGATCCTGCGATACGCGCCCGCTCCCAGGCCCTCACGCCGATGGCACGGATGGGCAGGCCCGACGAGATCGCTGAGCTGGTGACCTGGCTGTCGTCGCCTGCCCGTGAGCTGGCAATTCTCCGCTCCGTTTGACAGCTGTGGTGACACCCATCACAGTCTTGACATGTACGTGCTCGCGATCACACTCCTCGCCCCGAAAAGCGGGCCAGCAACCGAATCGGCGTTGCACAACAACGATCCGACCCACGCGAGAGGCGAGCGGTAATGCATTGCTGGAAGTCCGTCGACCTCATGCTGCCCGACACTCTCAGCCCCGCCGATGTCCTAGACCAGGCGCAGGCCCAGATCAGAATCGTCGCCTCGGAGGCGGGTGAATTCGTCAAGCAGATCCGCATCGGCGTGGGTGTCGCGCACACCTCGGGCTACAAGAAGTGGACGGCGTCCTACCTCACCGGACCACCCGGCGTATTCCCCGCCTGACCCCCGGATCGTGTTCAACGTCGTGTTCAATAACGCCACCGGCTTGATGGTGGACAGCAGCGGCCCCGACTGGCTGGACACGCTGGGCGGGAACTGAACCTCGCGGCGGTGCTGTGCGACCACGCGCTGGTGCCGCCCATCGATCGCGCACCTGCCGCTTGAGCTTCAGGCCGACTCCGCATTGCCGACTCCTAAGGCGCGGTGACTCATCTCGATGTCCAGCGGCGTTTCACCCGGATCGATGGTCAGGTTTGCCAGTCGTTCCGGCGAGAGGAGGCGGCGCAGCTCCTCCGCGGCCAAATACCCTCGGGCAAGGGTGATATCGACCACCGCGCGGCCGGTGAGCAGCGCTTCACGCGCGATATCCGACGCGGCGGCGTACCCGATGTGCGGGTTCAGCGCAGTGGCCAGACCGATCGAGTTGTGAACATGTTCGGCCATCGCCTCGACGTTGGCGCTGATGCCCGGGATACACCGGTCGGTAAGGGTGCGAGTCGCCGCGCTGAGACATTCGACGCTATCCAGCACGGAATAGGCAATGACCGGAAAGAAGGCATTGAGCTGCAGTTGACCCGCTTCGGCCGCCATCGTCACGGTTAGATCCCTACCGATCACCGCGTAGCACACCTGGGTGACCACTTCAGGTATCACCGGATTCACTTTGCCTGGCATGATGCTCGAACCTGCTTGTACAGCAGGCAGATTGATCTCGTTGAGGCCGGCGCGGGGGCCCGACGACAGCAGCCTGAGGTCGTTGCAGATCTTGGACAGCTTCACTGCGATTCGTTTGAGCACACTGGACAGCTGGACGAAAGCACCCGGGTCAGAGGTGGCCTCGATGAGATTGACCGCGGTGGTGAAACGCCGGTTGGTGATTGCGCGCAGGTTCGCGCAGACCGCCGAAACGTAGCCCGGGGGTGCGTTGAGCCGGGTACCGATCGCGGTCCCACCCAGGTTGATCTCATGCAGGAGGGCAATCGCCTCAGCGAGGCGCTGACGATCCTCGCCGACGGTTACCGCGTAGCCTTGGAATTCCTGCCCGAGAGTCATCGGGACGGCGTCCTGCAGTTGCGTGCGTCCGACCTTGAGCACCTGGGCGAACTCGGCGGCCTTGTGCTCGAACTCGGCGACGAGTTCAGCCAGTGCGCGGTCGAGGTTCTCGCAACATTCGACGATCGCGATCCGCAATGCGGTCGGGTATACGTCGTTGGTGGACTGGCCCATGTTCACGTGGTCCGCCGGATGAAGATACTGATACTCGGCGAGTTCATGGCCCATGATCTGCAGGGCACGATTGCAGATCACTTCATTGGCATTCATGTTGGTCGACGTGCCTGCCCCGCCCTGGATGACGTCAACGACGAACTGGTCAGCCAATGCACCGGCACGGATCTCCCGACATGCCTCGACGATCGCACCCGACTGTCCAGCTGCCAGCAGACCGAGGTCGGCGTTCGTCATGGCCGCTGCCTGTTTCACCGCCGCCAGTGCGGCAGTGAATTGGGTGAACTTTCCCACTGGCACTCCAGTGATCGGGAAGTTCTCGATGGCCCGTGCGGTGTGTATACCCCAATACACATTCGCGGGAATCTCCTTGTCCCCGAGCAGATCGTGTTCGATACGAGTGTCAGCGCTGATGATCGCTCTCCAGACGTTTGTACGAATAGAATCCCCGCAGCGGCGCGTTTGCCGCGCTTCCGTGCCTTGCGATTCGGGTTCGACAGCCGCTCCCCCCGGAAATCCCCCGCATCACCGAGCGCTGTTGTCTGCGCCGGACGGCATTTGCACGACTGCCGCCCCGGGGGCACCTTCCTGTTCGATGGCTCCGGCTTCAAGCGGCGTCGGACCGCGGCGGGCACTGCGCAGCCGTTTCTCCAGCCTGGTGGCGAAGGCCGACAGGGCGAAGTTGACGCTGATCATCAGTAGGGCGATGACGATGAGCGCGGGGATGTAGTTGCCGTAGGAGGAGCCGACGACGGTGCCTTGGCGAACCATTTCGACGAAGGTGATCTGGTAGCCGATTGCGGTGTCCAGGCGGCCTCGGCCTGGCCGCGAGGCAGGGCGTTGATCCCGGCGCGGACGATCTCGGCGATCACCGCGCCGTTGTAGAGCGTCAACCCGGTGATCACACCGGCCAACGCCAGCTGCCTGGAGGGGAACACGTCATAGAGGGCGTAGAGGAAGTAGGCGAAGATCATCATGACCAGGACCGGCACGGCCCGGAAGAACTCGACGAAGACGCTGCACGCCCACCGGATCGCCGGGTGGGTGGACAGTCGGCCGACGCCGAGGACGAATCCGAGGATCAGTGCCAGCACGATCGACACCGCGGCCGCTGTCAGCGTTCCCTGCACACCGGGCAGGACGTAGGTCGTCCACAGGTTCGCCGTCAGGAACGGCTCCCACTTGGCGGCGTCGAGTTGACCACGGGCCTCCAGCCGCGAGTAGACCACCCACAGGATCAGCGCCGACAGCACCACCGCGACGATCGTGACGATGCGGTTGCGGACGTGCGCCCGGGGCCCGGGCGCATCGAACAGAACCGACGAGCCGCTCATCGAGTTCCTCCCTTGCCGGTGACGACCGTTGGGTGTGGGTTGTCAATGCGGTCGTTCATCACTGCTTGTCTGTTCTTCGCGCAGGCGCTCATCACTGTTTGTCTGTTCTTCGCGCAGGCGCTCATCAGTTCTTCTCTGTTCTTCGCGCAGGCGCTCATCAGTTCTTCTCTGTTCTTCGCGCAGGCGCTCATCACCGGATGACCGCCCAGCGTTTGCCCAGCCAGCCGAACAGCAGGCCCAGGGGCAGGGTGAGGATGATGAATCCGGTGGCGATGATGGCGCCGACGACCAGCACGGCTGCGGTGTTCTCGATCATTTCCTTCATCAATAGAGCCGCCTCCGCCACCCCGATCGCCGAGGCGATCGTGGTGTTCTTGGTCAGGGCGATCAGCACCGAGCCCAGCGGGATGATCACGGCGCGAAACGCTTGGGGCAGCATGACGATCCGCAGGTTCTGTCCGAAGGTCAGGCCCAGCGAGCGCGCCGCCTCGGCCTGGCCCAGCGGGACGGTGTTCACCCCGGATCGGATGGTTTCACACACGAACGAGGCGGTGTAGACCGTCAACCCGAGCACGGCCAACCGGAAGTTGCTGTCCACGATGGAGGTCGGCGAATCCCGGCGGGCCAGGGTGATGCCCAGGGTCTGGGAGATCCCGAACGAGCAGAACAGGATGATCAGCGTCAGCGGGGTGTTGCGCACCACGTTGACGTAGGCGGTGCCAATCCAGTTGAGCATCGGCACCGGCGACAGTCGCATGCCGGCCAGCACCGTACCCAGCACCAAGGCTCCGACCGCGGAATACACGGTCAGCTGAATCGTCGTCCAGAACGCCGCGAAAATCTGCTCGCGGTACTCGGTGAAAATCTCCACGAATCAACAACTCCCGTGACTAGCGGTCGAGCGTGGGCGGGGCGGGTGCGGTGATCCCCGCGGGGCCGAGGTTCTTGTCGAACGCTTCTTTCCAGGCGCCGCTGTCGAACATCTTCTGCAGGGCGTCGTCGACCTTGGTGAGCAGCTCGGTGTCGTCCTTCTTCAGACCGATGCCGTAGCGCTCCTCGGAGAACGGCTGGCCGACGATCTTGAACGTGCCGGGGCTTTGGGCGGCGTAGCCGGCCAGGATCACCTCATCGGTGGTCACGGCGTCGACCGCACCGTTCTTGAGCGCCTCGACACACGCCGAGTAGGTGTCGTACTGCTGCAACTGCACACCCTGGTACTCATCTTTGATCTTCTGGGCCGGGGTGGAGCCCGACACCGAACACAACCGCTTGTTGTTCTCCAGCGACGCCGCACCGGTGATGTCGGTGTTGTCCGCACGCACCAGCAGGCTCTGCCCGGTGACCAGATACGGTCCGGCGAAGGAGACCTTCTCCTTGCGGGCGTCGGTGATCGAGTAGGTCGCCGCGATGTATTCGACCTGGCCGTTCTGGATCAGCGTCTCGCGCTGGGCCGACGGGGCCTCTTTCCACTCGATCTTGTCGGGCGCGTAGCCCAGTTCACCGGCCACATAGGTGGCCACGTCGACGTCGAACCCGCTCATCGTGCCGTCGGGGTTCTTCAGACCGAGGCCGGGCTGGTCGAACTTGGTGCCGATGACGATGGTGTCGCCCCCGCCGCTGCCGCTTTCACCACCTCCGCCGCAGGCGGTGGCCGCGAACGGGAGCGCGACGGCCAGCGCGACGGCGCCGACGACACGTGCTGACAGGGAAGGCATGGTGAGTCCTTTCGGAGGCGATTTCAGTGATGAAGGATCTTGCCGAGGAAGTCCTTGGCGCGATCGGTCTGCGGATTGTCGAAGAACTGGGCCGGCTCGGCGTCCTCGACCACCGCACCGTCGGACATGAAGATCACCCGGTTGGCGGCGCGACGGGCGAACCCCATCTCATGGGTCACCACCAGCATCGTCATCCCCTCCCCGGCCAGCGAGGTCATGACGCCGAGCACCTCGTTGACCATCTCGGGGTCCAGCGCGCTGGTCGGCTCGTCGAACAGCATCACCTTCGGGTTCATCGCCAACGATCGCGCGATGGCCACCCGCTGCTGCTGCCCGCCGGAGAGCTGGGCCGGATACTTGTCGGCCTGGTTGGCCACCCCGACCCGCTCCAGCAGCGACATCGCATTCTCGCGGGCCTTGGCCTTGTCCTGCTTGCGCACCCGCATCGGCGCCAGCGTGACGTTCTCCAGAATTGTCTTGTGCGCGAACAGGTTGAACGACTGGAACACCATGCCCACATCGGAACGCAGCTGCGCCAGTTTGCGGCCCTCGGCGGGCAACACCTCGCCGTCGATGGCGATCGAGCCCGAATCGATGGTCTCCAACCGGTTGATCGTGCGGCACAACGTGGACTTACCCGAACCCGACGGTCCGAGCACCACCACCACCTGACCCCGATCAACCTCCAAATTGATGTCCTTGAGCACATGCAGACTGCCGAAATGCTTGTTCACAGCCTGAATCGAGACCATCGG
>NZ_JBGAME010000013.1:0-127764 GCF_044223235.1 Mycobacterium sp.
AGCACCCCCAACACCTCCCGGTGGGTCAGCCCCTCGAGATCCACCGTCATCACGGCGTCCAGCCCCGCGCGCAACTGCGCCACCGCTGCGTCGACACCGGTCAACCCCATGCATCGAACACTAGTTCGAGGGTCCGACAATTTCCGGTCCCGCACCAGCCGCTCGATCCGCACCGCTCCCAGGTCACACCGCGAGCGTGCGCAAACTTCGCAACTTCAACCGCGTGCTGGGCGCAACACGCATGCACGCTCGCGGGTGGTGGGTGGGGAGCTCGCGGGTGGTGGGTGGTGAGGCTCTCCTGAGGGGGGCTCTCCTGAGTGAGGCTCTCCCGAGTGGGGCTCTCCCGCAGATCGGGCTTACGGGATTCCGTTGATTCCCGGGTGCTGGCCCGGTGGCACCGTCGGCGCCGGGGGTGCGACTACCGGCGGTGTGAAGAGATTGCCTTCGGTCGGGTTGATGTTCTTCTCCGACGGCTCCGCCGGCGCGGTGGTGGGAGGTGGCGTCGTCGTGGTGGTTGTCGTGGTGGTCGTCGTGGTGGGTGCTTCGTTACCGCCGCTACCGCATGCGGAGATCAATGCACCCACTGCAACGAGCAGGGTTCCGCCGACGATCGCCATTCGGCGACGACCTTCCAGGGTGGCACTCATGTGGGTCCTATTCGTATCGGGCGATGGGGGTTTCGTGTGCGTCACGGCCGGCGTCACTACCGTCCGCCGTCAAAGCGCTAGTTGTTGCGGTGCACACCGGGTGGCTCGGTGGGAGCCGGGGGAGCGACCACCGTCGGCGTGAAGAGGTTGCCCCCGGTCGGGTTGATGTTCTTCTCCGACGGCTCGGCGGGCGCGCTCGTCGGAGCCGGCGACGTGGTCGTAGTCGTGGTGGTCGTAGTCGTGGTGGTGGTCGGCGCTTCGTTGCCTCCGCCACCGCACGCGGAGGCCGCGATGCCGACGAAGGCGGCAACAGCGGCGACGCGGGCAATGAGCCGGGTTGACGGCATGTGCGGTCCTATCTGTAGCAGGTGACGTAAGGCTTCAACGTTGCGCGTCGCAAATCGGTACCCGCGCTGTCCGGACGTGCGTCAATCGATCGGGACCCGGCCCCAAGGACACCCGACCTACAGATGACAGAGATCACCCGGCAAGACATCACCGCCGCCATCTCGATAGGAGGACATGAGACGACGACGATGCGGATCAGCGCATCGCGGTCCGCCTAGCCGAGGCGACGTTATCGCGGATTGCTGTGATGGAACTGCGAGCGGACCACCAGGTCGCTGTGGACTGTGAAAAGCCAGGCTGCGCAAGATTACTGGGACGTCGAACCGGCTGCTCCGGTGCGGTCTCGGCAGGAACGGCTTGACGACGCACCGTTGACACCGGCACGCGACCGATAGTGCCGACAACAAAGAACGGCCGGTCGTTGAAACGACCGGCCGTCATGTCATGGGCGCGTGGGCCCCGAGAGTGCCAATGGGCGTGCGGCCCCCGAAACTGCCAGTGGGCGTCGCCGGTGCGCCGGCCTGTGCCAGCGATGCAGCAATACCCCGAGCCAGCGAACGTCAATCAACACGATGTCGTCAACCTCTTGCCTAGGCGGTCTTGGTCAGGATGGGAAGCAGTCGG
Source organism: Mycobacterium sp. (assembly GCF_044223235.1). Taxonomy (GTDB): domain Bacteria; phylum Actinomycetota; class Actinomycetes; order Mycobacteriales; family Mycobacteriaceae; genus Mycobacterium. The sequence goes on from NZ_JBGAME010000013.1 coordinate 1,620, forward strand.
CGACGCGACCGGGTGAGTTCGGCGAACTCGCCCAAAGCGTCGGGAACGGAGCCGGCGGCCGGGATGGCGGCGGGATCGGCGCAGGCGCCGACGGTCCGCACGACCGGTTCACTTGCGATGAGCCGCCACTCGACGCCGATTGCATCGCAGTCGTCGGCGAGGCTATCCAACAGCGAGATCCCATGTGCGGCAAAGGAACTCACGCCGCTCAGATCGAGAACGAACGGCTTCTCGGCAAGTACGAAATGCTTGGCGTAGTCGGTGATCCCGTCGACGTTGGAGTCGTCGATCGCGCCACTGATGGTCACCACCGTTGCCAGCTGGCGGCACCGCGCCCGCACCTGCGCACCGCCGCAGTCGTGAGCCGGGTTTCCGTAGAACGTTGTCACGGTCATGAGCAGCCTCCCCTCGGTGGTTCGCTGAAATGGCCCGGATGGCGTTGTCACTTCAACTTGTTGCCCAAGCTAACCGGCCAATTTAAGGCCGCTGGGAGCAACTGGTAATACTTTGTTAAGAACCGGCTTTCGGTTGCCAGGTGAACGTGCGATCTCAGCTACGCCGGAACTGGCCGCCCGTGTAGTTCTCCCACGGGCTGTAGTCGGCGATCAGCCTTTCCTGCGGTGGGCGATCGGCTTCGGGCACATGCTGGAGATTGATCCGGATCCGGTACCAGATCGAACTGGGGCCGCGCATCCCGTCGACGAGGATGTCGGCCGGCTGCAGCAGGCCGGCCGCCGCGGGGTGGTGCTCGCGCCAGACGTCGAGGGCGGCGAGGGCTTCATCCTTCGTCTTCGTGCGGGCAATTTCGATCAGCGGCATCACGGATTCGCGGCGCCCGTCCTTCGACCGCCCGGCGCCCTTCGGCGCCTTCTCCGCCGGTCCCATCCGGTCGGCGAGTTCCAGCAACGAATCGAGGGTGCCCGCGGCGGCGTCCATACCTTCCCAGGGGTCACCGAGTTCGGCGAACCGGCCGGGCACGGTGGCGATGGTGAACGCCTCGGCTCGGCAGTCGGGCACCTCATCCCAGTGCAGCGGCGTCGACACTCTGGCGTCGGCGGTCGCGCGCACCGAATAGGCCGACGCCACGGTGCGATCCTTCGCGTTCTGATTGAAGTCGACGAAGACGCCCTGCCGTTCTTCCTTCCACCAACGGCTGGTGGCCATCTCGGGTGCCCGCCGTTCCACTTCGCGTGCCACGGTTTGGGCCGCCAGCCGCACCGATGTGAAGGGCCAGCGGGGCTCGATGCGGGCGTAGATGTGAAAACCTCGCGAGCCGGAGGTCTTCGGCCAGGCCGCCAGACCGTGGTCCTCGAGCACCTCACGCGCCACCAGCGCAACGTCGACAATCTGCGCCCACGGCACGCCCGGCGTCGGGTCGAGGTCGACCCGCAGTTCATCGGGATGGTCGAGGTCATCGGCCAGCACGGGGTGCGGGTTGAGGTCGATGCAGCCGAGGTTGACCGCCCACGCCAGTCCCGCGGCGTGGCGGACGACGGCTTCCTTGGCCGATGTGCCCGACGCGTACTTCAACTCGGCGACTTCGACGTACCCCGGCCGCTTCTCGGGGGCGCGCTTCTGGAACACCGCCTCCTCGGTGATGCCCTTGACGAATCGTTTGAGAATCATCGGCCGGTCGCGAACGCCCCGCAGCGCACCGTCGGCGACGTGGAGGTAGTACTGGATCAGGTCGAGTTTGGTGACGCCGAGGGCCGGAAAGACGACCTTTCCGGGATGGCTGACCGACACCCGCTGACCGTCCACCTCCAGCGTGAGCGGACCGGCCATGAAGCCATGTTAGTTGCGGCCGGTTTCCGCGCCATGCTGAGACGAACGTCACATATGGTGGCCTCATGCCCAAGCTGACCGACCTTCCGTTGCAGGCAGTGACCAAATTCCAGAAGCTCGCCGAGCGCGGTGCGGCCGAGTTGCACTACGCCCACAAGATGTTCGAGGCCGGTGCGTTGAAGCTCGAACCCCCGCAGAACATCGTCGGAATGGTCGGCGACATCCGGCGCTGGGGTGAGATCGGCATGATCCCGTCACTGAACGCGCGCCGCACCCCCGACCGCGCCGCAGTCATCGACGACGACGGCGAGCTGACGTTCGCCGAACTCGACGAGTCCGCCAGCGCCGTGGCCAACGGACTGCGGGCGATGGGCGTCAGGGGCGGCGACGGAGTGGCGATCCTGGCCCGCAACCACCGATGGTTTCTGATCGCGGTCTACGGCTGCACCCGGGTGGGAGCCCGCATCATTCTGCTCAACAGCGAGTTCTCCGGACCGCAGATCAAGGAGGTCTCCGAGCGCGAGGGCGCCAAGCTCGTGATCTACGACGACGAATACACCGGCGCCGTCGCGCAGGCGGAACCGTCGCTGGGCAAGCTCAGGGCGCTGGGCACGAATCCCGACAAACAAGAGCCGTCGGGCAGCACCGACGACACGCTGGCCGAGCTGATCGCCCGCAGCTCCAAGGCGCCGCCGCCCAAGGTGACCAAGCACTCGTCGATCATCATCTTGACCAGCGGAACCACTGGCACCCCCAAGGGCGCGAACCGCAGCACCCCACCGACCCTGGCCCCGATCGGCGGGGTGCTCTCCCTGGTGCCTTTCCGCTCCGGAGAGGTGACGTCGCTGCCCGCGCCGATGTTCCACGCGCTGGGGTTCCTGCACTGCACCATCGCGATGATGCTGGGTTCGACGCTGGTGCTGCGCCGGCGGTTCAGGCCGGCCACCGTGCTGGCCGACATCGAGAAGCACAAGGTGACGGCCATGGTCGTCGTTCCGGTGATGCTGTCGCGGATCCTCGACGAACTGGACAAGACCTCGCCCAAACCCAATCTGTCGAGCCTGCGGATCGTGTTCATCTCCGGATCTCAGCTCGGCGCCGAGCTGGCCGGCCGGGCGCTGAAGGAACTCGGACCGGTCATCTACAACCTGTACGGCTCCACCGAGGTTGCGTTCGCGTCCATCGCCCGGCCCCAGGATCTGTCGATCAATCCGTCGACGGTGGGACCCGTGGTCAAGGGGGTGCGGGTCAAGATTCTCGACGATGACGGCAGCGAGGTGCCGCAGGGCAAGGTCGGGCGCATCTTCGTCGGCAACTTCTTCCCCTTCGAGGGCTACACCGGCGGCGGGGGCAAGCAGATCATCGACGGGTTGCTGTCCTCAGGTGACGTCGGCTACTTCGACGAGAACGGACTGCTGTTCGTCAGCGGCCGCGACGACGAGATGATCGTGTCCGGCGGCGAGAACGTCTTCCCCGCCGAGGTCGAGGATTTGATCAGCGGCCACCCCGAGGTGATCGAGGCCACCGCGCTCGGCGTAGAGGACAAGGACTGGGGCGAGCGATTGCGGGCCTTCGTGGTCAAGACCGAAGGCGCCCACATCGACGAGGACGACATCAAGAATTACGTGCGTGAGCATCTGGCGCGCTACAAGGTGCCGCGCGAGGTCATCTTCCTCGACGAGCTGCCCCGCAATCCCACTGGGAAGGTCCTCAAGCGCGAGCTTCGCGACATCGAGGTCATGTAGCGGGTCCGCCCGCCGCAGCGATCGCCCCCTTGGAACACTCAGGAATACTCACGCGCTCTCGGTGGTAGTACTCCGTCGTGAACATCGACCTGACAGGTAAGACCGCACTCGTCACAGGCTCGACCCAGGGAATCGGACTGGAGATCGCGAAGGGGCTGGCCGAGGCCGGTGCACGGGTGGGCGTCAACGGCCGCACACCGGAGCGGGTGGCGGACGCCGTCGCGGCTTTGGCCGGCTCCGGTGGCGAGGTATTCGGCGTCGCGTTCGACGTCACCACCGAGAACGGAGTCGACGGGTTGCTCCGCGACCTGCCCGACGTCGACATTCTGGTCAACAACCTCGGGATCTTCGGTGCGGTGCCCGCCCTGGAGATCACCGACGACCAGTGGCGGACCTACTTCGAGGTGAATGTCCTTGCGGCGGCGCGTCTTATCCGTTCCTACCTACCCGGCATGATCCAGCGCGGCTGGGGCCGGGTGCTCCAGATCGCCAGCGACTCCGCGATCGTCATCCCGCACGAGATGATCCACTACGGGGTGTCGAAAACGGCGCTGCTCGCGGTGTCGCGGGGCTTCGCCAAGGAAGCCGCGGGCACGGGTGTGACCGTCAACTCGGTCATCGCAGGCCCGACGCGCACCGCCGGTGTGGAGGACTTCGTCTATCAGCTGGTGGACACCTCGCTGCCGTGGGATGAGGCGCAGCGCGAGTTCATGCGCACGTTCCGGCCGCAGTCGTTGTTGCAGCGGTTGATCGAGCCCGGCGAGATCGCCAACATGGTGACCTATCTCGCGTCACCGCTGGCCTCTGCGACGACGGGCGGCGCGCTCCGGGTTGACGGCGGCTACGTCGACTCGATCCTGCCCTGAGGGCGGTGGCCGGGGACAGCTACGACGCCAACGCGGCCGAGCCGGGGATGCTCAAACAAACCAGGAAGAGCGCCAGCAGGAACCAGCCCGCCCCCTGCCAGATGGGCCAGGTGCCGCCCACCTTCCAGACGCGGTACGTCTTGATGAAGGCGCCCACCCCACCGACGAACAGAATCAGGGGGACCAGGACCGCGGCGTAGACCGACCGACCTCCAGGTATCGCGTACAGCGCGAACGCGATTCCGGCCAGCGCGATGACCGCCACTACATAGGTGACGGCCGCCCGAAACATCGGCGGGTCATGCCAGCGCTTCTCGACATCGTTGGTCACGGGCCGCCGTTCACATACCAGGACAGGCAACCCGGCCAGTTCCGGCACGCGATGATCGCGCCCGCGTCCGGCGCTGACCCCATGATCCGGGGTGGGCGTGGCCGGAGGTTGCAGTTCACGATGTAGGGGTTCCCGGGAACGACGCCGTTGACACAAGGTTGAGCCACGGTGTCGGTCGGGGTCTGCGCGCTGCCCGCGCTGAACACGACGCTCGGGGCGACCGCGAATGCGATTGCGGCGGCTGCGGTGACAACCAACCGTATCGCGCGATGCCCGCGATGCCCGAGTGAAGTGGACCGTGAGTGCTGGAGTCCCATCGGTGTGCCCATCGTTGCCGCCATCAACTACTTCGACGGTACACCGACGGGCAAACCATTTCCCGGTGCTACGGGTCGCGCGGAAGACCCAGTAACCGCTCGGCGATGATGTTGAGCTGCACTTCGCTGGTGCCGCCGTAGATCGTCGTCGCGCGGCTCACCAACAGGTACTCCGCCCACTGTCCGGTCAGCTGGTCGGGATCGCCGATCGCACCGTCGGTTCCGAATGAGGAGACGGCGAATTCGGCGTAACCCTGGCCGGTCCGCATCGATAGCAGCTTCGAGATCGCGGCGGCGGGCATCGCGTCGCCACCCGCCAGCGTGAGCAGCGTCGAGCGCATGTTCAGCAGCTTGGCCGCGTAGCCCTCGGCGATGAGCCGACCCGCCTGGTTCTGGCCGATCTGATCGAAATGGCCGTCGCGGAGGAAATCCACGAACCGATCCAGGCTGGCCAGGAACGGCGGCTCACCGCTGCCGATCGAAACCCGCTCGTTGGTCAGCGTGTTGCGGCTGACCTCCCAGCCCCTGTTGACCTCGCCGAGCGCAAGATCATCGGGCACGAACACGTCATCGAGGTACACCGTGTTGAACATCGCGTGCCCGGTCAGCTCCCGTAACGGCTTGACCTGCACACCGTTTGCGCGCATGTCGATCAGGAAGTAGGTGATGCCGTTGTGTTTCGGAGCGCTCGGATCCGTCCTGGCCAGCAGCGCACCCCAGTCCGCGTACTGGGCTCCCGTCGTCCACACCTTCTGGCCGGTGATGCGCCAACCGCCGTCGACCTTGGTGGCCTTGGTGGTCAGACCGGCCAGATCGGATCCGGCGCCGGGCTCTGAGAACAGTTGGCACCAGATCGTTTCGCCGCGCAGCGTGGGCGGCAGGAACCGCTGCTTCTGTTCCTCGGTGCCGTAGGCGACGATCGAGGGGATCAGCCACGCGGCGATGCCGAGTGCCGGTCGTTTGACGCGGCCCGCGGTGAACTCCTGGGCGATGACGATCTGCTCGACGGGACCGGCGTCGCGACCCCACGGAGCCGGTAGATGCGGCTGAACCCAGCCGCCCTCGGCGACGGCGGCTGCCCGCTGCTCGCGCGGAATAGCCTTGAGCGCCTTGACCTCCGCACGGATGTCGGCTCGCAGCTTCTCGGTGTCCGGGTCGAGGTCGATGTCGAGTGGGCGGATACCCGCCGTGGTGGCGATGTCGACCACCTGTTGCGGATAGTCGGCGGCGCGGCCGAAACATGCCGACAGCAGCAGCGCGCGGCGGTAGTACACACCCGCGTCGTGCTCCCACGTGAAGCCGATACCGCCGTGCACCTGGATGCAATCCTGGGTGCATCGTCGCGCCGCGGCCGGTGCCAGTGTGGCGGCGACGGCCGCGGCGAATTCGAACGACGAATCCGCCGAACCGTTCCCCTCCGCCTCGTCGACGGCGCGGGCGGCATCCCAGACGGCCGCGGTCGCCCGCTCGGTGTCGGCGATCATCTCGGCGCACCTGTGCTTGATCGCCTGGAACTGGCCGATGGGGCGACCGAACTGCTCGCGGATCTTGGCATACGCCGCCGCGGCGTCGGTTGCCCAGCGCGCGACGCCGACGGCCTCGGCGGACAGCAGCGTCGACATCAGGGCGCGGGCCAGCGGGCGGCTCAGGTTGGTCAGGACCCGGTCGTCGCCGACATGAACCGCGTTGGCGCGCACATGGGCTATCGGGCGCAGCGGATCGATGCTGCGCACCGGCTCGATCTCGAGTTCGTGAGCGTCGAGGACGATCCATTCCTCGCCGCTGTCGATCGCGACCGGAAGCACCAGCACGGCGGCCTCGCCCGCGGACGGCACTCCGCGCACTTCGCCGCGGATGATCAGGGCGTCGCCGTGCCGTGTCGCCGTCAGCCCGGAGTCGATGGCGTAGGCGGCGATGACGTCGCCGCCGGCCAGCTGCGCGAGCACCTTGGCGTCGGGGTCGTGGGCGGCGATGAGCGCGCCCGCGATCGCGGACGGTACGAACGGTCCGGGAACCGCCCGATAGCCGAACTCCGCGACGACGATGGCCAGTTCGAGGATGCCGAATCCCTGGCCCCCGACCGATTCCGCCAGGTGGACGCCCTGCAGGCCCTGGTCGGCCGCCGCCCGCCAGTACGGCGGCGGGTTGGGGATCGGGTTCTCCATCGCCTCATGCAGCACCTCCGACGGCGTCATCCGCGCCAAGAGGGCCCGCACCGAATCGGCCAGGTCGTTGTGCTCGCGCGTGAGTGCGATGGGCATGGCGTCGTTGCCTCCTGTGGCCTTTCCGGTAGCCGGTCGGCTGGGGCCGAGCCTACTCGGGGCCTACTCCCGCCCCCCGTCGCGGCCGGTAGGCGCGTTCACCACGTTGGCCAGGTTGTCGCCCGCGCGGATCCGGCGGCAATTGGCGACGGCCTCGTCGAGATAGCGGCGCATCGTGTCGGCGGTGTACCAAGTCACGTGCGGGGTGAGCACGACATTGGGCAGCGACAGCAGGGGATTGTCCGGAGCCACCGGCTCCACCGAGAACACGTCGAGCGCCGCGGCTCCGAGACGGCCGTCGCGCAGCGCCTCGACCAGCGCGTCCTCGTCGACGATCGGCCCGCGCGCCGTGTTCACCAGCACCGCGCCGGGTTTCATCACGCCCAGCGCCGCGCGGTCGAGCAGGCCGGACGTCTGCTCGGTGAGCGGCAGGTGAAGCGAGACGACGTCGCTGGCGGCCAGCAGATCGGGCAGCGAGCGCCATCCGGGCGTGCCGTCGTCGCGGGTGCTGGTGTGCAGGACCTCCGCGCCCATCGAGGCGACGATCGTCTCGACCCGTTGGGCGATGTTGCCGTACCCGATCAGGCCGACCACGCAGCTGCCGATATCGCGAACGGTCTCACCCAGCTCGGGGTCCTGGGGCCAGCCCTTGCCGAGGCGGGTGTCGCGATCCAGCGCGGGCAGGCGCCGCAACGCGGCGAGCATCAGCAGGACCGTGCCCTCGGCCACCGAGGGTGCGTTCGCGCCGGGCATGTTGGCCACGGCAATGCCGAGGCGGGTCGCCGCGTCGACGTCGATGGTGTTGACCCCGGCGCCGAGTTTGTGCACCAACCGTAACCGGCGCGCCTTGTCGAGGTCGTCGGCGGACAACGGCCGCAGCACGTGCCAGATCACTTCGACGTCGGGCAGTTCCCGGTAGAAGGTGTCGTCGTCGTCCTCGGCGCAGAACCGGATGTCGAGCCAATCCGACTCCCGAGCAAGCGTTTCCATCACCCGATCGCCGGCGACGAAGTGGGCGAGCACGCGAAGCGGCATATCGGTTTCCCTCGTTGAGACGCTACGGCGGCCGGGAACGGTTCGGGTTGGCCCGTTCATGCCGACGCCGGACCGATGATAGGTCAGGCCGTCCGACGCTCGGCCGCACCGGTCAGCCACCGTGGTGCGCCGCCGGCCCTCGGCGGCGGGATGAACGCATGATTCTGCGGACAGATCGCCCATCCGCGCCGGATCGCGATCTGGCCGCGGAATCAACCGCGAGGTGGTGAATGCGATTGCCGGGCTTCGGTTTATACCTTCGACGAGTGGTTTGCTTGACACGGTGCGGCGGCCGGGCCACGATCACAAAACGCAGGTTGTCACAGTCCGCCGCAAGGGGTGGTCGATGGGTCGCCGGCCCTGCCACCAGACCGACGCCATCGGCGATGGCCTGATGGGCGTCGGTCTGCTGGCGGGCCCCGCGAATGTGATCATGCAGATGTCGCAACCCGCCGTCGGCCGCGGGGTCGTGGAGAGCCGGGTCGAGAGCGGCCGACTGGACCGCCATCCCCTCAAGCGGGCGCGCACCACCTTCACCTATCTTGCGGTCGCCATCGCCGGCAGCGACGCCCAGAAGGCGGCTTTCCGCCGCGCCGTCAATCGGGTGCATGCCCAGGTGTATTCGACACCGGAAAGTCCGGTGGCCTACAACGCCTTCGACAAAGACCTTCAGCTGTGGGTGGCGGCGTGCATGTACAAGGGCGCGCTCGACGTGTATCGCATGTTCGTCGGCGACATGGACAGCGACATGGACAGCGGGATGGACGGCGGGATGGACGAAGAGACGGCCGACGAGCACTACCGCGCGTCGCACGTGCTCGCCACGACGCTGCAGGTGCCTCCCGACATGTGGCCGGCGGACCGGGCCGCCTTCGACAGGTACTGGTGCCAGTCCTTGCGAACGGTGCACATGGACGACGCCGTGCGCGAGTACCTGTACCCGGTCGCCCGCGCCCGGATACCGGGACTGACGCTGCCCCGGGCGGTGCAGGGTCGGGTCGACGGTATGGCCCTGCTGATCACGACGGGTTTTCTGCCGCAACAGTTTCGCGACGAGATGGGGTTGCCGTGGGACGCCGATCGGCAACGCCGCTTCGAGCGGTTGATGCGTACGGTGCGGGCCGTCAACCGCCTGCTGCCGGGAATGGTGCGGAGATTCCCGTTCAACGTGCTGCTCTGGGACCTCGATCGGCGGGTGCGCACGCGGCGCGCGCTCGTGTAGGTGTTTCGGCCAAAGACATTCGACAGTTTGTGGCGATGCCCTCACGCCGTGGCCGGCGTCACGTTGCGGCCGCGGACATCGGCCACTGTGGCGACCAGTTCACCGATTCGGTGGGCGCTGCCGCGATCGAGGTGATAGAGGCGCACGCGCGGAGTGGCATCGGTGCGATTCGGCGAAGCGGCGCTGACGTGCTGCCAGCCTTGGTGCAGAACGTCGGCAAGGAAGTCGTTGTCCGTCGTGTGATCGACCACGAGCGATACGCGTTCCAAGGGAACAGTATCGAGCAATTCGTGGAGTTCGAAGATGCAGCCCTTGTTGGTGCGGGTGAACCCGCGCAGGTCCATCAGGACCGCATCGCTTTCACCCACGAGCCGACGCAGCACCATCTGCCACGTATCGGCGTGGCAGAAGAACTCGAACACTCGGAACCGGTTGTCCGGATCGGGCCGAAGTGAGGTCTCGGCGAGGCGCCGATCCAGCGTCGCCGGACCGTTGATGAACCGGCGCTGCAGACGTCCGCCCAGGAAGTCGAGGAACTCGTGAGGTTCGACCGTCGCGCCGGCGAGGTCGGGACCGGCGATCAGCTGTACGGGTCCGGTATACCGCCACAACCGTGAGAAGGCATCGAACAGGGATTCACTCCGTCTGCCCAGTGAGAACACCCGCAACACCAACAGCCGCGGCGGTAGCCCGCCGACACCGTTACGCCCGACGAACAGGCGCAGTCCGACTCTCACTACGAGGACATAGATGGCGAAGGCGACCAGGCACGCGTACGGCTTCGTCGGTGGTGCCGGCTGGGCCAGCGCGAAGACCAGCCACACGGCATACACCTGGATGGACTGCTCGCTGATCACTTGCGCGGTGTAGAGCCGGCCAACCCCGCGCAGGGTGAGATAGCCGACCAGGCAGCCGGCGATGGCAGCCACACCGAGCACGATCACCAGGACGGCGATGGCCCCGATCCGACCGTCGAGACCCAGCTTGTCCGCGACTGTTGTGACCCACTGGGCCGGTTGCTGGAGGTTGAGCAGCATGATCATCCCGTAGGCACCAGACAGCGCCGCCACCGTCAAGGCGAGCACGACCGGTCCGATCGCCCTGATCGGCCGCACCAGAAAGGCCAACACCACCAGGGTGGCGACGCCGTCCATTGACCACCATATGCCGACCACCTGCCGCAGGCTGATACTCGGGAGCGCAGTCAGCCCCTGGGATGTCGCAATGTCCTGCATCGCCTGCGGCACAGTCGCATTCACCGCACCGAGTACCAGCCACGCCGCACCGACGAATACGGCAGCGAAGACGATCACGGCAGCGACCATGGTGTGCCAGGGCAGTTTCACAACAAGGCTCACCACGATCACCACAGGCCAGATGTAGAACAGGCAGAACCACAACATTCCGGTCCAGAAACGCCACCCAACGGAGACCCCTCCGATGGGCGTCATCAGGGGAGCGACCTCCACGACGAAAGCCGCGGTCATGACCAACGCGTAGGCGAGACCGCCCACGACATGTACGGCGACGGTGGTCCAGGGCCCGCGCCGGGCGGCGCGTACGGCGGTGCGGTCCGGCACCGCGACCGGCGCGATCTCGAGCGGGTGCGCCGGAGCCGCGGCTGCCCTCGTGGGAGGGGCCGACGAATCGTCGTCACCCGCCGTCGCACCGTGCGAGACCTGCAGGAGCATCGACCGTCGCACCGCATGCCGGTAGGCCCAGCGCAGCGTCAGGGAGATAGCCAGCGCCAGCGGCGCCGCGATCTCCACGATGAGATAGAACATGCTTGTAGCGGCACTCACCGTTTCACCGTCCTGGGAAGTCCACTGTCCTCGCTGGCGGCGGTGCGACGCGCGGCCATGAGGACAAGTGTCGGAGCCGGCGGACTGCGGAGCGCGCGTACTGGACTACGCGAAATTCGGCGGTCGGTCCCGGCGGTGTCTGCGCAGTTCCGAGTAGTCCTGGCGGTACCGCCGTACGTTGACGTAGAAGAGGCCCGCAGATCCCCGTTCGGATCGGCCCCGGCATACCGTGCCGTCGACGAGAAGGGGGAACCTGCGAACACCGCGCGCTCCAACCCGACGCGAGTCCACCTTCGCGACGTCGAGTCCGATGCCGATCGTCAGGCCCTGCTCGGCCTGCGCATCGGGCCCGGCCAGGATCAGTACCTCGACTCGATGCAGGACATATTCCAGGAAGCCGCGGAGGAGGCGCGCGCCATGCCGCGGCAGTGTGCGGTGCATGACGCCGCGACCGGCGCACTGGTCGGGTTCACCATGATCAGCGACGGGATTCCGGAACCCGTGGACGAGGGACCTGGTCGGCCCCTACTTCCTGTGGAAGCTGCTCATCGACAAGGACGAACAGGGAAAGGGATACGGAGCGGCAACGATCGACGCGATTCGCATAGGACGGTCGCACCGGCGCCGGTTGCGGCGGGGTGATCGTCCACATCGCCTGAGCGCCTGGGCTTATCAACACCTCCCCCGACTCCGTCGTCGACGAGGAGGCGGGGCCAGGGCCGTGCCGGCGCGGTCGCATGGAGTTCCGGCGTCCGCATATCGGCCCCGTGCATGGCTCAGCGGTAGCCCCGCGCCCAGATCCACGTTTTGCAGCGATCCACTCGCACTTCAGTGGCAAAACGTGGAGTTCGACGTCCGCTCGGCGCTCATCGGCGCCGCCCGGGCCGAACTGTTCGAACCTGGGGTCGGCGGTGTGCGTCTGCGCGGCATCACGGCGCGGACCGGGGTGTCACGATCCACGCCGAAGTGGCATTTCGTCGACCGCGCGGGACTGCTCACCGCGGTGGCTGCCGACGGCTTCCGCCGCATGGGCCACGCCTTGCGCGAGGCGGCCGACGACGCGGGAACCGACCCCGCGGCCCGCTTCACGGCGCTCGGGTGCGCGCATCTGCGCTTGGGCGCGAGCAGGCGCCGCCGTTCGAACTGATGTTCCGCCCGGACCAACTCCATATCGATGACCCGGAGTTGCTTGCTGCCCAACGTGAGTCATTCGCTGTGCTGCGGCAACAAGCGGGCGCGTCGGGCGCAGCAGGGGTTGACTCGACCGTCCAGCCAGAGCGGTTGGCGCTGCTGGCCTGGGCTGCGGCGCACGGCTTGCTCACCCTGGCGCGACGGAGCGCTCGCCGTGATGGCAGATGTTGCCGATCAGCATCCCGCCGATGTGCTCGTCGATGCCCTGGCCGATGTGCTCGTCGATGCCCTGGTCGATGACTTCACGGTGATGGCAATGCCCGGGCTGACGACACCCACCCCGCCTGGCGCCGCGCTCCCTTGGCAACGGCGTCGTAAGTGAATCCACGCTGCTTCCCGACTGGTCGCGCACGTTCTCGCGCCCGTGTTCGCCCTCCTGCCTGGGCCTGCCCGGCCTTCTCCCGCCGCCGTGCAAGCTGAACGGGACGAATCTATCGTGTGAACGATCGGTGACCGCCAAGAGAATGAGCGGCACCCTCATCGCGTCCGCGGGGGAGGCATCGTTTTCGGCAAGTACGTGGGCTACGTCTCGGGCGATGACGCAATGCACGGCTTCCTGTCCGCCATCGTCCGGGATCAACTCGGCGTCTATGAGCCTGCGCCCGCGTTCCGCGCCTTCCGGTTACGGGGCAGCAATGAGGTGTACGCCTACGAGGAGAAGCACAGCTCCGCCCGGGTGATCTGCAAGTTCTACGGATCCAGGTTCGGCGGCGACTTCGATCGCGCGGCAGGTGCGGCCCACCGCGAGTACGACAGCCTGCAGCGGCTCCGCGGCTTCGACCTGGTGGGCTCACCGCATCACGTGGTGCGGCCCCTTGGCGTGGCCCGCGAACTCAACGGTGTGCTGGCCCTCGAGTTCTACCGCGGCGAGCAGTTCAGCCAGGCCATCGCCCGATCGGTGCATCACCACGACGACGCCCACCTGTACTGGCGGCTCAAGGCGCTCGCCTATTACCTTGCCACCCAACATAATCGGACCGTCAATGGCGACAAGGTGGATTTCGACACCGACTGCGGCTACTTCACCGGCCTGGTGCACCGGCTGCGGCGGCGACACCGCATCGGTTCCTGGGACGCCGACGAACTGCTCTGGTTGCAGGGCCTGTGGCGGGACCGCCCGTCCATGTGGGCCGATCAGCAGGTGTGGCTGCACGGCGATGCCACACCGGCGAACTTCCTGTTCGGCCACGGGCTCGACGTCGCCGCCATCGACCTCGAGCGGGCCAGGCGCGGAGACCGGATGTTCGACGTCGGCCGCGTGGCGGGCGAGATCCAGCACGCGTACATGTCCGCCACCGGCAGCCCGGACCGGGCCGAACCGTTCATCGGTCATTTCCTGTGGGAGTACTGCTGTCACTTCCCCGACCGTGACGCCGCGTTCGGGTCGATCACCTCCCGGCTGCCCTACTACATGGCGATGAATCTGCTGCGGGTCGCACGCAACGACTACGTCTGCCCCGACTACGCCAGACAACTGCTGCGACAGTCCAAGCGCCTGCTGAAGGCACACTGAGCCGATGAGCCCACACCCGAGCACGAAGGCGGATCGCCGATGAGCCCAGGTCTTGCCGGTGTCGCAGCCGTCGTCTACGACGTCAACGGCACGCTCGTGCACATCCGCACCGACGAGCACCGTGAGGACATCTTCCGCACCATCGGGCACTTCCTGAGCTATCAGGGCATCGACCTTCGCCGCCATCAGGTGCGCGACCTCTACTTCGGCCGGCTCAAGGCGCAGCAGCGCGAAAGCCCGGAGGAATACCCGGAATTCGACGCCGTGGCGATCTTCCGGTCGATCATCGACGATTTCGCCACCGAGTACACCGCGACGCTGACGCCGGGCCGCCTGGCGGAACTCCCACTGACTCTGGCGGAGATGTTCCGCGGGGTGTCGCGCAAGAAACTGAAGCTGTACCCGCACGTGCGGGCGGTGCTCGACGAGCTGCGCAACCACGTTCCGCTGGCGATCGTCACCGATGCCCAAAGCGCCTATGCCCGTGGCGAACTGCACAAGGTCGGGCTCACCGGCTACTTCGAGCCGGTCGTGGTTTCCGGCGACCACGGGTTCCGAAAGCCGGACCCGCGGCTGTTCGAGTACGCCCTCGACGGTCTGGGGGTTCCGCCGTCCCAGGCCGTGTATGTCGGCAACGACATGTACCGCGACATCCACGGCGCCCGCTGGGCTGGCATGCGTACCGTGATGTTCGACTCCGATCAGGGCACGAAACACCATGAGGGCTGCAGCCCGGACTTCCGCATCACCGATCATCGGGAGCTGCTGCGACTGCTCGGCATCGGCTCCTGACGCGCGCCGCGCCGGTCGCGCCACCCGGGGCAGGTCGCCACCGTGCGTCTCGACAGTTAGACCATACACTGCCAATTTCAGCCAGAAGTTGGCGTAGGCATACGTAAGTAGACGGCGGCGGGGGCGAACGCTTCCGGGCACGCTCGCCCCTGCCGCCGGATTCGGCAGTCAGACAATGAAACATCTAACTCGCGACGATCACAGCTGCTGGCACGGCTGGGCCGGCGATCTACGGATCCGGCTCACTGGAGCACCACACGCCACCCCCACCCGCGACGACGATGTCAGGGCGGCGTTGCGCGCCGATCTGCTGGTGTGCGAGGGCGGCATACATGACCTCGTCATCGAACTGTCCGACCAACCGTCCTGCGACCCGATAGCCGACCCGGACACCCTGTGGGCGAGCACCGAAAACCGTTGGCGACAAACCATTCCCGCATTGAACTCCTCTGTTGCGCCGCGGGACGCCCGGCACTCCTACGCCGCCCTACAGGAGACTTGACCACCCCTGGCGGGGGGATGGTGGCCGCGGCGACGACCAGCCTGCCCGAACCCGCCGAGCGGGGCCGCAACTACGACTATCGCTACGTGTGGATTCGCGACCAGTGCTACGCCGGTCATGCCGTCGCGGTCGACGGCCCGCACCGGCGCCCGATGCCGGCCGGTGGAGCGCCCTGGCCGACACCGTCCTGGCCCATCACCAAGTTGGCGACACCACGACCGCGATGCGCTTCTTCGAACGCAACCGCGCCGCCTGCGGACCACAGGGATTGCTGTGCGAGGAATACGACATCCAACAACGCCGCCGACCATCCCCGCCGCAAGGTGCACTGGGTGGGCGCCAGCACACCATCCTCGGCCAACGCGCGATACCCGCCGTACTGGACCGCTACCTGGCAAAGACCGGATTTGGCTCCCAGCAGACCGGACAACCCGCCGATGCGGACCGGTCCAACAACCTCTGGGAACCCCCCGGCGGCGCCGAGGGCACCGACTACGGCGTCCACGGCGTGTTCGACGACCGGCCGTGGTCCGCTCACCACAACGGTGGCTGGCAGAACACACCCACCCGTGGGCATGGGCCGCCGCCGCGGCGCTGACCCTGGCGGTGCCGCAACGGCGCGGCATCGCTGAGCCCAACCGAGCCCACCCCGTCAATCGAATCGAAGGAGCTGACTCATGAAGGACACCGTCTGCTGCGCCAAGCGGCGCCGGTGACCTCTCGGTGCTGCGCTACGTCTGCTACGAAGCACGCGGCGGCATTAGCGTGATTCGCACCGATCAGCCCTGCGGAACCCCGATCACCGTCGGCCTGACCGAAGCCACATACCATCGAAAGGGACACGCCTTTGACGATTGAAGCCCCATGCTGACACCGGCGCCGCGAGCGCGTAACGGCTCGGGTCGGCCGGCGCGGCAGCTCTCACAACCACAGGACTGGACCCGCCGCGTTCCGACATGTGAGTCACCGATAATTGGCCCGTCGAGGTGAACCCGGTGTTGGCGTCGGTGCGCGATACGGCGCGCACGCAGCTATGGCCGCTGCCGGCAGCAGGGGTGGTACTCGCGGTCCTGGCTGCGGTGGGCCTCCCCGTAGCTGATGCCGCAGTCGACGGTGATCTGCCGGGATGGGTGGATGCGCTGTTGTTCGGCGGGGATGCCGGCGCGGCCCGCACCCTGCTCAACGCCATTTCCACCTCGCTGATCACGGTGACGTCGCTGACGTTCTCCCTTACGGTGGTGACCCTGCAACTGGCCAGCAGTCAATTCTCGCCGCGACTGCTGCGCATGTTCACCAGCGACGTCTTCGTGCAGACCACCCTGGCGGTCTTCCTGGCCACCTTCACCTACGCCCTGACCCTCCTGCGCGCCGTGCGCAGCCCCGACACCGGGCCGGCGTTCGTGCCGCGGATCTCGGTCACCGTCGCCTTCGGTCTGGCCGTCATCAGCGTGCTCACCCTGGTGCTGTTCCTGGCGCATCTGGCCCGCCAAATCCGGGTGGAAACCATGCTGCGTGACGTCCACGACGACGCCACCGCCACCGTCAAGACGGCCACCACCCCGGCAAGCGATGCCCAACCCCGGCCCGCACTACTCACCCCACCCCAGGATGCGGTCCGGCTGACCGCCCCGCGGTCGGGGTTCATCACCAGCATCGACGAAGCCCACCTGCTGGATGCCGCCCGGCGCGCCAACGCCTGCCTCATCATCGAGCATCACCCGGGAAGCAGCATCGTCGAAGGAGTCCCGATCGGATCGGCCTGGGGAACATCGGGCGCGTTGGGCGCCGAGACACGCGAGCAGCTGCAGCGCGCCGTCAGTGCCGGGATCCGCGTCGGATACGAACGCACCGCCGCCCAGGACGTGGGCTACGGACTTCGCCAACTCACCGATGTCGCCAACAAGGCCCTGTCCCCGGGCATCAACGATCCGACCACCGCGATCCACGCCCTGGGCCACATCTCGGCGATCCTGTGCCAACTCGCCGGCCGCGACCTGCGCCCAGTCATGCTGTGCGACGACACCGGACAGCTCCGAGCGGTACTACACCGGCCCAGCTTCGCCGCGTTGCTGGATGACGCGGTGACCCAACCCCGCCGCTACGGCGGCTCCGACCCTCAGGTCATCGGTCGACTGTTCGGGTTGCTCGAAGAGCTGTCCTGGCACGTCGACGATCACCGCCCCCTCCTCGAGCAGCTCGACCGGCTCACCACCACCGTCGCAGGGTCGGACTTCGACCACGTCGAACGTGATCAATTCGAGCGCGCAGCAGCCCGCATCCACCGCATCACGACTGACCGACGCACACCCGAGGAAGGAGAGAACGGACATGAGTGAGGCTGTTCTGCGCGCGCTGTCGCTGACCGGGTCGATGGCCTGGGAAATCCTGCGGGCGCTGGTCTTCGGGTTCACCGTGTCTTCGATCGTGCAAGCCGTCGTCCGCGGCGACACCATCACCTCCATGCTCGGCGACGACCGCCGCCGCGCCCTCGCGGTAGCCACTGGCCTGGGAATGGCGTCATCCCGTCGTGTTCCTACGCCGCGGTCGCACTGGCCCGCTCCTTATCGCGAAGTATTGGATGCGGGTGCTCGCCGAGTTGAAGAACAGGGGTGTCGGCGACATCTGCATGTGGTGTGCGACGGCCTCACAGAGCTTCCGCAGGCGATCGAAACCGTGTGGCCGCCGGTGATTACGCAAACATGCATCGTCCACCTCCTCAGAAACAGTTTCCGCTACGCCTCGAAGAAGGACTGGCCGGCGATCGCCAAGGACCTCAGCCGATCTACACCACCCAGCGAATCGGCCGCCCTTGACGCGTTCGTCGCCTTCGGCGAGCAATGGGGCGACCGGTATCCCGCGATCATCAGGCAGTCTCGATCCCACCGGCCGCGGACGTCAGCGTTGGTCCAACCGCTGGAAGGCCGCTTTGAATGCGTTCGAGGTGACCTTCGACGGACTCCTGTCAGCAGGACGAAAGTAGAACCAACACAATCAGTTACACCGAATACTTGACGGACCCGCCCGCGCTTTGCCCGGAGTTCAGGCGAACTGAGGGTTCTTCGGCGGGAACCCAAGGATGCTCAGTGGCTTTGGGGCGAGTTGATCCTTGGGTTCGCGCTCAACCTGGTGGACCGTGTTCCTCGGCTGGGGTTTGGAGGATCTGTCGCGCGGCTGCGCTATATCGGATCGCTGTGGTCTGGTCGAGTCCGAACACGACGGCCAGATGGAGTGGGTCGGGGCAACCCGCATCTGATCATCAACAAACAGACCGCCTCGACCATCCGAGCCATCAGCGACAACGCGCTCACCGCGCCATTCCGCCGCCCAGCAAGCGTCGACCGTCAACTCGACGAAGCGCTCACCCACGGCGGGTTGGCGGTGTTGGGCCAGCGTCTGCGCCGGTATTCCAGCCAGTCGATCAGCAGCCGGTGGGTGAGCTCGTCGAGCGGGCGCGCGACGACGAGCTGCGGGTGCCGATCGGCGTGACCGCGACCGGTGAGCCGCTTTACTTCGACCTCGAGGCGAAATCCGCTGCGGTGGGATGGGGTCTGCTGGACGGCCTCGGTCAGATCAGGCGGTACACCACGGAGGATCCGACGATCTCAGCCGGGTAGTGCGCGGCGACCCAGTCGGCGATCTCACGGGTGTGCGAGGCACCGCCCGTGGTGGGCCGAGTCGTCTCTGTGTGCAACGACGCGGCGTGGCCGGCCTCGACGTAGTACGAGATCTTGCCGGCGTGCACGTCATCGATGAACTGGCCCAGCGTCGGAACCGGATCACCGCTCCAGCCGCCGACCGCCATCACCGATGTGCCGGAAGCGAGTTCCAGCACGGCGGCCGACTGGGAGCCGTTGGTCGCCGCCGACCACGGAGTCCGAGCGGCGGACAACAGCCGCGCCAGTTCGACATTGGACGATTCGTCACCCATCCAGCCGCCCGCGACATCACCCATCCCGCCGCCCGCGGCGAAAGACGACCGCACCGCGCTGGGGATGGTGCCGTGGTGGGGAGTGGCGGCGGTGGCGATCGAATACGCCGCGGCGGGTACGAGTGCGACGAGGGTGGCGAGGGCGGCGAGGACGGCCGGTCCACGGCCGTCCGCCGCCGGAATCGCGAGCCCGACGCCAGCCGCGATCGCGGCGGGGCCCAGCGCCCAGGGTAGCCAGCCCGGACCGAACCCGTTGTCATGCAACAGAACCGCCGACCACGTCCCCGCGAGTGTCACGATGGCGGCAAGGGCGACCCTCCCGTCCCAGCCCAATCGGCACCGCCTCGCCCACACGGCACCCATCCCGATCAGCGCAGCGACCGCGGGGGCGAGCGCAACCGAGTAGTACGGGTGGACAATGCCTTTCATATAGCTGAACACCAGCGCTGTCGCGACCAACCACAGCCCCCACATGACCAGCGCGGCCGACTCGCCGGCGTCCAACCGCCGGCGGGCCGCCAGGTAGATCCCGAAGGCCAGGCAGCCCAGCGCCGCGGGGAGCAGCCACGAGATCTCGTCGCCGAGTTCACCCATGAACAGCCGGTGCGCACCGGTCACGCTGACCATGTGCATCCGCGCGACGCTTTCGTGCTGGGTCGCTCCGCCCTTCAGCCTGCCGATGCCGTTGTAGCCGAAGGCGAGATCCAGCACCGTGTTGTCTGTCGATCCGCCGATGTAGGGTCGCGCGCCAGGCGGCACCAGCGCGACGATCGCCACCCACCATCCCGCGGTCGCGATCAGCACCGCCAGGCCGATCGCCAGGTCGCGCAGCCGTCGCCGCCTCGAAGCCCGCGCGTACAGCAGGTAGGCCAGCGCGAAGCCGGGCAGCACCAGGAAGCCCTGCAACATCTTGGTCAGGAATGCGGTACCCATGACCGCACCTACCGCGGCCAGCCAGCGCCACGACGCGCCCTGCACCGCGCGAATCAGGCAGTAGCCGGCCACGACCAGCAGCAGGACCAGCAGCGCGTCGGGGTTGTTGAACCGGAACATCAACGCCGCGGCGGGTGTGCAGGCCAGGGCTGCGCCCGCGAGCAGCCCGGCGGCGACGCCGTCGTCGTGCTCGCGGAAGGTGCGCCGCACGGTGGCATAGAGCATGGCGACGGACGCCACGCCCATCAGCGCCTGTGGGGCCAGGACCGACCAGCTGCTCAGCCCGAACAGCCGCACCGACAGCCCGGTCACCCACAGCGAGATGGGTGGTTTGTCGACCGTCACGAAGTCGTGCGCGTCAAGGGAGCCGAAGAACCATGCCGACCAGCTCTGCGAACCCGCCTGCGCCGCAGCGGCGTAGAACGAGTTCCCGTAGCCGCTTGCCGACAGTCCCCACAGGTACAGCACGCCCGTTCCCGTGAGTAACCCCGCCAGCGCCCATCGTGGCCACGCGCGGGCCGCGGCGGTCGACACGGGTTCACCGTGCCCGGTGTTGCTGGTGGCCGCCCTGGCCACCGGCTGGGAAAGTGCTGTGAGTGCAGGGCGGTTGGCGACTCTGCGACACTGTCGGAATGTGGAACCCGGACGTGTACCTGGCCTTCGCCGATCACCGCGGACGCCCGTTCTTCGATCTGCTCGCGCGGGTGGGGGCCGACAAACCCAGACGGGTGGTCGACCTGGGCTGTGGGCCGGGGAATCTCACCGTCGCCCTCACCCAGCGCTGGCCGGAGGCGGCGTTGGAGGCGTGGGACAGCTCACCGGAGATGGTGGCGGCCGCACGCGAACGCGGCGTCGATGCGCAGACCGGTGATCTGCGTGACTGGGCTCCGCAACCGGACACCGATGTGGTGCTGAGCAACGCCGCGCTGCAGTGGATCCCCGAGCATGCCGACCTGTTGGAGCGCTGGGCCGGGCAGCTGGTGACCGGGGCGTGGATCGCCATGCAGGTGCCCGGCAACTTCGACTCGCCGTCACACGAAGCGGTCCGGCGGCTGGCGGGCAGCGAACCATGGGCGGAGGCGTTGCGGGACATCCCCTTTCGGGTCGGCAAGGTGGTGGACACGCCGTCCGGCTACGCCGGGCTGCTGACCGACGCGGGCTGCGCCGTCGACGCCTGGGAGACCACCTACGTGCACGAGCTGACCGGAGCCAATCCGGTGCTGGACTGGATCACCGGCACCGCGCTGCGACCGGTGAAGAGCCGGCTCACCGAACCGCAGTGGGAGCGGTTCCGCGCGGAACTCATCCCGCTTCTCGACGACGCCTACCCGGCCAGGCCCGACGGCAGGACGTTCTTCCCGTTCCGCCGGATCTTCGTGGTGGCCCAGGTGATGTGATCAGATGCGGTCGAGGGTTTCGAGGACCCGGGCGACCAGCTCGTCGATGTCGGCGCCGGTGGTGTCGAGGACCAGTTCGGCGTCCTCCGGCGGCTCGTAGGGCGCCTCCACTCCGGTCAGCCCCGTGAGCTCGCCCTTGCGGGCCCGTGCGTAGAGGCCCTTCGGGTCGCGCCGTTCGCATTCCGCGAGCGGTGTGGAGATGTAGACCTCGATGAACGGGAGTTTGGCGGCCGCGTTGAGCGCCCTGGCGATCTCCCGATCGGATTTCAGCGGTGAGACCAGCGATGCGAGTGCCACCACACCCGCGTCGGCGAGCAGCCGGGTGAGATGCCCGACCCTCCGGATGTTCTCGGCCCGGTCGCCCGCGGAGAAGCCGAGGTCGTCGGACAGCCCGTGGCGGATATTGTCGCCGTCGAGAAGGTAAGCGACCCGGCCGGATTCGACGAGGGCGCGCTCGACGGCGACCGCGACGGTGGACTTCCCCGACGCGGGCAGGCCGGTGAACCACACCGTGGCACCCCGCGATCCGGTCTTGCTCCACCGGTAGTCGCGGTCGAGTGACGAGGGGTGCCAGCGGATGTCGTTGCGGGTGGCAGCGCCGGGCTTGACCTCTCGAGGTTCGGTGATGGTGCCCGCGCCGACGGTGTCGTTGGACGTCTCGTCGATCAGGATGAACGCACCGCTGTCCCGGTTTTCGGCGTAGGGATCGGCAATCACGATCGAACTCGTCCGCAGGGTGACTGCGCCGATATCGTTGAGCACCAAATCAACTGGGCCATCCAGCTCATCGAGCGTCTCGGGGTCCAGGCGGCTGTGCAGCGCCTGGATCGTCGCCCGCACGGTGCGGGTGCCCTGCTTGAGCGCCACCCGGTCACCCGCGCGCAGCGGCGCGTCGGCGAACCAGCACACCGTCGCGTCGATCTCGCGGGCCAGCACGGGCAGCGCCGCGTCGTCGGCACCGCTGACGAACACGTCGCCCCGACCGACGTCGATGTCATCCTCCAACTCCACCGACACCGACAGCGGCGCGACGGCCGTCGTGCGTGCGTCATCGAGCGTGTCGACGGCGGTGACCGTCGACCGGCTGCCTGCCGGCAGGCTCACCACCACATCGCCGACCCGCAACGCCCCCGCGGACAGCCGCCCGGTGTAACGCCTGCGCTGATCGGCGGCCGGCCGCGACACCCACTGCACCGGCAGGCGGAGGTTGGCCGGCTCGGGCTGGGGAGCCGAAAGTTCGATATCCTCAAGGTATTCCAGCAAGCTCGGGCCGTCGTACCATGGTGTCCGGTCGGAACGGTGCACCACATTGTCGCCGTGCTTGGCGGCGATCGGGATCACCGTCATCTCCAGGCCGCCGAGCCGATCCGCCAGCAGGGCCAGCTGCGCCTTGACCTCGCCGAACCGGTCGGCGTCGAAGTCGACGAGATCGATCTTGTTGACCGTCGCGACGAAGTGCTTGACCCCCAGCAGCTTCGCGATGCGGGCGTGTCTGCGGGTTTGGCGCAACACACCGGCGCGGGCGTCCACGAGCAGGATTGCCACGTGGGCGTTGGACGCCCCGGTGAACATGTTGCGGGTGTAGCGCTCGTGGCCCGGGGTGTCGGCGAGGATGTAGCTGCGGGTGTCGGTCGAAAAGAAGCGGTACGCAACGTCGATCGTGATGCCCTGCTCGCGTTCGGCGCGCAGGCCGTCGGACAGCGCCGCCAGGTCGGCGACGCCCTCCTCATCGGTCACCGCCTCCAGGTGGTCGAGCGGCAGACTGTCGGTGTCGTGCAGCAGCCTGCCGATCAGCGTGCTCTTACCGTCGTCCACCGAACCCGCGGTGGCGATCCGCAGCAATTGGCGGGTGGTCATCAGAAGTAGCCCTCCCGCTTGCGGTCTTCCATCGCGGCCACCGAGGTGCGGTCGTCCGCCCTCGTCTCACCTCGTTCTGACACCGTCGCCGCGGAGATCTCCGTGATCACCCGGGCGATGTCCGTGGCCTGCGAACGCACCGCGCCGGTGATGGTCAGATCTCCGACGGTGCGGTAGCGCACCCACTCGACAGCCGATTTCTCGTGGTCGGCGGGCGTCGCGTATTCGGAGACCGCCAGCAGGATCCCGTCGCGTTCGAACACCTCGCGCCGGTGGGCGAAGTAGATCGAGGGCAGCTCGAGGTTCTCCAGTTCGATGTAGCGCCAGACGTCGAGCTCGGTCCAATTGGACAGCGGAAACACCCGGACCTGCTCGCCCTTCTTGATCCTGCCGTTGTACAGCGACCACGGCTCGGGGCGCTGGGCCCGCGGATCCCACTGTCCGAACTCGTCACGGAAGCTCAGGATGCGCTCCTTGGCCCGCGCGCGTTCCTCGTCGCGGCGGGCGCCGCCGAACGCGGCGTCGAAACCGCCGGCCTCCAGAGCGTCGAGCAGGGTGCGGGTCTGCTGCCGATTGCGCGACGCCCCGGGGCCCGGGTCGGCCACCCGGCCGCTGTCGATGGTCTCCTGCACGGAACCGACGATCAGCTTGTGGCCGTGGTCCCCGAGCCTGCGGTCGCGGAACTCGATGACCTCGGGGAAGTTGTGCCCGGTGTCGACGTGCAGCACGGGGAACGGGAGCGGGGACGGCCGAAACGCCTTCTCGGCCAGCCGCAACAGCACTATCGAGTCCTTGCCCGCGGAGAACAGCAGCACCGGGCGCTGCAACTCTGCGACGACCTCGCGGATGATGTGCACCGCCTCGGCTTCCAGCAGCCGCAGCTCGTCGACGTGGGTGTCGTCGAATGTCGTTGTCGCCGTACTCATGTCGGCAGTCCCTCCCGTTCTGCGTCGGCGCGGTAGCGTTCCACCCACTCGTCGGAGCGCTGGTCGGCCTGGCGCTCCAGCACTGGGGCCGGCGCCAGCCGGGGGTCTAGTCCAAGGCGCTCGAGGACGGTGCCGACGACCTCGGTGAGGTTACGCCACAACACCGGGTAGGGGACGTCGATGGGTTCGATGCTCTGCTCGGCGAACCAGTTGCGCCAACCCTCCTCCTGGGCGCGCAGCATCGCGACGACGTGGGCGATGGCGCCCGCGTGGTACTCCGCGCGGGCGTCGCGCACCGGGTCGGGCCTGCCACGCCATACCCGGGTCTGCACGGCGCGCCAGAACGACACCGCCTGGGATACCACGTCGGGCCGGTAGATGTGTACCAGCACCGGGTCGCTGCCGACGACGTCGCGAATCGCGGAGAGCAACCCGTCGCCCGAGCGATTCGGCAGGTCCTTGGCGCGGTCGAGCAGCAGCGGGGTCTGGTTCCACATCAGTTTGCCGCCCCACACACCGTTGGGGGTGCGTCCGACCGTGCGGATGTAGTCACGCCAGATCTCGGCGGGGGCGATGTCGGGCTTGCCCTCGATGAGCGGGTCGAGCAGGCGCAGGATGGATTCGTCTTCGACGTCGGCGAACCACTCCCTTGGCTGGGGCGACATGCTGGTCGTCGGCAGGTACTGGAAGAACTCCTGGGGTTCCCCGGCGACGCCGGTGGCGCGCAGTGACTCGACGAGCAGCGTGCTGCCGCTGCGCTGCGATGCGAGGACAAGGTAGGCCGACGGACGGGCTGACACGCGCGTGAGCCTAACCGCAAACGATTTAGGACGCACATCCACCCGATAATGAATCAGGCTGATGAAAACTATTGTCGGGCACTCCGATCCGTGCTGATGCCACGGTCCGTCGCGATCGCCGAGCGGCTCGACGCCGACTGGATTCGCCAGTAGGTATCCGTATAGCGTTCCGAGATCCGGGTGCCCGCGAACTCCGAGGGAATGACGTCGCCGGTCTTCTGCCGCCAGTCGTGCAGTAGCAACGCCAGCTCGCTGGCGATGGCTTCAGACTTGTCGGACGCCTTGTCGGACGCGCCCGCTCCGAGCAGGTTATTCGACTCCGACGGGTCCTCGGTGAGGTCATAGAGTTCGCGCTGCGGACGCTCGCCGAGAGCGTGGGGTGCCATCGCGCGCCCCGATGCGCTGTCGGCGATGTCCAGCGGCAGGTCCAGCAGCGGCCGCGACGCGTAGTTCTCGATGTAGCTGTAGTCCTTGGTCCGGATGGCGCGGATCGGGTCGAAGGAATCGTGGTAGGTCTTGGTCGTGTAGACCGCCGACCGGACCGCGCCCGCCGATGCGGGATCGCCCAGCAAATGGTCGGCGTGTGAAAGTCCGTCGATGTCGGCCGGGACGTCGACGCCGAGCAGCCCCAACAGGGTGGGCATCAGGTCGACGCCGCTGAACAGGTCGTCGTATACCGCCGGGCCGATTCCGGAGCCCACCGGCGGCCGGACGATCAGCGCGATCCCGGTGCCGGCGTCGTACAGCGTCGACTTCGCCCGAGGCAGTGCGGGACCGTGATCGGTGAGGAACACCACCCAGGTGGTGCGGTCGAGGCCGGTGGCGGTCAGTGTCTCGAGCAGTTGCCCGACGGCGGCATCGGCCACGGTGATCGAGCCGTGGAACTCCGCAATATCCTGGCGAACCTCGGGAATGTCGGGCAGATGGTCGGGTACCACGACGGACGTGGCGTCGGCCGCCTGGTAGCGCTCGGCAGGGTAGGGCCGGTGGGTCTCGAAGAAGCCCGCGGTGAGCAGGAAGGGCTCGGCCGGCGCGTCGGTGAGCCACTCGGAGGCGCGCTTCACGACGTACTCGCAGTAGGAGTTCGACACGTCGAACTCCTCGTAGCCAAGCCGGGCGGGATACGACGTCTCGTGTTGCATACCGAATAGCGCTGTGTACCAACCGTTCTCGGCAAGTACGTGGCTGAGGGTGCGGATGCCGTCGCGGTACTCCCAACCGTGATGGGCGAGGCCCACCAGGCCGTTGTTCTGGGGATAGCGACCGGTGAACAACGAGCCCCGCGACGGCGAGCACAGCGGGGCGGTGGCGTGGGCCCGGGTGAACAGGATTCCGTCGGCGGCCAGGGCGTCCAGGTGTGCGCTGGACACCTCGGCGTGGCCGTACGCGCCGAGGTGGCGGCCCAGATCATGCCAGTGCACGATCAGCACGTTGTGTCGTTGCTGGCCGGTCACGTGTTGGGCTCCTTTCTGCCGTCCGCAACTTTGCCGTCCTCAGGCGGTCCGACCGCACCGAGATCGACGTGAGCGCGGGCCGCACTCGCAGTTTGTCGCGCTGGCGTCGATCTCGCCGACCGGCCGCTAGCAAGACTAGGGGTGGTACGCCACGCCGACCGCCCGGAACACCCATTCGGCGGGGACGTCGAAGGCCAACGACCGCAGCGGCACCCGGGTGAGGACGTCCTCCGGGATGTCGTGCCGGTACTGCAGCGACAGGTGGCCCTCGCATCGCGGATCGATTTCGGCGAGCTCGGCCTCAAGCAGCAGGCCATCGCCGGAGAGTTCGGCCTTGACCGCGCCGGACTGTGGATCGCGCCAGCGCTGATCGATCGTGCGTCCCGCCAGCTTCGGCACGGTCGACAGCGTCCCCAGCACCCGCTCATGTGTCAGCACCAGCGACCCGGCGTAGCTGGAGATGCTGTTCGACGACCGCTTACCGGGAATCGCGCCGCTGAACCGGCGGGTCACCGGGACATATTCGGTGAGGTGAAGGATCCCTTCGGCCTCCAGCTCCACCCGCATCTCGTCGGGCAGTTTGCCGATCCGCAGCAGTTTTCGGAGCAACACCGCCATACGCGACCACCATACGGCAGCCGCGCGCCGACGTCCCTGACCTTCGCAGGGTGGTAGAACGGGGTGGATGACACCGCGCGGGGCCGTGCTGATCGGATCCGCGCTGGCCGCCGTCGGGGTGTGCGTGCTGATGTGGATCGGCTATGCGCAGCGGTGGGAGTGGCTTGCCGACGCGGACAGCCGGGCGCTGGACCCGCTCCACCGCTACGGGCTGGAGCACCCGGGGTGGGTGCTCGCCTGGCAGGTGTTCTGCACCGTGCTCGGGCCGACCGCCTTCCGGCTAGCCACCATTGTCGTGATCGTCGTCGCGCTGCTGCGGCGCAACCTTCGCACCGCGCTATTCCTGGTGATCAGCGTCGAGCTGGCCGGGCTGGTCACCGAGATCGCCAAACAGATCGTCCAACGTCCCCGCCCGGCGACCGCGCTGGTCCACGCACCGTCGTGGTCCTTCCCGTCCGGGCACGCGCTGGGTGTGATGGTCGCCGTGCTGGCCCTGCTCACCGTCGCGTGGCCGGTTTTGCGGCCGTCGCTGCGCGGCTGGCTGGCCGCCCTGGGTGCGGTGGTGGTGGTCGCGATCGGCGTGGGCCGGGTGGTGCTCAACGTGCATCACCCGTCGGATGTGCTGGCCGGCTGGGCGCTGGGCTACGCGTACTTCGTCGCCTGCCTGCCGATGCTTCCGCCGACCGTGCCGATCACGGAAGCGGACGAAACACCGGCAGTACCCGGTAGCGCACGCTGAAAGTGGCGTCGGCGCATTCGGTTCCGATCTCGCCGTCGCGGGCGAGCATGGTCGGTCCGCCCTCGGACGTGAATCGGAACTCGGGGACCCGCATCTCGTGGTAGAGCGGGCTGCGCTCCAGCCGGCCGAGAGCGAGCGCGGTCAGGATCCGGGTCCGGCTGAATCTCCTGCCCGTCTCCAGGATGCGGACGTCGATGAGGCCGTCGTCGATCCGGTTCCGCCGCGACGGCGCGAACCCCGACGGCAGATACGTCGAGTTACCGAGGAAGAACAGCGACGTCTGCAACGTGTGGTTGTCGTAGCTGATGCGCACCGGTTCGTCGTGACGCAGGGTGTGCAACATCGCGTAGATCCCGGCAAGCGGTTTGCCGATGCGGTGCTCGAGCTTCTCCCGCGTCTGCACGAACAGCGGGTAGGCGCCGATGCTGGCGGTGTTGATCACCAGGTGTTCCTCGTTGAGGCAGACCAGGTCGACGTAGGCCGCGCTGCCGCGGCGGATGGCGTCGATGGTCTTGGCCACGGTGTCGCAGCCGATGTCCTTGGCGAAGTGGTTGAACGTGCCGCCGGGGAACACCGCAAGGGGAACGCCCGCGTCGACGGCGGTCGCCGCCGCGCACGAGACCGTGCCGTCGCCGCCGCCGACGGCGAGCACCTCGGCACGTCCGGCCGCATCGCGCAGCACCGCCATGAGGTCGCTGTCCTCGCCGAGCTCGACCACCTCGGCCTGCGGTAACGAGGTGCGGACCTCGTCGGCGACCCGGGCGCCGGTTCCGCCGCCGGACGCCGGATTGATCACGAGGACGACCCCGGCGCCGTCCGGACGTTCCGGGGCTTCCATCCGCAGCGGATCGGCTGTCGGTATCCGCTCCGGCGGGATCGGAGGCACCACCCGGCCGCCCAGCACCGCGATGGCCGCACCCAGACCGAAACCGGCGAAGACGTCGCCGGGATAGTGCGCCCCCGTCGCAACCCTGGACAGCCCGACGAGCCCGGCCAGCAACGCCAGCGCGAGACCCACCGGCGGGCTTTCCAGCCCGACCCCGACCGCGAACGCCGCCGCGCTGGCCGAGTGCCCTGACGGCAGCGAATGTGAGGTGGGCATTCGCCGTGCCTGGCGGGCCAGCGGCACCAGCACGCGGTTCGGCCTCGGCCTGCGCCACACCCGTTTGGCCACCTGGTTGGTGACCGCGCTGGTCACCGCCAGGCTCAGTACCCCGCGCATGGCGCCACGCTTCGCCGATGGCCCGCCCACAGCCGCCAGTCCTGCGGCGATCGCCAGCCAGAGCTTGGAATGGTCGGCGGCTCTGGTCAGCCTGGGCATCACCGTGTCGAGCAGCGGGCTCGGCGACGACGCGATCGCATCGAACACTTCGCGGTCCAGCGTTCCCAGGCCCTGGCCGATTTGCCGGAGGCCCTGCCTGCGTCGTATGGGCCACACGTTCATAACGCCAACTTAGCCGGTGGCGAATGCGGGCCACGTTTCTTCGCCGAGGCGGCCTGGCCGATGGCCGGACCGTTCACGATCGTGTCTGAACCTTGACTTGACCTTTCATGGCTTGGCTGCCGACGATTGGTGGGTGCGCCGACTGCTGGTCTTGCTGTGCGCGACCGCGGTCTGGCTCGGACTCGTCGGTGCACCGTCGGCGCATGCCGAGTTCACCCCCTGGTTCGCGCCATCGGTCGGCGGCGCCACCCAAGTGATTTCGGTTGTGGGAGTGGGCGGTTCGAAGGCGAAGATCGATGTGTGGCAGCGCGCCGGCGCCGGCTGGCAGCCCGTTGCCGCCGGGATCCCCGGCTGGGTCGGCGCGAACGGGATGGCGCCGCAGACGCACGACGGCCAGATGAAGACGCCGTTGGGCATCTTCACCCTCGACTTCGCGTTCGGCACCGCGCCCAATCCCGGCGGCGGTTTGCAGTATGTCCAGGTCGGCCCCGACCACTGGTGGGACGGCGACATGAAGAGCCCGACCTACAACACCATGCAGGTGTGCAAGCGGGATCAATGTGCGTTCAACACGTCACCGTCGAGCGGGACGGAGAACCTGGAGATCCCGCAGTACGTGCATGCAGTGGTGATGGGGGTGAACAAGGCGCGGGTGCCGGGCAACGGCGGCGCGTTCTTCCTGCACGCCACCGACGGCGGCCCCACCGCGGGCTGCGTCGCGATCGACGATGCCACCCTGGTCGAGCTGATCCGGTGGCTGCGGCCAGGCGCGCTCATCGCGGTTGCGCAGCAGTAACGGTCAGATGACGCGTCGTCGCCGTCGACGGTGATCTCGGGGTGGCCCACCCGATGCTCGGTGATCACCCCTTTGCCCAGCGATGTCCGCAGGTAGTCCACCAGGCTGTTGCGGTCGGTAAAGCGGTGCGTCCTGCCGAGGGATTCGCCGTAGTCGCTGATGACAGCGTCGGTGAGCGTCGCGGCGAAGTCCGCCCAGTTCGTGGTGTCGAGCGCGCGAAGATAGCGACACGTGACCTGTTTCATGTCGGCTCTGTCACCCGTGGCCGCCATCACAACACAACGCCATCGCAACCCAATCGGAAAACGGGCATTAGAGTTTGCCCATGAAGTTGATTGACGGCTACGTCAGATCGCCGCTGTCCGGACTCGCGCCGTGGGTGCTGCTTGCGCTGTTGTCGGGGCCGGGGCGATTCGAGGAGGCCGCGGCCGCCGCGCTCGGTGTGGCGCTGCTGACGCTGTGGGTCGGAACGCGCCGGGGTGTGCCGGTCCACATGCTGGAGGGCTTCGGCGTCGCCTACTTCGCGGTGATGGCCCTACTCGGTCTGCTCGCGCCCGACAACGTCATCGGCTGGCTCGAGCTGTGGGCCGGTGAACTGAGCAATATCGCGCTCGCGTTGTTCGCGATCTTCACACTGGTCGTCCGCAAGCCGTTCACGATGGCCTACGCCAAGGACACCACACCGCAGGAACACTGGGACAGCCCGCTGTTCTACAAGATCAACTTCGCCATCAGCGCGGCGTGGGCGCTGGCGTTCACGACCTCGGCAGTCGCCGGCGCGGTGGGCGATGCGGTGCTACGGGACAACGAAAACTTCTGGACCGCATGGATCATTCCAATCGGTGCGATCATCGGCGCGGTGTCGTTCACCGAGTTCTATCCCGACTATGCCAGTGCCAAATTCGCGCTCAGTGTCGGTGAGACCACCGACCCGCCCCCACCCCTGGTCAAGGCGATCGATTGGCTGCCACCGTTCCTCACGGTCGTGGGCATCGCGGGCTGGGTGTCCGACGCCCTGCCCGACGTGTTCGCGATCGCGCTGATCGTCGTCGGAGTGGTGGGTTCTGCGTTGATGCGCAAGGTGATACCGGCAGCGCAGAGCTGAACGACCTGCAGCTGGTCGCACAGAGCCACGGTAGCCAAACGTCGTTCGGTCAGCGGACCGGGGTGTCTGATCGGGATTGGGACGAAAGGCGACTATCCTGTGGTCCGTTATGAGCGACCCGTTGGGGTTGTCGATCGGCACTACCAACCTGGTTGCGGCCCGTGTCGGCAACCAACCCGTGACGCGGCGTTCGGTGCTGACACTCTCCAGCGATCGCACGCCGCAGGTCGGTGTGCCCGCGGGAAGTGGCGGCGGGGTGGAACTTGCCGGCTTCGTCGAGCGCGTCGGCGACCCCGTTCCCCTGGTGGCCGATGACGGATCGTCCTATCCCGCCGATCGACTGCTCGTCGAGGCGCTCGACGCGATGATCGACGTCGCCGGCGGCGGCTCGCCGGACCAGATCGCCATCGCCGTCCCGGCGTACTGGAGTTCGTCGACGCAGTGGGCGCTGCGAAACGCGTTGCGGACCAATCCCAATCTCGCACCCAACGGTGTTCCGGCTCGGTTGGTGTCGGATGCGGTGGCCGCCCTGACTGCGCTGCGTGTCCACCCTGGCCTGAATCCGCAAGGTGTGGTGGCGCTGCTGGATCTCGGTGGCGGTGGCACGAGCGTCACCCTGTCGGATGCGTCGTCCGCGTTCGAACCCATCGACGAGACGACCCGTTACACCGACTTTTCCGGCGATCAGATCGACCAGGCGCTACTCACCCATGTCCTTGCGGGACTCGCCGCGGCGGGCGCCGTCGATCCCGCAGCCACCGCGGCGGTCGGTTCGCTGACGAGGTTGCGCGAGGAATGCCGGCTGGCCAAAGAGCGGTTGTCGGCCGAGACCGCGACCGATCTGACCGTCGAACTCCCCGGCTACCGATCCAGCGTCCGGATCACCCGCGCCGACCTCGATGCGCTGATCACCGAGCCTTTCGACGGCGTACTGGCCGCGCTGGACACGCTCATGGAGCGCAACAGGATCGGCTGGCCGACAGTGTCTGCGGTGGTGACGGTCGGCGGCGGGGCGAACATTCCCTTGATCACGCAGCGGCTGTCGCAGCACTCCCGGGCTCCCGTGGTGACCACCCCGCAGCCCGCGCTCGACGCTGCGGTGGGCGCCGCGCTGCAGGCTGCCTACGGGGCCGCGGCCGATGCGCCGACGAGCGTGGCGCCCGCCGCTCCCGTGACCGGGATAGGCGGTGAGCAGGCGGGATCGGCGACGTTTCGTGCGTTGGCGTGGTCGCAGGACGACGGTGCCGATGAGCCCGTTCCCTACGTCGGCGACAATCCCTACCGGGCCGGCGACAATCCCTACCGGGCCGACGACAATCCGTACCGGGCCGAACCCGTCAGCGGGCGGGCGCCGGTGCAGCAGCTACCCCCGACCGGGCCGGTCGACGGGGCGCGGCCGTGGCACCGCGTTCCGCAGGTGATCGTAGGCCTGGCGACCATCGTCGCCCTGCTTGCCGTCGGTGGGGTCGCGTACGCGCTGACCAGCATGACCACCAACACCGCGCCGTCCCCGGAGGTGGAGACGGCCGAGCCGACGGCCAGGCAGGTGCCGTCGCCGACCGCGGAGGTTCCGCCACCCGCCCCACCCCCGCCGGCAGCTCCGCCCCCGCCGGTCGAGACGGTCACCCAATCCGTTGCCCCGCCGCCGCCGGTGACGGTGACGACGGTCGCGCCGCCGCCGACGACGCATGCGCCGACCACCACCACTACTACGACCACCACGGTGCCGACGACCACTACGACCACGGCGACCACGGCGCCGACTACCACGGCGCCGACTACCACGATGACCACGGCGACCACGGTGCCGACCACGACGGTGCCGACCGCGACGGCGCCGACGAATCCGATCACGACGACGTATCTGAACGTGCCGTTCCTGCCGCCGATTCCGATCCAGGTGCCGCAGAACCCATTCCAGCCGCCGTCGCCATAGCCGGCTGGCGGCTCACGTCGAGTGGGCTCCGCGACGGTAACGTGAGGGCGCGGATCCGGCCCAGATCCCGCCCTGAGGTTACTTTGGCGCGCCCCAGTGCGAGCCCAGGGCGGTCCCAGTGCGGGCCCCAGCCCGACGTCCCAGGGCGGGCCTAACCGGTCGGCAGGGGAGCCAGATTGCGCGGGTGATGACACGCCGCGAAATGGCCCGGATCCCGTTCCACCAGCACAGGATCGTCGGACCGGCACACGTCGGTGGCCCATGGGCACCGGGTGTGGAAGCTGCAGCCGGGCGGCGGATCGATCGGGCTCGGCACATCACCCTCGAGCACCATCCGCTCGCGCGCGGCGTTGAGCCGGGGATCGGGGATCGGGACAGCCGACAACAACGCATTCGAGTACGGATGCAGCGGCTTGTCGTACAGACCCTCGGCGTCGGATTGTTCGACCACCCGGCCCAGGTACATCACCGCTACCCGGTCGGACACATGGCGGATCACGCCGAGGTCGTGCGCGACGAACAGATACGACAGGCCGAGCTCATCCTGAAGTTCCTTGAGCAGGTTGATGATCTGCGCCTGCACCGAGACGTCGAGCGCCGAAACGGGTTCGTCGGCGATGATCATTTTGGGCCGCAGCGCCAAAGCCCTTGCGATGCCGATGCGTTGGCGCTGGCCGCCGGAGAACTCGTGCGGGAACCTGTTGTAGTGCTCGGCCTGCAGGCCCACCCTGTCGAGCAGGTCCTGCACGGTGCGTTTCAACTCGGCACCGCTGGCCAGCCCGTGCAACTCCATCGGGTCACCGACGATCTGACCGACGCGTTTACGCGGATTCAGCGAAGCGAACGGGTCCTGGAAGATCATCTGCATCTGGCGGCGGATCGGACGCATGTCGCGCCGCGACCGGCCGACGAGCTCCTCGCCCTGGAATTTGATCGAACCCGAGGTCGGCTCGAGCAACCGGATGATGGTGCGGCACAGCGTGGATTTGCCGCATCCTGATTCGCCGACCAGTCCCAGCGTTTCCCCTTCGCGCAGGGTGAGGCTGACACCGTCGACCGCGCGAACCCGCGCCACTTCGCGCTCGAACACCACCCCCGACTTGATCGGGAAATGCTTGACCACATCGGTCACCTCGAGGAGCAGATCACCCTTGCTCACGGATTCACCTGCTTCCCAATCCAATTCGACCATTCACCTCGCGCAGCTCACGTTTCTCGGCCGGCTGGAGCCAGCAGCGGTCCAGGTGCCCGCCGCCGCGGGACTGCAGCGGCGGCCGTTCCGAGCATCTGTCGAACGCGTACGGGCAGCGTGGTGCGAATCGGCACCCCGGAGGCGGGTTCAGCAGCGACGGTGGCTGACCGCCGATCTGCGGCAACCGGTCGGTCTGCGGCTGGTCCAAACGGGTCAGCGAGCCCAGCAGACCCCACGTGTAGGGGTGCTGAGGGTCGTAGAAGATCTCTTGGAGCGTGCCGTCTTCGACGATCTGACCGCCGTACATCACCACCACCCGGTCGGCCACCTCGGCCACGACACCGAGGTCGTGGGTGATGAGCACCACCGCCAGGTCGCGTTCACGGTTGAGCCCCTCGATGAGGCGCAGGATCTGGGCCTGCACCGTGACGTCGAGGGCGGTCGTGGGTTCATCGGCGATCAGGATCTCGGGTTCCAGCGCCAGAGCCATCGCGATCATCACCCGCTGTCGCATGCCGCCCGAGAACTCGTGCGGGTAATCATGAACGCGGCGTTCGGGATTGGGGATGCCTACCGACCGCAGCAGCTCGACGGCACGGTTCATGGCCTCCTTCTTGGAGACCTTGCGGTGCGCTCGGATCATCTCGGTGATCTGGAATCCGACCCGGTAGACCGGATTGAGCGACGACATCGGATCCTGGAACACCATCGCGATCTGCCTGCCGCGAACCTGCTGCAGCTCACGGTCGTCGAGCGCGATGAGGTCCTTGCCTTGATAGTCGACCGAGCCGGTGATCGTGGCGTTGGACGCGCGGGTCAGCCCGATCAGCGTCTGCGACGTCACGCTCTTACCCGAACCCGATTCCCCGACGATCGCCAGGACCTCACCTCGGCCCAGCTCGAACGAGACACCGTCGACGGCGTTGAGCACACCGTCCTCGGTGGTGAAGCGGACCCGAAGGTCGCGAACCCGCAGGATCGGGTCGCCGCTAGTGGGGCTCATACCGGGGCGGCCTCTCCGAGCCGGATCCGCGGATCCAGATAGGCGTACAGGATGTCGACGACGGCGTTGAACAGGACGATGAAAAACGCCCCGAACATCGTCACCGTCATCAGCGGCGGCAGGTCCAGGGTGCGGATCGCTTCCCCGGCATAGAGCCCAACACCGTTGAGGTTGAACACGGTTTCGGTCAGGATCGCGCCGCCGCCGACCACCGCGCCGAAGTCCAGCCCGAACAGCGTGACGATGGGGATCATCGAATTGCGCAGGACGTGGCGGATGCGCACCTGCCGTTCGGTCAGACCCTTCGCCCGTGCGGTGCGCACGTAGTCCTCGTTCATCGCGTCGAGCATGTTGGAGCGCAGCACGCGGCTGTAGAACCCGACGAACAGCACCGCCAGCGTGATCCACGGCAGGATCAGGTGATAGGCCCACTGCGCGGGGTCCTCGGTCAGAGGCACGTATCCGCTGGTGGGGAACAGCTGCGCCTTGAAGCTCAGGTAGTACAGCAGGATCGCCGCCAACCAGAACACCGGCATCGAGATGCCGACCAGGGCGAGGATGGTCAGAGCGCGGTCGGTGAACCGGCCGGCTCGCACCGCGCTGAGGTAGCCGAAGATGACCGCCAGCGTCATCCAGAGCACCGCCGCACCGACACAGAGCGACAGCGTTGCGGGCAGGCCATCCCAGATCTGTTCGGCGACATTGCGATCGCTGGCATACGACGTGAGCTCACCGGTGAAGATCTGCTTCATCATGGTGAGGTACTGGACCGGCAGCGGCCGATCCAGCCCGAGATCCTGGCTCACCCGCGCGATGAGCGCCGGGTCGGCGTTCTTGCCCGCGATCCGGACCGCGGGGTCGGAGTTGGGGATGACGTTGAAGATCAGGAACACCAGCACCGAGATCGCGAACAGCACTGCGGCCATTCCGAGTACTCGCCGGGCGATGAAACGTGTCATGGGCGGAACCCTCTGTTCGGCATGGCGCTAATGCTCCAGCCGGATCTTGGCCTTCGGGTCGAGGGCGTCCCGCAGCCCGTCGCCGAAGACGTTGAGCGACAGAACCGTCAACACGATCATCAGTCCGGGGACGATGGTCAGGTGCGGCGCGGAGTAGATGGTCTGGTAGCCGTCGGCGATCATCGTGCCCCACGACGCGTTCGGTGGGCGTACGCCCGCGCCGAGGAACGACAGGGCCGATTCCAGCAGCATGTTATTGGCGATGTTGAGCGTGAAGAAGACGATGATCGTGGACACGACGTTCGGCAGCAGCTCGGTGTGCATGATCCGCAGCGGGCCCTTGCCCTGGGACACCGCCGCCTCGACGAACTCCTTCTGCCGCAGCGCGAGCACCTCGCCGCGGATCGGCCGCGCCATATAGGGCACGTAGACACAGCCGATGATCAGGATCGGGATCCACAACGAGTCACCGGCGATCTGGGCGGGACCGATCTTGATCCCGCCCAGTGCCAGCGCGGTGCCCAGCGCGATACCCAGGAGCAGCACGGGGAACGCCCACACGACGTCCATCACCCGGGACAGCACGGCGTCGATCCAGCCGCGGTAGTAGCCGCACAGCAGCGCCACCGTGATCGCCAGCACTGTCGTCACCGTCGCCGACGCGACCCCGATGAAGATGGACGTGCGCCCGCCATACATCAGCCGCACCATCACATCCCGGCCATTCTGGTCGGCACCAAGCAGGTAACGGCCGTGCAGGCCGGGACCCAGCGGGGTGCCGTCGGGGGAGACGACATAGGTCTCCTGGCCGTCGATCATCACCTTGTCGGTGATGTGGTTCTCGTTCGGCGTGGTGTGCGCAACATGGTCGGCCCACAGCGGGGCGGCCAGGCAGAACAGCACGATCAGGATGAACAGTACGCCGAACGCGAGCGCAACCTTGTTGCGCCGCAGGCGGACCCACGCCAGATACCAGGGGCTACGGCCCTGGATCTGGGACGCGGGTACGCCGGTGGGGAGAGGCGGTTCGTCGGGGATCTCCAACGCGCCGATCGGGGCGACCATCGGGTGTCAGCGCCTGCTTACTTGAGCTTGAAGGACGAGTAGTCCTGGTTGAACAGCAGGTGGTGGTAGGACTCGTCGAAGTCCATCCGGTCCGACAGGAACGTGGTGAACTCCTCGTTGCCGTACGGCGCCCACACCGCCTGCTCCATGTAGGCCTTGTCCAGAGCGGCGTACTGCTCCTCGACGCCGCCGTCGCCGAGCTGCTTGGTCAGCAACTCGTCCTGTTTGGCGTTGTTCTCCGGGATGTCCACCCGCGAGTAGTTGTTGCCGTTGGTCGGCAGGATGCTGGCCCCGTTGAGCAACGGCCGGAAGAAGTCGTCCGGATGCGGGAAGTCCTGGAACCAGTCCGCGAATCCGGTGTCGAGATCCGGTGTGGTCTGGTTTCCGATGGTCGCCCAGTAGACGTCACCCGCGATCACCTTGAGCGTGGCGTTGAACCCGAGCTGGGTGAGCAGGTCGTGGTAGTACTCGCCGATCCGCTTGCGGTCCGGCTCGTCATCGGTCCACACGGTGATGTTGCGGTCGGCCGGATTCGCCTCTGCGATCAGAGCTTTGGCCTTCTCCATGTCGGGGCCGGGGTACAGCGTGAACTCCTCGTATCCCGGCATTCCCGGCGGCAGGATCTGCTGGCTCGGGTGCAGGCGCCCGCCGAAGATCCGGTTGAGCGCCTCGGGGTCGATGGCGTAGTTGATCGCCTGGCGCACCCGGACATCGTTGAACGGGGCCGTCTGGTTGTTCATCCAGAAGTAGTAGGTGTTGATCGAATCCTCGAAGCGGAATCGGTCGCTGTACTTCGCCTTTACCTCCGGGAGACGGTCGGCGTCCGGCGGGTCGACCATGAAGTCGATGGTGTTCTGCTCGACGCCGGTCACCTGCGCGCTGTTGCTCTTGTTCTGCGTGACGATGATCTTGTCCACCTGGGCGTCGGCCACCTCGTCGGCGCCGGCGTCCTTGACCGTCTTGAAGTTGGGGTTGCGCTCCATCGTCAGTGTGTGGGGAGCGTCGACATGGCTGATCATGAACGGACCGCTGGCCGGTGGCGGGTTGTTGGTGGCGTCCTTGTCCAGCGGGGTGCTCGGCGGCACCGGCGCGGCGAACGGTAGCGCCAGGATGTTCTCGAACGTGCCGTTGGGTTCGTTGAGCTGAATGGTGATCTCACCGGTCGTGTCGTCGGTTTGAATGCCGCTGATGGTGTCCGCTTTGCCGTCGGCGTAATCACTGGCGCCGACGATCACGTCGTAGAAGACCGACCCGCCGGAGTCGGCCTTGAACAGCCGCTGAATGGCGTAGGTGAAATCGGACGCCTTGATGGGGGTGCCGTCCGAATACTGCATGTTGGGGCGCAGCTTGAGCTTGTAGGTCTTGCCGTCGGGGGAGACCACGGGCATGTCCTCGGCGAGGCCGGCCACCACTTCTGTACCCGCGTTGCCCTTTTCGTGCCGGTAGGTCAGCAGGGGGGTGTAGGTGTTGTAGAGCACCTCCCAGCCCTCGAGGGTGTAGGACAGCTGCGGGTCGACGTAGTCGGGGAACGAGGTCATGGCGACATTCACTTCACCGCCTCCACCCCCGGCCTCCGCGCCGCCCGAAGCGCCGCCACCTTCGCTTCCACCGCCGCACGCGGCGCCGAACAGTGCCAGTGAGGTCACACACGCGATGGCCAGCACCCTGCGTGGCTTGTTCATCTTTCTCCCTTTGGTCCGTAAATTCGACGCCTACTCACCGCACTGTGCGCTAGTCTTTCGGCCCCTGATGCATTTTGGTGGAAAAAGTTCACGAGTCAACCGCGCGTTGACAGCATTCTCACGGTGTTTCCACAGCGGGCAACGGGTGAGTCCCCCGGAGGGAGGTCGTAAACCGGCTTCGGGCAACATGATTCGACGGGTGACCCGCGACGAACCAGCGTGTCCAGCAACCCGGGCCAGGTCGCGGGGTGGCGCAAAAGTCGCGGGGACAGCGGGCCGAGCCGGGTATCGTCGTCGCTATGAGGACCCGCGCGGTGGGCGCGGTGGTGTGTGCCTGCGCAGCACTGACGGTCACGCCCGCACAGGCGTCCGCCGGTCCTGCGCCGCTGCCGGACACCCCGTGCTCGGAGGGCTTGGCGGGTGCACTGGCGCAACCGCAGGACGACTGGCGGTTCGTCGAGTGCGTGAACCAACCGCCCGCAGGGTGGCGCTGGCAACCCTTCGCGGGCGACTATCCGTCCAGTAGCCGATTCCTGACCTATGGCCCGGCGCTGACGCTGCATGGCGAAGGCAGGAGAAATCCGGAGATCAAATCCGGGCATTGGATCGCCTACCCGCAGGACCCCGGAACCCGGTGTGTGGCGCAGCAGTCGGCCGTCCTCAGCGGAGCCGGGGTCGGTCCGCCTGCGACGGTCGCCGGTGAACCGGGCCGACCGCTGGACTTCCAGGTGGTGCCCTTCCTGTTCACGATCGAGATGACGGGCAATTGCCTGTGGCAACAGGTGCTTTGACCGCGGGTGGGTGAGGGACTAGTCGGCCCCGTCGTTGCCGGAGTCGCCGCTGGATGTGCTGCCCGCGCCGCCGTCACCGCCCGCTCCGCCCGGTGCACCGCCGTCGCCGCCGTTGCCGCCCGTGCCGGTATTGCTGACGCTGCCGCCGAAGCCTCCTGTACCGCCCTTGCCGCCCTTCCCGCCGAGCAGACCGCCGCCGGTGCCGAGACCACCAAGTCCGCCCTTGCCGCCGATCGCGGGTCCTTGGATGCTGGTTCCCGCGCCGCCCCTGCCGCCGTTGGCGCCGGCCCCGCTGAGGATGCCGGTCCGACCGCCGCCGCCTGCGCCGCCTGCACCGCCTGTGCTCGACCCGGTGACTGTGGTGCTGTTGCCACCGCGGCCGGGGGGACCGGGAATGGCTCCCGTTCCACCGTTTCCACCGGTTCCGCCCTTGCCGTTGATGACGGAGACGACGCTGCCGCCGTCACCGCCCTTGCCGCCGACCGAATCGCCGTCACCGGCATTACCGCCGCTGCCGCCTGTTGCCGACGCCGCCGAAATCGCCCCGCCGCCGTTACCGCCCGAGCCTCCGAACTGGCCACCGCCGGCACCCTCGCCGCCGTCGCCGCCGGTCGCCGACACGCCGCCCGTTGCACCGCCGCCGCGGCCGCCGCTACCGCCGAGCACGCCGCCGTCGGCACCGTCCCCGCCGTCGCCGCCGGTGGCCAGGCCGACCGAGATCACCCCGCCGCCCGCACCGCCGTTGCCGGCCGCCCAGCCGCCTTCACCGGCGTTGCCGCCCGCGCCGCCCGCACCGATACCGAGCGCCAGTGCGTCGCCGCCGCCGGCGCCCCAGCTGCCGAACAGGCCACCGCTGCCGCCATTTCCACCGGCGCCGCCGCCAGCCAAAACCGATGTGGGCAGCAGGTTTTCACCGATCGATCCGACGCTCGGCCCGCGGCCGCCGAGCCCGCCGATGAGGCTGCCGGCGCCGCCGTTGCCGCCCGCACCGCCGGTGGAGATCGTGATGTTCTCCAGATCGATGGGTAGATCGACGGGCAGGTCGGGGATGTCGATGATGTTATCGATGAGGTCGGCCAGGTTGACCACCGCGGAACCCGTTCCGCCGGTGCCGCCCGCACCGCCGATCCAGCCGGTGCCGCCGTCGCCACCGCTGGCGTCGCCGTAGTCGCCGCCGCCGTCGAGGATGGCCTTGGCCGCGGACAGGACGTCCCCGAGGCCGTTGTAGCTGCGAGTGCCGCCGTCGCCGCCGTTTCCGCCGAGGAACAGGCCGCCGCCGCCGTCTCCACCGTCGCCCGCACTTGCGCTGCCCCACGGAAGCTCGAGGGTGCCCGTTTTGCCGAGGAAGTTGTATTCGAGGTTGGTCGTCCCGTCGCCAATGGCGTTGCCGCCGTTGCCACCCCGGCCGCCAAACAGGCTTCCCGTGCTGCCGCCGGTTCCGCCGTCTCCCGCATTCCCGAGGAGGGTGCCGTACCCGTCGCCGCCGACCCCGCCGGTACCGCCGAACAGGCCGCCGCCACCCACGCCGCCGAGCCCGCCATTGCCCGTGCCGACGGGCACATCGCCCGACGCACTGGCGACGATGATGTCGAAGCCGACGAGCGCGGTTCCGCTACCGTTCCCTGCGCCGCCAGCACCGCCGATCCCGCCGAACAGCCCGCCGGATCCTCCGGCGGCGCCGTTGCCGCCCGTACCGCTTTCGGAGCCGTTTCCGACACCGCCTGCACCACCTGTCCCGCCGAACAGCTGGCCGGCGCCGCCTACCCCTCCGGCACCGCCCCGTCCGATGCCGACACCGCCCGTACCGTCCAGGGTCAAGGTGTCGGGGAGTGGCGGAATATCAACCGGGAGTTCGATTTCAACCGATGTTGGCCCCTCCCCTTCCGCCGTGCCCACACCACCCGTTCCGCCGGTACCGCCTGCGCCGGCGAAGCCCGTGATGCCACCGGCGCCGCCGTCTCCACCCGTCCCGAGGAAGTAGCCCGTCCCGTCGCCGCCGGTGCCGCCTGCGCCTCCGTTACCTGCGACGGGTCCGCCCGCGCCGCCGGCACCGCCGCCGCCGCCCGTTCCGGCGCCGGTGGTGAACAGATCGGTGTCGAATTCAGTCGGGGTGGACCCGTCACCGCCGGTGCCGCCCG
Source organism: Mycobacterium sp. (assembly GCF_044223235.1). Classification (GTDB taxonomy): domain Bacteria; phylum Actinomycetota; class Actinomycetes; order Mycobacteriales; family Mycobacteriaceae; genus Mycobacterium. Next base: position 43,745 of record NZ_JBGAME010000013.1, read on the forward strand.
CACCGCCATCGCCGACGAGTCCGCTCGCACCACCCGCACCGCCCAGGCCGCCGATCGCGGAGCCCGCGGCGAATGAGTCCTCGGTTACGGTCTTCTTGGAGATCGTCTTGCCCGTTATGTTGCTCACGACAGTCGTGACGACGGTCGCGCTGGACGGCGCACCGGTATTGACGCCCGCCCCGCCCGCGCCGCCGATGCCGCCGCTGCCGAAGATGGATCCGCCGGCGCCCCCAGATCCGCCTGCGCCGCCTACGCCCAACTTGTTCTCGGCTGCGGTGGTGCCCTCGCCGCCCTCACCGCCCGCGCCGCCGGTTCCGAACAGAAAACCGCTGCCCCCCGCACCGCCCGCGCCGCCCGTTGCCGTCCCGGCGACGAGTGTGGTGATGCTGGTCTGGGTCGTGGTCGTCGTGAACAGTCCCTTGTCGACGACCGGCGGCAGGTTGACGGTGGAACTTCCACCACCGGTGGACGACGCACTTCCGCCGGCGCCCGCGGCGCCGCCGTCGCCGATGAAGCCGCTCTTGCCACCGTCGCCGCCCCGGCCGCCTGTCGCGTCACCCTGCTCGGTGGTGACGTTGCCACCCGCGCCGCCTGCGCCGCCGGTTCCGAAGAACAGCCCGCCCGCACCGCCGCTGCCACCAGCCGCACCCGTCGCGCCGGCGAGTCCGGTGACGTTCTTGACGCCGGCGTTGCCGCCTGCACCGCCCGTGCCGAACAACCCGGCGTTGCCGCCGGCGCCACCGGCCAGACCGGCTGCGCCGTCACCGCCCCTGCCCCCATCGCCGAACACGCCGGCGTTGCCGCCGGATCCGCCGTTGGCGCCAGCGCCGCCGTTGCCCAATAGCAGACCGGCGTTGCCGCCGCTGCAGTCGTCGGTGCAGTCCTCGGCGGCATCGATGCCATTGCCGATCAGCAGGCCACCGGGCCCGAACAGGGTGGGAATGCTGCCGCCGGGTCCGACCAGGAGAGCATTCGACGTGGACAGGCCTGCGACATCGATGCCGGCAAGATTCGCTGCCCCGTTACCTCCGCCGTTACCTCCGCCGGGGAGGTCACAGATCAGGGGCGGCGCGCAGGTGTCGGCCGACGCCGTTCCGCTGCCCATGCCTGCGAGTGCGCCGGTGGCCAGTGCCGCGCTGAACACAGCGCCGCCCGCGATGCGGCGGGCAATCACTCCTGTGGTGGGTTGCGCGTCGCGGGCGCGCAGGGCCGGCGGCGCGGTGGTGGTGACGGCGCACGGGTCGGACATCATTGATCCCCCTTTGAGCAATGCGATACCGCTCGTAACCTGCTGTTAACGCACAGTAGCAACGGCAGATATCTGACATCAGCAAATGGCACAAATCGGAGAAGTAATCTCTCCGATGCGAAACTTCGATGTGATCGGCAATCCTGGTTGCGGGCCTCGGCTAATATCTCGGCACATGTCGGATTCGCCTGACCCAGCCGCCGTGTCGTCGCCGGACTCCGTGACCGAGCCGCCGTCGGATCCGGCACAGCAACGCGGTCGCCGGGCTCGATCGCCGCGGGACCGTAGTTCGCTGGCGATGGGTGCGGTCGCGGCCCTTTCCGTTGTGGCGATCGGTTTGTCCGGCTGGACCCTGATGCGATTCACTTCTGACGAATCCGATTCGGCCCCGTCCTACAGCGAGTCGCAGCGCGCCGACGCGAAGGTGCAGATCTGTCGGGCATTCGACACCGTTCGCCGTGGCGTATCCCGGAATACGAGTCTGGCGGTTCCCGGCGGCCCCGACAACGTCGTGGCATCGCTGGCCGTGGCGGCCAACGCGCGCATCGCGTTGTACGACGGCGGTCAGTACCTGCTCGAGCGGTTGGATCCCGCCACCCCCGCCGAGCTGGCCGATACCGTTCGCGAGTTTGCCAATGTGCTCATGGACATCGGCGCCGCGGCGACGGCAGGCACGGTGGACACCGACCCAGATCAGGCGGCGCGGTTTCGCAGCGCGGATGGGGCCAATGTCAAACTTGCTCAGTTGTGCGCATAGTCACCGCGCGAATGGTCCGCGCGAATGGGACGGGCATTCAACTTTGTTGGCTACCTGAGTCATTCGGACACCCCGGCACCTGAAAGCTTCATCGCGATCAATCGCTCGGGAAGGGCGTCGACGTGTTCGGCGATGGCATCGCGCAGTTCGGCGTTGCCCGTCAGGCGTCTGCCATCCCGCTCGAACCAGAGCAGCCCGGCGCGCACGGACGTGAGCAGCGCGTCGATGAGGGCATCGCGGTCACGGGTGCCGTCGAGTAGCGGCAGCAGGTGACGGTCCACCGCCGACAGCGGGATCTCCTCATGCCAGGGATTGACGATGTACGCGTGCTTGTCGGCGCGCGCCGCTTTGGCCATCCGGCGGCCGGGTTCGTTCAGGCGCGGCGGTGTCGATGGCGGATCGGCCGACATGGGTTCGAGACGGTAGCGCCCGAGCCCGCGGATGATCAGCTGCTCGAGCAGCTCATCGATCCGGTCGTGCTGGTCGTCCACCGGCCCGACGCCCGCGGCGTCCAGTCTTTCCCGCACCGCGTCGAGGAGGTCGCGGCGTGACACGGTCCACGGCCAGCGGGCAGCGAGTACCTCCAGGGCCGCCTTGACGCCCGGGTCGTTGGTGCCGATCGTGGCGCCGGGTTCACCGTATTCCTGGGGCGAGTCATCGAGCCGTGTCGGTTCTCCGGTCGGGGGCGTTCGCGCGGCGAAATGGAAGCCGACGAACCGCGTTCGGTCCAGCTTGTACTGGATCCGGGGTCCCCATTCGCCGTGCACCAGTAGCGACTGCCGGAACGTCCGGTTGACCACGAAATCGAGGTATTGCTCCACCAGCCCCTGGCTGTGCCCGCATTCGGCGAGCAGTGGCGTGGCGATCTTGTCGCCGTAGTTGACGGCGAACATGCTGCTGGGTGCCGCATCGGCGAGATAGACCAGGCCGTGTTCACCGACGTGGCTGGCCATCTTGAGGAAATAGCAAGGCGTGTTGAATGATTCGAGGTATTCGTGCAGCAGGTAGTAGTCGCCGGCGTTGGCGGTCAGCGCTCGATGCTCCGAGAGCGCCTTCGCCAGGATGCTGTCCGCCGGGGCCACCTCTTCCAGAAAGTCGATCATGCCGCGTGCGTAACTGAGCTTCTGGTGGGGTGTGCCCATGCCGCCGCCCCGCAGCAGCATCGCGTCGCGGACGATTTCCTTGGCCTTCCAGCCCGGGTAGACGTTGTAGCTGATGTAGGCGATCCCGTTGGGCTTGAGCAGTCGTTTGAATGCGGACAGGATCGCCCGCTGAACGTTCTCCGGGACCCAGCTGTACACGCCGTGGCAGATGATGTAGTCGAACGTGCCCAGCTGCGTCAAGTCCATGCTGGCGATATCGCCTTGCAGGAGTTCGATGTTCGTGAGTCCCAGGGCGCGTATCCGCCGGCGTCCCTGGTCGATCTGCACCGTGGACAGGTCGAGTCCCACCGCGTGGGAAGCGGGACGCCACGCGGCGAACGGGATCAGATTGCCCCCGGCGGAACAGCCGATCTCGAGCACCCGGGCGCAGGCGACGTCGGGCGGGTCGAGACCGAAGAGGTGGGTTACCGCGGCGAGATGGCCCGGGGCGGTCTGCGGAAACGCATGTGACTCGTACGGCACCGAATCGTAGTCGGCGCGTACCTGCTCGATCGCCTGGTCCACGTGCCCCCGCTTCCTGTGCTGCGCGCCGTTGCGCATGGGCATCCCCGCGCATCCGCAAAGGCGTCCCCAAGGGCATGCTAGCCCGCGACGTCGGGTTGCCCGGATGGGTCAGCGGGGAGGCCGGCCTGCCACGCGCGGGCTGCGACGAGTTCTGGTACCAGTACCTCGGTCAGCAGTCGGACATCGTCGTCGTCATCCCCCGGGTAGCGCAGGGTATAGCCGGCGCCGGGGACGGGTCCTCCGACACCGATCACGGTGCTCCCGCGCGCGGTCGTCCACTCCGCCAGCTGCGGCTCCCAATCCGAGCCGCTGAAGACCAGCAGCCGGTAGTCGGTGGCCTTGGTGAGGTAGACGTCGACGTGACTCCAGTCGCCCGTCTCACAGCCGCCCGCGGGGAACCGCGGGCACTCACGCAGCATCAGCGCGCCCTGCTGGGCGGAGCACAGCCGATGCGCCGGAGCGGCAAGGTAGCAGCCCGCCGGGCCGAGGAGCAGATCGGAAACCTCTGGCCGCCAATCGGATTCGGTGTCGATCAGGTGCGCGGTCGCGGTGGCGGCGGCTGCCACCGCGGCTGCCAGGTCCTCGGTGCCCGTCGCGCCGAGATGGCATTCGAGTGCCAGCAGCAGCGCCAGGGTGTGCTGATAGCTGCGGCAGGCGACGCCGCCGGCTTCGGTTTCGGCGTCCAGGGTGACGACGGCGTCGCAGACTTCGGTGATCGCCGATCCTGGGGTGTTGGTCAGCGCGACCGTGTGCACCTCGCCGGGCAACCGGTGCAGGGCATCGATTGTCTCCTCGGACCCGCCGCTCGCCGACGTCGCCACGACCAGCGTCGGTGCACGCCAGCCCGGCAGCAGCCGTGAGGAGCCGAGTTCCGACGAGGCGACCAGGCCGCGCGCACGCATCCGTGCGGCGGCCACGCCGCCCGCGTAGGCCGATGATCCCATGCCCAGCAGGAGCACTCGTTCGACTTCGGCGGGTACCACGGCCGCCCATGGATTCGTTTCGGCCAGTGACACGGCGAGCCGGCCGAGCACCTCCGGTTTGCGGTACAGATCGGCCAGGAATCCGTCGGGTTTCACGTGCGGCTCCCTTCGTCGAGCAATGCGGGCAGCGCCGCGTCGGGCACGTACATCCAGCGTGGGAGATGTCGTGCCGCATAGATGCTCTCCCGCAACACCTGCTGCATTCTGAAGGCGCGCAACGGAGCTGGTTGGAAGAGGTCGGCGTGGCCGAGGTGGGCAAGCCGGCCGGTGTAGGCGTCGAGGAACCCGTGACGTAGGGTGCGCTCGACCTCGGCCATGGCCAGCGGGTGGAGGTCGGCGTACTTACGGGCGACGATCCCCACATGGGCCAGCGACTGGATCATGCCCGCGACGTCGAGGGCGGCGGGAATGGGCAGGACCCGCTGAGCGGCGGGCAGGACGGGATTGCCGTCGAAGTCGGTCACGACGTACCGGTTTGCGTCGCGCAGCACCTGACCGACGTGCAGGTCGCCATGTCCGTCGATGACCGGGGTTGCGGCCAGTGTGCCGAGTCCGGCGAGTTCGGTGGCGATCTCATTTCGCCGCCTAGCGGCGAAATCGCTGATCGAGCAGACTGATTCGAGGTTATCGAGTGCATCGTCGCGCCAGCGGGTGGCATCGCGACCGGAGGCCACGGTGGCCGTTCCCGCCAGCGCCGCATGCAGTTCGGCGATCAGCACTCCGACGTTGGCGGCTGCGGTGACGGCCGGGCCGAGGTGCCGGTCGCGGGCCGCTTCGGTGACCAGATCGACCGCCCAGGTCCAGCCGTCGACCGCGCCGGGCAGGTATTCGTCGACGTAGGCCACCAGCGTCTCGGCGCCGTGCGGGGGACGCCAGGTGACCAGACCCCACGGCGAGGGAATGCCGCCGAAGCCGGCGTCCCGCAGCACGCCGATGCGGTGGGGTGCTGGGTGCGGGCCGTCCTGGAGGTGGGTGGCCCACTTCACCACGGCGGCATCACCGACGATCACCGATTCGTTGGTCTGGTCGACGCCGATCGCTCGTTCATCCCGCGCTACGCATCGTGTCCATGACCGCACTGTGAAGCGGCCGATCACCGAATAGCCGTTCTGTGCAAGAAGATTCACCAGATCCTCGGCAACGCCGTCGCCCGCCTGCGCTCGGTGCCATTGCTGGTCGCGGTCCCGCACCATCGGGACCGCGGCCAGACCGTCCGCGTCGTTGACAATCGCCAGCCGCGTGCCGTCGGCGAGGTCGAGAGTGTCGAGCGGGTCAGTCAACCGTGGCCCGATGCCGGGTGCCGACCCGTTCGATGGCGTCGGCGCCGACCCGCAATCCGTCGCGGGCCCGGATCGCTGCGCCGATGCCGGCGAGCCGGGCACGCAGCGCGGTGTCGGCGAGCAGCCGCTCCACCGCGCCGGTGAGTTCGGTGTCGCGGAAGCCGTACGTGCTCAGGCGTATGCCGAAGCCGAGTTCGTCGATGCGCTGAGCGTTCTCGTACTGGTCCCAGAACAGCGGCAGCACGATCATCGGCTTGCCGAAGTGCAGCGTCTCGGTGACGGTGTTGTTGCCGCCGTGTGAGATCACCAGGTCCACCTGGGGGATCACCTTCGTCTGCGGTAACATCTGCTCGCCGACCATGTTGCCCGCCAACGTGATTCGATCCGCCTGCGGACCTTTGCTGACGATGTAGCGGTGCGGGGTGGTGCCGAGGACGTCGACGAGCCGCTGCATGAGTTCGACATCCGCGCCGCCGAGCGACCCCAACGACAGGTAGACGAGCGCGCTGCCGTCGGGCCGGTCGGCGACCGCGGTGGGCAGCACGTAGTCGTCCTCGGTCTCGCGGACGCTGGAGTCCATCCGGATCCAGCTGTCGTCGAGCGGACGCGCCTGGAGATAGTCGGTTTCGGCCGGATAGACGTAGAGGTTGGCGGCGTTGGCGCGGGGCATGAACTCCAGCTCGGGCAACGGCGCAGCGCCCCGGGCCTGCACCCAGGCGTCGAACTCGGTCCACATCGCGCGGTGGGTGCGGTCGAACTCGGCGCGGTAGGCGTCCCAATGCGACGGATCGGCGCTCGGTAGGCCCGAGAACGGCGGTGGCACAGCGGGACCCGATACCTCCAGGGGGCTGCATGACACGATCCGCACGAAGGGAGCGCCCGCGGAGGCCAGCGCGGGAAACAGCACGACGTTGTCCTCGACGATGATGTCGGGGCGATGTGTGTCCACGATTTCGCGCAGCCGGGGCTCGCAGTACTTGGCGCCGTCGATGAGCGCCTGATAGGTGGGCTGGATGAACGACGCCAGCTGTTCGACGGTGGGCTTGCGGAATTCCGGCGCGGTCTCGGCGATGAAGTCGGTCCAGAATTTGCCGGGATCTTCGTCGCCAGCCCCCTCGGCCGGTTCGGCGAGATCCACGAGTTCCTCGATGAAGCCGAGCGCGGCGAGTTTGCCCGCCCACGAGCTCTCCGCCGCAAAGACGATGGTGTGCCCGCGGTCTCGAAGGATCGCCGCCAGGCCGATGCACTGGTTCGTCGGCCCGTACGCCGACTCCGGCCAGAACATGATCGTCAACGGGTTCGGGTTCGGGGTAGGGATCGGGGTCCGGTCGATCGGTGAGGTCATCGGGCGAGTCCCTTCGTGCTCGGACAGGCGGGGCGCACAGCTTGGCACGATACTGCGCGCCGCTGTGCGTACGAGTGGACGAATACGCCGAGCGTGACGCCATGGCGTGTCCAAGCGGGCAATCCCGCCGTGACGTCACGCTCGACGCTCGGCGCGCGAGCGCAAACGCGACAGACTTGAAAAATCAGCTATCGCGGGCATGCTGGAAACGTCTAGGTTCTTATCAGGGTCCTCTAAGCTTCTCTGCCAGAGAACCGGCACCCATGCCGTCTCACGTGGATCCAAATTTCTGGGGGTTGCACATGGCAATTCGGCCTATTCTCACCACCGGTATGGCGCTCGCGGGGGCGGGCGCCATCGTCGTCGCGACGCCGGCGCTCATGGTGCCCACCGATCAGGTGGCCGTCGCCGCGAGCGAACAAACGTCGCCGACGGGCAAGAGGACGCTGTCCGTCGATCAGCTGAGGCTGCTGGCGCTGAGTGACATCACCCTCGAGGGCCTGGTCGACGTATTCGCCGAGGGCTACGGGGCTGGGGTCGGTGCGGACGATCCGTACTATCCCGTCGACGATCCGATCTACGTCACCGGGTTCACCGGCCTTGGGTATTACCTGGGTGATCAGGTGCTGGATTCGTTGGTGTTGGCCAATCTGCCGCTGGTGTCTGACCTCGCCCAGTTCGCGTACGACAACGTCACCAGCTACTACTTCGAGATCGGCGCCACCGCGGCGCTGCACGTGGCGCTGGCCGAGGCGACCGGCGGTCCGGACACCGACTTCGCGCAACTCCTGAAGGTCATCTTCAACCCGCTGGGCTCCATCCTCAATCCGCAGAGCGCTGGCGTGGCGCTGGCGGCGGCCCCCGCGGCGGTCGCCCCGTCAGCGATCACCTTGGAAGGCTTTGTCGAGGCGTTTGTCGACGGCTATGGCGGCAGGGTGCTCACCAGCGATGCCTACTATCCCGTCGCCGACGAGGATTACCCGATCGAGCCCTCGGCGCTCACCGGTGTGGCGTACTACCTGGGTGACCAGGCCTTGACGTCGGTGGCCGACGCCGAGGTGCCGCTGGTGTCGGAACTGGCCAAATTCGCCTACCAGAACATCACACGCTATTACTTCGAGATCGGGGCTCCTGCGGCGCTGCATGTTTCGCTGGCCGAGGCGACTGGCGGCCCGGATACCGATTTCGCCCGACTTCTGCAGGGCGTCTTCAATCCGAGCAGCATCGAGCTTGCGGCCGAGGAGTCCGAGCTCGAATCGCTCACGGCCGCGGCCGGCTCGGGTGCGGCTGCCAGGGCGCTCGTCGCCGCGGACGCGGGCGAGGCCGACGGTCCCGGGGTCCTCCCGAAGAAGCCGGCGGCGGTCGTCGACGTCTCGGTCGGCGAGGGCACACCTGCGGACGAATCCGAAAAGGCCACCCCGGCCGACCCAGACGCGGATGCAGACAAGGCCGGTGACGAGGCCGGCGCGGGCGAGGGCAACGCGCCCGTCAAGTCGACCAAGGGCCCGAAGCTCAACGTGAAGAAGGACAACCCGCTGTCGGGTCTGAACAAGGCGCTCGACGACGTCAAGGACAACGTGGAGAAGTCGACCAAGAAGCTGGGCGACGACTTGAAGAAGTTGACCGACGGCCTCGGCAGTAAGGGCTCCGCCGGCAGCACCTCCGGCGGCACGGCGGCGGACGGGGAGTCGGGCGGCGACGACTCGGGCGGCGACGACTCGGGCGGCGACGCCGGCGAGTAGGCCCCCGTTCGTCGAGAGCAGAGCTTCGGCCCCTTTCCCCGCGGAAGGGGCCGAAGGCTTATCCACTCGGCTCTACTCGTCGAGGCTGGTCGCCGGTCCCGCGTTCAGCTCAGGCTGTTTCGACCCGTCCGTCTTTGATCCGTGGACGAGGTCGGGGTCGACGTTCTGTGCGTCGTACAGCCTCTCGTAGAGACCGCCCTCGGCCATCAGCGTGCGATGATCGCCTGCCTGCGTGATGCGCCCGTCCTCGATCACCAGGATCCGATCGGCGACCGCGGCGATGAAGTCCATGTCGTGACTGATGACGATGCAGGTGCGGTCGCGCGCATAGGAGCGGATCACGCCCGTCAGCCTGGCGCGCTGATCGGCGTCGAGGTTCTCGGTGGGTTCATCGAGCAGCAGGACCTCCGGCTCGCGCAACAAGCAGCGCGCCAGCGCGATCAGCCGCTTCTGGCCGCCGGAGGGTACCTGCACGTCGATGATCGTGTCGTAACCGTCGTGCATCTTGGCCGGGTCGATGATGACCGAGTGCACATGGGCGTGCACGCAGGCCTCCTCGACCTCGGCGTCGCTGGCCTCGGGTCGTGCCAATCGGACGTTCTCGCGGATCGTGTCCTTGGTGAAAAAGGGGAACTGGGCGAGCTTGGAGACCTGCTCGCGCAGGGACTCGATCGTCACCTCGCTGATGTCGTTGCCGTCGAGCAGAATTCGGCCACCCTGCGGGTCAAGGAACCGCAGCACGAGGTTGAACACCGTCGACTTTCCCGATCCGATGCCACCGACCAGGGCCACCGTCTCGCCCTCCCTGACCGAGAACGACAGGCCGTCGAGGACCTTTTGCCCGGGCCGGTATCCGTAGGTGACGTGCTCGAAGACCAGGTTGCCGTGCACCTCGCCGAGCGCGATGGCGTCCGTGCGGTCCTGAACCGACGGGCGGGTGTCGAGCAGCTCGTAGGTCGCCGCCGCGCTGGGCGCCACCGACTGGTACACGGTGTAGGCGCCCATCACCCGTTGCGCGGCCCCGAACATCGTCGGGACCATGCCCGCGAACACGACAAGGCCGGCGAAGGTGAGACCGAAGCTCGAACTGAACCCGATGCCGACCACCAACACCACGACGGTGCTGAGCGCGACGAACACCTGGGAACCGTTCGTGGTGGCCTGCATCCAGACCACGCTTCTCGCCGAGGCTTTCGCGGCGCGGTCCGACAGCGCGTGAAACCGCTTGCTGCGGATGGGCTGGGCGTTGAACATCTGGATCTCGGCGATACCGCTGATCGTCTGCTCAAGCTCTGCGGACATCGCGCGGTCGGCCTTCATCTCCTGCAGCGTGGCCCGCTGAACGCCGCGGCCCGCGTACTTCAGCGTCAGCAGGGCCACGGGGGTGAGAATGAGCGCCGCGAGCGTCATCTGCCATGACAGGGTCAGCAGATAGGCGATCGCCACCATGAGTACGAAGGCGTCGATGAGCGGTGACAGCAGGCAGTCTGTCAGAAGGCGTTGCACGCCAGTGCATTCGACGGTCACCCGCGGTATCAGTGCGCCGCTGCTCGACCCGGTGAAGAAGTCCAGCGACAGTGTCTGGACATGGTCGTGGACACGCTGGCGGATGTCGGTGACGAGCACCCGTTCCACCTTGGTCCCGACCCAGGCCTGAACGAGGTACATCAGCTGCGCGAGCACGAGTGAACCCGCCCACGTCGCGAGCAGCACCACGAAGGGAACGGGCGCCGCGAGCGAGCGAAGCAGACCGTCCTTCCTGGCGACGAGCGGGCCGCGGACATCCCACACCCCGGTCAGGTTTCCGTTCGCGCCGGCGTCGGCGACGGCCTGCATCATCGGCCCGAACGCACCAGCCGAGATGTACGGCAGGGCGGAGGCGATCACGCCGATCAGCGACAGCAGCACGATCAGGGCGCCGACCGGTCGGAGCATGCCCAGACTGCGCCAGATGAGACGGAACGCCGTGAGTTGGCGCTGCGCACTCGATTCGGCCACGTGAGCCCACCTCTTCCGGGTAGCGTCAGCGCTTCGCGCTTATGGGGTGAACGCTAGCGGTCAACCTGGAGGTCGACCTGGAGGTCGACACCGCCCGGCGTGCCATTTTTTCGGGTGCGATTCATCGGGGCGTATCCGGCGGACAGACGGCAAATCGGGCGTCGGTCATGCCGACGCGGCCCGCGGCCCATACGATGCCAGTGGTCCACGAAGGGATGACGATGCCGTCAGGTAAATACATCGGGTACATCGGCGGCGCCGCGGTCGCCGCGGGGGTCGGTGCCGCCATCGCAGTGGCGGGACAGGGCGTTGCGCAGGCCGACGACGGCGAGTCGAAGCCCAGCGCAGCCGAGTCGAAGTCAGGCGAGGCCCAGTCCTCTGGTGCGAAGTCCTCTGAGGCGAAGTCGCCTGCCGCGGCATCCTCCGATGTGAAGTCGACGGGGTTGACGTCGTCCGAGAGGTCGGCCGGGGCCGGCGACGTCGGCGAAGCCGACGCCGCTCCCAAGCGTCCGCTGGTGAAGATCGCCGCAGGGATCGCCAAGGAGCTGCCGACGGTCAAGGCGTTCGACCAGGCGGGGGTCGTCAAGAACCTGCAGAAGCAGTTCAGCACCAGCAACCCGCCGAAGAAGGCGACGCCGGTCAAGGACGCTGAGGACGCTGAGGACGCTGAGGACGCTGAGGAGCCTGGGGAGTCCGCCGTCACGCCGGAGGATTCTTCGCAGGCGGAGCCCGCGAATGAGCCACCGGCCGTCACCCAACTGGTCCAGGCCGGTGTGGAACCGGCGAAGCGGAGTGCGGCTGCCACCTCCGACCCTCTCGCCGACCTGGCGGCCGGGGTATCACAGGTCGCCGCCACCATCGGCGAGGCGCTGGGGTCGGTGACTACGCCGTCGGATCCGGCCGTTGAGCCAGCCCCGACCGGCAAGGCCGCCCCGACCGTCGAGGACGCGCTGGCGCCCTCCGACAGCTGGTATCTGCCCAATAACGCACCCGTGCCGTGGAACTGGAACCCGCTGCGGGCAGCCGACCCGATTCCCAACGACATGCCCGAACTGGTCTGGCAGCTCGAGCAGGGGGCAGTGGATCTGGTCGACCCGGTGCCGTCGGTGCAGCCGGTGGTCAGGGAAGGCTTCGAATTCGGCTACCGCGTCACCCAGATGATCCCGTGGGTCAACGTGGTGGTGCCGCTGACCAATATCGCCGGCGACATCCCGAACCTGGTCAGCGGTGATCCGGTGCTGTTCCGGGACGCCAGCCAGAGCATCATCAACAACCTGCTCGTCACCACGACACCGGTGTCGATCCTGTTCTACGGCTACGACCAGGTCGCCGACCTCGTCAACCTGGAATACGAGGCGCAGGAGCTCAAGGACGGGTTCTACCGGGTCACCTGGGATGTACTCGACTTCGTGGATCTGCTGCACAACAGGGGACAGTCGGGTCTGCCGCTGTCCCGGAACCCCGCGGGTGGTGGCGCGTCGGTTCTCGCGCAGCCCGTCACCCTGGCTGCCGCCGTGACTCCGTTTGCGGTCGCCAGCGCCGACGATCCGTTGTCCGATCCGTTCCGTCCCGATGACCCCGACCCGAAGGGCTTGCCGCCCTTGGTGCTTGGCGTGAGGAACGCGATCCTGGATCCCCTGCCCGCGGCGGTGCGGCCGTTCGTCCGCGAGGTGTACGAGCTGGGCTATCGCAGCACCCAGATCGTGCCGTGGGTCAACACCGTCGTCCCGATCATCGAGATCGTGCCCGCGCTCATCCTGGCGGCACAGGGGGACAAGGCGGGCGCGCAGGTCGCCATCAACCAGCTGCTGTTGACCACCGGGCCGGTGTCGGTGGTCTACTACGGCTACGACCAGGTTGCCGATCTGCTCAACGTCGAAGACGGTGCGTGGGCGCTGAAGACCCAGTTCTACACCACGGCGTGGGACACCGTCGATTTCGCGTTCCTGCTGCACAACGCGGGTGAATCGGGACTCGAGACGATCAGCGCGTAGCGGTCAGCGCCGTTGCGCAGACCTCGGCGCGCGAACTCTGACGGATCCGGATCGTCGTCCCGCTGGCACCACTGGTTGCGCATATTGATGCTTGTTGAATGATGCAGTGTGCCAACAGTTTTGTGGTACCTGGCGTGATCCAGCGCCACACGGTGTGTGTCCGGTCAGCCGAGCCCGGCGAGCCGGATGAGGGCGGTGAATCCGTCGTCGGTGCCTGGCCAGTGGGCGCGGAGCGCGGGTAGGCCGGCGCGGCGCACGACGCTGCGCAGGACGGCGGTCACGATGATCGCGTCGTCGGCGTAGCCGAGAACGGGGATGAAGTCGGGTATCAGGTCGATCGGCGAAGCGAGGTAGAGCAGCAGCAGTGCGAGTCGGATCCGCACGCCGCTGGGCAGGGTGTTGTCCGAGGCGAGGCGTCGGATGAGTCGCAGCAGATCCGGTAGGAGCCGCAAAGCCTCGGGCAATAGGTCGCCGCGCGGCCGGATGGCGGCCAGCGTGACCGCCAGCGCCACCCAACACAGCACCAGTGCGGCGGTGACGCCGAGGAGAGTGTCGATCCACCAAGCGCCAGTGAGAGGCAGCGTCATGGGGGAGCCGACGACCCGCAGGTGCCGCCCGAAGGAGGAGGCCGGCGCGGTGCGTTGGGGCGGACGCTGGGTGCGCAGCTATGAAAGAGCCGACCATGACTGGTAATTCGCACGGTATGGTCCTATCCGCTGGGCTGCGGTGCTCCGGTCAGTATGTGTGGTCGCCGATCACCCGTCTCACGGTGTCAAGTGTATGGGCGAGAACATCCAGGCTCACCGACCCGAGTGCTATCCGGATCGCATGCGGCGGGCTTTTCGTTGTCGCAAACGGTTCTGCTGTGGACACCGACACGTTTTCGCGCATGAGCGCAACCGCCACCTGGTCGGCGCGGGCTTCGCCGGGCAGCGGGAGCCACAGGAAGTACGACGAGGGATGTCCGACCACCCGCAGCCCATCGAGAACGTCGCGAGCGACGGTTTGCCGCCGACGGGCGTCGGCACGCTTGTGCGCCTCCAGGTCCGCGATCGTGCCGTCGTTGAGCCATCCGGTGGCGATCGTGGTCATCAGCGCCGGGGTGTTCCAGGTTGTAGCGCGTATCGCGCGCTCGAGTGCGATGATGAATGGTGTTGGGGCTACCACGAATCCGAAGCGAAGTCCGGTTGCCACGTTTTTGGAGAGCCCGGAGACGTAGATTGTCGACTCCGGCGCCAGCAGGGCCAATGGGGGCGGTGGCCGGTGCACCAGAAACGCGTACGCGGCGTCTTCGATGATGAGAAGTCCGTGCTCGCGAGCAATCGCCACCAACTGTTCACGCGACCGCCGGGGGGTGACCCACCCGAGTGGGTTGTGCAGCGTCGGCATCGTGTAGACCGCTCGGACGCGCCGTGTGACGCACAGCCGCGCCAGCGCGTTCAGATCAGGGCCGTCTGTTGCCGCTGGTAAGGGCACCAGTTCCAGGCGGTATGCGTGGGCGAGCACCTTGAATCCCGGGTAGGTCAACGCGTCGACCGCGATCACGTCACCGGGTTGCAGCAACGCCAGCGCCGTGACCGCCAATCCGTGCTGCGCGCCGCTGACGATCAGTACCTGATCCGCGGGGACGCTGAGTCCGCGCTGTTCGAGGTGAAGCGCCACCGACGCCCGCTCGTGCGGACGGCCGCCGTGGGGCTGATAGCGCAGCAGAGCCTCCAGATCACCCGAGGACGCGAGGCCTCGCAACGTGTTTCGCAGCAGATCGGCCTGTCCGGGCAGCGATGGATAGTTGAAATTCAAATCCACGACGTCGTCGGCAAACGCACGCTTGTCGACGTCGTCACGGTGCGGTAGGGACGATTCCCGGACAAAGGTGCCGCGGCCGGCTTCGCCACTGACAAGGCCCATCGCCGCGAGCTCGGCGTAGACCCGGGTCGCGGTGACCAGGGCGAGTCCTTCTCGGGCTGCCAGCTCCCGATGCGTCGGCAACCTTGTGCCCGGCGGAATCTTGCCGGCTCGGATCTCGGCCGCGAATGCGTCGACGACGTCCTTGTATCGCGCGCGAACCACCGTGGCATTGTATCCATGACAATATTTTGATCGTATTGGATTAAAGATCCTACGCTCGACTCGACGACATCACTTCGGCAGAAAAGCAACGACCGTGCACATCGCCATCCTGACCTTCGAGGGTTACAACGAGATCGACTCCTTGATCGCACTCGGTGTTCTGAACCGAATCAGCAAGCCGGGCTGGCAGGTATCGATCGCCAGTCCCAGCCCGCGGGTCCGCTCGATGAATGGCGTGGTCATCGAGTCCCATGTGTCGCTTGACGAAGCCAGCGCCGCGGACGCGGTCATCGTGGGCAGCGGCAGGCGGACCCGCGAGGTGGTCGAGGATCACGCGCTGATGGCGCAGTTGCGCCTCGATCCGACCCGGCAACTGCTCGGTGCACAGTGTTCCGGCACGCTGGTGCTGGCCAAGCTCGGGCTGCTGGACGGAGTCCCCGCCTGCACCGACCTGGTGTCGAAGCCGTGGGTCCAGGCGGCCGGCGTCGAAGTGCTCGATCAACCGTTGTTCGCCAAGGGCAATGTTGCCACGGCCGGTGGTTGCCTGTCCTCGGCCTATCTCGCGGCCTGGATGATCGCCCGCCTGGAAGGGGTCGAAGCAGCGACCGACGCCCTGCACTATGTCGCGCCGGTCGGAGAAAAGGACGACTACGTCGCACGCGCGATGGGCAATGTCACGCCGTACCTGGACCACGCATTGATGACCGCCTGATCCAGGGCAGCATCGATCCCCGAGATAGTCCTCGCGAATCTCATCGTCCCGATTGCGCGATCTGCTCGGTGACGAACACCTTGTGTTCCAGCGCCCCGGTCATGGGATCACCTCGTGATCGCATCGGCGAAGTCGAGGACCACCGCCGCGACCGCCCCAGGGAATTCGACGTGGGCCCAATGCCCGCCCTTGTCAATGACTTTCACGACGGCCTCGGCGAAGCGCGCACTGATCTGACTGACCAGCTGCTCGGTCACGAACGCGTCGGCGCCGCCGCGGATGATGAGCACGGGACCACTGAATGCGCTGTCGGCGAATGCCCCGCTGATCCCGTCGTTCCACACGTCGACGTAGTGGGAGACGACGTTGGCCGCAACGGGCTCTCCGATTTCGGCGAGCCGGTCGAGCTGCTCTTCGCTGAGATGAGGCGACAATTCGGCGCGTACCGAGCGCTGCGCATGGCGGTCACCGCCGAGGGCACGGAACGCACCAACCGCCTCCTCGGGAAGCCGGGTGCCGCCTAGCGGGACGGGGGTGATCAGCACGAGTCCGCACACCTGATGTGGATGCTGCGCGGCAACCAACTCGGCCACCTGCGTGCCGAGACTCTGGCCGACGACGACGACCGGCCCGTCGATGCCGGCGAGGATGCCGCCGGCTTCGGCCGCCAGTGACCGCAGCGTCACGCTGTGCGCAGCGGCGAGCGATCCGCTGCGCGCGCCGAACCCGGGCAGGTCGTAGCGGACGCTGGCGAGCTCACCTCCCAGCGAGTCGACCAGGCCGTCCCACACCGTTGCGTCGTCGAGGAAGCCGTGAATGAGCAACAGTGTCGGCGCGGCGGCGGTATCGCCAACCGTGCGGGTGACGGTGAACCCGGACACTGACGGTGTCATTTCGCCGCCGTCGTGGTCGCGCCCGAGGGGGACCACTCGGGCGTGTCGATGGGTGAATAGTCGCTCGCGCGTGCGTCGAGGCGGCTCGCGCGCTGCGCGGTGAGTTCATCGACGAGCTCGTCGGGCAGTGGCGTGGAGAAGATGTTGTCGACGAGGGTGTATTCGCCCGCGAGTCGCCCGAACGCTCCCAGCGCGCCCACATCGATGCGCCCGTTGGACAGGTAGAGGTCGTCGCGGATGTGGATGCGCTTGACCCGTCCCCACACGACATGGTCGGGCAGCGGCGGCATCGGAATGATGCGGTCGACGACGCATTCGAACGAGATGGGGGCGTCGGCGATGCGGGGGGCGGAGATCACCTCGGAGGGGGCCTTGTTCAGGCCGAGTGCCTCGAACTCGTCGACGGCGGTGTCGAACTCGTAGGCGGAGCGGTGCACAGCGTCCGCCTGGCCGATCGAAGCGATGTTCACGACGAACTCGTTGGTGTCGCGGATGTTGACGAACGTGTCCTTCAGCGTGACTCCGTCGGAGCGGGGCTGCAGCGAGATGGAGAGCACCGGTGGGAAGCGTCCGACGACAGTGAAGAACGATACCGGCGCGATGTTTCCCACTCCGTCAGTCGACCTGGTGCTGACCCAGGCGATAGCTCGGGGCAGCACGCTGCCGATGAGAAGTTTGTAGCTCGATGTGGGATCGAGATCCGTGGGGTCGATGGTGGTCATGACTGTCTCCCTGATGGTGTTGGTGGTCAATCGGTTTGCGGCCAGAGTGTTTTCAGCGAGCCGCTCGCGGTGGGTGCCGCCTGCAGGCCGACAATCCGCCATCCGGCGTGGCCCCGTGCGACCTCGAAGTGGGCGGCCACCCGCTCGATCTCGGTACCGTCGGTGCGGCACCGGGACCAGATCACCTCGATCGAGGCGCCGTTGCGGTGGTACACCGTCACCCTGCGGTCGGGCACCGAGGTGTGCGCGTAGCCCTCGGCGCGCAACCGGGTCTGCAGCGCGTCCAGTTCGGCCACCACCGCCGGCGCATCCAGGAGCCACCGGCTGCTCCGGTCCTCGCTCCAGTGCAGGGGCACCCCCCAGTAGTCGAGAATGAACTCTGGCCCGCGCGCGATCGTGCCGGCGCCGACGCCGATCCAGGTCCGCAGGTAGTCCTCGAAGAACCAGTGCGTGACCTCGTCCCGTACCGATGGGTGCGACTGAGTGGCGTTGTTTGTCATGGGATTTCCCTTCAGCGACCGCTGGGTTCGGATAGAAGTGCGATGGCCGTGTACCAGACCGGGCCCACGTTGAGCCGGTCGGGATAGCGGGCGATCATTTCGTCGAAATAGACCTGGGGCGTGGGTCTCTCGGCGAGGAGCCATTGAGCGTCCAGTAGGTAGCTACGGGTTTGGTCCATGATGGCCGGGAGGTCGGGGAGAACCCTGTTCTTGTGGCCGGCCACCACAGCCCCGGGCTGCAGCGCTTCGACCTTGTCGAGCGCGGCCAACCATGCGTCGATTCCACCGTGGCCGCTTTCGAGCAGGTATTGGTGCACCCCGTTGTAGGCGACGTCGCCGGCAACGACCAGGCCGATGGAGGGCACATGCAGCACCGTCGTGTCGTCGGTGTCGGTGTGGCCGACCTCGACGGCGTGCAGCCGGTGGCCCTCCAGCTCGATCCCGTCTACCGGAGCCGTTCGATAGGTGACGGGGGTGGGCGGGATCTGGCCGGGAAAGTCGACGTCCCAGAGCTGTGCGCGGCCCGCGGCGGCCTGGTCATGCATCATCGCGATCGTGCCGTCGGTCGCGTAAGCGACCGCGTGCGGAAACCGTTGCTGCAGTAGGGCGGTGCCGAACCAGTGGTCGCCGTGCCCGTGGGTGGCGTACACGGTGGTGAGGTTCTTGCCGGAGGCTTCGATCCAATCGCCGACGCGGCTCACCTGCTCGTACGTGAACGGCGGGTCGACGAGTACGGCATCGTCCCGGCCGTAGATGAGGGTCGAGGCGACGGGTGAGGAGATGATCGGGCTGCCGTCGGGCAGCCGCTGGTCACGCTGGCGTCGCACGCCGTCGTTGACCATAACCTCGTAGTGCAGTTCGGACATGAGACAACTTCCCTTCGGGGTCAGAGGTTTTCCGCTGTGAGGTGCTCGCGGAACCATGCGATGGCGGCGCCGCCGGCTT
Organism: Mycobacterium sp.; assembly: GCF_044223235.1. Classification (GTDB taxonomy): domain Bacteria; phylum Actinomycetota; class Actinomycetes; order Mycobacteriales; family Mycobacteriaceae; genus Mycobacterium. Next base: position 62,602 of record NZ_JBGAME010000013.1, read on the forward strand.
CGTCGAAGCGTGCGAGATACGGCTCGAAGTGTCCGCCGTCGATGGTGAGCAGTCTCTTGGGCTGCAGCGCGCGCTCGTAGGCGGCGAGTGCGAGGTCGCTGACGGTGATGGTGTCGTGTAGTCCCACGATCATCAGCAAGGGTGTGGGGGAGACGCGGGGGATCCAGGTTCCCGGCTCGTACATACGCGCGGCTCGGGAGGAGCGCAGGGTCACGGCGTTCTCCCACGCACCCTCGGGCACCGGCTGGGTGTAGAACGCGACGGCGTCGGGCGCGCGGTAGGCGGCGGCTATCGACGGGTCGGCGCTGACCACGGCCTGGGTGGCCGGCGGTGCGCCGTGGAACTGTCGGCGTTCGTCGTCGGCGAAGGCGGCCTCCAACGCGGGCACCAGATCGGGAGCGACGCGCCGCAGGCTCTGCTGATAGCCGCTGATGGTCGGGACCTGCGCGACCACCGCGCGCAGCCTCCGGTCGGTGGCCCCGAGCACGATCGCGTGCCCACCGGCATAGCTGGTGCCCCACAACCCGATTCGGCTCTCATCGACCATCGGCTGGCTCTCCAGGAAGGAGATCGCCCTGCGCCAGTCGGCGATCTGCACCCACGGGTCGACATCGGATCGCGGTGTGCCGCCGCTGGCGCCGAATCCGCGGTGATCGTGCACGAGGACGACGAATCCCGCCGCGGTGAACGCCGCCGCGAAGCGCTCCAGGCCGTGTTCTTTCACTCCGGCGAAGCCATGCGCCATGGTGATGGCCGGATGCGGCGGCCGCCCCTCGGGAACGAACAGCCAGCCCCGCAGGGTCACGCCGCCCTCGACGGCGAATTCGACGTCCTCTCGATGCATCGTCTGCCTTCCTTTTCGTGGATCGCGGCTGTGGCCTGACTCTTTCCACGGTGGGACAGCTGCGCTAAAGCTGGAAGGCCGAATTGATCCTGGGAGTGGCGTGGACAGGATTAGGCTCGCGTGGTGTCGGCCAAGGTCAACGCGCTGGGCGATTACCTGCGTGCCAGGCGTGAGCGGCTGCGGCCCGAGGATGTCGGGCTGGTGGCCGGGTCGCGGCGCCGGGTGGCGGGCCTGCGCCGTGAGGAGCTGGCACTGTTGGCCGGCATTAGCGCCGACTACTATCTGCGGCTCGAGCAGGGCCGCGACAAGAACCCGTCGGCTCAGGTTCTCGACGCGCTGGCGCGGGCGTTGCGACTGGACATCAAGGCCACTGAGTATCTGCACCAGCTCGCCGGGTCGTCCGCCGCCCGACGGGACCATACCGGTGTCGAGGCACCCGACGACGGCGCGCCGGAACTGATCGATCAGCTGCCGATGCCGGCGATCGTTGCCAGCCGCCGCCTTGACGTTCTGGCGGCCAATGCCGTCGCCCGCGCGTTGTCGCCGGGCTTTGAACCGGGAACAAACTTCCTGCGCTGGCGGCTATTAGACCCCGCCGCGCGCGAGCTTTACGTCGATTGGGACGAAGCCACCGAGGTCGCGGTCAGCGGGCTGCGTGAAGCGGCAGGCAGCGTCCCCGACGACCCGCGCATGCTGTCGATCATCGACGAATTATCTTCCGCCAGTGAGCGGTTCCGGGAGTTGTGGGCGCGCGCGGACGTGGGCTACCGGGTGGGTGTCATCCACATGCGCCACCCGAGGGTGGGCGACCTGTATCTGCACCGCTATCGGCTCAACATCCCGCATTCCGGCGGCCAGCACGTGCTCTTCTACCGCGCCGAACCCGGCAGCGATTCCGAAAGGGCGCTCGAGGCACTGCGCTCGCTGAGCTGAGTTCGAGGCCCACGAGGTTCATCATCGGGAAAGGGCCTTCGACGCACCCGTTGACACTCATCTGTGGCTCCTCACGCGGTCACACCCCGACTGGATAGTTCGGCGTACGCGATGCCGGTGAGGTTGCCTTGGAGGGCGCGGACGGGTCGGTGGCCGGTTCCGTCCAGAGCAGCGACGTAGATGTTGCCGCCGAGGTCGGTGACGAACATCCGGTCGTGGGCTGGATCGAGCGCGATGCCGATTCCTTCCATCAGGTGGGTCGCGACGATCTCTGGTTCGGTGCGGCCGATGTCGTCCAACGGGGCGCGATTGACTGTGTTGCCAAGCGGCGGGTCGCCACGGTCGGTCCAGTACAGGATTCTTGTGGTGTGGTCGATTTCGAGGTCGATCGGCTCAGGCAGGCCTTTGAACACCACCTCGATGTCGCTGCGGTGCGTCGCGGATTCTCCTGTGGGAATGTCGATCCCGGACCGCAGAATCCTGCCCAGCCCCGCATCGCTCGGACCCTTCTGGGTCCAGTAAAGATGGCCACCGGCGTGGTCGACGGCAACTCCGACGCACCATGTGGTTTCGTCGCGGCGGTCGTCTTGGCCCTGGCCGGTCTGCACCAGCGTCTCGATGTTGGAGCCGTCGAGGTCGCAGCGCATGACCCGCATACCTTCGCGGTCGCCCCAGTACAGCTTGCGGCCTACGGTGTCGAAATGCAGCTGCTTGGGGGTGTGGGTGCCGCCGCTGGGCACGATGGTGGTGCGATTGCTTCCGTCGAGGTCGATACGTTCGATCGAGCCGTCGTTGGCAGGCGGCACTCCCATGTTGGTCCAGTAGATGTGGCCGTCCTCCAGGTCGACTGCGACGCCGTCGGGGACGGCGCATCCGGTGACAAGGATTGTCTTGCCGGATCCGTCGGAGTTGATGGAGAACAGCCGCCCGCCTCCACTGGCTTCGAGCACGAACAGTTTGTCGGTGTGGTGAGTCATCGTTGTTGTCCTTTCGACTAATCAATAAGAGTGGCAATGTCTTTGACGCGTCAGTTAGCGCGGCATGCTGGGCGTGATGCTGCCGGTCGGCGCCGCTCAGTGGCGAGATACCAGCACGTAACCGGCAATGGCGAAGGTCGCGGGCGTCATCGCCAGCGCGCCATACATCACGCTCAGCATCGCTTCTCCCTATTCGGCGCGCACCGCGATGAGGCGGAACAGCATCTCGTCGCGGTGGGCGGCGAGTTGCTCGACCGACTGGCCGTCCGCTTCTGCGAGGACGCCGTTGACGATCTGTTGCCGAAGCTCGGGGGTGAACTGTGGATTGCCCAGGCCTGGCCACCCGGCGGCCATCCGCGGCATCAGGGTGTCCATGAAGTGCTGGATGCCGCCAGCGCCGCCGCCAAGATGCCACAGCAGGTTGGGACCCATGACACCCCAGCGCAGCCCGGGGCCCCAGGACACCGCGGCGTCGGCGTCGGCGACGTCGAGCACCCCCTGGTCGATCAGATAAACGACCTCTCGGTAGAGCGCCGACTGTAGGCGGTTGGCCACGTGTCCCGGCAACTCCCTTTTGAGGTGGATGGGCTTCTTTCCGATCGACGCGTAGAACGCCATCGCATTCCGGACCGTTTCCGGGGCGGTCTTCGTCCCGCCGACGACCTCCACGAGGGGGATGATGTGCGGCGGGTTGAACGGGTGGCCGATGACCGTCCGCTCCGGTCGTCGGCACTGGGCCTGCATGACACTCATGGTGATCCCAGACGAGCTCGAAGCGATGATCGCGTCGGGCGGTGTGGCGTCGTCGATGTCGGCGAACAGTGTGATCTTGAGTTCCGGGCGCTCCGGCGCGTTCTCCTGGACGAAGTCCGCATCGGCGAGGGCCGAAGGCAGGTCGGAGGTGAACTTCAGTCGGTCGGGGGAGGCGCCCGGCGCCAGCCCCAGCGTCGTTACGGCCTCCCACGCACCCTCGACGTAGGTCCGCAGTGCCGCCTCGGCGCCCGGCGCCGGGTCGGTGGCCGTCACATCGAAACCCCGGGCGAGGAAGTGCGTCGCCCAGCTCGCGCCGATGGTGCCGGTACCGACGATGGCGATGCGCTGCACAGGTTTTGGTGAAACCATGATTGTCAATCCTTTACGTCGGTTGGTCGGTTAGCGCCCGCGCCAGACGGGTGCACGTTTCTCGGCGAAGGCCAGCGCTCCTTCGTGCGCGTCCTCGGTGTCCAGCAGGCTGTGGGCAGCCTCGGTTTGGCGCTTGAACGCCTCGGCGTCATTGAGGCCCTGCGTTTCTCGCAAGACCTGCTTGACCTTCGCGAGCGCGAGCGGTGCGTTGACGGCGATGCGCGCGGCAAGCTCCCGCGCGCCGGCCACTGCGGCGCCGGATGCGGTCAGCTCACTGACGAGGCCGTACCGGTTGGCATCGACGGCCGACATCGGTTCGCCGGTGAGCAGCACCTTGAGGGCGACGTGGTAGGGGAGTCGATGCGGCAGGCGGATGACGCCACCCTCGCCGGCGATGAGTCCCCTTTTTACTTCGGTCAGGCCGAATTTGGCGGTGTCCGCGGCGACGATCAGGTCGCAGGCCAGCGCCATTTCGAAGCCCCCGCCGAGTGCCCATCCTTCGACGGCCGCGATGAGCGGCTTGCGCACCACGGCTTGGGTGAGCCCGCCGAACCCACGTCCGGGGAGGATCGGGGTCTGCCCGCTTGCGAACGCTTTGAGATCCATGCCGGCGCTGAACGTTCCGCCTGCTCCGGTGAGCACTCCCACCGACAGTGACGGGTCGGCGTCCAGCTGGTCCAGGGCGGCGGCCAGTTGGACAGCGACCTCGCGGTTGACGGCGTTACGTTGCGCTGGACGGTTGATGATGATCGTCAGTACGCCATCGCGACGTTCGGTCACGACCAGCTCCGCCGATACGTCAGTTGCGGTCATCTCGTTGTCTCCTGTTCTGCTGCAGGGGGAACCACTTTCTGTTCCCGTAGTTGGGCGATCTCCTCGACGCCGAATCCGAGCTGGGCGAGGACTTCGTCGTTGTGCTCGCCGTGTTCGGGTGCGCGCCGGGCGGGCACCCTGGCCAGCCCGCGCAGGGTGATCGGGTTGTTGACCGTGTACTCCAGGTCGGAGGCACCCTCGATCGGCACCACGATGTCGGCGGCGCGCAGCTGCGGATCGGCGGCCGCCTCCGCGGCGGTCTGGATGACGCCGTAGGGGATACGGGCTTGGTCGAGAACCTCTTTCCAGTGCGCCAACGGTTGCGCCCTGAACTCCGCGTCGAGCAGTTCGGCCAGCTCCGCGGCGTGCCGGCCGATGACCTTGGCGTCGGCGAAGCGAGGATCGGCCAACAGGTCGGACCGCCCGATGGCGTTGGCCAACGCGGGCCACACCGATTGCTTAGCCGCCAGCATGAACCATCGGCCGTCGCCGCTTGTATAGGGATTGCTCAGCGCGTTCACCGGTCTGTTGCGGTCATGCAGTTCGTACGGCCTGCCGCCGGCCAGGGCCGCTGACACCAGCGTTCCGGTCGCCCACACGCCCGTGGCCAGCAGCGAGGTGCCGACGTTGGCGCCCAGCCCGGTGCGTTCGCGGTGATACAGCGCGGTCGTGACAGCCGCGTAGATCGCCGTCGCGGTGGTGTAATCGCCGCTGCCCCAGGGTGGAGATGTCGGTGGGGCGCCCGCATCGCGGGTCGAGGCGAGCAGCCCGCTGCGCGACCAGAAGGCGGTCAGGTCGAAACCTGGCAGCCCGGCGTCGGGTCCCGCGTCGCCGAATCCGGTGATGTCGGCGTAGATCACCCGCGGGTTCCAGCCCGACACCTCCTCGTAGCCCAGGTGCAGGGCCTCGCGGGTACCGTGCGGGAAGTTGGTGATCACGACGTCGGCCCATTCGACCAGACGTTTGAGGATCTGCGTACCACCCTCTGACTTGAGGTCGACGGACATGCCGCGCTTGTTGCGGTTGGCCAAGTGCCAGCTGTAGTTTCCCGGTGCTGCCGGGCTCGGCGGCACCGAGCTCAGCAGTCGCTGGGGGTCACCCAGACCCGGCGGCTCGACCTTGATCACGTCGGCACCGAAGTCCGACAGCATCGTCGCCGCGGCCGGAGCCGCGATGAAACTGGCTATCTCGACGACTCTCAGGCCGGAGAATACGGATTGCGTTGTCTGCGTTGGCTGTGTGGTCACTTTCATCCCCTCACACGAACGCGCTCAGACCGGTCACGGACTTCCCGACGATCAGTGTCTGCATCTCCCGGGTGCCCTCGTAGGAGTAGAGGGCCTCGGCATCGGCGACATAACGGCCGATGTTGTAGTCCAGCACGATGCCGTTGCCGCCCAGCAACTCCCGCGCCCAGCCGACGGCCTCGCGCATCCGCATCGTGCAGTAGGCCTTAGCCAGTGCGGACTGCTCGTCGCGGTAAACCCCGTTGTCCTGCAACTGGGCCAGGCGCACCATCATCCCCGCCGATGCGGTGGCGTTGCCGAGCATCTTCACCAGCAGGTCCTGAACAAGCTGGAACGACCCGATCGGCTTGTGGAACTGCACGCGCTCCTTGGCGTACTGCAGCGCAATCTCGTAGGCGGCGAACTGGACGCCCACCGACTGCCACGCCACACCGCTGCGGGTTCGGCGCAGAATCTCAGCCGTGTCCCTGAACGAGTTCGCGTTCTGAAGCCTGTTGCCCTCGGGAACATGGCACTCGTCCAGCACGATGTCGGCGTTCTGTACGATCCGCAGTGCGAACTTGTTCTCGATCTTCGTCGCGGTGAACCCGGGGGTGCCCTTCTCCACCACGAAGCCCAGCACACGATTCGTCTCGACATCGCGGGCCCACACCACCACGAGGTCGGCGAACGTGGCGTTACCGATCCAACGTTTGGCCCCGTTGATCACCCACTCGTTGCCCTCGCGACGCGCGGTGGTTTCCATGCCACCCGCAACGTCGGAGCCGCCGTGCGGCTCGGTCAGCGCGAAGGCGCCGATCTTTTCGAACCGGCTCATCGCAGGCAGCCATCGACGCTTCTGCTCCTCGGACCCGCATGTGACGATGGTTCCCATCGCCAGGCCCGCGTGCACACCGAAGAACACCGACAGCGACGGGTCGGCGTGTGCCATCTCCAAGGCGGTGATGCCGGTGAGCAGGTTGCTCGGCCGGGGCTCCACCGAGTCGGGGTCGGCCCAATCCAGCAGACCCAGCTTCGCGAAGCCCTTTACGAGCTCGAAGGGGAACTCCGCCCGGGCCCAGTAGCCGTCGACGACAGGTGCGGCCTCGGTGCGGAAGAAGTCGCGGATGCGACCGATCCTCTCTCGCTCCGAATCCGACAGCAGTTCCTCGTAGTTGTAGAAATCCGCCGGCAGCTGTCCAGCGCACAGATGTGGCTGCGGTGTTGGCGGCAGGTTCACCGTTACGGTCATGGCGTTCCCTCTTGTTTGTAGCGTGCTCACGGTGAGCGCGTTGGTGGTGACAACTTCCACGGTCGTCGCGCTGGGAGCGCAATGCCATCACCCGAGGGGTGATATTTAGGGCCGGGCGGATGTAGGCACAGGTGCGAACAGGGGTCGGCTAATGTGTTGTGCGGCCGGCTATTACCAGTGTGCGAGTACTGTCAGTGTGCGGAAACGGCACAGCTAGTCTGCCGCCGCGCTGTTGGGATGTGTGCGGGGCGCCAGATCAGTGCGTCAAATGCGCCAACTGGACGCGTGAATTGATGCCGAGCTTGCCAAAAGCGTTGTGCACGTGAGTCTTGACCGTCTGCAGAGAAATATGCAACTGGTCAGCGGCGGCGCGGTTGGTCGCGCCCCGCGCGATGAGGTTGACGACCTTGAGCTCCGAATCCGTAAGGCTGTCCCAACCCGTCTTGGCTCGCGGCTGACTGACGATGCGCCGTTCGACACCCAACTTGCGCAACTCGCGGCCCACCCGGCGCGCGTCGGTGACTGCGCCCAGGCGCGTGAAGGTATCAAATGCCGCGTTGAGTTGATCAAGCGCCTCGTCGCGGCGATCGGCGCGGATGAGTTGGCCGCCGGCATCTTCGGCGGCCTCGGCGTACAGGAGCGGCCGTGACGATGGCTCGAGGGCATTCGCAGCATTCACCAGCGCGTCGGCATCGCCTTCGAGTATTGCGTGGACATATCCGGCGACAGCGGCGAACAGCGGTACCGCCGGCCCGTCATGCCGCAGCTTCGCCAACGCGCGGACGACCCGCGCGTGACACCCGGTATCACCTGCGGCAGTGGCGATCCGCGCGGTCAAGACCACCTGGTCCAATGTCTGGGGCGTCGGCGGTGTGCCGAATAGGTCGACGTCTTCACCGGACCAGCGCAACGCGTCAGGGATGTCGTTACGGTGCCAGGCCGCCAGCGTGAGTACGTAGGCAGCTGTCCGACGAACCGCGGACGCACCGTTTGAGTAGGCATCGTGTGCGTGAGAAAGCATCTGCTGCAACAATTGTCGGTCGTCGGTGCGTAATGCGACCTCGGCCATGATACTTACGCGCATCATGTCAAGCTCGGTGGCACCTGTCCGCTCCGGCGGCGGCAGGGATTCCACGGCGGCGCGGGCTGCGGTCAACCGTCCCGCAGCCAGGTGGACCATCCCGTCGATCGCGGCCCAGACATCGAGCACCATCTCATTGCGCTTTTGTCGGGCTCGCTGCACACCGTCGATGACCTGTTTCGCGGCGTCGTCGAGCCGACCCACCAATGCCAGCAGGTTGGCGTGGTAATTCGCCGCCAACAGATGTGCCACGGGCAGTTCATTCGTCTCGCCCAGGGCGCATAGCTCCTGCAGGCTGTGCAGGGCGTGACAGACATTTCCGGCCGCACAGTCGAAAGCCGTGAGGGTGAGGTTGGCGACGACCTTCGACTCGACATCACCGACCACCTCCGCTGCGGCGGCCGCCTTCTCGGCTGCCGCGCGCTGTCGCCCATCCTTGTCGTCCAACATCAGGTTGTAGGCGAGTAGTGCCAGATGGCGGACCCGAGTCACTTCGCTGATACCGCTCAGCTCGAGCGCTCGTCGATTTTCCTCGATTCGTCGTTGCGTGCTGTGCCTGGTGAACGCCGGGAGTCGAAGGCGGATCTCGGCCTCGTCTTCGGCGGGGACCTTCGATAGAGCCAAGACGGCCAGTTCTTCGGATTCCTCGTACCGTCTGGCCCGGTTGAGCAGCGTCACGGTTTCAGCGACCACCCGCCCGTGTTCAGCGACATCGGCGGGCATCAGTTCAAGCGCGCGCTTGCTCAAATCTGCGGCCGCGTTCGCATCGCTTTGGCCAACGGCTTGCGCGGCCTGACGCAGTGTGCTGATCGCTTCCCGGTCCCCGGGCTCGGCGCTGCGGGCGAGCTGTGTGGCCACCTCGGCCGGGGCCGCACCCATAGCGAGCATGATCGACGCCGATTGGCGCTCGATGGCCCGGCCTAGCGACTGCGGCAGGGATTGTCGGGTGGCCTCGCGCACCAGGTTGTGCCCGAACCTCAGCTGGTCTCCATCGCCGACGAGGAAACCCGCCCGTACCGCCTCCGCGAGCGCCGACATCAACGACGCCGGCTGCCGTTCCAACATCCCGGCCAGCAACCTGGCCGAGAACCGGTCCGGAAGCACCGCGGCCACCCGCACCGCTTCTGCCGCCCCGCTCGAGAGCATGTCGAGTCGCTGCTGCATATTCAAGCTCAGGCGGCGCGGCAGGCCGGTTCCGGTGGCCACCGCGCGGCCGCCTCTGACGTCGAGCCGACCCTCATCGTGCAGACCCTCGATGAGTTCGCTGACGAGGCACGGATTACCGCGCGCTTTCCTTGCGAAGGTCAGCAGCGACTCGTCCGCCTTCGCCCTTACCGCATCCTGGACCATGTCGGCGACCGCATCCGGCGACAGGGCCGGCACCTCGAGGAATGTGGCGTTCAGCCGTCGCAGCACCGCCAGGGTCTCGTGCACGGCCGGCCCACCGGCGCCGCTCCGCGCGGTCAGAATCCACAGCACTGCCGCATGCCGCGCGGTCACCAGCGACCGCAGCGCCAGCAGCGTGCCGTTGTCGGCCCAGTGGATGTCCTCCAACACGACCGCCAGCGGCCTTTGTGCGGCGGCCGCATGTATCGCGTCCTGAAGATGGTGCACCACCCAGTAACTGGAGTCGGCCGAGCTGCCGAGCCCGCGCAACGCGTCGATGTCTGCCATGGGCGGATCGGCGCCCAGCGTCGCCGTGAACAGCGAGAAAAACGGCACCGATTGCTGATCCTCGAATGCCTCGCCGAACAAGGCCCGGACCCCGGCCTTGTCGGCCAGTGCGAGGACTTCGGTCAGTAGCCGACTCTTTCCGATGCCGGGCGGACCTTCGATGACGAGCACGCCACCGCGTCCCTGCGCTACCGCCGTCACCAGCGCGCCGATCATCGTCAGCTCGGGTGCCCGCCCGCGGATCGGGGGTGTGACGAGCCGCCGGGAGTCGACGTCAAGGCCGCTGGTCGATGTCACAACCGGAGTCCGATCTACGATTGCTGGGCTCGCCACTGGTGGCTCGCGCGGGTTGCTGACTCATTAGGAGCATGCGCCGGCATCGTCCCACTACGCGACGTTGGCGCGGGCCTCGATGGCCTTGACACTGCCGGCGAAAGCCTTGGCCAGCGAGCGCTTTCCGATGCTTCCCAGCACCGCCGCGATCACTCGCCCTCTGAAGTTCTTGCCTTCGCGAATCAACATGACGTCTATCTGTGTCGTTCCGTCGGGCAGGGGCGTCAGCCTGTAGCTGTGGCCGGACGCGCCACCGAAGACGTTGGAGTCGGTGGTGGTGAGCTTGACGTGGTGGGGGTTCGACCAGTCGTAGTGCAGGCGTTCCCAGATGCCCCGCGATCCTTCGGTGACATCGGCATCGGTGGTTCCAAGGCTATGAACGATGAGATACGCGTCGGAGCTGTTCGGGAAGAGCTCCGATCGGCCGGAACCGAAGTCGGTCAGTCCGGCGATGAACTGCTCGGGTGTCGCGGTGCTCGTCTCGTGAAAGAGAATCGTGGCCATCTGATGTCCTCTGAACGGTGCGTTGGTTGTCTACACCCGATCGAGCGCATTGCATGAGCCAAGAATTCCAGCGAGGGAACCCCCGACAACCCCCCAATCAATGGTGGTATTGGCAGGGACAGTCTTACGATCGCGTCGTGGCACAGAGGCCCAGCGCTCTCGCTGATTATCTGCGCGCGAGGCGTGAACAGTTGCGTCCCGAAGACGTCGGACTGGTCGCAGGCGCGCGGCGGCGCGTTTCGGGATTGCGCCGAGAGGAACTCGCAATTCTGGCGGGCATCAGCTCGGCGTACTACCTGCGACTCGAGCAGGGCCGTGTCACCAATCCTTCCGCTCAAGTGGTGGACGCGCTCGCGCGGGCCCTGCAGCTCGATGCGAAAGCCAAAAGGTATCTGCGGGATCTGGCCGGCCCAACCGGATCGGATGTCCCTGATCTGGAAACAGGGGCACACGACTTGGCCGACCTCATCGATCAGTTTGCGATGCCGGCCATCGTGGCCAACAGGTACCAGGATGTCCTGGCAGCGAATCCGATCGCCCGTGCGTTGTCGCCAGAGTTCACACCGGGCCAGAACTTCTTGCGCTGGCGCCTGTTGGACCCCGCTGCCCGGGCACTGTACGTGGATTGGGATGAGGCGACCGAAAACGCGGTACGGGGGTTGCGGGAACTCGGCGGTCCCCATCCGAGTGATCCTCACCTGCGCGCGATGGTCGCCGAGTTGTCCGACATCAGCCCGCGCTTCCGCGAACTGTGGCGTCAGGCCGGCGTGGGTTACCGCGTAGGGATTCAGCGCATCCGTCATCCACTGGTCGGCGAGCTCAGTCTGCACCGGAATCGGCTCAACGCACCGTATCCCGGTGGGGAGCACGTGCTCATGTATCGCGCCGATCCGGGCAGCGACTCCGCCAGGGCGCTTGAGGAGCTCCGCCCCGTGGGCGAACGCTCAACCCATCCGGACACGAATCGCTCGGACGCGGGCACTTGATCGACGCCAGGAGATTTGATGGACGAGCTGCTCAGCGCGGTGATCGATGCGCACGGCGGGCTCGACAAGTGGCGACGGTTCAACCAGGTGCACGCGACCATCGTCACCGGGGGAGGGTTGTGGGCCATCAAGGGCCAACCGCAGGATTCACTTCCCCGGCGAATGACCGTCGCGTTGGACCAGGAGTGGGCATCGGTGCGCCCGTTCGGTGCTGACGATCAGAAAACCGAGTTCACTGCGGAACGCATTGCGATCGAAAAGATCGACGGCCGAGTCGTTTCCGAGCGGCTGAGGCCGCGGGAATCATTTGACGGCCACACGTTCGCCACCCCGTGGGACCCGCTCCACCGCGCGTACTTCAACGGCTACGCGCTGTGGACCTATCTCACCACCCCATTTCTGTTGGGGCTGGACGGCGTATCGGTGCGCAGAACCGCCCCGCTCGAGGACAACGGGGAGACCTGGGTCGGCCTGCAGGCGCAGTTTCCATCCGAAATCGCCACTCACTCTTCGCTTCAGGAGTTCTATTTCGGAGACGATCACCTGTTGCGCCGCCATGATTACAGGGTCGACGTGGCAGGCGGATTTTCGGCCGTCCAGTACGTTGACGACATCGTCGACGTCGAGGGCATCAAGATTCCGACGAAACGCAGGGCCTACCGTGCCGACGCCCGAGGCGGTGCAATCCGCGATGAGCTCGTGGTCTCGATCGACCTCAGCGACATCAGCTTGAGCTGAGCCACGACCCAGCTAGCACGCCTTACCCCAGTACCGTCAGCCGATTGCCTGCGCCCAGATCTGCGTGAGGGTTATTGCCGCACGCGGTTTCACGACCACGGCGCAGAAGTCGGCCGGGAGATGGCGCTGCCAGGCATAGACCTGCCCCCCGCGAGGTTGCTGCATCCCGCGCCGAGACTATTTCGAGTGCAACTACTTGCCCGACGGGACGTCCCTCGGACAAATGCGAGTAGCGCAGTACCCGTGTGGGAGCCGTCATCGGCATTCGACACTTCTGGCATCCAACACAGTTCGCGGCCACCCCTATTTCTGCGCGATCAAGGAGCGTTGATGCATAGCTATCCATCACTCGTCGACGGTCAGGACGGCAGCCACGACAAGTGGCTCTACGTCATCCGGGCCAGCGCGCTACTGCGCGACGAGATCGCCGCCCTCAGGCTCAAGCGCAACCTGGACAAGGGGCTGGGGACCGGCGCCGACGACCCAAGGGTGGCGGGTCGGGTGGGGCTGAGCTCGCCGGCCCAGTTGACCGATGCCGCTGCCGCTGCTCGTCGGGCCCAACCGGGATGGGCGGTGACGGACCTCGGTCATCGGATCGAGTTCGCCCGCCGGCTGGGCGCTCGCATCACGGCATATGCCGACGAGTTCATCGACAAGCTGATGGCCGAGGGACATCCGCGCCGCCTGGCCGTCTGGGAAGTCTCCAGCGCGATCGAGATGACTGCCAACGAGAACCTCGCCCGCTACCGCAGCCAATTGGCCGAGGTCGTCCAGGTCGGTGCCCGGGAGACCAGACTGGTCCGCAAGCCCGACGGCGTTGTGGCGGTCCATCCGCCGCACAACGCGGCGGCGGCCAACTCCATGCTGGCCATCGGCGCGCTGGTGGCCGGGAACTCCGTCGTCATCAAGGCCCCGCGCAGCGCGCCGTTGGCGACCGCGTGGTTGTGGCGCGAGATCGCCCAGCCGGTGCTGTCCGACATGGGAGCGCCGTCGGGGACGCTGAATGTGGTCTGCGCCAACCCGAATGACGTCCTCGACCACTGGCTGGACAGCGACGACGTCGACGACCTGATGTTCTTCGGGGAATCCGCCCGCGGCATCGCAGTCGGCAACCAATGGACGAGCCGCGGCAAGAAGGCCATCCTCGAGCTCGCGGGCAATGACGGCGTGCTCGTCTGGCGTGACGCCGAGGTCGACCTGGCGGTCACCGCCCTGACCGAGTGCTTCTACGGGTCGGCGCAGATCTGCATGGTGCCCAAGTACGCGCTGGTGCACCGCGACGTCGCCGACGACGTCATCGCCGGGCTCGTCGACGCGGTCGCCGACATCCGGCCGGGCTACCCGGAGGACGACCAATCGCTGCTGTCACCGGTGATCAAATCCGCGGACTTCGAAGTCGTGCTCAAGGAGGCGCTGGGCGCCGGAGCCACCCTGGTCAGCGGCGGCCGCCGGCTGGACATCGACGGAACCCCTGACGACACCGGGTTCTTCATCGAGCCCACGCTGGTGCGGATCGACGGGTTGGCCGCCGCGGAGGTTCTCGACGTGGTCCGCGAGGAAACCTTTTTCCCGGTACTGCCCGTCGTCGTGGTCGACCCCGACGCGGACGCACTGGGCGACGAGGGCCTGCTGCTGGACTGCATCGACTTCATGAACCGCAACCGCTATGGCCTGCGTAACTCGGTGTGGACCCGCGATCCGGCAACGATTGAGCAGTTGAGCCGTGCGCTGACCAATGGCGGCATTCTCAAGTTCAACGACAGCCACATCGGACAGGTCGCGGGATTGCCCACCCACGGCGGCACCGGCCTGACCGGCGGACCGTTCGGCGAGGCGCACTACCCGGCCTTGCGCACCAGCCACCTGCAGGCCATCAGCATCGCCACCGCGGTCGAGCCGAGGACCGCGGTGTTCTCCAGCGTGATCGGCCGCCGATGACCGCCTGGCCGTCAGTCAACCCACCACAGACCCACGACGAAGGAGTGGCTCGATGAGCTTCCTGGACAAATACACGGCCGCGTTGGAGGCCAAGCTGCCCGGACTGGTCGACGATCTGGCTGAGATCGGAACGGCCGAGTTGGAGAGCGACAGCACCCGAGGCCTGGCCAGCTTCCGGGCCAGGGGCGGCCCGGGAATCCTCGTGCCCGAACGGCACGGTGGCGGCGGGGCCACCGCGCTGGAGGCGGTGCACTGCGTGCGGGCGATGGGCGCGCTGGCTCCGTCGCTGGCGGTGGCCACCACGATGCACAACTTCTCCGTCGCCGCCCTGGTCTCGGTCGAGGACAACTTCGAAGGTTTCGAGTGGATGATCCTCGACGCCATCGCCAATGATCGGCTGCTGATGTCGTCGGCATTCGCCGAGGGACTGTCCGGACAGGGCTTCCTGTCACCGACCCTGCGGGCGGACAAGCGCGGTAAGAACTGGGTGCTCAACGGATCGAAGAAACCGTGCAGCCTGTCGCGCTCGATGGACCTGATGTCGGCCAGCGTGGCCCTGCACGACGGCAGCGGCGGCGAACCCGGATTGGGCATCGTGGTGCTGCCCGCGAAGCTGCCCGGGATCAGCGTGCGCCCGTTCTGGGACGCCCCGGTTCTGCGCGGTGCGGAAAGCGACGAAGTCGTGCTGACCGACGTGGAGATCCCTGACGAACTGGTGGTGCGGCCAGAGGACAGCACCGGGCTGACCGTCGATGCGGTGGAAGCCAAGGGGATGATCTGGTTCACCCTGCTGATCTCGGCCTCCTACATCGGAATGGCCAGTTCACTTGTGGACCGGCTGATCAGCACCGGTAAGGGCACTGCCGCCGACCGCACCGCCGCGGCGTGCGAACTGGAGTCGGCCACACTCGCCCTCGAGCGGGTGGCCTCACTGGTCGACCGCGACAACGCGTCGCTGGACACGCTGCCGCAGGCGCTGATCGCCCGCTACTCGGCACAGGGTGCGGTGCGGCGGGCGGTGTCCTCGGCCGTCGAGATTCTGGGCGGCATGCAGTTCATCAAGGACCCGATGGTGGGCTACCTGGCCGCCGCGACCAATGCATTGGCCTTCCACCCGCCGTCACGTCATGCGGTGGTCGAGGAGTTGGAGCGTGCTCTGCTGGGCCAGCAGATGTCGCTGAAGGCACCCGGCGAGCGGCTGGTCGCGGCAGCACATACCAACGGCGCGGCCATAATTCACACCAACGGCGCGGCGCACACGAACGGGGCCCCCCACACGAATGGGGCGGGGCACGCCAACGGAGCTGCGCACACCAACGGAGCTGCGCACACCAACGGAGCTGCGCACACCAACGGAGCCGCCCACGCGAGCGACGAGGAGGCCGCCGCGACAACCGAGGAGCAGGACCGGATCCGGGAGATCTACGGCAAGACGCTCGGCACCCGGCTGGCCGCGATGTCACGCATGTTCGGCGGCCATATCGAGCGCACATCACACGGCGCCACACTGATCACCGAGAGCGGCGAAAAGTTCGTCAACTGCGCGGGCTACGGCGTGTTCCTGCTGGGCTCGACCAACCAACACGTCGTCGACGCGGTGGTGGAACAGGTTCGCACGCACCCGATCTCGGCCCGGCTGTTCATCGACGGCGTGGTGGCACGCGCCGCCGAGGCGCTGGTGTCGATCGCCCCGCCCGGCCTGGAAAAGGTGTACTTCGCCGGATCCGGCGCGGAGGCGGTGGAGAGCGCGCTCAAGCTGGCCAGGGCCAACGGCTACCGCCGCGTGATCACCGCGACCAGCGGTTACCACGGCCGCACCCTCGGCGCGCTGAGCGTCAGTGCCCGGCCCATCTATCAGCAGCCGTTCCGGCCGCTGCTCCCCGACGTGGTCGAGGTCCCCTTCAATGACGCGGCGGCCCTGGACCGGGCGCTGGACGGCGCACCGCCGTCGTGCTTCATCGTCGAGCCGGTCCAAGGTGAGGGCGGAGTGATCGTTCCCGACGCCGGCTACCTGGCCGAGGTGTCGCGGATCTGCGCCGCGCGCGACTGCTTCCTGATCATCGACGAGATCCTCACCGGTATGGGCCGACTCGGGCGAATGTGGGGTATCAGTGGTCAGGACGTGCACCCCGACGCCATGCTCGTCGGCAAGACGCTCTCCGGCGGTGTGGTCCCGATCTCGGCGGTGCTGGCCACCGAAAAGGCTTACACGCCTTTTGAAAAGGACCCGCTGCTGCACCAGTCGACATTCAGCGGCGCGCCCATCGCCACCGCCGCCGCGCTGGCCGCGATCGAAGCACTGGAGATCCACGATGCGGTGAACCAGGCCGACCTGATCGGCAGGCGCCTGCTGGCGAGCTTCCGTGAATCCGCCAAGTCCGCGCCACCCGGGGTGGTCAAGGACGTCCGCGGTGTCGGGCTGCTGCTGGGCATCGAGTTCTCCGACGGCGGTTACGCCGGGGAGATGATGCTCGGCCTGATCGAGCGCGGCGTGATGGCCAACCACTCGGCCAACAACGCCACCGTCATCCGGTTCACCCCGCCTGCAGTCATCGAAGAGGAGCAGATCGTCGCCATCGAGGCCGCGGTCCGGTACGGCTTCGAGACGCTGGGCCGCTACTTCGCCGACGACGAAGCCGATACCGATGCCACCGACCGGAATGGAGCGACACCCGAATGCAAACTGTGACCATCGAGAGCGTCGTCAGCGGATGGCGCCCCGAAGACGTCTACGAGCGGCTCAAGGACAGCGATGTCTACCTCAGATCCGCACCGCAGCAAGTGAAATCGGTCATCAACGAACCTGTCGCCGAACCGGACCAGGCGATCACGCACTGGGAGATCTACTTCCGCAACGGCCTGCTGCGCTGGTCGGAGCGGGACTTCTACGACGACGCGAACACCACCCTGAGTTTCCAGCAGACCGACGGCGACTTCGACTTCTTCGAGGGTGACTGGGTGATCACCCAGGCCGACGGTGACGAGGTGCTGCTGACCTTCAATGCGACGTTCGACTTCGGCGTGCCCAGTCTGGAATCGATCATCGACCCCGTCGCGATCCGGGTGCTGCGCCAGGCGATGAGCGCGATCATCACGAAGATCTTCGGCGGAACCATTCGCGATCCACAGCCGGCCGGCCAGCTGCAGGCCTGACAGGACGGATGCACCGGGATGGACACCGTCAACCGCTTCTTCACCAAATACACGGCGCTCAACGCCAGGGCCGAGTACGCCCTCGGATTCCTGGCGTGCCTGTGGCTGATGATCGCGAACTGGGACACGTTGAACTTCTGGCTCGCGATCGCGCTGTTCGCCTACATCGACCTGATCGGCACCGTCCCCGGTCTGCTGGCCTTTCACCGCAGCCCCGACGGCCAGATCGCCAAGACCTACTACGTGCTCTACAACGTGCTGCACAGCGCCGTCACCCAGGGGCTGGTGATCATCGCCTTCATCCAGGTCTTCGGATTCCAGTGGGCGCTGCTGGGCATCCCCACCCACCTCTGCGTGGACAGGGCGATGTTCAACAACTACCCGAAGCCGTTCGGGCTGGCGTTCGACCCCGTCACGCATCCGGCGTTCGAACGGTTCATCGCCGACTACGCAGCCTTCGACTACGGCCATGCGAACTGGAAGGCGATCAAACACGCAGGCGCGGCCCCCGCCGTCGACCGCGTGGTCTAGGGAGGGAAGTTCATGACCGCCACCGACGAACGCCTGGTCGCCGCGCTGCGCAGCGCGTTGGCCGAGAACCGTTCGCTGCAAACGAAACTCGCGCACGCCGAGGCCCGCGGTCGGGAGCCGATCGCGGTGGTGGGCATCGGCTGCCGGTTCCCCGGTGGGGTGTCGTCCGCTGAGCAACTATGGGACGTGGTTGCGCATGGTCGCGACACCGTCTCCGGATTCCCCGACGACCGCGGCTGGAATCTCGGCGCCATCTTCGACCCCCGACCCGGCACGCCCGAACGCTCCTACGTCCGCGACGGCGGATTCCTCGCCGACGCACCCGGATTCGACGCGGCGTTCTTCGGCATCAGCCCGCGCGAGGCCGCCGCGATGGACCCACAGCAGCGCGTGCTGCTGGAGGTGTGCTGGGAGGCGCTGGAACACGCGGGCATCGACCCACGGTCGTTGCGCGACACCGAAACCGGCGTGTTCGCCGGCGTGTGCAGCGCCGACTATGCGTGGCGGTTCGGCGACCGGTGCCCGCCCGGATACCGCGGGCACATCGGTGAGGGCAACTCGATCAGCGTGCTGTCCGGCCGGGTGGCCTACGTGCTCGGCCTGCGCGGTCCGGCACTGTCGGTGGATACCGCGTGCTCGTCCTCATTGGTCACCCTGCACCTGGGTGTGCGCGCGCTGCGGGCAGGGGAGTGCTCACTGGCGCTGGCCGGCGGGGTGACCGTAATGGCAACCCCGGCAGCCTTTGTCGAGTTCTCGGCGCTGCGCGGGCTTGCGCCCGACGGACGGTGCAAGGCGTTCGCGCAGCGGGCCGACGGATTCGGCGCCGCCGAGGGCGCGGGCATGCTCGTGCTGGAACGGCTGTCCGACGCGCGCGCCAACGAACACCGGGTGCTGGCCGTCGTGCGCGGATCGGCGGTCAACTCCGACGGCGCCTCCAACGGGCTCACCGCGCCAAGCGGATCCGCTCAGCGCAAGGTGATCCGCGCCGCGTGGGCGGATGCGGGCGTCATCGGCTCCGGGGTGGATCTGATCGAGGCGCATGGCACCGGCACTCCGCTGGGCGACCCGATCGAGGCCAACGCGCTGCTGGCCACCTACGGCCAGAGCCGCACGGAACCGGCCTGGTTGGGGTCGGTCAAATCGAATCTGGGCCACACCCAGGCTGCTGCGGGCGCGGCCGGGGTGATCAAGGCGATCGGCGCGCTGCGCCACCGAATCATGCCGGCGACCCTGCACGTCGACGCACCCACCAGCCAAGTCGATTGGACCGCAGGGTCGGTGCGGCTGCTGCGGCAGTCCCGGGAGTGGGTCGATCCGGGCCGCCCGCGGCGAGCCGCGGTGTCGTCGTTCGGCATCAGCGGCACCAACGCGCACCTCATCCTCGAGGAGGCGCCCCCCGCGCTGGCCGGCGAACCCGCTCAAGCTCCGGCGCTGCCGTGGGTGCTGTCGGCGCGCTCGCCGGACACGCTCACCGAGCGCGCCCGCGACCTGCGCGCGGCTCTCGCGAAACGTACCGACCTGGCCGTCGCCGACGTGGCCAGGGTGCTGGCCCGCCGCACGGTGTTCGAGCACCGGGCAGTGATCGTCGGGGCCGACCGGGGGGAACTCGACCGAGGCCTGGCTGCGCTGGCCAACGGGGACCGCGGCGTGGCGTGTGGGCGGGCCGCCGCCGCCGGGCGGACTGTCTTCGTGTACCCGGGTCAGGGGGCCCAGCGGATCGGGATGGGTCGCGCATTGCACGCGGCGTTCCCGGTCTTCGCCGAGGCTTTCGACGCCGCCGCCGCGGCCTGTGACGCGGGCCTGCCCCGTCCGTTGCGAGATGTGCTCTGGGGCAACGACTCCGGCGCACTCGACGACACGCTCTACGCCCAGCCTGCGCTATTCGCCGTGGAAGTCGGGCTCACCGCGCTGCTCGGGTCGTTCGGGGTGCGCCCCGACATCGTCTTCGGCCATTCGCTGGGCGAGCTCACCGCCGCCCACGTCGCGGGCGCACTGAGCCTGGCCGATGCCGCCGCGCTGATCACCGCCCGGGCCCGGCTCATGTCGGCGCTGCCGCGGGGCGGCGCCATGGTGGCGATCGCCGCCGCGGGCGACGAGGTAGCGCCGCTGCTGACCGACGGGGTGAGTCTCGCCGCCGTCAACGGCCCGGAGTCGGTGGTGGTCTCCGGCCCGGAGGCCGAGGTGCTCGCCGTCGCGGACGCCATGGCCTCGCGCGGGAAGCGGATCAAACGTCTCCCGGTGTCCCATGCGTTCCACTCCGGGCTGATGGAGCCCGTGCTCGCCGAACTTGGCCGGGTGGCGGAGTCCATCACCACGATGGATCCGGTGCTTCCGATCGTCTCCAACCTCGACGGGCGACTGGTCACCTCGGGCTACGCGGGGCCCGGCTACTGGGTTCGCCACGCCCGCAAGGCCGTTCGGTTCGCCGACTCGGTCACCACCGTGCTCGCTGCGCACCCCGATGCGGTATTCATCGAGGTGGGACCGGGCACGGCACTGACCGGGCTGCTGCGGAACGCGGCCGCCACCGCGATCCCGCTGTCGGGTGGCGACGATACCGCGCACGCGAGGAGCACAAATCAAGACACCGCGCACGCGAGGAGCACAGATCAAACCGCGCACGCGAGGAGCACAAGCCCAGAGGTGCGCTCGCTGGTCGAAGCCCTTGCCGCCCGATACGTCGTGGGCGGCACGGTGGACTGGTCGCCGCTGCTGGGCAACGGCCCGGTGCCGGACCTCGACCTGCCGTCATATCCGTTCGCGCACAAGCGATTCTGGCTGGAACCCGTGCCGGGAGCCGGCGACGCCCGGGCCTTCGGTGCGCAGCCCACCGACCACCCGATGCTGACCGCCGCCCTCCCCGACCCGACGTCCGGCGGGGTGGTGCTGACCGGCCGGATGGCGCTGGCCACCCACCCGTGGCTTGCCGACCATGCCATCGGCGGCACGGTCGTGGTTCCCGGCGCCGCGCTCGTCGACTGGGTTTTGACCGCCGGGGCGCGGATCGGCTTCGACGAGATCCGCGACTTGGTGCTGCAGGCTCCGCTGGTGCTCCCCGCCGAGGGCGGGATCACCGTGCAGGTGGTGATCGGTGCCGAGAACGACGGCCGTCCGGTGGCGGTGTTCTCCCGGCCCGAGGATTCGAACCCCGACTATTCGAACCCCGGGTATGCGAACCCCGAGTATGCGAACACAGCGTGGACCCGGCACGCCGACGGCAGCGTCGTCGCCGCCGCGCCTGCCGACGCGCACCGCCTCTGGTCGGTCGGGCACGCCGAATCCGTCGATCTTGCCAACGTGTACGACCGGGTGGCCACCCTCGGCTACCACTACGGCCCCGCCTTCCGGGGGCTGACCGCGGCCTGGCGCGCCGATGGCGAGGTGCTGGCCGAGGTCGAGTTGCCCGACGTGGCCCGCCACCAGGCCGGGTCGTTCGCGGTGCATCCGGCGCTGCTGGACGCGGCGCTGCAGGCGGTGGCCCACCTCGGCGCCGAATTGGCGCCAGGGACCGTCCTGCTGCCGTTCGCCTGGGAGCGGGTGTGGATGGCTCGTACCCGTGCCGACCGGGCCCGGGTGCGGATCACCGCAGACGGCAAGCACCGGGTGTCGGTCACCCTCACCGACGGTGACGGCGGCCTGATCGGCCGGATCGGCGGGCTGACCCTGCGGCCGGTCGACCCGACCACGTTCGGGTCAGGGCAGCAGACGGCGCTGCACCACGTCGAATGGAGTGCGCTGCCCGCCGGCGCGCAGGCCGGCGCGCAGACCGTCGTTGCACCCACCGTGCTCACCTACCTGCAACCCTGGGACGGCCGGGTCGAGTCGTTGCCCGACCGGCTGCACCGGGCGGTGCAGGACGTCCACGCCCACGTGCGCGAGCGGAGCACGCCGCTGGCCGTCGTCACCCGTGACGCCGTCTCCGTCGGCGGCAACCGGGTCGACCCGGCCGCGGCCGCGCTGCGGGGTCTGCTGCGTTCGGCGCAGAGCGAGCACCCCGGTCGCATCGTCCTCGTCGACACCGACACCGGCACCCCGCCCGAGCGGCTGGATGCGCTGGCGGGGACGGGCGAGGATCAACTGGCCGTCCGCGGTGGCCAGGCGTACGCCTCCCGGCTGGTGGTCTCGCAGCCCACCTCGATCGACCGGCCGGCCGGCCCGCTGGACCTGGCCGGCGGCACCGTGCTGGTGACCGGTGGCACCGGCCGCGTCGGCAAGGCCGTCGCCAGGCATCTGGTCACCGAGCACGGCGCCACCCGGCTCCTGCTGGTCAGCCGCTCCGGTGGCGATGCCGCGGACCTGTGCGGGTTGGGCGCCAAGGTCGAGGTGGTGGCCTGCGACGTCGCCGATCGAGACGCGCTCGCCGCCGTGATCGAGTCCATCCCGGCCGACGCGCCGCTGCGCGGGGTCGTGCACGCCGCGGGTGTCCTGGCCGACGCCGCGTTCGCCAACCTCACCAGAGAGCGGCTCGACAAGGTGCTGCGCGCGAAGGCCGCAGCCGCGTGGCACCTGCATCAGCTGACCCGGGACCACGACCTCGCGATGTTCCTGATGTGCTCCTCGCTGGCCGCCGTGGTCGGCTCACCGGGGCAGGCGAACTACGCCGCGGCAAACGCCTTCCTCGACGGCCTGGCCGAGCATCGCCGGGCGCTGAACCTGGCCGCCCAGTCCGTCGCCTGGGGCCCGTGGGATGCCACCGCGGGGATGACGGCGCGACTCGGCGACGATGCCGTGGCCCGCCTGACCCGGTCGGGCGTGCGGCCACTGACCGAGCAGGCGGCGATCGACCGGTTGGCCGCCGTCCTCGCCGACGGCCGCGCGAACCCGGTTGCCGCCGACCTCGACACGGCCGTGCTCGCCGAGCACGCCGCCAGGGGCGACGGCCCGACGCTGCTGCGCGGGCTTTGCCCGGCCGTCGGGCCGGCACCCCGCCCGGCCGAGGACGAACCGGACCTACTCACCGAACTGAGCGCGCTGAGCGAAGCCAACCGGGTCGAGCGGGTGCGCGAGGTGGTGTACGAGGAACTCGCAGCCGCGCTGGGCTACCCCGACGCCACCGACATCGACCCGATGGCCCGGTTCGAGGACCTCGGATTCGACTCGCTGACCGCCGTCGACTTCCGCAACGGGCTGACCGCCGCCACAGGCATCCGAATGCCGGTGGCCGTGGCGTTCGACTACGCGACCCCCGCGGAGTTGGTCGAGTTCGTGCGGGGCCGGCTGGTGGCCCTTCTCGAGGGTGTCGACCTCGCTGGTGCGGAAAGGACGGACCGATGACCGGGCAGATGCCTGCGCTCGAGCTCGACCACGCGGTCGAGACGCTGCGCGCCCACTGCGACAACCCGAGCGGCTTTCTGGCCCTCAACCAAGGCAACCGGCGCTACACCGACCCGGGTGTCGACGGTGTGGTGTTCTACCGCGAGGCCGGCCGCTGCTGGATCCAGTTCGGCGGCCCGGTCGCCGCGGCGGCGGACCGCCCGGAGCTGCTGCGGCGATTCCGCGAGGCCGCACGGCGGCAGGGCCGGCGGGTCCTGGCCGTTCAGGTGCCCGAATCCGACGCCCCGCTCTACGCCGGGCAGGGATTCACCGTGAACCAGTTCGGCATGTCCTACGCCGTCGATCTCGCGGCTTTCACGCTGCGCGGCAAGAAATTCGTCAAGCTGCGCAACAAGATTGCGCGCGCCAAACGGCTCGGGGTCACCCCGGCCGAGGTGGACCCGGCGGGCCACGCCGATGCCCTCGACCGGATCGACCGCCGCTGGCTGCGCGGCAAGGGCAAGTTCGCGAGGGAGATGGCGTTCATGATCGGCGAAGTGGGCGGCCCGGCCCAACCGCTACGCCGGCTGTTCGTCGCGACGATGGCCGATGAGCCGATCGCTTACATCTCCTACTCCCCGGTCTACGGGTCGCGGCCGGGCTGGCTGCACGACCTGAGCCGGCGGGTACCCGGCCCGACACCCGGAGTGATGGAACTGACGAATCTATTTGCTCTCGAACGGTTTCGGGACGAGGGATCACCGTGGCTGCACTTCGGCTTCACCCCGTTCACCGGCCTGGGACCCGAGCACCGGATGACCACGGCCAGCAAGCCCGTCGACGCGGCGATGCGGCTGCTGGCGGAGAAGGGGGACGCGATCTACCCGGCCCACGGCCAGCTCGACTACAAGCTCAAGTGGGATCCCGGGTACCGCACCCCGGACTATCTGGCCTTCGAAGGCAGGCTGACTCCGTCGCTGGCGTGGAACCTGCTGCGAGTCACCAACCTGATCCCGAATTCACTTCGGGCATAAGACAACTCAAGCGCAACTCAACCGAAGGCGGCGTGGTCGTGCATCCGATGCGAGTACTGGCAGTGATCAACGAGGCGGCAGGTGGCCCGACGGAGGAGTACGTCGGCCTTCTGAAGGACACGGGTGTCGAGCTGGAGCTGATGCGCACTGAAGCTCCGGGCGACGGCGCCCGGTGCACCGCCGACGCGGTCGCGGCAGCGGGCCCCGACATCCCGGACATTGTGGTGTCGGTCGGCGGCGACGGGACCGCAGGCGAGGTGGCCCGCGGCCTTGCGCTGGTGGGTCCGGGGGCGCCGCCGCTGCTGATCGCGCCCGCAGGCACCGGCAACTCGAACTATCTCGGGTTGTGGGACGACCTGCCGTGGGCGCAGGTCGTCGGCGCGGTGTTCGGTGAGCGCCGTTACTCGGTGCGTCCGATGGACCTGCTGCATCTGGCCGAACTGGACACCGCCACCCTGCTCGGCGTCTCCGCGGGAATGATCCCGGAGTGCCTTGAGCTGGTCGCGACGATGCCGGGCACCGGCCGGGAGAAGCTGTTCAACGCCGCCGTCCAGGTGCTCGCCGACTACACGCCCTATCCGAGCCGGGTCTCCGTCGACGGTCGCGTGCTCTGCGAGTGCGCCGCCGTGATGGCGGTGGTCGGCGGGGTGCGCTACCGCGGCGGAATGCTCAAACTGCTGCCGGATTCGGTGCTCGACGACGGTCTGCTGGATGTGTGCGTCGTCGACGCGGCCATCCCGCTGGAGGTGTTCGGCCCCGCCGCCCTGGCGGGCACCCTGGCCGGCCTCGACGGCGTGCACTACGGCCGCGGCCGCGAGATCAGCCTCGAACGGCTCGACGGCGCCCCGATGAAGCTCGAGCACGACGGCGAGCTGGCGACCGGCCCGCACACCGGCTACCACCTGTCCGCCGTCCCCGGACCGTTCACCGTCGTCGTCCCGGACCCCGTCCCGGCGTGCTTCTCCGACTCCCCGAACTGATCCCCACTGGCCCCCCACCCATCCCACCCGCTGGCCCCCCACCCCCCACCCCGCTGGCCTCCCACCCATCCCACCCATCCCCCCCCACCCATCCCACCCGAGGAGCACACCGTGCCCAAGAACGACCCGCTCGTCCAAGCCGCCGACATCGTCATCGTCGGTGCCGGCCTGGCGGGCATCGCCGCGGCCGTGAACCTGCGCAAGCTCGGGATCGACGACTTCGTCATCCTGGAGAAGGCCGACGGCGTCGGCGGCACCTGGCGGTACAACACCTACCCGGGCTGCGCCTGCGACGTCATGTCCCTGATGTACTCGTATTCCTTTGCCCCGCATCGCAACTGGACCCGCACCTACGCTGGGCAACCCGAGATCAGGGCCTACATCGAGGGAGTCTTCGACCGGTTCGGGCTGGCCGCGCGAACCCGCTTCGGCATCGAGGTGCGCTCCTACACCTATGACGACGACACCGACCGCTGGCACCTCGAGACCGCCGACGGCGACATCCTCCGTCCGCGGGTGGTGATCGCCGGAATCGGTGCGCTGCATAACCCCAAGATCCCCGACTTCGACAACATAGCCGCCTACGAGGGTCGGGTGCTGCACTCCGCCCGGTGGGACCCCGAACTGGATCTGACCGGAAAGCGGGTCGCGGTGGTGGGCACCGGGGCCAGCTCGGTGCAGATCGTCCCGGAGGCCGCCGAGATCGCCGAGAAGGTGACAGTGGTGCAGCGCACGCCGCAATGGGCGCTGCCCCGGCCCGATCGTGAGCTGAACCGGATCGAGCGCTGGTTGTTCGCCAAACTTCCGTTCACCCAACGGGTTTACCGCTACGGCGCGTACTGGAGCCATGAGGCCGCCATCGTCCTGTTCATGCATCCGGCACTGTTGCCGATCCTGAAGTGGATGTCGCTCAAGCACCTTCACGCTCAGGTTCGGGACCCGCAGCTGCGAGCCAAGCTGACCCCGGACTACACGGTGGGCTGCAAGCGCATGCTGCTCACCAGCACCTTCTATCCTGCGCTGCAGCGCGACAACGTGGAGTTGGTCGACTCGCCGATCAGCACGTTCGAACCGTCGGGCTTCCGCACGGCCGACGGCACCCTGCACGAGGCCGATGTGGTCGTGCTCGCAACCGGATTCGAAACCGACAACCGGCTCGCCGAGGAACGGGTCACCGGCACCGGCGGGCGGACCATCCAGCAGGCCTGGATCGGCGGGATGCGCGCCCATCTGGGCACCACCGTCGCCGGCTTCCCCAACTTCTTCCTGATGATGGGCCCGAATTCCGGCGGCGGCAGCCAGTCCATCCTGTTCGTGATCGAGGCGCAGGCGCACTACATCGCCGCCTGCGTGGAGATGATGCGCGCCGAGGGCGCGACCCGGCTGGAGATCCGCGCCGACGTGGAGCACGAGTTCAACGAGAAGCTGCATGCCCGGCTGGCGAAATCGGTGTGGAACACCGGCGGCTGCGACAGCTGGTTCCTCGACCGCAGCGGGCAGAACCGGCAGGCCTGGCCGGGATCCAGCGTGACCTACTGGCGCCGAACCCGCGGACCCAAGCGCGCCTGGTTCGACCTGCGCCGCACCACCGAACCACTGCCATTGACAGCACCCGCCGCGCCCGTCGCCGGCGCCAGCCACTGATCGAAGGGGACCGACATGTCGAATGAGCAAGACCTGCGCGCCTATCTGAAGAGGGCCGCAGGCGAGATCAAGGCTCTGCGCGGCCAGCTGGCCGAGGTGCAGGACCGCGCCGCGGAGCCGATCGCCGTCGTCGGCATCGGATGCCGCTACCCGGGCGGGATCACGGGCCCCGACGAGCTGTGGAGGGTGGCCGATGAGCGCCGCGATGTGATCAGCGGACTGCCCACCGACCGCGGATGGGATCTCGACGGCCTGTATGACCCCACCGAGGGCGCGATCGGCAAGGCCGGCAAGACGTACGTGCGTAACGGCGGATTCCTCGAGGATGCAACGGAATTCGATGCGGCATTCTTCGGGATCAGCCCGCGCGAGGCCACCGCAATGGACCCGCAGCAGCGGCTGCTGCTCGAGGTCAGCTGGGAGGCGCTGGAACACGCGGGCATCGACCCGCGCACCCTCAAGGGGTCGACCACCGGCGTCTACACCGGCATCATGCACGACGACTACGGACCGCGGGTGTACCAGGAGCGCGAGGGCTACGCCGGGCACCTGATCACCGGCACCACCTCAAGCGTCGCCGCGGGCCGCGTCGCCTACACCCTCGGCCTGGACGGACCCGCGGTGTCGGTGGACACCGCCTGCTCCTCGTCGCTGGTCACGCTGCACCTGGGGGTGCGCGCACTGCGCTCGGGTGAGTGCTCGCTGACTCTGGTCGGCGGGGTCACGGTGATCTCGCTGCCCAACATCTTCGTCGGGTTCTGCCAGCTGCGCGGCCTGGCCGCGGACGGCCGCTGCAAACCCTTCTCCGCCGAGGCCGACGGGTTCGCCCCCGCCGAGGGGGCCGGGGTGCTGGTGCTGGAGCGGCTGTCCGACGCGCGCCGCAACGGCCGCCGGATCCTCGCGCTCATCCGCGGTACCGCGGTCAATCAGGACGGCGCGTCCAACGGGCTGACCGCGCCGAGCGGACCCGCCCAGCAGCGGGTCATCCGGGCCGCACTGGACGATGCCGGCATTGACCCCAGCGGCGTCGACGCCGTCGAGGCGCACGGCACCGGCACCCCGCTCGGCGACTCGATCGAGGCCCAGGCGCTGCTCGCCACCTACGGCCAGGGCCGCGACGGCGAGCCGCTGTGGCTCGGCTCCGTGAAATCGAACATCGGACACACCCAGGCCGCCGCCGGGATGGCCGGGGTGATCAAGATGATCGAGGCGATGCGCCGCGGCGTGCTGCCCGCGACCCTGCACGCGGAAAACCCCAGCGCACAGATCGACTGGACGGCGGGCGCCGTCGAGGTGCTGCGCGAGCCGCGCCCGTGGCCGCAAACCGAGCATCCGCGCCGCGCCGGCGTCTCCTCCTTCGGCATCTCAGGAACCAACGCGCACACCATCATCGAGCAGGCCCCCCACGATGACCCCGATGAACCCGCACCGGTCACGCAGGAACCGATCGCCCCGATCGCCGTGGTGCCGTGGCTGCTGTCGGCGCGCAGCCCCGAAGCGCTTGCCGCCCAGGCGGACCGGTTGCACGACCTGATCCAGCGCGAGCCCGGCCTGGACCCGACGGAAGTCGCGGGCGCGCTGACCCGTCGCACCGCCTTCGAGCATCGCGCCGTCGTCCTCGGCGCCGACCGGGACACCCTGATGGACCGGCTGGCCGCGCTGGCCGCAGGCGAGCCCGCCGCCGGGGTGGTCACCGGGCAGGCGACGGCCGGGGACAAGACCGCGTTCGTGTTCCCCGGGCAGGGCAGCCAGTGGGTCGGCATGGGCCGCGAGTTGCTCGCCACGTCACCCGTGTTCGCCGAACACCTGACCGCATGCGCGACGGCACTGTCGGAATTCGTCGACTGGGATCTGCTCGCCGTCCTCCGCGGGGAGCCGGGTGCCGCCAGCCTGGAGGCAGTGGACGTGGTCCAGCCCGCCCTGTTCTCGATCTTCATCGCGCTGGCCGAGACCTGGCGATCGCTGGGGGTCACCCCGGACGTGGTCATCGGGCACTCCCAGGGCGAGGTCGCGGCCGCGTGCTTCGCCGGCGTGCTGAGCCTGCGCGAGGCCGCCCGCATCGTGGTGCTGCGCAGCCGCGCGGTCGGCGCCCTGTCCGGCACCGGCGGGATGGTGTCAGTGCCGCTGCCGCAGGATCAGGTCCGTGAGCGGCTGGCCCGATGGGGGCAGCGCCTCGGCGTCGCCGCCGTGAACAGCCCGGGCACCACCGTGGTTTCGGGGGCCGCCGACGCGCTGGACGAGATGTTCGCCGCCTACGAGGCCGAGGAGGTGCGGGTCAAGCGCATCCCGGTCGACTACGCCTCCCACTCCCCGCAGATCGACGCGGTCGAGGCCGACCTGCGCGCCGGACTCGGCGAGGTCGTCCCCGCCGCGACGGCGACCGCCGAGTTCTACTCCACCGCGCGCGGCGAGCTGGTCAGCCCCGAACTGCTCGACGCCGACTACTGGTTCCGCAACCTGCGCGACACCGTGCGCTTCGAGGATGCGATGCGCGCCGCCTATCGGGACGGCGTCCGCCGGTTCCTGGAGATCAGCCCGCACCCCGTGCTCGCCATCAGCATGAGCGAGAACTGCGAGGCGCTGGCCTCCGATGACGACCGCTGGTTCGTCGGCGGCTCGCTGCGCCGGGAGGACGGCGGTCTGCCCCGGCTGCTGGAGTCGGCCGCCGAAGCCCACGCGGCGGGCGTGGCGGTGAACTGGCCCGGCTACATCGGACGGACCGGCGCAGGCGTGGAACTGCCCACCTATGCGTTCACCCGTCGCCGTTTCTGGCTCGACGCGTCCGCGGGCGGCCAGTCGGACCCGGCCGCACTGGGGGTCCGCGAATGCGACCACCCGCTGCTCGGCGCGGCAGTCGAGCAGCCCGCTTCCGGAGGAGTGGCCTTCACCGGACGGCTGTCCCTGCACACCCATCCGTGGCTGGCCGACCACGCCGTCGACGGCGTCGTCCTGGTGCCCGGCGCCGCGCTCATCGAGTACGCGCTGTTCGCGGGGGACTACGTCGGCCACCCGACCGCGAAGGAACTGGTACTACACGCGCCGCTGATCGTGCCCGAACACGGCGGTGTGCAGGTGCAGGTGGTGGTCGGTGCGCCGGACGACGACGGCCGGGCGGTGTCCGTGCACTCACGTGCCGAGGACGCCGTCGACGGGGTGTGGAGCCTGCATGCCGAGGGCATGCTGTCCACCACGCCGACCGCACCGGCCGTGGCCGAGGTGCAGTGGCCGCCCGCCGGCGCGGATCCGGTTGACGTTTCCGACGCCTACCAGCGCACGTTGGAGATGGGCTACGAGTACGGCCCGGTGTTCCAGGGGCTCAGCGCGGTGTGGATCCGCGACGGGGAGGTGTTCGCCGAGATTGAACTGCCCGAGCAGGCGCGCGAACAGGCGTCCGGCTTCGCCGTCCACCCGGCACTGCTCGACGCGGCGCTGCAGGCCATCAGCTACCTCGGTGTCGCCGCAGAAGCCGATGAGGTGTTGCTGCCGTTCGCCTGGGAGCAGGTCGCGGTGCACGCGGTCGGCGCACAGCGGGTGCGGGTCCGGATCAGCAGGAGCGAATCGGGCACCCCGGGTGAGCGTCGCGTCGCCCTGGATCTGTATGACCAGCTCGGGCAGCCGGTGGTCACCGTCGGCGCACTGACCATGCGCGGCATCTCGACGGCCGCCCTGCACCGGCAGGCGGTCACGATCGCCGACGAGGCACTCTTCCGGGTCGACTGGATCGCCGTGCCCACCGAGTCCGGCATCGTGGACTGGGCGGACATCACCGATGACCCCTGCGCTGACCCCTCGATGACGGCGCCGACCCAGGTGCTGCGGTGCGCCAATGGGGATGCCGCCTCTGGTGGCGCCGCCGATGGGGCCGCCGTTCGCGACCGGCTCTGGACTGTCGCCCAGCGGGTCCGCGACTGGCTGACCGACGAAGCCACCGCCGACGCCCGGCTGGTCGTGGTGACCTCCGGCGCGGTGGCCGTCGACGATTCGGACCCGGTGGCCGACCTCACCCACTCCGGTGTGTGGGGCATGGTTCGCGCGGTCCAGTCCGAGCACCCCGGCCGGGTGGTGCTGCTCGACGTGGACGACTGGGCCCTGCTGGATGGCGCCGTCGCGCAGGTGGTGGCCAGCGGGGAGTCACAGCTCGCGCTGCGCGGCGGTGAACTGCGGGCCGCCCGGCTGGCCCGGTTCCACCGCGACGCGGCCGGACCCGACGACGTGCCGGTGGTGCATCACCGGCTGAGCCCGGACGGCACGGTGCTGATCACCGGTGGCACCGGAGTCCTGGGCGGGCTGCTGGCCAAGCATCTCGTCAGCAGTCACGGGGTGCGCGAACTCCTGCTGATCTCGCGCAGCGGCCCGGACGCCGACGGCGTATCCGGGCTTGTCGCCGAGCTTGCGGAGCTTGGTGCTCAGTGCCGGGTGGTGGCGTGCGACGCGGCCGACCGGGACGCCCTGGCCGGCGTGCTCGCGGGTATCCCCGGCGAACACCCGCTCACCGGCGTCGTGCACGCGGCGGGCCTGCTGCGCGACGGTGTGTTCACCGACCTGACCGCCGAGCAGTGGGATGCGGTGCTGCGCGCCAAGGTCGACGCGGCATGGAACCTGCACGAGCTCACCGCCGACCGCGACCTGGCACTGTTCGTGTCGTTCTCCTCGGCCGCCGGCGTGCTGGGCTCACCCGGACAGGCCAACTACGCCGCGGCCAACACCTACCTCGACGCGCTGGCGCAGCACCGCAGGCACGCGGGCCTGCCGGGCACCTCGCTGGCCTGGGGCTGGTGGGAGCAGAAGACGGGCATGACCGGACATATCGACGGCAAAGAGAACGCCAG
Source organism: Mycobacterium sp. (assembly GCF_044223235.1). Taxonomy (GTDB): domain Bacteria; phylum Actinomycetota; class Actinomycetes; order Mycobacteriales; family Mycobacteriaceae; genus Mycobacterium. Next base: position 94,447 of record NZ_JBGAME010000013.1, read on the forward strand.
GATGAACCGCCTGGGATTCCTGCCGATCGCCTCCGACGACGGTATGACGTTGTTCGACGCCGCCGTCGAATCCGGGGAGGCGATGCTGGTGCCCGCCCGGATCAACCCGGCCGCGGTGAGCGCCGCGGGCGCGGTCCCCGACTTGTTCCGGCAGCTCGTGCGTGCCGGCCGCAGGCGAGCCGCGGCAGGCGACGACGGCGGCGAGCGGTCTCGGCTCGCCAGCCAGCTCGCCGGGCGCAACGCGGTCGAACAGGAACGGATCACGCTGGACTTCGTCCGCACCCAAGCCGCGGTCGTGCTCGGACACGACGGCGGCGGCCGGATCGCTCCGGAGGAGACGTTCAAGTCGCTCGGTTTCGACTCGCTGAGCGCGGTCGAGTTCCGCAACCGGCTGCAGAGCGCGTCGGGTCTCAAGCTGTCGCCCACCGTCGTGTTCGACCATCCCAGCCCCCACGCGCTGGCCCAGTACATGCTCGCCCAGCTGGGTCCCCAGCCCGACGTGGGCGACCTTGTCGCGGCCGAACTGATGGCGCTGCTGGCCCGCTTAGAAAACACCGTGAACACCGTGCACCAGGCCGGTGCCGGGGCGGAGTTCGACGACCGCACCCGCAGCACCGTCCTGCGCCGGTTGCGGGCACTGGAGCAGTCGCTGCGCGGCGACGACAGCGTCGACGACCTGGAGTCGGCCGACGACAGCGCACTGTTCAGCTTCATCGACGGCAACTGAGGAGGACGACCGTGTCGACCGAGGACGACCTGCGGGCATACCTGAAGCGGGCCGCCGGGGAGATCAAATCGCTCCGGACCCGGCTGGCCGAGACCGACGAACGGGCCGGCGAACCCATCGCCATCGTCGGCGTCGGCTGCCGGTTTCCCGGTGGCGTGTCCACCCCCGGCGAGCTGTGGTCCGTCGTCGAGCAGGGCCGCGACACCATCTCGGGATTCCCCACCGACCGGGGCTGGGACGTCGAGTACGACCCCGAACCGGGGGTGGCCGGGCGCTGCTACGTCCGGGAAGGCGGATTCCTGGACGACCCGGCGCAGTTCGACGCGGCGTTCTTCGGGATCAGTCCGCGGGAGGCCATCTCCATGGACCCGCAGCAGCGGCTCCTCCTCGAGGTCACCTGGGAGGCGCTGGAGCACGCGGGCATCGACCCGCACACGCTGAAGGGCACCGACACCGGGGTGTACGCGGGCCTGTCGGGAGCCGACTACGGCGCCCGGTTCTTCGACCGGGTCCCGCCGGAGTTCCAGGGTTTCGTCGGGGAGGGCAACTCCGCCAGCGTCACCTCTGGGCGGATCGCCTACGTGCTGGGCCTGGAGGGGCCTGCGGTGTCGGCCGACACTGCCTGCTCCTCGTCGTTGGTCACCCTGCACCTGGGCGTTCAGGCGCTGCGGCTGGGGGAGTGCTCGCTGGCGCTGGCCGGCGGCGTCACCGTCATGGCGTCGCCGTCGGTTTTCGTCGAGTTCTCCGCCCTGCGCGGGCTCGCACCCGACGGCCGGTGCAAGGCCTTCGCCGACCACTCCGACGGTTTCGGTCCCGCCGAGGGCGTCGCGATGCTCGTGCTGGAGCGGCTGTCGGACGCCCGCCGCAACGGCCACCGGATCCTGGCCCTGGTGCGCGGTTCGGCGATGAATCAGGACGGCGCCTCCAACGGGCTCACCGCGCCCAGCGGCCCGGCGCAGCAGCGGGTGATCCGCCGCGCGCTCGACGCCGCAGGCCTGACCGCCGCCGACATCGACGCGGTGGAGGCGCACGGCACCGGCACCCCGCTGGGCGACCCGATCGAGGTGCAGGCGCTGCAGGCGGTGTACGGCCCGGGCCGGGAGCGCCCGCTGTGGATCGGGTCGGTGAAGTCCAACCTGGGCCACACCCAGGCGGCCGCCGGCGCGGCCGGGGTGATCAAGATGGTCGAGGCCATGCGCCGCGGGGTGCTGCCCGCGACCCTGCACGCCGACACCCCGACCCGCAAGGTCGACTGGTCGGCCGCCCCGGTCCGGCTGCTGCAGGCCAACCGCCCGTGGCCGCAGGCCGGCGAGCCGCGCCGCGCCGGTGTGTCCTCGTTCGGCATCAGCGGCACCAACGTGCACGTGATCCTCGAAGAGGCGCCGATCGCCGATCAGCCGAGCCTCGGCACGCGCCCGCCGGTCGTCGTCTGGCAGTTGTCGGCGCGCAACGCCGCGGCGCTGGCCGGCCAGGCCGATCGGCTGCGGCCGGTCGCCGCCGACACCGACCCGGTCGACCTCGCCAGTGCCCTGGCCCGCCGGTCGCTCTTCGAGCATCGGGCGGTGCTGGTCGGCAGGGATGCCGACCAGGTGGACCGGCTTGCCGCGCTGGCCGCGGGCAAGCCCGCGCCCGGACTGCTCACCGGGCAGGCGGCGCCGCCGGCCAACACGGTGTTCGTGTTCTCCGGCCAAGGCGCCCAGCGCCTGGGCATGGGCAGGGAGCTGTACGCGTCGTTCCCCGTCTTCGCCGCCGCGTTCGACGCCGCCGCGGACGCCTGCGATCGCGGGCTGCCCCGCCCGCTGCGCGAGGTGCTCTGGGGTGACGACGCCGCCGCGCTGAACTCGACCCGATACGCCCAGCCGGGGCTGTTCGCATTCGAGGTCGCCTTGGCCGCGCTGCTGGAATCGTTCGGGGTGCGCCCGGACCTGGTACTGGGTCACTCACTTGGCGAGATCGCCGCCGCCCACGTCGCCGGCGTGCTCACCCTGGACGACGCCGCCGCGCTGGTCACCGCCCGCGCCCGGCTGATGGCGGCCCTGCCGGAAGGCGGGGCGATGGTCGCGATCGCCGCACCCGAGGACGAGGTCGCGCCGCTACTGACCTCCGGCGTCGACATCGCCGCTGTCAACGGGCGTGCGGCCCTGGTGGTGTCCGGCGTCGAGGCCGAGGTGCTGGCGGTGGCCGCCGCCCTCGCCGCACGCGGCAGCCAGACCAGCAGGCTGGCGGTGTCGCACGCCTTCCACTCGGTGCTGATCGACCCCATGCTCGACGACTTCGCGGCGGCCATCGCCGTCACCCCGCGACCGGCGGTGGTGCCGATCGTGTCGGGCATCGACGGTCGCTTGGCAGGCGACGGATACGGCTGCGGGTATGGAGATGCCGACTACTGGGTCCGCCACGTCCGCCGCCCCGTCCGGTTCGCCGACTCCGTCGCCGCCGCGCTCGCGGTCGACCCGGCCGCCCGGTTCGTCGAGGTCGGCCCCGGCGCGACGCTCACCGGTCTGCTGCGCGAATCCGTCCCCGGCGCCGTCGCCGCGCAACGCAAGGACCGCAGCGAACCGGTGGCCTTCGTCGAGGCACTGGCCGCGCTGCACGTCGGCGGCCAGCCCGTGGACTGGGCGCCGCTGGTGGGCGACCGTCCGTCCACCCACATCGACCTGCCCGGCTACGCCTTCACCCGCAGCCGGTTCTGGCTCGACCCGCCCGCGTCGGCGGGTGACCCCGCAGGCCTGGGCGTCCGCGGCTGCCCGCATCCCTTGCTGGGCGCCGTCGTCGACCAGCCCGACTCCGACGGTGTGCAGTACACCGGCCGGCTCTCCCTGGCCAGCCACCCGTGGCTGGCCGACCACACCGTCGGCGGCGTCGTGCTGGTCCCCGGCGCCGCACTGGTCGAGTGCGCGCTGTGGGCGGGCGACCAATGCGGTGACGGCACCCTGCGCGAGCTGGTGCTGCACGCCCCGCTGGTGGTCCCGGACCGGGGCGCCGTCGCGGTGCGCATCACCGTCGGCCCCCAGAGCCCCGACGGCAGGACCGTCGCGGTGCACTCCCGCCCCGAGGACGGCCCGCAGCCCGCGTGGACCATGCACGCCGACGGCCGGCTTACCGCGGCCGCCCCCGATCCGGCTGGGACGCAACCGGTTTGGCCTCCTGTCGGGGCGGTGCCCGTCGACATCGACGGCACCTACGAGCGTGTCGCCGAGCGCGGCTATCTGTATGGTCCGCTGTTCCGCGGTCTGCGCCGGGCCTGGCGGCGCGGGGCCGAGGTGTTCGCCGACGTGGAACTGCCCGCGGCGGGCGACTCCGGAACCGCAGATTTCCTGCTGCACCCCGCGCTGCTCGACGCCGCGCTGCACGCCACCGCGCACCTGGACCTGCCGGTCCAGGACGGACACGTCCTGCTGCCCTTCGCGTGGGAGAGCGTCGCGGTGCACGCCGTCGGCGCCCGCAGCCTGCGCGTCACGCTGACCGTCGTCGGCGACCACCGCGTCGCCGTGCGGCTCGACGATGCGCAGGGCAACCCCGTCGCCCACGTGAACGCCCTCACGTTGCGCAGTGTCCCGCTGACCATGCTGCGACCCTGCGGCGGCAGCGACGACTCGCTGTTCGTCGTGGACTGGACACCACTCGTCGAGGCGAGCACCGACGAACAGGTGGAGATCCTGCGGTGCACCGGCGATGACGGCGTCTGGCCGATCGTTTCGCAGGTGCGCGAGCGGCTCGCCGGGGGGGCCCGATTCGCGGTGGCCACCCGCGGGGCGATCGCGGTGGACGGCGGCGACGCGGTCCCCGACCTCGCACATGCCGGCGTCTGGGGTCTGCTGCGCAGCGCTCAGGCCGAGCACCCCGGGCAGCTGCTGCTGGTCGATGTCGACGACTGGTCCGCCGCGGACGCCGCCGCCCGCGCCGCACTGGCCGCCGGCGAGCCGCAGGTGGCGTCGCGGCGCGGGGTGCTGCGGGTGCCGCGGCTGGCCCGCATCGACGCCGGCGCGCTGACCCCCGTCGAACCCGGCACGGAATGGGAGATCGGCTCCGAAGGCCGGGGCACCCTGACCGCCGACAACTTGACGGCCCACCCCGCTCCGCTCGGCGACCTGGCGCCCACGGACGTCCGTGTCGCGGTCCGCGCGGTCGGCGTCAACTTCCGCGACGTGCTGATCGCGCTGGGCATGTATCCCGACCCGTCGGCTCGGCTCGGCGGGGAAGCCGCCGGTGTCGTCACCGCCGTTGGCGCCGAGGTGACGACGTTTCGGCCCGGGGACCGGGTGCTCGGCATGTTCGCCGGCATCCGCTCGGCGGTCGACACCGACCACCGGGTGCTCGCGCGGATGCCCGACGACTGGTCGTTCAGCCGGGCCGCCTCGGTACCCGCGGCGTTCCTCACCGCCTATCACGCGCTGCGCGATCTGGCCGCGGTGCAGCAGGGCGAGCGGATCCTGGTGCACACCGCGACCGGAGGCGTTGGCATGGCCGCGGTCGCTCTGGCCAGGGTGTGGGGCCTTGAGGTCTTCGCCACCGCGAGCCCGGCGAAGTGGCCGGTGCTGCGGGCCATGGGATTGGCCGACGACCACATCGCCAGTTCCCGCGACGCGGAGTTCGAGCGGCGGTTCCTCGCGGTCACCGGCGGCCGCGGCGTGGACATGGTGCTCAACTCGCTGGCCAACGAGCTCACCGACGCGTCCCTGCGGCTGCTGGTCAACGGCGGGCGGTTCGTCGAGATGGGCCGCACCGACCTGCGCAGCGCCGCGTCGGTCGCCGCCGACCACCCCGGCGTCGCGTACCTGCCGTTCACACTGCACGAGGTCGGTGCCGAACGACTCGGCGAGATGCTCACCGAGGTGATGGGCATGTTCGCCGAGGGCACGATCGACCCGGCGCCGGTCGCGGCGTGGGATGTGCGCCGGCTGCCGGAGGCATACCGGTACATGTCGCAGGCCCGCCACGTCGGAAAGGTGGTGCTCACCGTCCCCCGCCCGCTCGACCCGGACGGCACCGTGCTGATCACCGGCGGCACCGGCGGCCTCGGCGCGCTGCTGGCCCGCCACCTCGTCGTCTCACACGGGGCACGGAAGCTGCTGCTGCTCAGCCGCACCGGCGAGGCACCCGACCTGATCTCGGAGCTGGCGGGGCACGGCGCGCACGTCCGTGCCGTGGCGTGCGACGTCGCCGACCGGCAGGCGCTGGCCGCGGTGCTCGCCGACATCCCGGCCGACCAGCCGCTGACCGCGGTGGTGCACGCCGCAGGGGTGGTCGACGACGCGCTGTTTGGCGACCTCACCGGCGACCAGTGGGACGCGGTGTGGCGGACCAAGGTCGACGGCGCATACGCGCTGCACGAGCTGACGATGGACTCCGACCTGGCCGTGTTCGCGATGTACTCGTCGCTCTCGGGGGTGCTCGGTGCGCCCGGTCAGGCCAACTACGCCGCCGCCAACTCCGCACTCGACGCCCTGGCGCAACACCGCCACCACCTCGGCCTGCCCGCGACCTCGCTGGCCTGGGGCCTGTGGGAACACCGCACCGGCATCACCGGAACCCGCCAGACGGGCCGCATCGCCCGCAGCGGCGCGCTGCCGATGTCGACCGCCGACGGGCTCGCACTGTTCGACGCGGCGCTGAACACCGGGCACCCGCTGGTCGTCCCCGCGCGGGTCGACCTCCGGGCGATTCGCGGCGCGGCGGTCCCGCCGATCCTGGCCAATTTCGCCGCCGCCGCCCGCCGCACCGCTGCGTCGGGTCCGGCCGGCGGGCAGTCCACGCTGACGAGCCTGCTAGCCGGCCGCAACGCCGCCGACCGTGAACGCCTGGTCCTGGACTTCGTCCTGAGCCACACGGCCGCGGTGCTCGGTCACGAGGACGCCGCCACCGTTTCCGCCGACCAGAGTTTCAAGTCGCTCGGCTTCGACTCGCTCAGCGCGGTGGAGTTCCGCAACCGGATGCAGGCCGCCACCGGCCTGACCTTCCCGGTCACGACCGTGTTCGATCACCCCACCCCCGCCGCGCTGGCCGGGCACATGCTGGACAGCATGCCCGACGCGGCGCCAGCGGAGGCGCCCGCGATCGAGTACGCCGAGTCGCATATTCGAGATCTGTTGCAGCGCTTGCCATTCGACGTGCTGTGCCAGTCCGGGCTGGTCGACACCGCGCTGCGGCTGGCCGCCACCATCGGCCTGCCCGCACCGAGCGAACCGCGCGCGCCTGCGGTGGCTGACCTGGACATCGCCGACATGAACGCGGATGAACTCATCGCGCTGGCGATGAGCGGCGACCGGTGAGGCGGGGAGCGATGAGCGGGGCTCCGGCCGACCTGCTCGGCGAGCTCACCGAGTGGGCGGCGGCACTTTGCTATGGCGACATCCCTTTCCGGACAACGGAATTCGCGCGCAGCCAGATCATCTCGCACCTGGCCGGGGTACGCGCGACGCTGCGGCATCCGCTCGGCCGCAAGCTGGTGGCCACCTTCGGCGCACCGCTGGGGCGCGACCCCGCCCGCAGCGCACAGGCGCTGGCGGCACTGTCGCTCGCGTTGGAGTACGACGAGGTCGGCTACTCGGGGCATCCGTCGGCGTCGGCGGTGTCGGTCGCGATCGCGCACGCCGCGGCCGCCGGCCTGGACGGCGAGCGGCTCATCACCGCCGTCGTCGCGGCCAACGAGTGCGCCATGCGCTATCAGGCCTCGACCCTGCTCGGCAGCTTCTTCCGTGGACAGAGCGCCACCTACACCCACCTGATCGGTACCGTCGCGGCCTACCTGCACGCGACGGGCGCCGACGCCGACTGCTGGGCCCGCGCCGCACGCCTGGCCTTCGGCATCCTGCCGACCCCGGTGGAGCGCGCCTTGCTGTGCAGCGACGCCAAGGCGTTCGTCGCCGCCACCCCGGTGCGCATGGCGTTGGACACTTGCATCGCCGCGACACATGGGCTGACCGGAGCGCTTGGCGTGCTCGAGGCCGACGACGGTGTCCTGGCCCGGCTGTCCGACGTTCCGCTGCCCGAGGCCGTCGTCGCGCATCTCGGGAAGCGGTGGCACACAGATACCTTGTCGTTCAAGAGGTTTCCGGCCAGCGCCTATCTGCAGGCGCCGTTCGAATGTGCCGAACGGCTGGCCGCCGGGCACGGCCCCTTCGCCGCCGCGGACATCGACGACGTCCAGGTGGACGCCACGCTGCTCACCTCGCTGCTGGACCAGAAGTCCGCACCGCACGTGGTGGGCGCCGACTCCGCGACGGCGGCGCTGACGTTCTCTGCCGGCTACGGAATCGGCACGTTGCTGCTGACCGGCGGATTCACCACCGGTGACCTCGAGCCCCAGACATGTCGCGACCCCGACCGGTGGGTCGTCGCGGACAAGGTCCGGGTGAACCATGATCTGGCGCTGACCGCCCAAATGCTCACGGCCACCGTGCCGCTGGGCGAGGCGCTGCGGCAGGCCGGCCCACGAGCCCTCGAACTGCCCGCGATCAAGGCGTTCGGGGCCGCGGCCACGCAACTCCTGGACTCCCTCGGCCCCACCGAAGACACCTTCGAGGAAGCGACCATGGCGATCGGCGCGCGGATCGTGCTGCGGCTGCGCGACGGCACCGCACTGACCGAGGAGGTCGTCAGCGCCACCGGTATGGCCGGCCCGCAGACCGCGGCCACCCACCGGGAACTCGCCGCCGCCAAATTCCTGGACGCCGGGGGAGACGAAAACACATTGGCGGAATTGTCCAGGATCGAAGAATTGTCCCCGCGGGAATTGACCGGTGCCCTTACGCACGCATTGTCATGCGCGCCATAATCGAGCGTCAGTTCTTAACTCGCGGCGGCACATCGGGCACGTGCAAGCGGAGGGGGACGAATACGACCGCGCCGTTGTTCGAATGTTTTGTGAGCGTGGGACCGCGTTCGCCGAGAACCGTTTCCTTCTGCGCCGTACTGGTGTTTCTGACTGCCGCGGTGTTGGCATTCCTTTTGGACAACGACATGCCCGCCGGCGGCTACGGCGATCCGTCTACCGAATCGGCGAGAGCAGAGAAGGTGCTCAGCGAGCGGTTCGACGCCGCCGGCATGCCCGCCATCCTGCTCGTCACCGGCCCGGCAGGGGTGGACTCACCGGCCGCGCGGGAGCGTGGGCGGGACATCACCCGGGTGATGGCCGAATCCGGTTACGCCAGCCGGGTGCTGTCGTACTGGGATCTGCCGCCTGGCGCCGAACGGGACGCGCTACGCAGCCGCGACGGGACATCCGCGCTGGTCACCGCCAGGATCGCGGGCGACGACGGGTGGGCGCCCGGACGCATCGCACGCATCGCCGAGCAGGTCTCGGGCACGCACAACGGGGTCGAGGTCAAAGCCGGCGGACAGGCGATGGTCTACGAGCAGCTCACCGAGCAGGCGCGCTGATCCCGCTCGCGATCGCGGGGTTTGCCTCGGTCTGCACCGTCGCCATTCTGCGCGCCATCGCCGGCGTTGCCGATGTCTCGATCTTCGCGCTCAGCGTCGCCACTCCGCTCTGCCTTGCGCTGGCCATCGATTACACCTTGTTCATCATCACCCGATATCGCGAGGAAGTTAACTCGGGGCGTTCCCGGGAGGAGGCGCTCGCGTGGACGCTGCGCACCACCGGGCGCACCGTCGCGTATTCCGCTCTCACCGTCGCCATTTCCCTGGGAATGATGGTGATTTTCCCGATCTACTTCCTGCGCTCGGTCGCCTACGCCGGTTTCATCAGCGTCCTGCTGTCGGCGGTGGGCGCGCTGGTTCTTGCACCCGCGCTGATCACCCTGCTGGGCGCGCGCATCGACGCGTGGGACCTGCGCGCGCCGGTGCGCCGACTGTTCGGCAGGCCGCCGCCGCGGCTCAAGGCGCCCCAGGAGACCGTCTGGTACCGGTCGACCAGGTTCGTGATGCGCTACGCCATCCCCGCCGCACTGCTGACCGGTGCGGTGCTCGCGGTCCTCGCCGCGCCGTTCCTGGGCGCCCACTTCGGCTATCCCGACGATCGTGTGCTGCCCACGACGGCCTCCTCCCGGCAGGTCGGCGACGAGCTGCGGGCGAACTTCACCCTGAGCACCGCCGGTGAGGTCGAGGTCGTGCTCCCCGACGTGGGCGGGGTGTCGTCAACTGCGCTGTCCGACTACGGCGCCGCGCTCTCGGCGGTGCCGGGGGTGGCGGCGGTGTCCGGACCCGGTGGCACCTATCAGGGAGGGCACCCGGTGGCCGGCGTCGCCGCCGTCGGCGGAGAGTCCACGTCCGGCACGCCGGTGGCCGCCCACTACGTCCTGAGCACGACGGTGGACCCGATCAGCTCCGCGGCCACCGACCAGCTTCGGCTGCTCAAGGACATCGACGCACCCGCGCCGGCCCTGTTCACCGGGATCGTCCAGCAGAATCAGGACAACGTGCACGCCATCACCTCCCGGGTACCACTGGTGCTCGCACTGATCGCGGTGGCGTCGTTCGCGCTGCTGTTCTTGTTCACCGGCAGCGTGTTGATGCCGGTGAAGGCGCTCGTCATGAACATGCTGTCGCTCAGCGCCGCGTTCGGTGCCCTGGTGTGGGTCTTCCAGGACGGCCATCTCGGCGGGCTCGGCACCACCGCGACCGGCGCGCTCACCGTCAGCATCCCGGCGCTGATCTTCTGCATCGCCTTCGGGCTCTCCATGGACTACGAAGTGTTCATCCTGTCCCGGATCAGGGAGGAATGGATCGCGTCCGGGGACAACCGACAGTCCGTGTCGGTCGGGCTGGCCCGGACCGGACGCCTGGTGACGACGGCCGCCGCGCTGATGGCCGTGGTGTTCGCGGCCCTTGCCACCGCCGAAGTGTCGTTCGTGCGGATGCTCGGCGTGGGTCTGACGCTGACCGTCCTGCTCGATGCGCTCCTGATCCGTCAGGTGCTGGTTCCCGCCGTGATGCAGCTGGCCGGGTCGGCCAACTGGTGGGCGCCCGCCCCGCTGCGCCGCTGGCACTCCCGCCACGGCTTCACCGAAGGACACGAACCGGAGGTATCACCCCATGCCCGATGAATACGCCGCCAACCGCCGCACCGCCGGCGGCATCAGCTACACCGATGTGGGCGAAGGGGATGTCACGCTGTTCGTGCACGGCGTCTTCACCAATGGCCGGTTGTGGCGCAACTGTTTTCGCCTCCTCGCCGACCGCCGCCGCTGCATCGCGGTGGACCTGCCCGGCCATGGGCACACCCCGCCGATCGGGGAGGCGTCGCTGTGGGGGCTGGCCGACGCGGTTGGCACCGTGATCGAGGAGCTGGACCTGCGCGACATCCACCTCGTCGGCAACGACACCGGCGGCGCGGTCGCACAGGTGGTGCTGGCGCGCGACATGGCGCGGTTCGCGTCGGTGGCGTTGACCAACTGCGACACGGAAGGCAACTTTCCCCCGCGGATGTTCAAGCCCGCCGTGTGGGCCGCCAAGGCCCGGCTGTTCCGGCTCGCGGGGCCGGTCACCCATCTGCCGTTGCTTGCCAAGCAGCTCTACCGCACGGGCTACCAACGCGCCTCCGAGCTGCCCGACGACGTCGTCACCGACTACACCGCGCCGATCCTGGGCAACCGCGAGGCGACCCGGTTCATGGAACGGCTGCTGGCGTCGATGGCGCCCGACCAGCTGGCCGAAATCCGGCCGCAGCTGAGCACGTGCGAGGTTCCCACCGTGCTGGTGTGGGGGACCGGCGACATCTTCTTCGCGCTGGAGTGGGCGCACTGGCTGCAGCGGCTCATCCCCGGGGCAACCGAGGTTGTCGAGGTACCCGGCGGCCGCCTTTTCTGGGTGGACGAACGGGCCGAGGAACTCGTCGCTGCGCTGGAACGGCATTGGAAGTAATTCGCTTGAGCGACTTCGGATGTCACGGACATCGACACATCGTCATGCGGACTCGGAGACGCACGAAACGAGTAGTCGGCTACTCGTGTGGAGACTGCAACTCGGCTCTTAACGTCATTGGGCGGCAACCAATATCGCCTCTGACCGGGTTGTCGTCAGCGAACCGACCTACGCGGCCGCACTGAACGGAGACCAGCCATGGCCAACAACTTCGCCGCCCGCAACCGTATTGCCGACGCAGCGTCATGTGGTATCCGGAATGCCAAGAGTGCTGCGGAAACTGACACTGTGGATGTGGAGTTCGATGAAGGGATCGCGGTGATCACCATCGATCGGCCGCACGCGCGCAACGCGATCGCGCCGCACACCATGGAACAGCTGGAGGAGGCACTCGATGCGGTCGAGGGTGCGCGGACCCTGGTGATCAAGGGTGCCGGCGAACAAGCCTTCATCGCGGGTGGCGACCTGAAGAAGCTGAGTGCGATCAGGACGGTGGAAGAGGCATCCGCGATGGCGCGCAGGATGCGCGCGATCTGCGACCGGCTGGCGAACTTTCCCGCTCCGGTCGTTGCCGCGCTGAACGGGCACGCGCTGGGTGGTGGTGCGGAAGTCGCGCTGGCCGCCGACATCCGGCTGGCCGCCGACGACATCAAGATCGCCTTCAACCAGGTTGCCCTCCAGATCATTCCGCCCTGGGGAGGTCTCGAACGGCTGGCCGCGTTGCTCGGGAAGAGTAAGGCGCTGCTGATTGCGGGCACGGGCGCCGCGATGGAGGCCGATGAGGCCGAACGCATCGGCTTGGTGGATCGGGTGTTGCCCCGCTGCGATTTCGAGGAAGGCTGGCGTTCGGTCGCCAGGGCCCTGGCAAGTCGCCCGGCCGACGAGGTCAAGCGGATCATCGGCGGGGTTTCTACCGAGGAAGCGGTGGCGTCGTTTGCACGGCTGTGGGTGGCCGACGCACACTGGCTGGAGGCGGAGAAGGTCTTGAAGCGCATTGGCGGGCCGGCCATCCGGATCGTTCCGACGCCGCGCGAAGCGTAGTGCCTTATTTGGTTGTTCACCAACTCTTTTGGCGATACCTGAAGTTTCCACTCGGTTCGAGCGCCTTCGCGCAGCCGGCGAGGATACCGCTGAAGCCAGCGCGGATCAGCACGGCGCTGACCGCCTCTGTCATCTTTCCGCCGGCGTACTTCGGAATGGTGTACGTGGTCACCCATTCGACGTGGGTGCTGTCGGCTGCCGGGGCGAACGTGAGCGTGCCGCCGTCATGCACCATGGGCGGGAACGAACGGATGATCAGGTAGGAGTAGCTGCGCGGCGGATCGTAGGTGACGATCCGTTCGCGCAACCAAATGCCGACCGCCGTCGCCGCCCGCACCGCGCCGACGCCGGGATCCGACGAACCCTTCACCCAACGGCACGTAAAGACCAGACGGGATGCGGTCAGGTTGGATGGGACGACCAGCCAGTCGAAGACCTCATCTGGTGGCGCTGCGATCGTGCGCTCCACGCGAAGTCGGATCATGAGACTCCTGCGTTGTGGTGGTCGGTCCACAAGATTCGCAAGGTGCGGCCTTGTTTGGCGACCGAGGAAAGCAGGCGGGGAGGCGCGTCAGACGTCTCCGTCACGGCGTAGGCGTCGTTGCGCCCGCCGAGTTGTGCGCCGGCTACGCAGGTAGCTGTGTTCAGAACCCTGCCGGTTCTGTTGCGAAACGGCGACAGCGGAAAGCCATGGACCAACACTTCTCACGTTGATCACCCCCTTTGTGTCGACGAGTCTGCCGTCGTCGGGTGCAATAGGCGCGAGTAGTCGGGTACTCGACTTCACCGCGGTGAGCGCATTGGTTCGTCGGCGATCACACCAATGACGCTGCCGTTACTTGTCGTTGTCTGGCTTGCGGTCTTTGTCGGCGGCTGGCTTGCGCCCTGTGTCAGCGGCCGACGCCGTGTCGTCGTCGCGGATCGGCTTGCGCTCCTTACTTGCGGTCGGCGCCCGGGTGGCGTCGGTGGCGGGCTTGTCGTATTTGCCGACCTCTTTGCCTGCCGGGCGCGTAGTGCGGGTCCGCTCAGTGGCCTCCGAATGCTCTGCGACACCCACGTGATCGGCGCCGGTTACCGCCGTCGCGCCCGGATCCGGGTCGTCTGCGTCCGCGGAGGCGGTCGCCGTGTCTTCCGTCACGTCCGCTGTCGTGGTGACCACGGACTGCGTGGGCGGTGGCGACGCCACTGCTTCCACGGCGTCCTCGGTCGTGGTCTCGATCTCGGTCCTGGTCTGGCCGGAAAGCTCTTGACTCTCAACGGCTTCCTCGGTCTGAGGGGTCTGCACCGTGGCGGCCGACGCAGGCTCAACCACGCTCAGCGTGGCGTCCGTCGACAGATCGTCGACGGACTCTTCCTCGGTGACGCTGCGATCCTCGGGATATTGACCCCACGGGGTGAGCAGGCCCGGTGCGGGGACGCGCTCGCCGCCGACTTCGCCGGTGAGCAAGACGCCCACGTCGCCGTAGCCGCCGAAGAGCAGCCCGTCGACGACCTTGATCGGGGCATGCAGGAGTGCCACGTTCTGTCCGACCGGGTCGCCTGCCATCCCCGCCCAGTAGTAGTCCTGGTGCGCCGCACCGGTCGCCCCGATCGCGCTCACCAGCGGGCCGACCAGTCGCGCGAACGTGTAGTCGACGGCCGCGGGCAGCGCTTCGCGGATGTCGTCCCCGTGCGCGGGAAGCGCCTGCGCCAGCACTTCGGCGGCCGCATCGGTAAACGGGCCGACCGCCAGCGGCGCCACCGGCGCCATCAGTGCGGCGGCAAGCAGCGAGTGGTTCAACGGCAGCAGGTGGGGATCAGGCCACTGTTCGACGAGCTGGGAGAAGAGCGCGGGAATGTCGTCGTGCCACGTATCGGCGCTTTCCGTCAACGCGTCCGCCGCTCCGGTGCCCAGGATCTCCAGGTAGCTGACCAGCGCTACGTTCTGCACGTCTATTGCCAGTGTCCGGGGGTAGATGCCGGGATGCACGTTCGCGACGATGGCCTCGGGGACGGCGAAGGCGTCGTTGTCAGGGGGCACAGCGATGGACGAGAACGTGATGGTCCCGGCGCCGACCAGTGCGATTCCGGTCGCAAACGATCGACGAAACGCCTTGTAGGCCATGCCGTTAGACTCATGCTGATAGTCGGATGCAGACAGGCCGCAGCGTAGTTGACAGCGAAACAGGATTGGGGCCTACGTTCGGCGGGCAGATCCGCAGTCGGTCACTGGTCGACGGAAGTATTGATCCGTTTCCGAGCGGACGAAATTATCGGCGGTGACCAAGATCGCCATAGCAGTCATTGTGACCCTCGGCCTGACCCTCGGATGCAGCAATCGACCACTCGTCCGCGGTGGTGCACGAGACGGTCGAGCATGGGCGCGCGGCGCGTTGATCGAGGCCGAAGCCACCGAAACGACCGAGGTGCTCTAGCCGATCTTCGCGCGGCGCAGCGTCAGTCCGGTGAGTCCGCCATCCCTGCAGGGGTCGCCGACCTTGCTGTCACGCTCCCCTCCGGCTTCATCGTTGAAGCCGAGGAAGCAAACCACCAGATCGCCCGGTTCAACTCCTAACTCGCCGATGAGATCGTCCCGGTGGATTGGGGTTATTTGTCGTCGTCCTCATCGGGTGGCGACGGGCGGTTGGCGACGACCGGGAATTGGCCGGTGAAGCCCTCGCGTTCCCGCGCGACCTCCAGCACTCGCCCGCGGACCGCATACCAACCGACGACGAGTGCCGGAATGATGAGCACCAGCGTGGCGACGGTCCAGGTGCCGATCGGCGGGTCGAACGCCATCAGCACGACGACGCCAAACAGGAACGCCAAGGTGAGATAGCCGGTGTACGGCGTGCCCCACAACCGAAATGACGGCCGCTCGAGGATGCCCTTCTTCGACCAGCGGTAGAGCTGGATCTGACAGATCACGATGGTGGCCCAGGATGCGATGATGCCGAGGGCCGCGATGTTGAGCACGATCTCGAACGCCTGGCCGGGCACGAGAAGGTTGAGGATGACGCCCAACAGCCCGACGGCCGCGGTCAGGAAGATTCCGCCGTAGGGCACGCCGCGGCTGGACATCTTCGCCGTGAACTTCGGTGCGCTGCCGTTCATCGCCATCGACCGAAGGATCCGGCCGGTCGAGTACAACCCGGCGTTGAGGCTGGAGAATGCGGCGGTCAGCACGACGATGTTCATGACCGTGCCCGCGCCCTCGATACCGATCTTGGAGAAGAACGTGACGAACGGGCTCTCGCCGGCCTTGTAGGTGGTGTACGGGAGAAGAAGGGCCAGTAGGAACAGTGAGCCGACGTAGAAGACAGCGATACGTGCGATCACCGAGTTGATCGCACGCGGCATGATCTTATGCGGATGGGCAGTCTCACCGGCCGCTGTTCCGACGAGTTCGACTGCGGCATAGGCAAACACGACGCCGGACATGACAATCACCAACGGGAAGAGACCGTGGGGAAAGATTCCGCCATTTTCGGCGATTACGCTGAAACCGGTTGACTGCCCCTGAATTTCATAGCGGCCCGCAAGAAAGATGGTGCCTGCGACCAGAAAAGTCATCAGCGCAAGGACTTTGATGGCCGCAGCCCAGAACTCGAGCTCCCCGAACAGGGTCACCGAGATGAGGTTTATGCTCACCACCGCCGCCAACGCGAGCAGGGCGATCAGCCACTGCGGGACGCTCCCGAACGACGTCCAGTAGTGGAAATAGGTGGCGATCGCGGTGCAGTCGACAATCGACGTGAACGCCCAGTTCAGCCAGTACATCCAGCCGGCGACGAACGCCGCCTTCTCGCCGAGGAACTCGCGCGCGTAAGACACGAAGGACCCCGACGAGGGCCGGTGCAGCACGAGTTCACCCAGCGCCCGAAGGATCAGGAAGACGAAGATGCCGCAGAATGCGTAGCTCAAGAACAGGCCCGGTCCGGCGTTGTGTAGTCGGCCGCCGGCACCGAGGAACAGTCCGGTGCCGATGGCACCGCCGATCGCGATCATCTGCAGCTGCCGGGGCTTGAGGCCCTTGTGGTAGCCCTCGTCCTCCGCCAGCAGCGCGGAGTTGTCATACACAGACTGCTTGGGTGCGGTGGTCATCGAACCCCTCCTCGCTCTAGTCAGTTTTGGGGTGACGCAGGATCGATCGGGGTGCCCCGGACATCCCACTGCTCCGCAGGTCCTGGCGTATCCCTGACGTCACGAAACGTCATCACAAATCCCGCGACGGCGACGACCGCCGCGATTGCGTAGCCGATGATCGAATACCAACCGACGTGAAGGTACGCGGTGACCGCGACGATGAACATGGCCAGGAACACCAGGGACATCCCGATCAATGGAATCTTCGCAAACAGATCAATGCGTGCCATGAGACCCACCTCGATAGACCGAACGACGGTGTAAACAGTGAACACCTTCCGACGTTGTGGCGGTGGCGAAATGGAACTACGCCCTGATTGGTGGCAGCAACGGGTATGCCAGGCTGTGGCGCTTTGCCGTCATTACCGCAGTCACAGGCTTTGCCGTGGCATTCCACCAGTTGTCAAGACAGCAAGGCGCACCTTTGGGCGCATGAATCCAGGGCCCAAACCCGAGTCGGCGAGATCGCGGCCGACAATTTCCGCGGGGGATCTGACAGCTCCGGCGAGTCAGCTGGACGTCGATACCGCCGAGCGCCTCGTGGACGCGGACATCGGCCGCGCGGATCCTGTTGTAGCCGACCGCAGAACCGACGAGCACAGCTACAGCGATCAGCATCGCCGCAATCAACAGGAACGTCACCACGAGCCGCCTCCACCGCGATCGCCGCCGCCCCCGTACCAGACGCCCGACGGGTGAGACCAGGGCGGCTGGGGCGCCGACCGACCGGCGATGGGTTGATACTTGTGTGCCCACAGTTCCGCCGATCCGGCGGCAACAGCGAATGCAGGTACGCAGCGTACATATTTCTGCCGACCGTCACGCCTTGCGGTGCATCGTGTGGTTCGGACACCAGCACTTTATGGAATCTGCCTGCACGCAAGCACAATTCGCGGCCCGATTCGGTCCTGCGGCTATGGACTGCCGTGGCCCAGCTCGACAATGTCAACAGGAACACCGCCGCCAGCGGCAGAACCCACACCGTGGGAAATGGCACCCACCCGGCGGCCACCGTCACCGCACCCGCCAACACCAGGATGTTGAGGGACCACTGCAGGCTAAGGTTGAGCTGAGCAGCCCGGTCCGCTGGTAGTGGTGCAGGTCACGGGCACGTTGGGCGTGGTCGCGACCCCTTTGATTCCGTTGCCCGTCACCGTGACCGACAGATTGCTGCCGTTCGCCTCGGCGCCGTTCCCGTTGCCGGTGACCACCGCGGAGCTGTTGTTGCCCGGTTGGTTCGGGGTGCCGCCGGCCTCGACGAGGGTGTTGTTGTTGCCGGTGACGGTGGTGGTGTTGCCGGTGCCGATGCCCGCGTACACCAGGGAGTTCTGATCGCCGTCGACGGCGGCGGTGTTGTGGTTGCCCCCGCCGCTGATCACGATGTGGTTTTCGTCGCCGGTGACGCCGGCGCTGTTGTTGTTGTCGATGTAGGCAAGGATCTGGTCGTTCTGGTTGCCGCGAATGGTGACGGTGTTCGCGTTGCCGGCACCGGCGTATATCTGAGTGTTCTTGCTGCCGGTGATGCTGACGACGTTGTCGGTCCCGCAGCCGGTGCCGATTCCGTAGCTGACACATCCGGCCGCGGCCTGGTTGTCGTCGCCGCGCACCCGGACGATGTTGTGGCCGCCGTCGGCCCGCACGTTGTTGCGATTGCCGAACACGACAGCGGAATTGCCGGTGCCGTTGCCGGCGAACACCTGATTGCTGTCACCGAACACGAGTGCGGTGTTGTCGTCGCCGCCGTTGGCGGTAGCCGAGCTGCTTTTGCCGATGACCACCGCTCGATTGTTCACGCCGCCGGTGGCGGTGGCCGAGCTGCCCTGGCCGACCGCGACCGCTACCGAGCCTGTGCCACTCGACGTTGCGGTTGCCGAGCCGACGTTGACGACACTGTGGCCGCCGACCGAGACGCTGACGTTCGGCCCGGCGGAGCTCAGCGCCGAATCCGCTTGTGCGGTAGCCGTTCCCAAGGAGACAGCCAGCGGCGCGCCGATACCGAAGGCGACGCCGAGCGCTCCCGCCCCGCTCACCCAGCGGGTACAGGTGCCGGTGTTGCGGGTTGTCGCAGAAATCGTGGCAGCGCTATGGCGTCCCATGGATGACCCCCAGGCGGAAGCTCGACACAGTGATCTCGCAGTTGACTCGCAGAATACTTAGGGAATAACTCACGCCGCAGACAATTTGGCGAACGGGCGGAAGTTCAACGGCGCGGCAGATGGCACAAGGCGGCGCGCCGCATGACAACGCGGGCCATGGCTTGTTCGAAACCGATGCTGCGAGTGGGCGTATCGGCGGGCGATCTGCAAGACGTCGGCCGGCCGCTACGAGTACCGCGGGGTCCGGGTGAGCGAGGTCACCCGCGCTGTCCTCGACGAAGTCGTCGATCAGCCGATCGGTCTCGTCCTCGATCTGCGGTCGCAAAGCCGTCATCCGCGCCGGCGAGAAGTACGGGTTGAGTACCTTGCGGAACTGCTCCTGACGCGGCGGTAAGAGAGAACGGTGAAGGGTGCCTCAAGCCGGCCAATCTAGGCACCACGGTGTGCCGAACGCACGGCGGTGGTGCGCCGCAAGTCAAGCGTAAGGCCAAGGAAAGGCTTGAGCTCGCCGCCGACCGGATGGCCCACGAACTGCTCGGCATGGCCACTAGCGCCGAATCATAAGCGTTGAAGCTCAACGCGATTCGCGGCGACTTGGACCGTGCGGGACTTGGCGCCAAAACCGAAGTCTCCGTGAGGTTAAGCCGTGGGAGCAGCTTATGGGGGACATTACCGGCGTCGCCACCATATCCCGCGCCGACTACCGCGCCCAGCAAGGGCGACCATTCGTCAGCGCCCCCGCCCTGGCCACCCCGCTCGACGGCGAGGTAGTCGAGTCCGACGCCGAGAGCGGCCCCGAAAACGGCAGTTATTCGCTAGGAGACGCGATGCCGTACCCCGAGGCGGACGGCGACGGGGGAGGCGATATTCCTCGGAGTAGCGGTCTGATGACCTTGGAGGCGCTGCCGAAGCCGGACGCAGCCACCGCTACGGAAGGTAGCCAGAGATCGACAAAGGCCAGTTCAAGGCCGATTGATAGATGCGCTAATGACGTAGCGTAATAGCCGTAACGGCCGATTCGGCCGTTTAGGCGAAACAGGAGGAACGAGATGAGCGACCAGCAGCTGCGCGTGATCGGTTACTGCCGGGTTAGCACGGACAAGCAGGGCAGCGGCCACGGGCTGGGAGGGCAACATGCGGCGCTTGAGCACTTCTGCAGCAGCACGGCCATCGCTGCTGACGGTGACGAGCGATGTCATCAGCGGGGCTGCGGCAGACCGATGTACGGCAGGGAAGTCGCGATATCAGCGATTGAGTCAGGGGTGACCGACGCACTGCTTGTGCGGGCGCTCGACCGCGCGACCCGCGACCAGGAAGATGCCGCCAAGCTGTTCAAGCGCGCCGAACGGAACGATTGGCGGCTCATGGACTGCGACAAGGCGGACAGTGGTGACCCGAGCCACAGGCTTTTGGCGGACATACGCTCAGCGAGCGCACTAAAGAGGGCCTGCAGCGGGCGCGGAAGCGGGGGAAGCGGCTCGGCCGGCCGACCGGATGGACCTGCGACCGCAAAGCGCATCGTCGGCATGCACATGCGAGAGGGGTTGAGCGCCAAGCGATCGCTGCGCAGTTGACGAGCGAAGGCGAACCCACTCCGAGGGGCGGTGCGAAGTGGTATCCCACCACCGTGTGCGATGTGTTCGCCCGGGAAGGTATCGCACGAAGGCGACGTACTACCCGCCGAACAGCCGCGTGGTCGTATTGCTACCGCGCGACCCGCACACCGGCCAGCGCGGCACCGTCGACAGCACTCGCAACGTCGCAGGCGACATGGAGCACCGATTGCGGTTCGCGGACGGCGCCAACGCCATCTACTACGCCGAGGAACTGCTCGGCGCGACGCCAACGCGTTCGCCGCGAAGGCCGACGCCGAGGCGTTGACGGGCATGGACTTCGAACCCGGCAAGGGGATCTCGCGGGTAACCCCGGTGGAATGTCGCCCCATAGGCGAGCGGTTACGCGGCGAGGCGATCGGCCACTGCTAGCCACGGTTTCTCAGCCACGGCGAGTGGCTCAGCTTGCTCTTCGTCGTCGGCCCGCACGCTGCGATACTGCAACAGATATTGGTCGATTTGCTCGCGGCGCAGCGGCTGAGCCCAGACGTTCGCGCCATCGATTGCGATGCCTCTGTCATTGGACTCCGACCGTCGACGGGCGCCCACCCGGAAACCCATGACCATCACGGTTACGCAGGCGACGAGGATCAGACCAAGGGCCACGGCGAGAATTGCGCTCCCTACCGCCAGTGCGTACACGAACATCCCCAGCGCCGCGAACGTCATCAGGAACGATACGTACCCGACGTTCGTCATCGATTGCGGAGTCGAAATCTTGAGCACTTCATCACCTCGAACTGTCGTCTGACCTATTGTCTAACGCAACGCTACGTGGAGCGTAGCATTCTTGTCCGTTGCAACGCTGGCAGTGTGGGCGTTATTCCACCCAGTGCAGGCGAAGGGATTATGGTGCCTCAGCACGGACGAGTCGACGACGGCATCACCGACGCGACGCTGTTTCTCTTGCGAACCGGCGGCCCACGGTCGGTGACAGTCCAAGCCGTCGCGGAGCGTTCGGGGATCGCGAAGACCACCATCTATCGCCGCCATCGCGACCGGCGTGACATGTTGTCAGCTGCCTTGTCGGACATGGCCTCCCCCGCACCACTGGATCCGCAAACCACTGCACCTGATCGGCTTCGGTGGCTTATCCGCCAGGCGGTCACCGCCATCGAGGGCGGGATAGGGTTTGGTGGATTGGCTGCCTTGCTCACCGATGATGACCCCGAGTTCACGACGGTGTTCCGTCAGATTTTGGCAAGCCAGCGGGCCGAGTTGTCGGCGGTGATCGATGCGGGCAAGAACGACGGCGCGGTACGCGCCAACATCGACAGCGAGACCCTCATCGACGCGATCGTGGGTGCATATATAGCCGAGCGTGCTCGCACGGGCAATGTCGCCGACGGATGGGAGATGCGGCTGTTCGATCTCTTCTGGCCCGTCGTCCGCAAGTGACTGGCCCTCGCACTCGCACTCCCGCATATCGATAGCAGCGACATGCCGATTGGGCACGGGACCACACCGGGTCGCCGAGCAGTTCGCGCGGGCAGCGCGGCGGGTTTGACAAGATGAACGTGGAGCCGATGACGGGAATCGAACCCGCGTATTCAGCTTGGGAAGCTGATGTTCTGCCATTGAACTACATCGGCGATGGTCGTCAGCGAGGCTATCACCACCAGCCGATACGCTCGTCGGGTGCTCCTCTCCGACCGCGATATCAGGGCCGAAGTGGCCGCCGGGCGTCTGGGTATCGACCCCTTCGACGACAGCCTGGTGCAGCCGTCCAGCGTGGACGTCCGGCTGGACACCCTGTTCCGGGTGTTCAACAACACCCGCTACACCCACATCGATCCGGCCGTCCAGCAGGACGAGCTGACAAGCCTCGTCGAGCCCGCCGCGGGGGAGCCGTTCGTGCTGCACCCCGGGGAATTCGTGCTCGGCTCGACGCTGGAACTGTGCACCCTGCCCGTCGACCTCGCCGGGCGGCTGGAGGGCAAGTCGTCGCTGGGCCGGCTGGGCCTTCTCACCCACTCCACGGCGGGGTTCATCGATCCGGGATTCAGCGGGCACATCACTCTTGAGCTGTCCAACGTCGCCAACCTCCCGATCACGCTCTGGCCGGGTATGAAAATCGGCCAGCTGTGCCTGCTCCGCCTGACCAGCCCCGCCGAACACCCCTACGGCAGCGCCAAAGCCGGGTCGAAATACCAGGGTCAGCGTGGGCCGACGCCGTCGCGGTCCTACCTGAATTTCTTCCAGTCCTAGGTGACCCAGACAACCAATCGTGGGGCTATGGCGGGATGCCACCAGGGTTGCGCGACGCCGGGAACGGCGACTGCAATTTCGTCGTAGCACGCAAAGCGGGTGGTCCCTTGCCGGGCAGCACTGCGATCGCCAGGCCGGTTAACTCGTCCGGCGCCCGATTTCATGGACCCGGGTAGGGTCGAGCTACCGGAGTCGACGGGCAAGTGCCGTCGCGGTGCGGCCAGGGACTTCACGGGCGTCAGCTAATGCCGCTCGATGTAACGCACGGGCTGGTCACGACGATGAAGCGTCTAGTTGTCGGCTCGCGTGAGCTGTGTGTGCAATGAAGGTCTAGGTAGCGTAGCAAACTATTTTGGAGGGTTGGTGGACATCGTACTGGGTGTGTCGATGACACCTACGACGGTCCGCATGGTGCTGGTAGAGGGGGAAAAGGCCGACGGGGTGACCGTCGACCACGACGCCTTCGATGTCGAGGAGAGGGACAGTTCGGCAACCTCGGGCATCGCCGATCAGGTGGTGGCCGCCGTCCTCGGCACCCAGGAGAGCGCCGAGGCCAACGGGCATCACCTGCGGTCGGTCGGCGTCGCCTGGAGTGACCACACCGAGGCCGCCGCGCTGCGCGATGCGCTGACGGCCCACCGCGTCGAGGACGTCATGCTCATCTCCGAAGGCCACGCCGCCGCGTCGCTCGCGCAGGCGGTCGGGCGGGCTGTTGGCTGCGACACGACGGCGCTTTTCCTCATCGACCGTGACACCGCCACGCTGTCGGTCGTGCAGACCGAGGACGGATCGGTCGTCAAGGTCCTCAGCCGCACCCTGCACGACGGGGATGCGATGGCCGTGCTGGCCGATATGGCCGCCGCGGTCGACGCCCAGGAAGTACCGCCGCAGGGCATGTTCGTCGTCGGCTCCGGCGTCGACGTGGCCGCGGTCAAGTCGCACCTGGAACACCTGGTATCGATCCCGGTCAACGCCCCCGAGGAACCCGAACTGGCGCTCGCGCGCGGTGCTGCCCTGGCGTCGGCCCACGCACCGGCGATGGAGGCGTCCACCGTCGGCCTGGCGTACTCGCAGGACCCCGACGACGGCACCACCGCGGGCAGCGCCTACGCGGGTCTAGCCGGCGCGGTCACCCAGCTGGCGCCGGCCAGTGGGCCTGATCCGTTCGCCGCCGAGTTCGTCCCCGAGGCCGACGAGCGCCCGACGGAGGAGGGCCGCAAGCCCTTCCTGCTCGTCGGCAGCGCGTTGACGTCGATCTTCGTCGTCGGTGTCGTCGCACTCGCGATCTCACTGGCCGTCAGCATCCGCCCCACCGTCGACCAACGGCCTACCCCGGGTCAGGTCGCCATCGTGCCGAGCACCCAGGCGCCCGCGCCGCCGCCTCCGGTGCAGGACGCACTACCGGTCGAGCAGCCGCAGGCTCCTCCACCGGAGACCATCAAGCCTCCCGTTCCCGTCGTGCAGCAGGCACCCCAGGCGCCGCCGCGCACGGTCTATGTCGAGCAGCCCGCCGCTCCGGCGCCGCAGGCACCCGCGCCGGCACCCGCCCCCGCCGCGCCAGCGCCAGCTCCTGCCCCCGCGGCACCCGCGGCACCCGCACCGGCCCCGGTCGCGCCGCCGCCGGTGTACCAGCCCCCGGTGATCCTGCCGCCTCCGGTGATCGTGCTGCCAACGCCTCGGCTGCCACCGATCTGGCAGCCGCCGACCGAAGTCCCGCGGGAGACCAGGTCGCCGTGGCGGCCATCGTGGACGCCGCCGTGGGAGCAACCGGACGACACGCCGGATCCGCCGCGAACCCCGCAGGTGCCCCAGGTCCCGCTGTTCCCACAGGCTCCTCAGGCCCCTCAGAATCCGGTCACCCAGGCTCCGCCGAATCCGTTGTGGCCGCTGCCCGGTTCGGGCTCGGGTCCAGGTTCCAACTCGGGTTCCGGATCGGGTCCGGGCTCCGGCTCGGGTCGGTCCGGAGGTTCCGACGACGGTGGGTCGTCCGGTGATGACGGCGGCGGCTCGTCGGGCGGATCGGGTGGATCCTCGGGTGGCGGCAACGGTCCGACACTGTGGCCATGGCCGTTCGGCGGCGGCCGGAACTGACCGCGAGGCCGGCCCGTTCGACCCGACAAACGCGCCGGCACCGTACCCGCCAAGGCCACCCGCCAAAGTCATTGTCGGCGGCCATAATTGACCGGATCTTGGCCGCAGGCGGCGAGGCCCGAAGAAGCCCGCACAGCCTGTGGCCGCAGCGGATGGCGCACGTATGCTCACAGGATGCGGCAACGGATCCGTTGGCTGGCTCTACACGGGGTGGTGCGGGGTCTTTCGCGGATGGCCCTGCGCAGTGGGGATCCGCAGGCGCGGCTGATCGCCGACCCGTCGGTGCGCGCCGATCTGGCGGGCTTCGCCGACGAGCTTCGCGGCGGCAACCCTCTCATCCGCTGCCGGGCGGTGTTTCTGACCGTCGATCATCACGTGGCCACCGAGGTGCTGCGCTCCGACGACTTTGGGACCACTGCGCTCGGCGCGAACCTGCCCGCCCCGTTGAGCTGGGTGGCCCGCTGGACCGACACCGGTCTGTTTCACCCCATCCAGCCGCCGTCCCTGCTGACGATCGACCCGCCCGACCACACCCGGTGCCGCAAGGCGGTGTCCTCGGTGTTCACCAGCCGGGCGGTGGCCTCGCTGCGGGACAGCGTGCAGGCGACCGCCGACCAGATGCTGGACGAACTCGACGGCCGGAACGGTTCCGTCGACGTGGTGCAGGAGTACTGTGCTCAGCTGCCGGTCGCGGTGGTCGGTGACCTGCTCGGTGTTCCTGCGTCGGATCGCGAGCAGGTGTGGCGCCTCGGCGAGCCCGCGGCCGCCAGCCTGGATCTCGGCGTCTCCTGGGCGCAGTACCGCGAGATGTATCGCGGGCTCGTCGGGTTCGACGCGTGGCTGACCGCGCATCTGCAGCGGCTGCGGCGGGATCCCGGCGACGACCTGATGAGCCGCCTCATCGTGGCCCAGAGCACCGACGGCACTGGACTGTCCGACGACGAATTGCGGGCAACCGCGGGCCTGGTGCTCGCCGCCGGGTTCGAGACGACCGTCAACCTGCTGGGCAACGGGATACGGATGCTCATCGACGCCCCCGACCACGTGGCGACACTGGCGCGTCGGCCCGAACTCTGGCCGAACGCGGTGGAGGAGATCCTGCGGCTCGATTCGCCGGTGCAGCTCAGCGTGCGTATCGCCCGCCGGGATGTCGACGTCGCCGGTGTGCGGGTACGCGAGGGAGAGGCGGTGCTGCTTCACCTGGCAGGGGCCAACCGCGACCCCAAGGTGTTCGCCGACCCGCATCGCTTCGACATCGAACGTGACAACGCCGGAAGGCATTTGTCGTTCTCGGGCGGGCGCCACTTCTGCCTGGGCGCGGCACTGGCCCGCGCCGAAGGCGAGGTCGGTCTGCGGACGTTCTTCGAGCGGTTCCCCGACGCCCGGATGGCCGGTTCCGGCGCCCGGCGTGACACCCGGGTGCTGCGGGGCTGGTCGTCCTTGCCGATCACGCTCGGTCAGACGACCACGGCGGTAAGTTCATAACCGTGGATCTGCGAGCAGCGTTGCTTGACGAAACCCGGGCCCTCGGCGACCTGATCCGCGCCGGTGACCCGTCGACCCCGGTCCCGACCTGCCCCGGCTGGACGGTCGACAATCTCGTCACCCATGTCGGCCGGGGACATCGGTGGGCGGCCCAGATTGTCGACCAACGCCTCGCCACCGCACTCGACCCGCGCGACGTGGCCGACGGCAAGCCGCCCGCGGACCGTGACGCGGCGCTCGACTGGCTCAACGCCAGCGGCGCCCTGCTCGTCGATGCGGTGGAGCGACACGGCTCGGACTCGCGGGTGTGGACCTTCAACGGCGCCCGCCCAGCCGGCTGGTGGATCCGCCGCCGGCTGCACGAGGCCACCGTGCACCGGGCCGACGCCGCGCTGGCACTGGGGGTGCCCTTCGCCATCACCCCCGAACTGGCCGCCGACGCAATCAGCGAGTGGGTCGAACTGGTCACCGCGAAGACCAAGAATCAACCCGCGCCGGTGGAGCGCGGCACTACCGTGCACCTGCACGCCACCGACGACGGCCTCGGCCCCACCGGCGAATGGACCATCGTCCACGACGAGGAAGGCGTCTGGTGGTCGCACAACCACGGCAAGGGCACCGTGGCGCTGCGCGGTCCGGCCACCCAGCTGATGCTGGCGATCACCCGGCGTGCGGCGGCCGCCGACGCGGGCATCGAGGTATTCGGCGACACCTCCGTCTGGGAGCTCTGGCTGGAACGCACGCCGTTCTGACTGGCGTAGGTTTCGATCATGACGACTTCAGAGATCGCCACCGTCCTCGCCTGGCATGACGCGCTCAACGCGCAGGATCTCGACACCCTGCTCGCGCTGTCCAGCGAGGACATCGAGGTCGGCGACGCGCACGGCGCGGGTCAGGGGCACAACGCGCTGCTGCGGTGGGCGCAGTCCGTCGGCATCGAGGTCGAACCGGGACGCATGTTCGTCCACGACGGGGTGGTGGTCGTCGAACAGCAGGTCACCTCGCCCGACGGTACGTCCCGCGCCGCCGCGTCGGCCTTCCGGGTCGTGCGTGATCACGTCACCTCGGTGTTCCGCCACGACGACCTCGCCTCCGCACTCGCCGCAACCGATCTGACCGAACACGACCTGACGGGCTGATGCGCGGCATCATCCTGGCCGGGGGCTCAGGCACTCGGCTCTACCCGATCACCTTGGGCGTCAGCAAGCAGCTCCTTCCCGTGTACGACAAACCGATGATCTACTATCCGCTGTCCACGCTGATGATGGCCGGAGTCCGGGACATCCAGGTCATCACGACATCGACCGACGCCCCCGGATTCCACCGATTGCTGGGTGACGGAACGAAATTCGGTATCAACATCAGCTATGCGGTGCAGGATCGTCCCGACGGGCTGGCGCAGGCGATGGTGATCGGCGCTGACCACATCGGCAACGATTCGGTGGCTCTGGTGCTGGGGGACAACATCTTCTACGGCCCCGGGCTGGGAACCAGTTTGAGTAGATTCCAAACCGTCAGTGGCGGGGCAATTTTCGCTTACTGGGTGGCCGACCCATCGGCCTACGGTGTCGTTGAGTTCAGTCCGGGCGGCACTGCGTTGTCGCTGGAGGAGAAGCCGGCCACCCCGAAGTCGCACTATGCAGTGCCGGGGTTGTACTTCTACGACAACGACGTCGTCGAGATCGCCCGCGGGCTGAAACCCTCGGCGCGAGGCGAATACGAGATCACCGAGATCAACCAGACCTATCTCGACCAGGGGCGGCTGTCGGTCGAGGTGCTGGCCCGCGGCACCGCGTGGCTGGACACCGGGACCTTCGATTCACTTCTGGACGCCAGCGACTACGTGCGCACCATCGAGCGCCGTCAGGGACTCAAGATCGGCGTGCCCGAGGAGGTCGCGTGGCGGGTCGGTTTCATCGACGACGACCAGCTGGCCGACCGCGCGCACGCCCTGGTGAAGTCCGGCTACGGCCGCTATCTGCTGGAACTGCTGGAGCGCTGACCTGGTCATACCGGTGCCGCACTCGGGGCGCGAGCGTCAGCGAGTATCCGCTCACGATGTTGAATGAACCCGTGCTCATCCAGCTTGGCCTACCAGCCGCGATCCTATCTACCGCGACGCTCGGTCTGATATGCCAGTTCGTTCAGACAACCGACGACGTTTTTCCACTGATGTACTTCACTGTGGATTCGGTTGCATTCGCTGGCATAGTGGCTGGCCTTGCATTGATACGGCCGGCGGCGGCGCAACTTCCGTTACTGCGGGCCTCCGCCGCGGTAAGCGTGCTGCTTTCGGCGCTTGTTTTCGCCACCGTCATCGCACCGGCTTCGGACACAGGCACGTGGATTCAGCCCCATGACGATTATTGGATACGCGCTGCAACATTTCTTTTTCATCTGGCTATGCCAGTACTTGTCACTGTCGACTTCGTGGTACAGGACTCGTGGCGAGTGCCATTGCGGCTGACGCTCTACAGCGCCTTCGCTTGGCCAATGGTCTACGTATCAACGCTTTGCGTTCTCGTGTGGTCCGGAGCAGCGTCAATGCCATATCCATTTCTTGATCGCACGCACATCGGAGAGGTGGCAGTCGTTGGCGTACTAATAGCTGTTGGAAGCCTTGTCCTAGTGTTGACTACCGCACTCTGGGCAGGCAACCGCTGGTTGAACGGAAATAGAGCCGCACGAAAACTCTCCTAGCTGGCTATACTGCCCAGGCGCTCTCAAGGAACTCAGACGTGTACTGGGGGGACACACCGTTGACGCCGTCACCGTTCATCGTCGTTAGCGTGCTGCTACAGATTGCGTTGTTGGCCTTTTCTGAGTTTGCAATGCCGACCGCGCAACCGGAGAAGACGCAGCGGGTAATCATCTTCCTCAGTGGCGTTGTAGCGTTGGTATTCACTGGCTTGGACCTTCCCCTGTACCATCTTGTGATTTTCGTTAGTCCCCTGTTGGTTCTGGCGATTCTGCTAGGGTTCGCGTTGCTACCGCCATTCGCGGGCTGGATCGAAGGCATGCGTGATCCGGCTGTCTTCGCGAGAGATCGTTTTCTAACGCATCTGGCAACCAATGCTTCAGGGGCACTGGCGGCCGGTGCCTTTGTTTGGGTTGGCCATACGACGCCAGGTTTCGACAGCTTCACCGTTGAGTTCAAGAACGAAGCGGCGTTCAACATAGTCCTGCCCATGACCACGATCGTGATCATGGCGTTTGTGCGTTGGCAACAACTCAACGCCTGTCCTCGTTTGGACGAGTTGGTCGCCGCGCATGATCCGGCGTGGAAGGATGAGATCAAAGGTTTTTCGCTGCGACATTTCCATCAGCTGACGAACGCAATTTACCTTGTCCTTGTCACTTTCATGGGTGCGGGCATGATCCTCTACCTGTTCGCCTTTACACTCGAGCATGCCAAGGCCGGTGATCCACTTGCGCTGTCCTGGCAATTCGCGGTTGCGATCGTCGCACTCCTTGCGTTCCTCTTCGCGTGTGGTCTTCCGGCGTCCAGGCAGCATCAGGCTGTGTATTTGACCTTCCTCACCGGCACGCCTGCGGCGCTGATGGTGTCGGTTGTTTGGCTCGCGTTGATGCAACAGAGCACAGTGAGAAATGCCTTCGCGCTGACCATTATCGTCGTCGGTTATGTGCTGTACTGCGCCGAGGCCGTGCTTGGCAGCAGTCGAGGGACCAATGACAAAGTTCAGCTACATTATTTTTCCGCGGCTGCGTTCGCCGTCGCCTTGACGATGCTGACCGGGGCGTTGTACTTCTCCTAGCCTAGCGACGTTGCGACCCCGCGAGCTCGGCGCGGGCCGTGCAACGACCCGATCATTCCCCTCCGAGGTGGCGAGCACCGCCGCGATGGCCGTCGTCAGCGGAACGGACAGCGCAAGGGCGATGCCGCCGACGGCCGAGCGGGCGATCTCGATGGCCACACTCTCGCTCGTCAGGACATCGCCGAGCGCACGGTTGGCGACGCTGAACAGCAGCAGCAGCGGCAGGGCACTACCCGCGTAGGCCAGCACCAGCGTGTACACCGTGCTGGCGATGTGGTCACTGCCCACGCGCATCGCACCCACGAACGCGGCCTTGCGGGACGCGCCCTGTTCGGCGAGCTCGAACACCGTCGAGGCCTGGGTGATGGTCACGTCATTGAGCACGCCCAGCGAGCCGATGATGAACCCCGCCAACAGCAGACCGGTGATCGACACGTTGCCCAGGTAGGCGGCGACCTCGTTGTTCTGATCTTGCGACAGGCCGGTCAGATGCGTCAGTTCTATTGCGGCCCAGGACAGTACGGCGGCTAGCAGCAACGAGGTCAGGGTGCCGAGCAGGGCCGCGCTGGTACGCAGGCTCACGCCGTGCGCCAGATAGATCACCGCGTAGAGAATCGCCGCCGAGGCCACCAGCGCGACTGGGATCGCCGCGGCGCCGTCCCGTAACGCGGGCAGCAGGAACAGCACCAGCACGACGAACGCGACGACAATCCCGACCAGCGCGCGCAGTCCGCGCCACCGGGCGACGGCCACGATCACCACGGCGAACGCCGCGGCCAGACCCGCCAGGGCCCAACTGCGTTCGAAATCGTAAAAGGCGTACGTCGTCACCCCCGCCTGATCCACCTGACGGCTCACGCGGATGTCGTCGCCTGCGACCAGGTTGGGTTGTCCGGGGCCGCCGCTGAACTCGAGCAGCGTGCTGGCGCCCGCGTTGGGACCGGAATCGATGGCCACCAGGTTCTGCACGCACTGACTGCTGTCGGGCGGTGCGGACACCGGATCTGAGGTCAGCACCGCGCCGACGGATGGGCTGCCGCACGGCGCGAGGGCGCTGGACACCACATGACCGGATTCGGTCGTCACCGCCCCGCCCGCGGCGTTCTGGAACGGCAGCGGAATGTCGACCTTCTGCTGGCTGGGCCACAGCAGCACCGCTCCCGCCACGACTGCCACGCCGACGGCCACCAGCAGGCCGACGACGACCTTCGCGGCCAACGGCCCCAGGGGCGCCGGGCCGCGCAGTGCATGTGAATGGCCGTGCGAATGCGTCACGTCCGACCACGCTACTGGGCCGGGGAGCGGAGACCCCGGACGGTTACTGCCGATAGCTCGTCAGGAAATTGCCGAGGCGCTCGATCGCATTGGCGAGATCGCGTGCCCACGGCAGTGTCACGATGCGCAGATGATCCGGTGCGGGCCAATTGAATCCGGTGCCCTGGGTGACCAGGATCTTCTCCTGCAGAAGCAGGTCCAGCACCAGCTGCTCGTCGTCGCGGATGTCGTAGACCTCCGGGTCGAGCCGCGGGAACGCGTACAGCGCGCCCTGCGGCTTCACGCACGACACCCCTGGGATCTCGTTGAGCTTCTCCCACGCGACATCGCGCTGTTCGAGCAGCCGCCCGCCGGGCAGCACCAGATCCTCGATGCTCTGATGACCACCCAGTGCCACCTGGATCGCATGCTGGGCAGGCACATTCGGGCACAGCCGCATATTGGCCAGCAGGCTGATGCCCTCGATGAAGCTGCTCGCGTGATCCTTCGGACCGGTGATGACGAGCCACCCGGACCGGTAGCCGGCGACCCGGTAGGCCTTGGACAGGCCGTTGAAGGTCAGCGTCAGCAGATCCGGCGCCACCGATGCCATCGCCACGTGTTCGGCGTCGTCGAACAGGATCTTGTCGTAGATCTCGTCAGCCAGCAGCAGCAGCTGATGCCTGCGCGCCAGGTCAGCCATCCGCTCGAGGGTTTCGCGGCGGTATACCGCGCCGGTCGGGTTGTTGGGGTTGATCACCACGAGCGCCTTGGTGCGGTCGGTGATCTTGGACTCCAGGTCGGCGATGTCGGGCTCCCAGCCCTGGGTCTCGTCACACAGGTAATGCACCGGCGTGCCGCCGGCCAGCGCCGTCGACGCGGTCCAGAGCGGATAGTCCGGGGCCGGGATGAGTACCTGGTCGCCGTTGTCCAGCAGCGCCTGCAGGGTCATGGTGATGAGTTCGGACACCCCGTTGCCGAGGTAGACGTCGTCGACGTCGAACTTCGGGAACCCGGGGACCAGCTCGTAGCGGGTGAACACCGCGCGCCGGGCGCTCATGATGCCTTTGGAGTCCGAGTAGCCCTGGGCGTAGGGCAGCGCCTGGATGATGTCGCGCATGATGACGTCGGGCGCCTCGAACCCGAAGGGCGCGGGGTTGCCGATGTTGAGTTTGAGGATGCGATGACCCTCGTTCTCGAGCCGCGCGGCGTGGTCGTGAATCGGCCCGCGGATCTCGTAGAGGACGTCCTGGAGCTTCGACGACTGGGTGAACGTCCGCTGTCGCGGCTGATGCCCGGCGGTATGCCAGGTGTTCCCCGCTGGCAGCTGGTGGGTAGTCACGTCGACCATGTTCTCATTGCCGTCCAGTGATTTGCCGACGGTCACTGGCGACGCCTGCCCGGCGGGCGGGCGCCCCTGGCGAGTCCCAGCCCCTTGACCGGCGGCTCGGCGACGGGTTCCGGCGTTGGGGCGGGTGGTGACTGATCGTCGACGGCGGCCGGTTGGATGGCCGCCTCGCCGTTGCCGCCCGCCGGTTGCGGTGGCGCCGCGGGAGCGCTGGCCGCTGGCTTCTTCGCGCCGGGCCTGCGGGCGCCCGGGGCGATACCCAGCCCCTTGACCGGAGGTTCGGGTGCCGGTGGCGGCGGGGGTTCGGCGGCAGGCGTGGGTTGTGCCGGTTCGGGTTGTGCCGGTGCGGCCGCATTGGCCGGTGCCGGGGCAGGCGCGGGTGCGGCCTTCTTGGCGCCGGGTCTGCGGGCCCCCGCGGCGATGCCGAGGCCCTTGACCGGCGGTTCGGCCTTGACAGGCTCCGGCGATGCGGCGGGTTCGGCAGCCGGCGCGTTCGCGCCGGGGGCGGCCGTCGTCGGGGCTGCCTTCTTCGCGCCGGGGCGGCGGGCACCCGCGGCGAGGCCCAGGCCCCTGGCCGGTGCAGCCGGTGCGGCCGGTGCGGTGGTCTCGGCGGCAGGGGCGGATGGAGCGGCCGTGCTCCTTTCGGTCGGCGCCGGCGCGGCTGTCTTCTTGGCTCCGGGTCGTTTTGCGCCGCCGGCGATGCCGAGACCTTTCGCGGGGGCTGCGGGCG
>NZ_JBGAME010000014.1:0-126491 GCF_044223235.1 Mycobacterium sp.
TATCGGCCAAGCGCGTTCACGATACCGGCGAACGCCCCGGGCAGCGCCGTCGCGGCGGGCACGAGACGTGAACGCGCCGGCGGGCAGCCGCTCACGCCCAGCAGCGCCGCCGTGATCAGCCGGTAGCGCCGGGACATCCGCCGCCAGCGACGGTCGTAGTCGGCGGTCGATCCGTCCACGACGCAGCGCACCAACAGCTCCGCACCGCCGAATGCCAGGCCGAGACCTTCGCCGGTGAACGCGTCCACATAACCCGCCGCGTCGCCGACCAGTAGGACCCGCCCTGCGGAGCGGCTCTTGACGCGTTGGCGCAGCGGCCCCGCGGCACGGTCCTGGCCACGCTCCCGGCCCCGCAGCCGCTCGTTGAGGACCGGAAACTGGTCGAGGTGCCGATCGAATCGGCCGCGGCCCGACGTCAGTATCGCCACTCCGACACAGTCGTCGGCGACCGGCGTCACGTAGGCCTCCGCCCCACGGCCCCAGTGCACCTCGACGCAGTCCGTCCACGGGGCGATCCGGATATGGCGCCGAATCCCCCACCGGCGCCGCGCCTCGCCGGCGTGTTCCAGCCCGAGGGACCGGCGGATCGGCGAATGCAGACCGTCCGCCGCCGGTCAGCAGGCCACCGTGCAGCGCCACCATCACCGGGTAGTGGCCCGCACCGAATTCACGTGCGCTGCGCGCACGACTCCAATCGAGATTGCGTTTGGAGACCACCAACTCGGCCAATCGCCCGACAGCGACGGCCGAAAGCAGAAGCCCGTAGCGGCGTACCGACATCAGCACCACCGCATCAGGACGAGTTCGGAACAGAACCCCGGGCCCATCGCCACCAGGACGCCAGGACTTCCGGCGGGCGGACGTTTTCGGATGGCGTCGCGCAGGATGTGCAGGACCGACGAGGATGACAGATTGCCGACCTCGCTGAGGGCGCGCCACGTCAGGTCGAGCGCGTCGCCGGGCAATCCGAGCGTGGATATGGTCGCCTCGATCACCTTGGGCCCGCCGGGGTGGCTGATCCAGGTGGCGATGTCGTCGATACCGAGATCGTGGTCGGCGAGGAATTCGGTGACGTCACCGCCCAGAGAGCGTTAGACGAAGGCGGGCAGTTCCGGGCTCAGTACGATGTCGAACCCGTGGGTGCCGATCTTCCACCCCAACGCGTTCAGCGAGTCCGGATACAGGTGGCTGCGGGAATCCAGGATCTCCGGACCCGTCGCGTTGATATGTCGCGCGCGGCGTTGTCCGACCGCGACGACGGCAGCGGCACCGTCGCCGAACAGCGAACCCGCCACCATGGTGACCAGCGAAGGATTGTGCTTGCGGTTCAGCGAACACAGTTCTACCGAAACCAGCACTGCCACCGAATCGGGTGCCCCACTGAGGAAATCGTGCAACCGGGCGATACCTGCCGCGCCCGCAACGCAACCCAGCCCGAACACCGGGATCCGGCGGACGTCGGGGCGCAACCCCAGCCGGCCGGCGATATGGGCGTCCAGAGACGGAACGGCGGCACCGGTCACGGTGGTCGTGATGATGAGATCGACGTCCTGAGGCCGCAGTCCGGCCTCGTCGAGGGCTCCGGACAGGGCCACGCAGCCGAGTTCGGTTGCGTGCTCGATGAAAAGGTCGTCGGCGTCACCAAAGTCAGTCAGTCCGGCGTAATCCTCGATTGGCAGCACGAGATGGCGACTGTTGACCTTCGCGTTGTCGTGCAGGGTCCTGACGAAGTCCTCATGGTTGCCGAACATGGCCGCGACAGTAACGGCCGAACGGCGTCGGTGGGGGGCTACGTCGGCGGGTTCGCCTGCGCGGCCGGTGAATCAACCGATCGGTCCGCTGGCTGCTCCTCGAGCCCGACCCGCTGGTGCAGGCGCACCAGCGACTGCGCCGGTCTCCGTTCACGACGATCCCCCGTCTCAGGGGGCTACCTAAGGCGCGCGGCCCCGCTCCTGTTCTTCGCGGGCCGCCCGCTCGCCCGCATCGGCGGTGTCGCGGCGGCGCTCGCGCAGGACGTAGGCGGCCAGCGCCAGCACCAGAACGACCGCGCCGAGTATGCCGATCTCGACCGCCGCCCTCGCGAACTCAGGACCCCGGTCGAGCAGGGTGGCCGCCTCGACCGACAGGACCACGATCTCCTTGATCCCGGCGAGGATGCCGACGATGAGAAACGGCTCGGCCGCGATCTCGCGTGACCGCAAGCTCGACCGCACGGCGTAGAGCAGTTCGACGAAGATGAAGATCAGCAGCAGACCGTCGAGGATCTCCAGCATCACCGTGTTGGCCGGGGTGTTGCGCAGCCGCGCCATCGTGTTGAACTGGGCGACCAGCAACGCGACCGAGCCGACGGCCAGCACGACCGCGATCGCCCAGTAGATCGCGTCTTCCACGAGGCTCAGGACCCGGTCGGCGAACCGCTGACGGTCCTCCTCGGCCCGGTCGTCAGCCATGGCCGGTGGCCG
Source organism: Mycobacterium sp. (assembly GCF_044223235.1). Classification (GTDB taxonomy): domain Bacteria; phylum Actinomycetota; class Actinomycetes; order Mycobacteriales; family Mycobacteriaceae; genus Mycobacterium. The sequence goes on from NZ_JBGAME010000014.1 coordinate 2,463, forward strand.
GGGCCGGGGCACCCATACCATCTCCCTTCGCCCAGAGGCTGTACCCCGTTGGCGCGGCTACGAACCGTCCGGTGCAGCCCCCGGCCCAGCGGGTGTTACGGCGTGAGGATGGCCCGGCCCCGGACATTGCCAGAATCGAGATCGTCGATCGCGGACTGGAAATCGTCCAGCCGGTACTTCTGGGTGTGCAGATGCACCGCGCCACGCGCGGCCAGCGCCATCAGATCGCACAGGTCGTTGTACGAACCGACCAGGTTGCCGATGAAGTTGATCTCGGTGGAGATGATGTCGATGGTGGGGACGTCGATGTTCTCGCCGTAGCCGACGACGTGATAGTCGCCGTGCCTGCGCAGCATCCCGACACCTTGCTTGGTGGCGCCGCCCTCGCCGACGAAGTCGACGACGACCTCCGCGCCGTGCCCTCCGGTGAGTTCCTGCACCTGCTGCACCTGGCTGCCGTCGGCGAGCACACCGTGGTCGGCGCCGATCGCCTCGGCGAGCTTGAGCGCACCCGCATTGCGATCCACCACGATGAGCTCGGCCGGCGAAAGCGCCTTGAGTACCTGGATGCCGATGTGGCCGAGGCCGCCGGCGCCGATGATCACGCAGCGGTCCCGCGGCGTCAGCCGCCTGGCCGCCTTCGCGGCGGCGTGGTAGGCGGTCAGTCCTGCGTCGGCGAGGGCGGCGACATCAGAGGGCTCCAGAGAGTCGTCGATCTTGACGACGCTGCGCGCCGAGGTCTTCAGGTAGTCGGCGTAGCCGCCGTTGGTGTCGATGCCGGGGAAAGCGTTGGACTCACAGTGCACATCGTCGCCAGAGCGGCACGCCCGGCATAGCCCGCACGTGATCAGCGGGTGCACGATCACCTTGTCGCCCTCTTTGACGTTGGTCACTGCCGACCCCGTGGCATGGACCCAGCCGGCGTTCTCGTGGCCGATCGTGTAGGGCAACTGAACCTGCGTCTTCTCGGCCCACTGGCCTTCGAGGATGTGCAGGTCGGTGCGGCACACGCCGGCGCCGCCGATCTTGACGACGACGTCGAATGGTCCGGTCGGCTCCGGAATCGGCACCTCGGTCATCTCGAGGTTGGTGTGATAGCCGACCACCTGGACGGCTCGCATGGTGCTCATCGAACATGCTCCTTCTGTGATGCTGTATCGGTGGATATCACGCGTGCAGGAGTGCGGATATGGGGATGAATGTGGGGTCGGCGTCGTCGTCTCCGTAGCGGGTGCGCAGCAGCCCACGGCAGAAGTGCGCGTTGCCGTCGATGGAGATCCGCGTGGAGCGAGCACGCCGCAGCGCCAGCGGCACGTCGCCGGGCGGGTACCCCCGCCCCTCGTCGTCAACCATCACCAAAGCGTCTGGCGCCGTGGACAATCCGAGCGACTCCCGGCGCCGCAGCAGGGCCGTCGTGGTGTCACCGGCTGGCAGGTCGACGAGCCGGATGGTCCCGAGGGAGGCCTCGGTGCGGTCGGGCTGTGCCCGCAGCAGTGCCGTCAGGCAGCGCTCCATCGCCGCGGTGTGCGCCTTGCGCTTGAACGTCGCCCGTAGCTCATCCAGAGAGTACTCGGCCTCATGCCCGAAGGTGCCGCGGTAGCCGGCGTCCGCGGCAAGGCCGGCGTTGATGATCTCCGAATCGTGGTGGTCGTCGAGTTCGACCACCACGTGCCGCGTCCAATCCAGGGCTGCCAGAACATCTTTCGCGTCCGACGCCATCAAATAGGCGAAGTTGGGCGAGCAGAACGACGTCGGCAGCCGCAGGTGGACCTTTATGTTGCCGGCCGGCGACACAACCAGTGACCGCACGAAACCCAGATCGGTGATCGGCTCGTCCAGTTCGGGATCGACCACCGTCCCCAGCGCGGCGACAGCGGCGCTGTAGCGATCGGTAGGCGAAACCACTACGCGCCCACCAGATCATCGGCGCCTCGGGGTCCTACCGCGGGTTCGTCCGCCGACGGCAGCTGCAGCTCGGCGGGCACCGGGATGTCGTACATCTTCGCCGCGTTCAGCCCCAGGATCTTCTTCTTCTGGTCGGTCGAGATCTGCGCGTACTCCGTCATGTCCTCGGGAATCTGGAAGTCCACGAACTTCTCGATGAGCCACTTCGGGGTCCACAGCGCGTAATCCGACGAGAACTGGATGCGGTCCTCGCCCACCCAGTACAGCAGCTCACCCATGATCTGGGCGAAGTAGCGCGGCCGGGTGTGGATGAACGGCATCGCGACGGCAAGGCCGGCGTGGACGTTGGGCTCCTGGGTGGCGATCCAGCAGAAGTCCTCGAGCCGCGGCAGCCCACAGTGCTCGACGATGAAGTTCAGATCGGTGAAGTCGGTGGCGACCTTGTCCACGTCGGCGACGTCGAAGGCGTCGCGGTCCAGCGGCCGGATGGTCGGGCCCTTGTGGACATGGATGTTCTTGATCCCCAGTTCCCGGCAGGCCTCGAAATACCGGTAGGCCCACGGATCGTCGAGCTTCCATCCGCGGGACTCCCCGTGCCACTCGGCGGTATAGAGCTTGACGCCCTTGAGGTTGTACTTCTTGGCATCCAGCCGCAGCTGATCCAGGCCCACCTCGCCGTTGCGCGGGTCGAAGTTGTGGTTGTACGTCAGCTTGTCGGGGTGCTTGCTCGCCAGCTCGAAAGCCTCATCGGTCTGGCCGAAGCCCTTGTAGTAGAACTCGCCGAGGAAGGCGGGCTGGAAAATCGCGTGGTCGACGTAGCCGTCCTCGAACAGATCCTTCATCAACCGGTCGCCACCCTGATAGAGGTAGTCCTCGTAGCTCCACACCTCGGACTCGGGCGAGAGGTTGCGGTGATAGTCGTAGAAGCAGTCGATGAACTGCTTGCCGTGAATGTTGCGCTGATTCTCCGGTCGACCGTCCCACAGGGCTATGTGGGCATCGACGATGAAGTAGCTGTCAGCGTCCTTGCGATACATATGTGTGGCCCTTCTTTCACGTGACGGCTGTCACATCGGCAAGACCGAGCCTATGGTCGTCGCGGGTCTCCTAGCAGGCCGCTGATGTCTCAATCTGAGACATCTGGGGTAGCGCCAGCGGCGCGCGGATCAGCCACTCTGGTATGTAACGTGCGCCACACCGGAAGGAGGGCGGTGCCCGAAGGTCTGCCTGACCGCGTACGGCTTCAACGGACGCAGATCGGCGAAGCCGGCGGGCTCCCGCGCCGTCTGCTGGATTCCTGGCAGCGCAGCGAGGATTACGGGGTTCCGCTGGACATCATCGAACCCGTTTTCACCGGCACCGAGGGCCTCGGTTCGCTGTTCTACGAGTGCGGTAGCGCGGTGCTGGCCGACCTGCATCAGACCCTGGCCAACGAGCCCGTCAGCCTGATGCTGACCGACTCCGACGGCATCGTCCTCAATAGGCTCACCGGTGATCCCGCCCTGGCGCGGGCGCTCGACAATGTGCATCTGGCACCGGGTTTCGCCTACGCCGAACGCCATGTCGGCACCAACGGGCTGGGGCTGGCCCTCGCGGACCGGGCGCCCACCCTGATACGCGCCGATCAGCACTACGCCCTGAGCCTGTGCACGTTCACCTGTGCCGCGGTGCCGGTGCTCGACCCGACGACCGGTCACCTCGAGGGAGCCGTGAACCTCACCACGTGGTCCGAATCCTCCAGCGATCTGCTGCTCGCTCTGGCACGGTCGGCGGCCAGCAACACCGCCTCGCTGATGCTCGCGCGGTCGCACGGCCGACACCCCAGGAGCACTCCGCGCGGCCAGGTCTTCCGGGTGGAACTGCCGCGTACAGAACCCGGCTCGGGGACGGTGCGGACCCTGTGCCAGACCTGGAACGTGGCGGCGCAGCGGGCCGCGCAGGCGATGGCGGCGGGCAAGGTGGTCGCCGCGATCGGTGAGCCGGGGTGCGGACGCGGCACACTGCTCGGCCAGGCCGCGCGGCGCGCGTACCCCCGCGACCGGATTCTGTCGGCGGGCACCCCCGCCGTCTCCGATATCGAGACCTGGCTGAACCTGTGGACCCCCGAACTCGGCAAGGAACACACGGCGATGATCGTGCGCGACGTCGACATGCTTCCCGCATGGGTGGCCGGGCGGCTGCGGGACCTCGTGCTGGGTCGGTCGGTGGCCACCCCGGTGCCGTTCGCACTGACCGCCGAGCGGTTCGAAGACATCCCGTCCCCGCTGGCAGGCCTGATCGACACGGTCGTGCATGTGCCGCCGCTGCGGGAGCGCCCCGGCGACGTGATGCCGCTGGCCACCCATCTGGCCGCCCGCGCACGGGGGCGCGACGTGCAGTTCAGCCGGGCCGCGGTCCGGGCGCTGAAGGGGTTCGACTGGCCCGGCAACGTCGGCCAGCTGTCGCGGGCCGTGTCGCACGCCGCCCTGCGCGCGGATGTGGTGGACGTCGCCGATCTGCCGCCAGAGGTGTTGGCCGGCAACACCCGTCGGCTGTCGCGGATCGAGGCCTTCGAGCGCGGGGAGATCGTGCGGGTGCTCACATCGCCCGGGCGCGACGGCGCCCGCACGATGCAGGAGGCCGCACGCGACCTTGGGATGAGCCGGGCCACGCTCTACCGCAAGATCTCCCAGTACGGCATCCACGTCCCGCGCGACGCACCCTGACACCGGAGCGCGCGACCGCTCGACGCGCGCGGGGCCGGTCCGCAGCGGGGTGACCGCGGTCCTGCCCCCGCGGGCGTGACGGCGTCGGCACACCGTGTGCGGCGGGTTGATATTCGCTGAACGGCAACGGCGAGACGACCGGGACGACCTGGATCGATGAGGCGGGCTCCTTCGCACTTCCGGTGGTGCTATCCAACACCCACGCCGTCGGCGGCGGCACCGGGATGAACTGCTACGAGTTCAAGGGTGGAAACGGGACGGCTCACCTGCATTGCCACACGACCGGCTGACTGCCCTGCTGGGTTGACGTCGTAGCCGGATTGCAAGATGTGCTAACGATCGAGGCAGGTGCAACGGTTCCGGCAGCCGGAATCGCACCGGGCTGCAAAACTGGCTACGCGACGTTCTGTCGCACGGACGGAACCGGCCCAACCTGGACCGGCGGCGCAAGAAGCTGTCGTCCCCAGCGGATTCTCATGCTTCTAGGCACGACCGACGAAGGATTCCATTGTATAAATGTTAAATCGTTGCGGAATCGCTTGCGAACAACGCTTGAATCCGCAATGGTTATCCACAACCTCGCCGCGGTACTGAGGAGGATCTGTCCTGACCGGCACACATAGCACCGCCGTTGACCACAACACGGGACGGGACGGGACGACCTCGGCGAAGGGCGGCCCGGTCATCGAGATCGACCATGTCACGAAGCGGTTCAGCGACTACGTGGCCGTTGCTGACGCCGATTTCTCGATCGCCTCGGGCGAGTTCTTCTCCATGCTCGGCCCCTCCGGATGCGGTAAGACCACCACGCTTCGGATGATCGCGGGCTTCGAGACGCCCACCGAGGGAGCCATCCGGTTGGAAGGCACCGACGTCTCCCGCGTCCCCCCGCACAAGCGCAACGTGAACACGGTGTTCCAGCACTACGCGCTGTTCCCGCACATGACTGTGTGGGACAACGTGGCCTACGGGCCGCGCAGCGCCAAGATCGAGAAGGCCGAAGTCAAGCGGCGCGTGGACGAACTACTTGAGATCGTCCGGCTGACCGACTTCGCCAAACGCAAACCCGGCCAGCTCTCCGGGGGCCAGCAGCAGCGGGTGGCGCTGGCCCGCGCACTGGTCAACTATCCCAGTGCCCTGCTCCTCGACGAGCCGCTCGGCGCGCTCGACCTAAAACTGCGCCACGCCATGCAGTTCGAACTCAAACGCATTCAGCGTGAGGTCGGGATCACGTTTATCTACGTGACCCACGACCAGGAGGAAGCGCTGACGATGAGTGACCGGATCGCGGTGATGAATGCCGGCAACGTCGAGCAGATCGGCAGCCCGACCGAGATCTACGACCGTCCCTCGACCGTGTTCGTCGCCAGCTTCATCGGACAGGCCAACCTGTGGTCCGGACGCCAGACCGGGCGGACCAACCGCGACTACGTCGAGGTCGAGGTCCTCGGCAGCACGCTGAAGGCCCGTCCCGGCGACACCACGATCGAAGCCGGCGGTCAGGCCACCCTGATGGTGCGCCCCGAACGGGTGCGGGTATCGCTGGACGAGCCCACCGGCGACGTGGCCACGGTGCGTGCGACGGTGCGGGATCTGACGTTCCAGGGTCCGGTGGTGCGGCTGTCGCTGAGCGCTCCGGACGAGTCGACGATCGTGGCCCACGTCGGTCCCGAACAACAGCTGCCGCTGCTGCGCCCGGGCGACGAGGTCCACGTCGGATGGGATCCCGACGCCTCTCGGGTGCTGCCCGCCGCTGATATCCCGACCACCGAGGATCTTGAGGAGATGCTCGACGACTCATGACCGCCCAGCCGCCCTCCATCTGCCCCTCCCCGCAATGAAAGGCACAGTCGTCATGCCCCAAGAGATCGATCCCCAGCTCTCCCGATTCGCGGCGAACCGGACCAGCCGCCGCCGCTTCATCGGTGGCGGCGCGGCGGCCGCCGCGGCGATGGTTCTCGGCCCGTCCTTCCTGGCCGCGTGCGGTTCCAACGGCGGCGGCGGGGGCGGCACTGCAACCGACGAGGCCGCGGGCAACACGCTGCGGATCTCGAACTGGCCGCTGTACATGGCCGACGGCTTTGTCGAGGAGTTCCAGAATGCGACCGGCATCACGGTCGACTACAAGGAAGACCTCAACGACAACGAGCAGTGGTTCGCCAAGATCAAGGAACCGCTGTCGCGTAAACAGGACATCGGCGCCGACCTCGCGGTGCCCACCTCGTTCATGGCGGTCCGGCTGCACAGCCTGGGCTGGCTCAACGACATCAGCGACGAGGGCGTGCCGAACAAGAAGAACATCCGTCCCGACCTGCTGGAGGCCAGCGTCGACCCCGGCCGTAAGTTCAGCGCGCCGTACATGTCCGGCATGGTGGGGCTGGCGTACAACAGGGCCGCGACGGGCCGCGACATCACCAAGATCGAGGACCTCTGGGACCCCGCGTTCAACGGCAGGGTCAGCCTGTTCTCCGACGCCCAGGACGGGCTCGGCATGATCATGCTCTCCCAGGGCAACTCGCCGGAGAGCCCGACCATGCAGACCATCCAGCAGGCGGTCGACCTGGTCCGCGAACAGAAGGACAAGGGCCAGATCAGGCGCTTCACCGGCAACGACTACGCCGACGATCTGGCGGCGGGCAATATCGCTGTGGCACAGGCATATTCGGGTGACGTCGTGCAGTTGCAGGCCGACAATCCCGATCTGCGCTTCGTGGTGCCCGAAGCGGGCGGCACCACGTTCGTCGACACGATGATCGTCCCCTACACCACCCGCAACCAGGCCGGTGCCGAGACGTGGATCAACTACGTCTACGACCGGCCCAACTACGCCAAACTGGTGGCGTTCGTCCAGTACGTGCCGGTGTTGTCGGATATGACCGACGAACTCAACAAGATCGACCCCGGCCTGGCCAGCAACCCGCTGATCAACCCGCCGGCGGAGATGCTCGCCAACCTCAAGAGCTGGCCCGCGCTCACCGATGAGCAGACCCAGGACTTCAACACCGCCTACGCCGCGGTGACCGGCGGCTAGCCGATGGCAGGTGTCGCGTCCAGCAGCAGGCAGCGGAGCAAGATCGCTCCGTACTTGATGATCCTGCCTGCGCTGATCTATCTGGGGATCTTCTTCGTCGTGCCGTTCGTCTCGCTCGCACGCACGTCGCTTTCGTCGATGGGCGGCTCGGTGTTCCTGCCGACGTTGACGTTCTCGTGGAACTTCGGCAACTACGCCGACGCGTTCAGCCACTACCGCGACCAGATCTTCCGGTCGTTCTCCTACGCGTTCGTCGCCACGGTGCTGTGCCTGCTGCTCGCGTTCCCGCTGGCCTACGTGATCGCGTTCAAGGCGGGCCGATACAAGAATCTCCTCCTCGGCCTGGTCATCCTGCCGTTCTTCGTGACGTTCCTGATCCGGACGATCGCGTGGAAGACGATCCTTGCCGACGACGGCTTGGTGGTCAGCGCGCTGGGCACGGTGGGCCTGCTTCCCAGCGAGGGCCGGTTGTTGTCGACCAGCTGGGCGGTGATCGGCGGGCTGACCTACAACTGGATCATCTTCATGATCCTGCCGTTGTACGTCAGCCTGGAGAAGATCGATCCGCGGCTGCTGGAGGCGTCGAAGGATCTGTATTCGAGCGCGCCGCGCAGCTTCCGCAAGGTGATCCTGCCGCTGTCGATGCCCGGTGTGCTGGCCGGCAGCATGCTGGTGTTCATCCCCGCGGTCGGCGACTTCATCAACGCCGACTATCTCGGCAGTACCCAGACCACGATGATCGGCAACGTGATTCAGAAGCAGTTCCTGGTGGTCAAGGACTACCCCGCCGCGGCGGCGCTGTCCATGGTGCTGATGGTGATCATCCTGGTCGGCGTGCTCCTCTACACGCGGGCGCTGGGCACCGAGGATCTGGTATGACCACGCAGGCGGGGGCCGTCGCCGCCGGGGCGACCGAGGACACCCCGAAGCCGAAAACCGTCAAGGGCGGTGGCAAATGGGGCGACCTGGTGGTCCGGATCATCGCCGGACTGGTACTGCTGTACCTGTTTCTGCCGATCTTCGTGATCGTGCTGTTCTCGTTCAACAACCCGCAGGGCAAGTTCAACTACACCTGGCAGGGCTTCACGCTGAACAACTGGCTGAACCCGTTCAAGTATCCGGCGCTGACCGAAGCGTTGAAGCTCAGCATCAACGTCGCGGCGGTCTCCACGTCGATCGCGCTCGTCTTCGGCACGCTCGTGGCGATCGCCCTGGTGCGTCAGCGTTTTCGCGGCGACCGGGCGCTGGACACCTTCCTGGTGCTGCCACTGACCGCACCCGAGGTGGTGATGGGCGCATCGCTGCTCACGTTGTTCCTCGACCTCGGCTGGGCAGCGGGCTACACCACGATCGTCATCGCACACATCGCGTTTCAGATCAGCTTCATCGCGATGACGGTGCGGGCCCGGGTCCGCGGGTTCGACTGGACGCTCGAGGACGCCTCGATGGACCTCGGCGCCAGCCCCACCCGGACCTTCTTCAAGGTGACGCTGCCGCTGATCGTCCCCGGCATCGTCGCGGCGGCGATGCTGTCCTTTGCGCTGTCCCTCGACGACTTCATCGTCACGTACTTCGTCAGCGGGTCGACGGTGACCTATCCGCTCTACGTCAACGCGGCGGTGAAGGCGGCGGTGCCACCGCAGATCAATGTGCTGGCGACCGCCATCCTGGTGATCAGCCTGCTGCTCCTGGCGGTGGGAACGCTGTACCGGCGCAAGCGAATCGACGTCTGAGGTCTTCCCCGTTCGGGCGGCTCTGGCTCCGCCACGCCCCGAAGTCGACGTTTGGCAGAGATCCACTCGACGGTTAGCTGTAAAAAGTCGATCTGGGCGCGACGGGCGCGACGGGATCAGCCGACCTCCACGGGCACCGGCGCGGTTCTGGCTCCCCCGCGCGCGGCCCCGATCCCGGCGGCGACCACCAGCACGATGCCGAGCACACCGCCCACGCCGGGCACCTGATGCAGGATGACGAACCCGACCACCATGGCGAAGGCCGGCTCGAGGCTCATCAGCGTCCCGAACGCCGCGGTCGTCAGCCTGCGCAGCGCCAGCAGTTCGAGCGCGAACGGCACCACCGGGAGCAGGATGGCCAGCCCCATCCCGATGAGCAGGATCTCGGGGGTGAGCTTCGGCAGGACGGACGGGCCCGCGACGACGGTGGCCACCAGGCCCGCGACCGGCATCGACACCGCCAGCCCGTTGATGCCGGCCACCTCGTCGCCCACGCGTTGCGTCAGCACGATGTAGCAGGCCCAGCCGACGGCGGCGCCCAGCGCGTACAGCACGCCGATGGGGTCGACGCCGCCGCCGAACGGCTGGGTCAGCAGCACCACACCGATCGCGGCCACCCCGGGCCACACCATGCGGTCACGCCCGCGCCCGCTGAGGACCGCGACGCCCAACGGGCCCAGGAACTCCAGCGCGCTGGCGGTGCCGAGCGGGATGCGTCCGATCGCCGCCATGAACAGCAACGTGATCGCCGCGGTGACCACACCGAGCAGGACGCACACCCGGAACGTGGCCCAGGTGAACGCCGCGACGCGGGGCCGCACGATGACCAGCAACAGCACGCCCGCCCACGCCAGTCGCAGCCAGGCCACACCTTCGGCGCCGATCTGGTCGATCAGACCGACGGCGATGGCCAGTCCGACCTGGACACAGAGCATCGACGCCACCGCCATTGCGGTGCCGGTGCGCGCCTGAGTGATTGCCATGTCCTGAATTCAACGGCACCCGTTCCGTTCGCGTCCACGTGTTATTCATGGATATACCGTTCATGATCAATGAACGGTTCTTCGGCCGGGCGTTTTACCGGGTGCCCCGCGCCGCCCGGTGTGACCTGAGGGCGAGTTTTCGGCGACTCCAAACGCGCCCTGACGTCACATGCGGCGACGGGGACGGCGCTGATTCAGGCGACCGTGCGCTCGAGGCCGGCTCAGTAGGGCGACGTCGCGTTCGCCGTCGCCCAGGCCCGCTCGGCCTCGGATCGGGGCGGCGGCGGGACAAGACCGTTGATCATCCACAGGTCCGCGCTGGTCTCATCGACGTGGAACTCCCAATGCAGCCCCTCATGCCTGGCGAGGCTGGGTTGAACGATGTCGTTGATCCAGTGCGCGACCCGGCGGCGGCTCGCTTCGTCGGGAAGCCGGCGGGCGATGTGATCGATCACGATACGCACGCCGACCGGCGTCTGCTCACCGCCGACGTAGATGTTCTCCGAGGCGATTTCGTGGAACGCGGCGACGACGTAGAACCGGGGAAGGCCCGCCCGCTCGTAGCCATCGGTGATCCGGCCGGCCAGCTCGCGCTTGTCCTGCTCGGTGAAGATTCCGGGAGTGTGATAGATCGTCCACAGGGGCATGGTGGGGCTCCTCGTCGGTCGTGCCGGTCAGTGCGACAGGGCGAAGGTCAGGTTCTCCACCGGGCCCGACAGCGCCGCCTTGGCGTGCACGGTTGCGTCATCGGCGAGCACCTCGATAGCCCCGTTCTCCAGACCGTCGACGATGCGTGTCGCGATGTCGGCGGGCGTGGTCTTCGGGACGGCGAGCCCGGCCACCATGTCGGTGTCGATGAAGCCGGCGTGGACGCCGACGACCTGTGTGTTCTGGCCGGCCAGCTCCGCGCGGAGCGAGTTCGTGATCGACCAGATTGCCGCCTTCGACGCGCCGTAGGCGCCCGCACCGCCGAGCCAGGACAGCACCGAATGCACGTTGACGACCGCTCCCCCGCCGTTGCCGGCCAGGATCGGCGCGAAGGCGCGTACCACCCGCAACGGTCCCAGTGCGTTGACGTCGAAGGTGGTGATGACGTCGTCGAGATCGCCAGACAGCAACGCACCCCCCAACAGCACGCCTGCGTTGTTGATCACGATCTGGACATCGGTGGCCACCGCGGCCAGTTCGGCGACCGACTCCCCGGAACGCACCTCGAGTGCGTGGGTCACCACCGCGGCGCGCTCATCCGGGTAGGCCTGCCGGGCCGTGGCGTAGACCTTGTGCGCACCTCTGCGCAACAGCTCGTCGACCAGGGCCGCGCCCAGTCCGCGCCGTCCGCCCGTCACCAACGCGACCGCATCCTCAACTCTGACCATTCGACCCTCCAGGTGCCAGCTAGATAACGTTATCGTTATTCAGAACTAAACCACACCGACCCTGAGTAACGCAAGCATTAGTTATACTCGGGTCGTGGCGATGACGTTCGAGGCGCGAATGAGCGACCGCGGCAGGTGGTCGATCGGCGACGCCTGCTCGATGTCCAGGACCCTGGACCTACTCAAGACGAAGACCGTGTTTCTGGTGATCCGCGAATGCTTCTACGGGACTTCACGATTCGAGGATTTCGTGGAACGGACCGGCGCCTCGGCGCCCGCGGTCTCCCGCGCTCTCGACCAACTCGAGGGCGCAGGCGTCCTCACCCGCGTGCGCTACCAGGAACCCGGCGAGCGCGCACGCGACGGGTACGAACTGACAGCGGCCGGTGAGGACCTCCTGCCGGTCTTCTTGGCCCTCATGCAGTGGGGAGACGCCCACCTGCAGGACGGCGCCGCGCCGCTCGCATTCGTCGATGCCGCCACAGGTGAACGAGTCAGCGTGCGAGTGGTTGCCGGTGGCCGCCGGTCATCGCGGAGTTCGGACGATATCGAGATCCGTCGCGCCGCGCCGTGACTCGGTAGGCGCCCACCGCGGCGCCACTCACCGCTGCGTCGACGATGCGAACCGCGTGCGCAGCCACCCGTTGACGATGGCGACCACCTCGGGCGACCTCGACATCGCGCAGTGACCGGTGTCGGTCATCAGGTGCACCTCGGTGTCGGATCGCCCCTCGAAGACCCGCGTGTCGGATTGCGGCACGAAATAGTCGTCTGCGCCATTGATCACCAACATCGGTGAATTACGCTTCTGGGATAGAAGATTCGCACGTGACAGGTCGCTCATGCGAGCAACGAGATCCTCGACGGTCGGTGGACGCTGCAGGTGCATGGCGTTGCCGATGATATCCCGCATCCCGTAGGGCAGGCCCGCGCCGTGCGCCACGGTGAACGCGTCGAGCACAGGCCCGCCGACATCGACGGCGGCGTCGACGAGGCCGGACAGGCCCGACATTGCCGAGAAGTTACCGCCGAACGACATCCCGAAGTGGGCGACCCGTCCGTCGCCGATCGACCGCGCGAAGTCCACGATCCCCGCGATCATCTCGTCGCCCGCGATATCCAGCGGCACCGGCGACTCTCCGGTCCCCGGCATATCGACGGCCACGGTGGTCACCCCGGCATGCAAGGTGAAGGCCAGACAGAACGGATGGAAGTCCATCTTGAAGGTGTCGACCCCGCCGTGGGCGACCAGCACCGGCCGTGCCGGGTAGTCGCCGTCGACCGAATACACGTGCACGGGCACCTCGATCTCGCCGCCGCGGTAGCCAACCGCGATGATGCGCCGTTCGAACCTCACCGGAAAGTCCTTGGCGGCCAATTCGAAGTGTTCGATCTGCTTGCCCAGCGCGCGGACCCGCGCATCGGTGTTCAGGCACGGAAAGTGCGCGCAGCCGTAGGCGTACGCGGCCAGCCCGTGGTTGCCTGCGCGGGCGTAGCACTCGGCCACAGCGGACCATTCGTACGACCATCCGCCCGGTGCGTCGGCCCACATGTCGGTGACCGCGGCGCGCACCCGCCCGATATCCGAGCGCGGGATGCCGAATCCCTCGAACTGATGCGCCCGGTCATCGAACATGGCCTGGGGATCGATCTCATAGGTGTACACGGGATGTCTCCTCTACCGGGCGATGAGGGCGAAGTACTCGCCAACGGTGGTCGTATCGTCGAGGGTGGCGATCGCACCGATGTAGGTGTCGGGCCGCACGACGACGCGCCCCCCTGCGGGCAGTCCCAGCCGCCGCGCGACGACCCGCTCCGGGTCGGCGATCACGATGTCAAAGCCCGTTACCGGGGTGTCATTGTCGGTGACGAGAACCTGCAGCCCGGCTCGGCCTGCGGCGGGGGTTCCCTGACCCGCCGCGACCGTCACCGTGGTGTGGCCGACGCCCCAGCAGCCAGCCACATACTTCTGCACATCGTCATCACCGAGATACGGGAAGTGTTCGCCGGCAACCACTTTGGCACCGCGTGGGGCCGACCCGACCACGATCGGGCTGCGGCGATAGCTGATGTTCACTTCGGCTGCGGATGCGGCCACGGCGCGTGGGACCGAGCCGACGTGAGCGAGCACCCTCATCAGGGCGTTGCGGATGTGCTGCGGCGCACCGGTGAGGGTGCCCGCCTTGCTGATCCGTTCGGTGAACTCGATCATGCTCTTGGCCACCGTATATCGTTCCGCGTGATAGCTGTCCAGCAGGCTGTCACCGGCGTGCCCACCGATGACGGCCGCCAGCTTCCAGGCCAGGTTGAACGCGTCCTGCATACCCGTGTTCATGCCCTGGCCACCCGCCGGACTGTGAACGTGCGCCGTGTCGCCTGCCAGAAACACTCGGCCCCAGCGATATTGGTGCACCTGGGCGTGATGGAGCTCGAACGAGGTCATCCAGTGCGCCTTGACCAGCCTGATGCCGCCGACCCTGCGATCGACCACCTCCTGCAACTCCGCCATGGTCGGATGGAGATTCAGCGGCACTCCGGGAGCATCGTGGGTTTGGGCCATCACCCGCGCACGCCCGTCGCGCATCGGCATCACGAGCACCGGGCCTTCCGGTGAGAAGAAGGTGTACATCGCCTCGGGGTCGAGGTCGTGCTCCGCGTCGACGTCGCCCAACAGGAACCGCTCGCCCACGAAGGACCCCTCGAGCTTGCCGCCGACCAGGCGTCGAACCGTGCTGTGTGCACCGTCGGCACCGATCACCCACGGCACGGTCACCTGCTCGCCCTCACCGTCGGCGTGCCGCAGGTCGACGTGCACCGCGTCGGCGTCCTGCGTCAGCCCGGTCAGTTCGACGGAGCGCTCGACGGTGACCCCCAGATCCGACAGGTGCTTCGTCAGCACGCGTTCGGTTTCGGTCTGGGGGGTGTTCAGGCTGAAGCGGTACGCCGCATCGACGCGGTCGAGAGGGACGCGCAGCAGCTTGCGACGCCCGCAGCTGAGCTCCATGCCGCGCGCCTTCACCCCGGTGGCGATCAGCTCGTCGACCACGCCCATCCGGTCGAGCATGTCGAGGCTGCGCGCGTGAACCGCGATCGCGCGGGACTCGTCCGTCGGCGCTGCCAGCCGGTCGATGATCCGCACCGCCGCGCCGTGGCGGGCGAGTTCGGCGGCGGCGACGAGTCCGACGGGTCCGGCGCCCACGACCAGCACGCCGGGATGGGTGAGGCTCATTTGGTACTCCCTATTTTCACGCTTCGTTGAGACTAAGTGTCACTGTACGTTGAGACCCACTCCGGCGCAAGCCTAATTTCATGACATGTTGAAATTCGGCCGCCGCGGCGCCGCCGAGTGTGAAGAGGGGGCGAAGTTTTGGCGTTTTTCTCGCCGCGGGTTCACACTCGGCGCGCGAGCAGGGTGATCCGTCGTCCCTGTTGCCTGGCGGCCGCGGCCGCCACGGGATACTGGAACGGTGAGCGCCCGATGAGCATCCCGAGGCCCCCAGGAACACCGGCGGAAACCCCGGCCTGCTATCGGCATCCCGACCGCCAGACCTATATCCGCTGCACCCGCTGTCAACGACCCGTCTGCCCCGAATGCATGCGCGCGGCCGCTGTCGGACATCAGTGTCCCGACTGCGTGCACGACGGCGCGGCCTCGGTTCGACCGGTACGCACCCAGTTCGGCGGCCGTCAATCGAACTCGACCACGCCGATCGTCACCTATGTCCTCATCGCACTCAACGTGGCGGTGTTCATCCTTCAATCGACCTCGCAAGATCTGGAGCGGCGGTTCTCACTGTGGCCGCCCGCGGTCGCCGACGGCGAGTTTTACCGGCTGGTGACCTCGGCGTTCCTGCACTACGGGGTGACGCACATCCTGTTCAACATGTGGGCGTTGTACGTGATCGGTCCGCCGTTGGAGGCGTGGCTGGGCCGGCTGCGTTACGCCTCCCTCTATGCGCTCAGCGCGCTGGGCGGATCGGTGCTGGTGTATCTGCTCTCCCCGCTGAACTCCGCGACGGCGGGCGCCTCCGGTGCCGTGTTCGGGCTGTTCGGGGCGACATTCGTGGTGGCCAAACGCCTCCGGATGGACGTCCGGTGGGTTACCGCGCTCATCGCGATCAACGTGGTATTCACGCTGGTCTACCCGATGATCAGCTCGCAGTCGATCAGCTGGCAGGGCCACCTCGGCGGGCTGGTCAGCGGCGCGCTGATCGCATGGGCGTACGCCTACGCTCCCCGGGAGCACCGCAACCTGATCCAGGCGGCGGTGACGTTCACCGTCGTCGTGGTGTTCGTCGCGGTCATCGTGTGGCGCACCGACGATCTGCTCGCCATGTTCGGTGGTTCACTCGGGCACGGCTGACCGGTCACAGCGCGGGCGTGCGCGGCGGCACCGTCCTGCGCGAGCCCGTGGCCTCGAAGGCGGCCGCAATGCGCAGCAACCGCACGTCGTCGTGTGCCCGCCCGGCGAATGTCAGACCGACGGGCATGCCGATGTCGGCCATCGTGCCCATCGGGACCGTCACCGTCGGGATACCGAGGTGGCGTGGCACCAGATTGCCGTTCGCGACCCAGACGCCGTTGCGCCAACCCAGGTCGGCCGAGGCGGGATTGACGTCCATATCCGCCGGGCCTACATCGGCGACGGCCGGGAACGCGACGGCATCCAGGCCGAGCTCATCCATCCACTGCTCGAGATCGATCTGCCGGGTTCGCTCCAGCCCGCGCAAGCCCTCGGCGAGGTGCGGGATGTCGAGGAAAGAGGCGATCGGGTTGTCGCGGATGAACGCCGGATAGCTCGCGATGTCATCGTCGAACCCGGTGTAGCGGTCGGGCAGCGCGCCCTCCGGGTGCGGGAAGATCCGCGCACCGTCGACGTCGGCCAGCCGGTTCAGCGCGGGGTCGCCGTTGGCGCGCAGGAAATCGTCCCAGGCCCATGCGGAGAGATCGACGATCTCGCGGCGTAGGTACTCGGCGCTGACGTACCCCCGGGTGGCGATCGTGGGTGCGCCCGGCCGGTCGCCCTCGTAGTTGCTTACCACCGGAAAGTCGACGTCGACCGTCTGCGCGCCCGCGTATTCCAGATCGCGACGCGCGCGGTCGAACAGGTCGAGCACCGAAGGGCGGGTCTCGATCCGCTGACCGGTCGAGCCGCCGATACCCGGGCTGGAGGCCGTGCCCGCCTCGGCGTCGGCGTTGATGTACATCCGCGGAACACCGAACCGCAGACCGCTCAGCGTCCGGCGCACGTCCGCGCCGTCGCGCGGGCGCAACGCCGGGTAGGACGCCGGCCGCCCCTCGCTCGCGCGCGGCAGCATCACCCACGGCTGCATGCGCCAGAAGTCACCCCGGCTGTCGGGATCGTCGGCGACGATGACGTCGAGGATCTCGAGCAGGTCCGCCATGGTCCTGGTGTGCGGCACGACGACGTCCATCGTGGGAACCAGCGGCCAGTTACCCCGCATCGAGATCACCCCGCGCGACGGTGTGTAGGCGCACAGCGAATTGTTCGACGCCGGCGCGCGACCCGATGACCAGGTCTCCTCGCCCAGCCCGAACGCCGCAAACGACGCAGCAGTGGCCGTGCCCGATCCGTTCGACGACCCCGAGCCGAATGCGGAGGTCAAATAGGCTGCGTTGTAAGGGCTTTCGGCACGTCCGTAGAGTCCGCGCTGCATGCCGCCGTTGGCCATCGGGGGCATGTTGGTCAGCCCGAGCAGAACCGCGCCCGCGTCACGCAGCCGTTCGACGGTGAACGCATCGCGCTGGGCCACCAGACGCGCGAACGCTGGGCTGCCCGATGCCGCGGTCAGGCCGCGCGCGAGGTAGCTGTCCTTCGCCGTGTAGGGAATCCCGTCCAGCGGCCCCCTGGTACGGCCGGCGCTTCGCCGCGCGTCAGCGGCGGCCGCCGCGGCGAGCGCGCCGGGGTCGAGGACCACCACGGAGTTGAGCCGTATTCCGCCGTGGTCGTATGCGGCGATGCGTGCGAGGTAGGCCTCGACAAGCCCGACCGCTGTCACCAGGCCGTCATCAAGGGCTCCGCGGAGCCCGGCAATGGAGGCTTCCACCACGTCGAAGGAACCAGACGGCGTCGCCATGACTGCCGTTCTACCGCAATCCATCACCCCGCGGACCGGAACAGCTGCGCCGCGCCGGCCTGGCACCCGGGCGACAGGCCCACCTGATGTCGGTGTTGCGCCAGGCTGATGTTCATGTGCGGGTCGCCTAACTTTCCCGGCAGGTACGCCAAACTTGTTGGAATGGAACACATTTCGGATTGCCCGAGTTGCACGGTTTTCATCGTCGCTGGTAGTGTGGCCGACAACGAAGGGGAGTAGCCCCGAATCGGTTGATCGACACACTGGCTAGCGGCCACACCGCGCTGCCCGGTCATCCGAACCGGCCAGGGCCGGTGGGCGAGACCTTCGGCCGCGCAGACTGTTTGGCTGTTGGCCGAAGGCATCACTCTATCTTCGGCGGGCAGTCACCGACCGAGGAGATCCTTCGAATGTTCGCCGCGTTGCTTCTGAGCTTCGGCGTCATTTTCATTGCGGAGCTGGGCGACAAATCCCAGCTGATGGCGATGACCTTCGCGCTGCGCTACCGCTGGTGGGTGGTGCTCGGCGGGATCACCGTCGCCACCACCGTGGTCCACATCCTTTCCGTGGCGATCGGCCACTACCTCGGCGCCGCCCTGCCTACACACCTGCTCGGCATCCTCGCCGGTGTGGCGTTCGTCTTCTTCGGCCTCTGGACCCTGCGGGGCGACAAGCTCTCCGATGAGGAGGCGACCCGTGCGCAGCGGGCGACCGCACCGGCGTTCTTCGTGGTCACCTCCGCGTTCCTGCTCGCCGAGCTCGGCGACAAGACGATGCTCGCGACGATCACCCTCGCCGCGGACAACGACTGGTTGGGTGTGTGGATCGGCTCGACGCTCGGCATGGTCGCCGCCGACGCACTGGCGATCATCGTCGGGGCGGTCGCGGGCAAGCATCTCCCCGAGCGGGTCATCCAGCTCTCCTCGGCAGCCCTGTTCCTCGCGTTCGGCGGCTACATGCTCCTGGAGAACCTCTTCCCGGCAGCCCCGGGTGTGGTCGTCATCGGCAGCTCCGTCGGCCTGGTGGCGGCCGTTGCGGCCACTCTGCGCGCACTGCCGGAGCGGTTGCGCCCAAGCGTGCTGCGGACCGAATCCCCCACCCCGGCCGTGAGCGCTCCGCCGTCGGAAGCGTGACATCCAGCCGGGACCGCGGCGAAGTCCGGCAATCTCGGACGGTATGACCCCCACCGTCGCATTTGACTGCACAATCATGCGATGGACACCCGCCGCCTGGACCTGTTGCTGGCACTCTCGCGGCTAGGGTCGATGCGCGCGGTCGCCGAGGCGTATCACCTGACCACGTCTACGGTGTCGCAGCAGATCGCGGCGCTGGCCAAGGAAACCGGTGCCCAGCTCATCGAGCCGGAGGGCCGCCGGGTGCGGCTCACCCCGGCGGGACGCCGCCTGGCCGATCACGCCGTGACGATCCTGGCCGCGGTCGATGCCGCGCGCCTCGATCTCGATCCATATGCCGAACCCGCGGGGACGGTGCGGGTCGGGGGGTTCGCGACGGGCATCCGGGTCTCGCTGCTGGCCAACGTCGCCGCGCTGGCCGAGCAGTACCCCCGCGTCGACCTGGTGATCAGCGAGTACGAACCCATCGAGGCGTTCGCACAACTCACCGACGACGATCTCGATCTGGCCCTGACCTACGACTACAACCTGGCGCCTGCCTCCCCTGGTCCGGTGCTCGAGACGGTGGCGCTGTGGTCGGTACCGTGGGGCCTCGGTGTCCCGGCCGGTGTCCCGGCCGGCGCGGCCGACGGGCCAGTGTCGGTGGAGTCGTTCGCCGACTGGACCTGGATCGTCAATTCACGCAACACCGCCGATGAGGATGCGGTGCGCACGCTGGCCGCGATGGCCGGGTTCTCACCGCGGATCGCCCATCAGATCGACAGCCTGGATCTGGTGGAGGATCTGATCGTGGCCGGGTACGGCGTCGGCCTGCTGCCCCTGGACCGGCCGACGAGCAGCGGTGTCGAGGTGCTGCCGATCGCCAATGCCAGCCCTGTGCTGACCGCCTACGCGGTAACCCGCAAGGGGCGGTCCAGATGGCCGCCGCTGCGTGTGGTGCTTGACCGGTTGCGCCCCCCGCCGGGTGCGCCGCCGCCGCGGCGCATATGGCCGCGCCCGGTTCCCTAGCGAAGGCGGGTCAGGCCGCGCGCCAGCTGCGGCGCTTGCGCTTGTGCGTATCTGTCGACCACAGGTAGGTGCAGTTGGGGCACTGCAGGTGCACGACGGTTCCGCGGTTGCTCAGCAGGTACTGCCAATGCGTGGCGCAGTTGCGACGGTCCGCGCAGTCGCCGCAGCCGCGGTGGTGTTCACATGCCGGGCAGGGCAGCCAGGCGCGCCGGGCCCGGTCGGCGGTGGGGTCAATCGGCAACACGGTCCACCGCCCGCTCCGGTAGGACACCGGCACTGACCAGCTCGTCGTACACGCGCTGCTGCTCGGCGTCGAGGTTGGAGTAGAGCATGTCGTACGCCCGTTCCTCCTCGGCGAGGACGGCGCCGGGATCCCAGTCCGCGCCGATCGCCTCCAGGACCGCGGTGCGGCGCCGGGCTTCATCGAGCGTCAGGTCATATGCGAAGTCGTGCTCAGCCATGGTCGGTGGATCCCCGATCGTGATGCAAACAGATAGGCAAGGCTTGCCTTTTGAAGCCAACTTCGCAATGACGCGGGTCACAATCCCGGCTAGATGTTCGTCACAGCCGGTCACGCAGCCACCGCTGCTGACCACGCACAAAAGCGGCGCCGACGGCCGCGCCGTGGCCGGGGACGAAGACGGCGTCGTCGCCGCCCGCGTCGAGCACCCGATCCAGCGCGGCGACCCAGCCGGCGACGTCGGAATCGGTGCCGATCGCCGGATCGGCGGACTCCTCGACCAGATCACCGCAGAACACGATGTTTCGGTCACCGGCCCCGCCAACCCCGCCGGCCCCGCCGGCGACGAGGGCGATCAAGTCGTGATCGGTGTGACCGGGCCCGGGGTGGCTGATCCGCACGACCCGGTCGCCGAGATCGACCTCTGCGTCGCGAATCTGATGGTCCGGTTGGCGCAGTGCGGCGATGGCTCGGTCGACCTCGGCGGCGGACGCCCCGTACCGGATGGCATCGATACGCAGGTGCTCGGCGCCCGCGGACATGGCGGCCGCAACCTGCGGTGCGGCGTAAATCGCCGCGCCGGGGAACGCCGAACTGCCCAGGACGTGGTCGAAGTGTGCGTGGGTCAGCAGCACGTGGGTGACCGGCCGTGGGGTGAGGGCGGCGATGCCGCGCCGGATCACGCGCGCCTCGGTCAGCGTGGTGCCCGCGTCGACCAGCAGGGTGCCCGTCGAGCCGACGACCACCCCGACTGTGACGTCGAGAAACGGCAGGCGGCGCCGGAACACGCCCGGGCCCAGGCGCTCCCAGCCCGCGGTCACTGCCCGAGTGTCAGCGACCGGGCGGCGTGGTATTGCTCGATGACCTGCGGGGTGGCTGGGGCGTCGTAGGTCGCTGTCAGGCCGAATGTCCATTCCGGCGGCGAATCCCCTTGCGCCAGAACCCATGCCGCCTGCCGTGCGGCGCCGAGCGCGACATACTCCGCTGGGGTCGGCACATGCACCGGCCTGCCCCACAACGCGGGCGCGATCCGCCTTATCGCTTCCGACCGCGCGCCGCCGCCTACCAGGATGATCCGCTCGACATCGACTCCCTGCGCCGAGATCTTGTCGATGCAGTAAGCCAGCGAAGCGACCAGGCCTTCGACGGCCGCGCGGGCCACGTTCGCGGCAGTGAGATTTCGCGTGGTCAGCCCCTGGAAGGCGCCCGCCGCGCCCGGCAGGTTCGGTGAGCGCTCCCCTTCGAAGTAGGGCACCACCGTCACGCCCTGTGCCCCCGCAGGGGCCTGCAGCGCAAGCCGGTCAAGTTCGTCGAAATCCACCCGCAGCAGGCCTGCGACGGCGGCAAGCACCGGCGCGCCGTTGAGCGTGCACACCAGCGGCAGCTGCCGTCCGGTGGCGTCGGCGAACCCGGCGACCAGCCCTTCGGGGTCATGCGGGGCCGCCGTGCCGACCGCGCTCACCACTCCCGACGTGCCCAGCGACACCACACAATCGCCCGCCACCGCGCCGAGGCCGAGGGCGGCCCCGGCGTTGTCGCCCGCGCCGGGGCCGAGCAGCACCCCGCCCGGCGTCTGCCCGGCCACCTCGTGCGGGCCCAGCACGTGGGGCAACGCAGGGCTGCGTCCGCGCATCGCCAGTTCCAGCAGGTCGGATTGGTAGGTGTCGGTCTCCGACGAGAAGTATCCCGTGCCGCTGGCATCGCTTCGGTCGGTGCGCAGCTCGCCGACGTCCGTCGAACCGGTCAGCCGCCACGCCAGCCAGTCGTGCGGTAGGCACACCGCCGCCGTCGCGTCCGCATGCTCCGGTTCGTTGTCGGCCAGCCAACGCAGCTTCGTCGCGGTGATCGACGCGACCGGGACGACCCCGATGCGGTTGGCCCACTCGGCGGCACCGCCGAGCTCCGCGATGAGTTCGCTGGCCGCATCGCCGGAGCGAGTGTCATTCCACAGCAAGGCATCTCGCACCACTGCCCCACTCGCGTCCAGGCACACCATGCCATGCTGCTGGGCGCCGACCGAGACCGCTGCGACATCGTCGAGCCCGCCCGCGCCCGCAATAGCGGCCTGTAACGCGTCCCACCACAGCCGCGGCGCAACCTCGGTTCCCGCGGGGTGCGGCGCCGACGCCGACCGCACGATCTTCCCGCTGTCCGCATCGCAGATCAGGACCTTGCACGACTGCGTGGATGAGTCGACTCCCGCAACGAGCGCCAACGCGACCTCCTCGGTTGTGCTGAACTATCCAGCGTAGTCACGGGCGGTGGTCCATAGATCCGGCCGACGCGGCGTCATTCTCATCGGCCAAATCACGGGCATACACGGTGAGAGGATCGGCGGATGGACGGCGAGCGTCAGGCAGATGAGGACGACGATCGCGACCCGGGCCGGGCGGAAACGGAAACCGAACGGCTGGACCGCCATTGGGCGAGCCTGCTGCAGGAGCTCCGGGTGGCGCAGACGGGTGTGCAGGTGCTCACCGGTTTCTCCTGACGCTGCCGTTTCAGCAGAGGTTCACCGAACTGAGCCACGTCACCCGGGTCGTGTATCTAGTGACCGTCGCCTGCTCCATCGGCTCGACGGTGATGCTGGTCGCTCCCGTCAGCATGCACCGCGTGTTGTTCCGCCAGCACCAGCTTGATGCCCTGGTGGCCACCTCGCACGCGTACGCCCTCGTCGGCCTGCTGCTGATGGGTTTGACGCTCTCCGGCGCCGCCATCGTCGTCTTCGATGCGGTGCTGGGTCCGGTTCAGGCATGGACCGCCGGCGGGTGCACCCTGCTGGCGCTGACGGCCCTGTGGTTCATCCTCCCGATTCGGGAAAGGCTCAGCAGGTTTGGCCGGTAACGCGTTTGCACGGTGCCAAGTGCGGGAACATAGGATCCATGTTGATCCGACGAATCGCGCGCCCCATGCTGTCGGCTGTCTTCATCGGGCGCGGCGTGGAAGCCCTGCGCAGTCCGAAATCCGCCGCGGACGCAACCCGGCCCACCCTCGAAACCCTGGCAAAGCTGCCCGAACCGGTGGGGCCCGGCGTCCCGTCCAACGCCGAGCTGGTGGCCAGGGTCAACGGGGCCGTACAGATCGGCGGCGGGCTGCTACTCGCCTCCGGCAGGTTGCCCCGGGTGGCCTCGGCCGCGCTGGCGTTGAGCGTGGTTCCCGGAAGCCTTGGCGGACACCAGTTCTGGAACCAGAGTGATCCGCAGCGCCGGGTAGACGAGCGGCGCGCCTTCCTGACCGATGTGAGCCTCATCGGCGGTCTGCTCATCGCAGCGGTCGACACCGAGGGAAAGCCGTCCCTGGGCTGGCGCGGCCGCCGCGCGGCACACAAGATGACCGAGGCGGTCGCGGCCGCACTGCCCGGCGGGGCCGCCGCGGGTGGGGCGCTCGCCGACAGCGCGCTCGCCGACAAGCTTGGTCACGGCCTGCATGCCGGCGCCGAACGTGGCAGGGAGCTGGCTCACGTCGCCCGTGAACGCGGCGCCGAATTCGCCGACGCCGCCCGTGAACGCGGCGCAGAATTCGCCGAAGTGGCCAGGGAGCGTGGCGCGGAACTCGCCGAAGTGGCTCGGGAACGAGGCGCGGAACTCGCCGACGTCGCCCGTGAACGCGGGCCCGAATTCGCCGACGCCGCCCGGGGTCGCCGGGTCGAGTTGGCCGGGGCGGCGGCCGACTTGGCCGACGCGGCACGCGAACGCGCGGGCGAATTCGCCGACACCGCCCGCGATCAGGCCAAGCGGCGCTGGGGCCGCTGATCGCGACGTCGAACCCGCACTCCCCGGCTGCCGGTAGATTGGCGGCATACGTCCTTGCGGCCAGGGAGCACAAACCGATGACATTCGGCAACTATCAACCGTATGGCGATCAACCGTATGGCTATCCGGGCGGTAACCAACCGGCCGGTCTGCGCCCGGGGGGTCTGCTGTCTCGGTTCTTCGCGCGGTTCATCGACGGGATGATCGTCGGCATCGCCGGGTTCTTTCTCGCGTTCTTTACCGACACGTTGTCCAACATCTGGGTCACCGGGTTGTTCACCGGACTGCTCACGTTCGTGTACTTCTTGGTCTTCGAGATCACCCAGGGTTGGACGCCCGGTAAGAAGCTGCTGGGTCTGCGGGTGCTCGGCCCCGCGGGCGCCAGCAAACCGACGGCCCAGCAGTCCGCGATTCGCAATGCATGGACGCTGCTGCCGATCATTCCCTTCGTGGGCGGCCTGCTCGCCTTCGTCGCCATCATCGTGATCGCGGTGACGATCAGCGGCAGCCCGACCAAGCAGGGCAAGCACGACGAGCTCGCAGGAGGAACGCAGGTCGCCAAGGTTTGACGACCTGCGTTCCCGGGTCGGGCGATTAGGGCCCGATTTCAGACCACGCGTCAGATGACGAGGCCCAGTAGCAGCACGAACACCAGGCCCGACACCGACAGGATGGTCTCCATCAACGACCAGGACTTGATGGTCTGACCCACCGACATCCCGAAGAACTCCTTCACCAGCCAGAACCCGGCATCGTTGACGTGGGAGAAGAACAGCGAACCGGCACCGACGGCGAGCACCACCAGTGAGACCTGGCCCGTGCTCATACCGTCCACCAGCCCCAGCATCAGTGAGGAAGCGGTGATGGTGGCCACCGTCGCCGACCCCGTGGCCAGCCGGATGAGCACCGCCAGCACCCAGGCCAGCAGGATCACCGAGACGTTGGCGCCCTTGGCCCAGTCCGCGAGCAGCGTGCCGATGCCGCTGTCGACCAGCACCTGCTTGAAGCCGCCGCCTGCGGCAACGATGAGGATGATGCCCGCGACCGGCGGCAGCGAGGTCTCGATGCATTTGACGATCTGATCGCGGGTCATCGCCGCGCCGCGGCCGAGGGTGAAGATGCCGACCACCACCGCGATCAGCAGCGCCATCAGGGGACGGCCGAGGGTGTCGAAGGTCTGGCGCACCAGGTTGCCCTTGTCGTCGATGAAGATGTCGACCAGCGCCTTGCCCATCATCAGTGCTACGGGCAGCAGGACGCTGAACATGGTGACCGCGAAGCTCGGCCGCACTCGCTGGGTGTTTGCGGCGGTCTGCAGGCTGGTGCCGACCCCGCCGCCCTGCTCGGCCCTGGCGCCGCCACCGCCGCCACCCGGGCCCGGTGTGAAGTCGTCGGCGTCAAACCGGTCCGGCACGTCGAGGACCACCCAGCGGCCGGCGAGGCGTCCGAACAACGGCCCGGCGATGACGACGGTCGGGATGGCGACGGCGACGCCCATGGCCAGGGTCACGCCCAGGTCTGCGTGCAGCAGGTCGATCGCGGTCAGCGGGCCGGGATGCGGCGGAACCAGGCCGTGCATCGCGGACAACCCGGCCAGCGCGGGGATACCCACTGTGATCAACGACAGACCCGATCGCCGGGCCACCAGGTAGATCACCGGCATCAGCAGCACAAGGCCGATCTCGAAGAACATCGGCAGGCCGATGATGGCGCCCACCAACGCCATGGCCCACGGCAGCGCGCGTGGAGAGGAGTGTCCGACGATGGTGTCGACGATCTCGTCGGCACCGCCGGAGTCGGCGAGCAGCTTGGCGAACATTGCGCCGAGGGCGATCAGGATGCCGACGCCTGCGGCGGTGGTACCGAATCCGTCGCTGAACGACCCGAGGACGTCGCTGATGTTCACCCCCGCGACGATGCCGACCGTCAGCGCACCGAAGATGAGCGCGAGAAACGGATGCAGCTTCGTGATGGTGATCAGCACGACGATGAGCGCGATCCCGGCGAGTGCGGCAAGCACCAGTTGCCAGCCGCCTGCCACCGGCTCGGGTAGTTCCGCATCGGCCGCCAAGACGGCCAGTGTTGTGTTCATCGGTTCTCCTGTTCTTCGGTGGACAGCGACCCGACGTAGCTGTCGATGATGGAATCGATCTCCTGGCCGACGTCGATGCTCACGCCGCGCTCATCGGGTTGCAACGGCTCAAGGGTCTGG
This sequence comes from Mycobacterium sp., assembly GCF_044223235.1. GTDB lineage: Bacteria > Actinomycetota > Actinomycetes > Mycobacteriales > Mycobacteriaceae > Mycobacterium. The sequence continues at coordinate 28,859 of NZ_JBGAME010000014.1, forward strand.
AACTGCGAGGCCAGCAGCGACTCGGGCATGAAGTGCCCGGGCCTGCTGGCCTGGCGCCGTCCGATGACCGCCAGCGACCCACTCAGATGCAGGAATTCCACGTCCGGCCGATGCCTGCGGAGCTGGTCACGGTACTTGCGTTTGAGGGCCGAGCAGCTCATCACGCCGCCCTCGTCATGTTTGGCCAACCACTCCCCGATGGTTTCCAGCCAGGGGTAGCGGTCGTCGTCGTCGAGGGGCAGCCCCGCCGACATCTTGGCGATGTTCGCCTCTGGATGAAGGTCGTCGGCGTCGGCGAATGGAACGCCGAGGCGCTGTGCGAGCGCTGCGCCGACGGTCGATTTCCCGGACCCCGAAACTCCCATGACCACGATTGGTGACGCCATCGCCTCTCCCTACATTCATGTGCTTGACGTCACAAAGCATGCATTAAAAGTCAGACGATTGCAACCAGAAACTTGATTCATATGCTTTTAACTCATCCCAGCAAACCTATGGCAGGATGTATCGGTGGATTCGCTACCAAACGGCGGCGCCCTGCATGACAACCTGCTCGACGCGCTGGGAACCGGGATCGTCTCCGGCCTGTATCAGGCGGGACAGGTCATCACGCTCGAGGGAGTCAGCGCCGAACACGGGGTGTCACGAAGCGTGGCCCGTGAGGCGGTGCGGGTCCTCGAATCGATGGGCATGGCGCTGTCGAGGCGCAGGGTCGGGATCACGATCCAGCCCCCGGCGAACTGGAATGTCTTCGACCCGAGGCTGATCCGCTGGCGGCTCGACGCCGGCGACCGGGCCGCGCAGCTGGAATCGCTGTCGGAACTTCGGCGCGGATTCGAACCAGCCGCGGCCGCCCTGGCCGCGCGTCGCGCCGACCCCCACCACTGCCGGGTCCTCGCCGCCGCCGTCTCGGACATGTCGGTGCACGGCCGGTCTGGCAATCTAGACGCATACCTGTTGGCGGACAAGGTATTTCACCGAACTCTCCTGGAAGCCAGCGGCAACGAGATGTTCCGGGCGCTCAACGGCGTCGTCGCCGAGGTGTTGTCGGGCCGCACCCACCACGGCATGATGCCCGCGACCCCCAACCCCGCCGCCATCGAACTGCACGACGAGGTCGCCCGGGCCATCCGCACCGGTGACCCCGCTGCCGCCGAACGCGCCATGCGGGCGATCATCGACGAGGCCTCAGCGGCGGTCGCCGAGGAGCTCACCGGCGATGGTTAGCTGTGTCGATGGCCAGAAAACCCGTCCTCGCACGACGGCTGTTCGACCGGTTCGAGCCGATCCATGCCATCACCTATTTCGCTCCGGAGCCCCGCGGCGCTCGACGGCCTGGGCTTGCGCGGGTTCTGGACGGGGTATTTCGCCGCCCGCTCGGCACCGCTTGGCGTGGTGCCCGCCGAGGTCGTAGCCGCGATCTTCTAAAACTTGACACCCGAACGGGTGGCCAAGGCCCTGCCCGCCGTCTGGCAGCTGACCGACCCGCAGCGGCTGCTGGACTGCCGGGAGCATTCCGCGGTGGCGGTGCTGTGGCACGCGGCGACGCTGCTTCGCGAACAGCGCGGCGACGGGCATGTGGCCGCGCTGACCGCCGAGGGGGTCAGCGGACGCGACTGCAACGTCCTGCACGCCGCGGCGGGCCGGGTGCCGCGGGAGATGATCATGCGCAGCCGCGACTACGACGACGACCAGTGGGCCGACCACACCGAACGGCTGCGGCGGCGGGGACTGCTCGACGCCGGCGGAGAGCTGACGACGGCAGGCTGGGACCTGAAAAACCACATCGAGGACACCACCGACGCGCCGGCCCTGCGCGCCCTCGATGCCCTCGACGACGCCGAGGTCGACACGCTGTTCAGGGCGCTCACGCCGCTGACCCGGGCCGTTGTCGCCGCGGGCGACATCCCCGCCGCCACCCCGATGGGCCTCCGGCGCGACGAGCTCGACGACGACGCCGCGCACCTGTCCTGACCGGTCACACCTCAGCGGGGCGCGTACATGATCAGCCCGACACCGAGGAGAGACACCGTCGCCCCCGCCACATCCCAGCGGTCGGGCCGAAAGCCGTCGGCTACCATCCCCCACACCAGCGAACCCGCGACGAACACACCGCCGTAGGCGGCGAGCACCCTGCCGAAATGGGCGTCGGGCTGAAACGCGGCGACGAACCCGTACGCGCCAAGGGACATGATGCCCGCGCCGACCCAGATCCAGCCGCGGTGTTCGCGCACCCCCTGCCACACCAGCCAGGCGCCACCGATCTCGAGCACCGCGGCGAGGACGAACAGCGCTATCGACTTGAGCACCATCACGCTGCAAGCGTGCCGCGCCCGAGCGATTTCGGCGCGGTTACCGACGGTGAGCGTCGATAACCGCGCCGAAATCGCGGGTGTCAGGGGGTCATGTGGCACGAGGAAGGCGGGCTGGCGGCCACGTCCAGCGACGGATTGCGGTCGAAGAAACCGAAAGGCTTAAGCCAGAACGAGACGACGTCGACCGGCATCACCGGCCACTCCTCCGGCCGGGTGATGTGGTGGATGCCGAACACGTACCACAGCACAACGTCGGTGTTGTCGATCGAGCGGTCGGCCTTGGTCCACGCCCCCAGCCCGGTGTCGGTGGCTGACTGGTTGACGAACTCCCCCGCCGGCCAGCGTTCCTCGGCATGGTTCGGGGTGACCCACAGTGTGTGACCGATGACGGTGGCGCGCTGGAAGACTGGGGACGCAGGGTCGAACATCGCCGGGAACGCGCCACCGGGCACCAGCTTGTAGGCCGGATGGGTGCCCAGGCCGTTGGTGACGTTGGTGTTGACCACCTTCCAGCCCCGCTGGGTTTCGTAGTTCATGTCCTGCATGCCTTCGGACTCGGTCCGCAGCGGCACGCTGCGCTGAACGACCGACAGGCCATAGGGATTGTCCGGCCCCATCGGTTCGGCGAAGGACTCGGACATGTAGACCGTGTTGTCGGTGCCGTCGACGTCGAGGTCCAGCCGGGCCACCAGGAAGTGCTGATGGTAGGGAGCGTAGGTGCGTTCGTCGACCAGCGTCCCGTTCGGATTGGGCTGTCCCGGCGCCAACGGCGTGGTCACCATGATCCCGGTGGCGCGCACCTCGCACTCGATGTTGCCGTCCTGATAGAACCGCCAGTACACCAGGTACTCGTAGTTCGCGACGGTGACGTGCGACGAGACGGTCAGCCTGCGCATGCGCCGCACCTCGGCCCCGATGTCGGCGTCGACGTGTTTCCACAGGATCGCGTTGTCCTCCTCGTGGATGCAGATCGCGTTGCGGATGGTGTACGGCTCACCTTTGCTGTCATGCAGAGTGGCGTCGACGTAGCGGATCTCGCCGAGGCAGTCGCAGCCCAGCTCCAGTGACGTCGTCATGAACCCGAGGCCCCACTCACCGATGTCGAAGGCCGTGCGGCGGTAATGGTCCACGGACGAGTCGCGATACGGAACCATCATCTCGGCGAACGACATCCGGTAGGCGATCGGACGATCGCGTTCGCCGTCGCGGTAGCTGACGGTGTGCAGCGTCATACCTTCGCGGTGGTTGAATCCCAGCCGCAGCGACCAGTTCTGCCAGCGCAACAGGTTGCCGTCAAGGGTGAACGACGGCCCGTCGGACTGCACGATGTCCAGCGGGGTGAGCGGATCGCGTCGCCAGCCGGCCTTGATCCGCTCCGGAATATGTTTGGGCACATACTCGCCCATCACGTCGGGCGAGGTGGCGCCGCCGTCGGAGAACGGCCCGCTGTCCTCGATGCTGAGCAGTTCCATGGTGTTCAGGTCGATGACGCAGTGCAGCCCGCTCACCGGATGGGCGTAGGGGTTGGCGCCCGGTTCCTTCTTCACCCACGTGTCGGACCAGCCGATGCGCCGGTCGCGGTACTCGGGCGGCGCCACCGCATTGCCGTAGGTCCAGGTGTCCATGAACACCAGATCCAGGTCGGTGATCCCGCGCTTGGCCAGCGCGGCGATCACATCGGGGTGCTTGCGCAGCGCCTCGTCGCATTCGTGGAACTCGTCGACGGTGAAGTTCACCTGCACGCCGGGGATGTGCTCGAAAGACTCGATGCGGTCGTCGGTCAGCGACACCACCGACCGGTAGGTCGCATTCTTCGAGCGGTCCAGGCACAGCACCAGAGCCTTGCGCGGTGGGCGTGGCCCGCCCGCGTCGAACGCGGCGATGTCGGACTTCGCAGGCTCGAGCATCTCGATGCACGCGATGCGCCAGCCGTCGCCGACACCCCGATCACGCCGCAGGAGCGCGGCCACGTTGCTGAACTCGTCACCCGACAGCGGATCCAATGGATGTTTCACGCGATTACGCAATCACATCCGCCGAAGTTGCGCAGGCATTCTTCGGCTTTTTGCGGATCACGCACAGCGCTATCGGACGTTGGCTATCTGACGGTGAGAGTGAAACCTCCCACGCCTGCCTGCGCCGCGAATCCGGGTCGCTCTCGACACGGCTGTCCCTGTCGAACACCGGTGGCGATGCGGACGGCCCGGCCGCGCCTGCCCACCGATGGCGCGCCGGGCCGATAGCCTGACCGTATGCGGATTGCTGTGATGGTCGCGGCGTCTGTGCTGGTGACGGGCTGCTCACAGTGGGTGGTGGGCGATTCGGAGCGCGCCGCTCCGGCAAACGCGCCCTCCTCGAGCCTGGCCGGACACGCTCCCGCGGCGCCTGCTGATCCCGGTGCCAAGTCGGAATCTCCGCGTGCCGGAGCGCCCATCGCCGAGGTCATCGACTGGATCGAGGCGGGCAGTCCCGTGGATGCCGGTGCGTACCGCACCGCGACCCGCGACGGCCAGGCCACACAGTTGGGTGAGGACGTCGCGTTCACCACACCGGCGGGGTCTTCGGTCAACTGCATGACCGACGCGCGAAGCGGGGGTGCGCTGGCCTGCCTGGTCGATCTCACCGAGCCGCCAGCGCAGCCGGCGGAGGTCTACGGCGAGTGGGTCGGCGGCTGGGTGGATTTCCCGGGCCAGACTCTGGAAATCGGCTCCGTGCACGGCGATCCCGGCCGTTTCACCCGCGGCACGGGCCCGTTGGTGCCGCAGGGGCGCACACTGAGTTTCGGCGACTACCGCTGCCGCACCGAATCCGCCGCCGCGGTTTGCGTGAACTATGCGCACCAGTCCGCGGCGCGTTTCTCTGCCGAGGGCATCGAACCGTTCGGCTGTCTTCGGCGCGTCACGCCGCCGGCCGACGTCGGCGTCAAGTTCAGCTGCTGAACGAACGCGTGCGTCAGGCGACGCCCTTCTGCTGGAGCAGCGGCAGCACACCCTCGGCGAACCAGTACGCCTCTTCCAGGTGCGGATACCCGGACAGGATGAACTCGTCGAAGCCCAGCGAGTGGTACTCGCAGATCAGGTTGGCCACCTCGGCGTGACTGCCGACCAGCGCGGTGCCTGCACCGCCGCGCACCAGCCCGACACCGGCCCATAGGTTGGGGTAGATCTCCAGCTGGTCGACCCGCCCACCGTGCAGGGCGGTCATCCGGCGCTGTCCTTCCGATTCCGAATGTGCGTGCAGCTGTGTGGCGTTGGCGATCTGCTCGGGGGAAAGCCCCGCCAGCAGTTCGTCGGCGACCGCCCACGCCGCCGCCGACGTGTCCCGGCTGATGGTGTGCAGCCTGATGCCGAACCGCACGGCGCGGCCACGCTCCTCGGCCAGCCGGCGCACCTCGGCGATCTTGGCCGCCGCGGCCGGCGGTGGTTCGCCCCAGGTGAGATAGACGTCGGCGTGTTCGGCCGCCACGGGCAGCGCCGCGGCCGACGAACCGCCGAAATAGATCTGCGGCACCGGATCCGGCGGAGCCGACACCCGCGCATCGGTCACGTCGTAGTAGCGGCCCGCGAAGTCGACGGTCTCCTGCCGCCACACCGCGTTGACGATGTGCAGGAATTCGGAGGTACGCGCGTACCGCTCGTCGTGGCTGAGCGAGTCGCCGAACCGCCGCTGCTCCTTGTCGTCACCCCCGCTGACGATGTTCAACAGCACCCGCCCACCGGAGAACCGCTGCAGCGTCGCGGTCTGCTGGGCGGCCAGCGTCGGCGGCACCAGACCGGGCCGGAAGGCTACGAGGAACTTCAGCCGTTCGGTCTCGGCCAGCAGCGCCGCCGCCGTCAACCAGGCGTCCTCGCACCAGGTTCCGGTCGGGGTGAGCACCCCCTCGAACCCGAGCCGGTCGGCCGCGCGGGCCACCTCGGCGAGATATCCGCGGGTGGGCGGCCGGTAGTTGGCGGGCACGGTGTGATGCGACGATGCGTGCGACGCGCCAACAATGGACCTGCTGTCACCGTTGGTCGGCAGGAACCAGAAGAACTTCCCGCGTGCGGCCGACGTTTCGGGTTGAACGCTCATTTCACTCCTAGCTGGCGCTGATCAGGCCGGGACGCAACACATCGTTGTAGCGTCGGTCCACCCAGTTCTCGATATCCGGCGCGGTCGCGATCTGGCCTGATTGTGCGAACAGGTCTGCGATCTTCTGCTCGGACGCGATCACCTGATCGTCGAGTTCGGTGGGCAGCCGCAGGCTGCGCGACTGGGATACCTCGGCGACCTGGGGGTCCAGGCCCACCGCCGCGGCGTAGCTTGCCGCCCATTGCTCGGGATGCTCACGCGCCCATCGCGCCGCCTTCTCGAACCGGACCAGCAGGTCGGCCAGCGCGGTGTTGCGTTTGGGGTCGGCCAGCGACTGATCGGAGGCGATGCCGAACCAGTAGCCGTTGGTGACGTCCTTGGCCTGCCCGATGCTGCGCACCGGCAGCTGCGCCGCGGCCTGCGCGGTGTAGGGATCCCAGATCGCCCAGGCGTCGGTCTGGTGGCCGGTGAACGCCGACAGCGCGTCCGCGGGCTGCAGGAACACCAGCTTCACGTCCTCGGGTGTCAGCCCCGCCCGCTGCAGCTGGGCCAGGATGTGGCCGTGCGCCGAGCTGCCCTTGCCGACGGCGATGCTCTTGCCGCGCAGGTCCGCGATCGACTGGATGGGCGAGTCGGCGTGCACCAGGATCTGGTCTCCGACACCACCGCCGTTGTAGGCGGAGACCACCTTCACCTTGGCGCCGGATGCGGCGCCGAAGATCGGCGGGGTGTTGCCGGTGATGGCGAAGTCGATCTTGCCCGCGGTGGCCGCCTCCACCTGCGGCGGGCCGGATGTAAAGGTGGAGAACACCACCGTGTAGGGCACACCCTCCAGTGCGTTCGCCGCCCTCAGCAGCGACTCCGTGCCGCCCTTCTGGTCGCCGATCTGCAATGTCACGTCGGTGAGTTCCGACAGCGGCACGGTTGGGGGCGCCTCTTGCGCCCCCTGGGTCTCCTCGCGCGATACACAGCCGGCGAGAAGGCCGGTGCTCAGCAGCAGGACGGCCGCGCGGGCCGCGATCGCTCGTCCGGCAGTGGACATGGCGGACATGGCTGTTCCCTCTTTCGTGTTGCTGGGGTGCTGTGTCAGATCCGCACGCCGAGTCTGTCAAGCAGTTCGGCGCGGTAACGCTCCGTGTTCGGCGACGGGTCGGCCGATGAGCGACGCGTATCGGTGATGTCGAGTTCGTGCACCACCCGCCCGGCTTCGAGCACCAGGACACGGTCGGCCAGCGCGACAGCCTCGTCGACGTCGTGGGTCACGAGCAGCACACCGAACCGGTGCGCTCGCCACAGCTCAAGCAGCAGCGCACGCATGCTCAACCGGGTCAACGCATCCAGCGCGCCGAACGGTTCGTCGAGCAGCAGCAGCTCGGGTTCACCGACCAGCGCCCTGGCCAGCGAAACCCGTTGGGCCTGGCCACCGGACAGCGTGAGCGGCCAGGCCTCGGCGCGGTCGGCCAGCCCGACGGCGGCCAGCGCCACCGCCGCACGCCGGGCAGCTTCGGCCTTCGACACCGTGAGTCGGGTCAGTCCGTAAGCGACGTTGGTCCGCACGTCACGCCAGGGGAACAGCCGCGGCTCCTGAAACGCCAGCGCCGGGGCGCCCGCCACCGTCCGCTCACCGGTGTGGTCGGTGGACAGGCCCGCCAGCACCCGCAGGACTGTCGATTTGCCCGATCCGCTGCGCCCCACCAACGCCACGATCTCACCGCGAGCGACCCGCACGGAGACGTCGACGAGCGCGTGGTGCTCGCCGTACCATTTGTTCACCCCGCTCAACTCGCCGACGACATCGCTGTCGGATTGTGCGGCAACGTGATTGGCGTCCCCGCCCGGGAATGTCACGGTCATGGCCGGTACCTGAGGGCGCGGCGTTCCAGCACCCGCACGATCGCGTCGGTGCCGATGCCCAGCATCGCGTAGACGATCAGCCCGACGATGATGACGTCGATCCGGAGGAAGTCGCGGGCATTGTTGATCAGGAAGCCGATCCCCTTGTCGGCGTTGATCTGTTCGGCGACGATCAGGGTGAGCCACGCGATCGCCAGCGCCTGCCGCAGGCCGACCAGCACTTGGGGCGCGGTGCACGGCGCGATGATGATGCGGAACCGCTGCCAGAACGAAAAGCCCAGAACCTGAGCGGTTTCGAAGAGTTTGGGATCGACCTGGCGGATGGCGGAGAAGGTGTTGAGGTAGAGCGGGAAACTCACCCCGAGCGCGACAAGCAGCACCTTGGGCAGTTCACCGATGCCGAACCACAGGATGAACAGCGGGATGAGGCCAAGATGCGGCAACGCCCGCAACATCTGCATCGGCGGGTCGACGGTGGCCTCCGCCCACCGGGACAACCCGACCGCGGTGCCGAGGACGACGCCGACGACCCCGCCGAGCAGCAGACCTTCGATCACCCGGACACCCGACACGCGCAGCGCATCGGCCAGTTCGCCGGTGCGGACGAGTTCCACGCCGGCCCCCGCGATCAGCGACGGGGCGGGCAGCACATCCTGTGGGATCAGACCCGTGGCGCTGCCCAGCTGCCAGAGCCCCAGCAGCACGATCGGAGACACCAGCCGAACCAGGCCCCAGGTCCGCGCGCTCCGGGCACCCTTAACGGCCGCCGCGGCTGACGCGGGCACCGATCCGACGAGGCTTGTCACGAGAAGTGAACGGTATGCACCGCGACCGCGGGAATGAAGGGTTTGGTTCGCCGTGAGGAAAACGTGAGCAAACGTGAGCAAAGCAGCAGCCCCGCCGGAGTACCGATGCGGATCGGCACTGCGGCGGGGCTGCGGGGCAAGGGGCGCTTCGACCGCTCAGCTAAAGCGGAACTTTCCGGTCACCAGGGTGGCGGTCACCGGCCTGTCATTGATGGTGGATCCGAAGGACCCGTTCTGCAGCCGGGTGAGCTGGTTGGCCTGCTGCAGCAGCCGCTTGTTACGCACCTCGGAGCGGAACTGGTCGTCCCTGAGGATCTGCAGTTCGGCCTGCTCGAAGTTGCGCCCGCTCAGTCCGTTGAACTGAACGCCCGTAGCGGAACCGTTGGGCCGCAGCACCCAGGAAGCGCGCACGCCGTCCAGCTCGGCGGTGTACATCCCGGCGGGATCGACCACCGGAAGGGCGGTGAAGGTGTAAGTGACGCCGTCCATCGTCAGGTCGCCCTCGACGTCGGTCCCGTCGAACGACGCTTTGAGCGTGTCACGGAACCGCGAGGTGATGTCGATGGCGCCGTCGGCCTGATCGCCGAAGAACCAGGCCTCGTCGTCGGTGCCGTTGCAGGCGTAGGCGGCGATCTCGTCGCCCTCGACGGAGATGCCGATGGTCATGGTCTTGCCGTCCTTCTCCATGTCGGCGATGTATCGGGCGTTCTCGGGGAAGGGTGCGGCGGTCGCGGGCGCGGTCGTGGCGGCCGGCTCGGAAGGCTCGGACGGAGAAGCCGTCGATGCCTCCGTTGAGGTGCCACTCGAGCAAGCAGTCAGGGTGCCGAAGGCGAACATCGCGCCGACACCGAGGAGCAGGATGCGGGTGTGGGTTTTCATGTGACCAGCATGGATGGCGGGAAGCCCTGGCACATGGAGATCGCGTGGAGATTGCGTGGAGATCCGCAGCGACCTTGGAGCAAAGCGTCGTCAGGCCGCGAGGAAGCCACGTAACTCGTCGCGGAACATCGGCCAGGCCGGCTCCGTGGCGGTCAGCAGGTGGTTGTTGCTGGCCAGCGCCACCAAACTGGAGTCGGGAATCAGGCTGGCCAGTTCCTCGCCAAACCGCAGCGGTACCCGGTGGTCGTCGCGGGAATGCATGATCAGGGTGGGACAGCGGACCTGGCCTGCTTCCTCGCGCACATCGATACGGGCGAACTCGGTCAGGAATCGCACCGCGTTCTCCGGTGAGGTCGTGCGGCGCTGCAACTGGTCGAACGCCGCCCAGTCGGCCCGGGTGCCGTCGGGCTGGAACTGTGCGGCGAACACCTGGCGGAACACCGGATCGTCACGGCCCCAGCCGACCCGCGCCAGATCGAGATCCAGTGCGGCGGCACGCTTTTCCTCGTCATCAATAGCCCGGACGGCGCGCCCGCGGGCGTACGCGCCGCACAGCACGAGCTTGCTGACCCGGTCGGGATGACGAGCGGCGTAGGCCACCGCGACGGCGCCGCCCTGGGACACCCCCAGCAGCGGGAAGCGGTCCAGTCCCACCGCCTCGACCACCGACTCCAGGTCGGTGACCCAGTCGTCGAACGTGAAATCCTTTGCTTCCCAGTCGGATAGCCCGCAGCCACGTTCGTCGTAGCGGATGAACGTGTGCGTCATCGCCAGATCGCGCACCCAGTGTTTCCACACCGGACTTTCGATGTCGTACCCCAGGTGGGTCATCCAGTTGGCTGCCCGCACCAGCGGTGGGCCCTCCCCCGCCACCGCGTAGGCCAGCCGGATGCCGTCGGCCGCACGGCAGAAGGCGATGTGCTGGCGTGGCACCGGCGGTTCGGGTAGCGGCTGCTCACGCGGGCCGCCGTCGGCCATGATGGTGCCGACGAACTGATACCCGCGCCCACGCACCGTGCGGATGTAGCGCTGCGACTCGCCGTCGTCGCCCAGCGCCCGGCGTGCCGCCTTGATCCTGCTGGTCAGCGCGGCCTCGCCGACGAACCGCCCGCCCCAGACCGCGTCGAACAGCTCCTCCTTGCTGAGGAACCGGTCGTGGTTGCGGACGAGTTCGGTCAGCACGTCGAACACCTGCGGCTCGACCCGGATCACCTCGCCCGCGTGCCGCAGTTCGTACGTGCCGGTGTCCAGCACGAATTCGTCCCACCGCCACACGCGCGCCGGTGCTGGTTCGGTGCTGGCCAACGTCCGCGATACCCCGTCTCGGCTAGGTCTTTCCGGGTTCGATTCGTGTCATCCGGGGCCAATCGTACGGCCTACCTGCCGCTCAGCTGTGGCTGTGCTGTGAGCGCCGCCCACGGGCTAGCGCCAACCATCCGCCGCCCGCGCCGCACGCATGAGTTCGTCGCACAGCTGCCTCAGCTCGGCGCCGGGCGCCCCCTCCTCGATCGCGATCGCGACGTCCTCTGCGGCGCAGCGGACCTGGTAAACCCGGTCGGAAAGCTGGGAGGCCTCCTCGGCGGACAGCACGACGGCATCGGCGGCGAGCATGGTGCCCTTGATCATGGCCCGCTGCTCGTAGGCCCGCTGACGGCAGGACTGTCTGCAGTACTGGCGCCGCCTGCCCATCCCGGAATCGGGCACCTCGCGGCCGCACCAGCGGCACGGCTGGAGACGTCGCGAACGGCTCGGTCGGGTGATCGAGGATGCCACGGAACCCGACTGTAGACGGCCCACCGGCGGAAACCGCGTATCATCTCCGGCTGAGTCGGGAACTTCGCGGACGGCCTCCGCGTTGGATATCCGGACAAAACGGTTCGTGCAAGGGAGTGTTGACGATGGCTGATCGTGTCCTGCGAGGCAGTCGCCTCGGAGCTGTGAGCTACGAGACCGACCGCAACCACGACCTGGCGCCCCGTCAGGTCGCTCGCTACCGCACCGACAACGGCGAGGAGTTCGACGTCCCGTTCGCCGACGACGCCGAGATCCCCGGCACCTGGCTGTGCCGCAACGGCATGGAAGGCACCCTCATCGAGGGCGACATTCCGGAACCCAAGAAGGTCAAGCCGCCGCGCACCCACTGGGACATGCTGCTGGAGCGCCGTTCGGTCGACGAGCTCGAGGACCTGCTCAAGGAGCGCCTCGAACTGCTCAAGTCGCGCAGACGCGGTAGCTGAGGCTACCGCCGTCCGGCCTGGACCGACGCGGCCCCGCGGGCCCGGTCCAGGCGGGCGCGGATACCCCATTCGGCGACCTTGAACAGCGCCTCCCGGATGTTGGAGCCGCTCATCTTCGACTCGCCGAGTTCACGCTCGGTGAATGTGATCGGCACTTCGGCGACCACGAAGCCGTTGTTGATGCTGCGCCAGGTCAGGTCGATCTGGAAGCAGTAGCCCTTGGAGTCCACCGCCGTCAGGTCGATCTTCTCCAGCACCTCGCGCCGATACGCGCGGTAGCCGGCGGTGATGTCGTGGATGTCGACACCGAGCAGGATCCGCGAGTAGGTGTTGGCGGTCTTCGACAACGCCAACCGGCGCCAGGGCCAGTTCCGCACGGTCCCACCCGGGACGTACCGCGACCCGATGGTCAGGTCCGCGCCTGCGTCGATCGCATCGAGCAGCCGGTGCAGTTGCTCGGGTGCGTGACTGCCGTCGGCGTCCATCTCCACCAGCACCGAGTAACCGCGGTTCAGCCCCCAGGCGAATCCGGCGAGATACGCCGCGCCCAGGCCGGCCTTGGCGGTGCGGTGCATGACGTGGATCCGGTCGGCATCGTCCAATGCCAGCTGATCGGCCAACTCGCCGGTGCCGTCGGGGCTGCCATCGTCGACGATGAGCACGTGCACGTCGGGACAGGCGCTGTGGACGCGCCCGACGATCAACGGCAGGTTCTCCCGCTCGTTGTAGGTGGGAATTATCACCAGGGTGCGCTGACTCGGGCGTTCACCGTTGCCGGATGTATCCCCGGGCCGCCCGGTGCTACCCCCTGAGACGGTCATGTGGCTCCTTCAAGGTTGCGGTCGTCGTGGGCGTGACCGGGCTGGTCGTGTCACTCCGACGACGCACGAACCTTCCATTCTGCAGCATCGCGGCGAGCACCGAAGCGACTCCGACCGCAACGAGGAACAGCTGAATGGCCGGTCCCCATCGGGTGGCGGGAGTCAGGTCCGTCCTGAGCCGGATCGCGACGTCGAGGTAGGCGGGCTCGAACCAGCCGGTGCGGGCCAATTCCCTGCCGTCGGGCGCGATCACGGCGCTGATCCCGGTGGTCCCGGCGACGACGGTGTACCTGTCGTGCTCGACGGCCCGCAGCCTGCCGAACGCGAGCTGTTGTTCGCTCATGGCTTGGTCGAAGGTGGCGTTGTTGGACGGCACCGCCAGCAGCTGTGCCCCGTTGAGCACCGACTCGCGGGCGGCGCGGTCGAAGATGACCTCCCAGCAGGTGGTCACCCCGATGGGCACACCTGCGGCGTGCACGACGCCGGTGCCGTCGACGGGCACGAAGTATCCCGCGCGGTCCGCGTAGGACGACAGGTGCCGGAAGAAGCTCCGCCAGGGCAGGTACTCCCCGAACGGCTGCACGATCTGCTTGTCGTGCCGGTCGGTGGGGCCGGACGCCGGATCCCACACGAGCACCGAATTGGTGGCCACGGGGTTGTCGCGGCTGTAGCCGGGCGCGGCCAGCACGGTGCCGACCAGGATCGGGGCCTGGATCGCTTCGGCCGCCGCAGAGATCTGCTGCGCGGCGTCCGGGTTGGCCAGTGGGTCGATGTCGGAGGCGTTCTCCGGCCAGATCACCACCGCCGGTTGGGTGGCGCGCCCCGCGCGGACGTCGTCGGCCAACCGCTGGGTTTCCCGCACGTGGTTGTCGAGCACGGCGCGCCGCTGCGCGTTGAACTCCAGCCCCAGCCGCGGCACGTTGCCCTGCACGGCCGCCACGGTGATGGACCGGTCGTCGACAGCGCCCGCCGCCGAATGCCGCAGCTGCGGCAAGATCAGCGCCGTGGCCAGCAGCACGAGGCTGATGCACACGCCGGGTATCAGCACCGCGGGCGGCGCGGCGGCCCCGCTGTCGTCGTGTCGCCACCAGCCGACGATCTCCAGCCCGATGGCCGCCAGGCTGAACCCGGTCACCGCGACGGCGAACGACAGCAGCGGCGCACCACCCATCTGAGCGATGGCCAGCAGCGGGCCGTTGGTCTGCCCGTAGGCGGCGACACCCCACGGGAACCCACCGAACGGCACCGACGACTTGACCCATTCCTGTGCCACCCACAGCGCGGCGAACCACAGCGGCCAGCCCGGGAGCCGTCGCGCCACGACCGCCAGCGCCCCGAACAGGGCGGGGTACAGGGCCTGCACCAGTGCCAGCATCAACCACGGAAGCGCGCCGACCAGACCGCTGATCCAGGGCAGCAGTGGCACGTAGAACGCCACCCCGAACAGAAAGCCGTACCCGAGCGCCCCGGCCACCGTGGTCGCAGGACGGGTCAGCAGCCACCCGAGCAGGGCGAACGCGACGAACGCGGTATACCACCAGCCGTACGGGGCGAAGCTGATGCACAGCAGCAGGCCGGCGATCACGGCGACCAGCAGCCGGGGTGCGCGAGCGGCCAGCGCCCTGCCGATTCGCCCGGCGCGCGACGGTGACGGGCCTGCCGCGGCGTCGTCGCGTGCAGGCTCGGGTGGTGCGCTAGCCATGGAGCACGGCACCGCGGTGGACGGTCTGCCTGCAGCGCGGTGTCGTGTCGTCGGCTCCCAGCCGGGGCAGGGCGGGCACCCGCGACCGCGGATCGATAGACCAGCGCAGCACGCCCGCCGAACCCGCATGCCGGGGCACCGCGATCTCGAAGTCGTCGGTCTCCCACACCGCGTACGACGCCGGGGCGCCGGGGACGAGGGTGCCGGTGACGCCGTCGCGGACACCACCTGCGCGCCAGCCGCCGCGGGTCGCCGCGGCGAACGCCGCCCTGGCCGACACCGAACTTTCCGGCGTGCGGTGAGCGCTCGCGGCGCGCACGGCCGCCCACGGATCCATCCTGGTGACGGGGCTGTCCGAGCCGAACGCGAGGGGCACGCCTTGGGATGCTAACAGCGCAAAAGGGTTGAGCCCCCGGGCCCGATCGACTCCGAGGCGCTGGGCGTACATGCCGTCGGCTCCGCCCCACAGCGCGTCGAACGCGGGCTGCATGCTGGCGATCACCCCCAAGGACCCGAGCCGATGGGCCTGCTCCCCGCTGACCATTTCGAGGTGTTCGAGCCGGTGCCCGCACCGGGCGATAGCCGGCGAGCCGAGGCGCTCGGCGACCCGCTCCAGCGCATCGACGACGGCGGTCACGGCGGCATCACCGATCACGTGGAACCCCGCGGTGACCCCGGCTTCGGTGCAAGCCAGCAGGTGAGCCTCGATCGCCTCGCCGTCGAGGTAGGCGTTACCGCAGCAGTCGGGCGCGTCGGCGTAGGCCCGGTGCAGCCACGCGGTGCGCGAGCCGAGCGCCCCGTCCACGAACAGATCACCGGCCAATCCCGACGCGCCCGTCGTGGCGATGAGCTCGCGGGCCTGCGCCGCGGTCGTCACCGGCTGACCCCAGTAGCCGATCACGTCGACGCCGTGGTCGATCGCGCGCAACTCCAGCCAGTCATCGAGGCCGCCGATGTCGGGGCCCGCGCATTCGTGGACGGCGACGATGCCCCGCTGGGCGGCGGCGTCGAGTGCGGCCACCCGGGCCTGATGGCGCTGCTGCGGGGTGAGCATGCCGCGTGCGGCGGTGCGTACCCGGTGGTGGGCGTCGGCGGTGAGAGGGCGCCGCGGGTGGTATCCGGCCGTTCCGTCCAGGCCGGGAGCCATCCGGCGCAGCGCCGATGTCACCGCAGCCGAGTGCACGTCGACGCGGGCGAGGTAGGCCGCCCGGTCGCCGAGCAGCCGATCCAGGTCGTCGGTGCTGGGTGCGGCGCGCTCCGGCCAACCCGACTCGTCCCATCCGTGACCCCAGATCGGGCCGTCGGGTTGGGTGCGGGCGTAGTCGTCGATGAGCGTCAGGCAGTGTTCGAGTGACGTGGCCTGCCGCAGGTCGAGGCCGGTGAGGCTGAGGCCCGTCGCGGTCACATGGACGTGGCTGTCGACGAACGCGGGCGACACGAAGCCGCCGTCGAGGTCGACGATGTGCGCATCCGGGTACTGGGCGCGACCGACGGCGTCGCTGCCCAGCCAGGCGACCACGCCGTCACGAACGGCCATCGCGGTCGCGTCGGGCGCGGCCGGACTGTGCACCCGGCCGTTGAGGAGAAGGGTGGTCACTTAGTCGGTTTTGCGCTCCAGCGCGGACGGCTGGGTGTCCGTGGTGGGATCGGGCGCCGTGTCGACGACCTCGATCACCTCACCGTCGATGTAGTCGGCGAGCCCGCCCGGTTGGCTGCCGCGATAGGTCCGGTAGCCCTGGGCGGCCGCCCCCACACCTGTAGCTCCGGCGGTGATGAATGCGACCTTGCGCGCCGCAAGCGCGGTCACCAGCGGTCGCGCGACCGCCCGCGTCGGCGGCAGCAGCAGCAGCGCGCCGACCAGCGAACTCGCCAACCCGGGCACCACCACCAGGACGGTGCCGAGCGCCACCAGCAGGCTGTCGGTGGCCAGTCCCATCTGCCCCTGCACCCCCGGACCGGACAGGCCCGCCTGCAATCGCTGCACGTGGCGCCGGAGCTGAGAGCCGGCCAGCGCCAGACCCGCGAGGAAGGTCCCGGCCAGGGCCAGGACCGTCCAGCCGAAACCGATGGTCGCCGTGAGAGCGACGATCACCGCCATCTCGACCACGGCGTAGATCAGGAACAGCCGCATCACCATGTCCCACCAACGATCATGTCCCACCAACGATCCGCATCGGCATCGGGTTCCTCACGCTACTCGCGCCGGTCAGGGTGGAGTCAGCCCGCAGCCCGCAGTTCCAGCCCGATGTTCTTGGTCATGCCGCCGCGCAGCTTGCTGAACATGTTGAACACCTTGCCGACCAGGCCGTATCGCTTGCCGATCGCGTCGTACACCACGCCGGTCTGGGACCGGTCCAGGATCGCCGCCGTCGCGTCGACGGCCTCACCCTTGACATTGCCGCGCACGTCGCAGGGCGCGATCGTGACGCGTGGCGTGTTGCGGATCCGTTTGACCTTCCAGGAGTCCGCCTCGGTGATCACCAGCAGGCGATCGCCGTCCGGGGCAGCCCAGATGGGTGTCGGTTTGGGCTTGCCGTCCTTGGTGAAGGTGGTGAGCTGGATGTACTTGGCGGTCGCGACGTCGGCGAAGGTGGGAGCCATGACTCCAACGTAGCCGGATGCCCCGACAGGTTCAGCGGACCACCTCGCGGTGTCCGGCGTCGAGCCGACGGGTCCAGCCGCGGACGTCGAGGTGTTCGAGGAGCGGGATCATCACCCGCCTGGTCGTTCCCAGCGTCACGCGGGCCTGGCTGGTGGTGAACGGCTGGTCGAGCCGTGCCAGTGAGCGCATCGCCAACGCCGGAGCGGTCGGAAGCAGCACCACACCGTCACCCAGTCGCAGCAGACGCCCGGCCCGCTCGGCCGCCGCCAGCTCACGACTGCCGAGGCGAAGGGCCGCCAAGTCGTAGGCCTCCGGCGCCCGGAACGGCTCGGCCCGCAACCGCTCCTCCAGCTCGGCGACCGCCCGTTCGGCGGGACCGAGGTCGGCGCTTGCGCCCGCCAACCGGACGTGCCCGCCGTCCCGCTCGAGTCCGGCGTCGCGTGCCACCGCGCCCAGCAGAGATTCGGCGGGCAGGGCGAGTAGGTCACGGGCGGCACCGTGGGAAAGGCCCGGCGCCAACGGGTCTCGGGTGTGCAGTTCATCCAGCGCCGTGCGAAGCCGTTGTTTCCACGCGTCGTAGGTCGCGCCGTGCACCCACCACCCGTCCAGCTCCAGTACTCCGTCGGGGACGGGAGCGTGCCGGTCGGGCAGCAGGCCCAACCGGCGCAGGTGAGTCGCCTCGACGGCACCCCTGCGGGCCACTTCGACAGTGACGTCGCCGCCGGGGTCCATCGCGCCAAGCGCCGCCGCACGGCGTGCGCCGTCACCGCGTCGACGCAGCGTAGGAGGATCTGCGTCGAGCACCTGGGCTCCGGCGATCATTCGGCTGCCGGGGTCGCGCAGCACCAGCCGGTCACCGAGAACCAGCGGCAGCGGGCGGTCCAGTGTCAGGCGGGCGTGGTCGTCGTCGAACGGTCGCAGCCGGGCGGGCACCGACGCGGTGCCGACGTGCACGTGCAGTTGCTCGACGGCCTCGCTCAGCAGGCCTCCGGTGGTGCGACGAACGTCCACGGTGCCGGTTGTCGGCCAGGCGTCCGGGGTCAGCAGTGTGTCGCCGCGGCGGACGTCGTCGTGGGACACGCCGCGCAGGTTCAGCGCCACCCGGGCCACCGGTCCCATCGCGGGGAGCGAGGCGCCGCGGCTCTGCAGTCCCCGCACCACCACCGGGTTTGCACCGCTCGCGCCGAACAGCTCCAGCCGGTCGCCGAGCGCCACCGTCCCGGCCGACAGGGTCCCGGTGATCACCGTCCCCGCGCCGGTGATGGTGAAGCACCTGTCGATCCACAGCCGCACGCGCGCATTGGCGGCGGGTGGCGGAACGCGGGCGAGGACTTCGTCGAGCGCTGCGCGCAGCGTGTCCAGCCCGCTGCCCGTAACCGCCGACACCGTGACCGCGGGAGCGTCGCGCAGCCCGGTGTCGGCCAGCTCGGCGCGCGCCTGCGCCAGTGTCTGAGCGATGCGGTCAGGGCTCGCCCGGTCGGCCCGCGTGAGCACGATCAGCCCGTGGCGGATGTCGAGGGCGGCGATCGCGTCGCGATGATCGCAGGACTGCGCCTGCCAACCCTCGTCGGCAGCCACGACGAAACACACCACCGGCGCAGGACCGAGCCCGACCAGCGTGTTGCCCAGGAAACGCTGATGGCCGGGAACGTCGACGAATGCCACCTCGCGGCCGGAAGGCAATGTGGCCCAGGCAAATCCGAGATCGATGGTCAGCCCGCGACGGCGTTCTTCCGCCCAGCGGTCCGGCTCGATACCCGTCAGCGCACGGATCAGGGTGCTCTTGCCGTGATCGACGTGTCCGGCGGTGGCTACCACAAATCCGGCAGCGGATTCCAGGGTGCCGTTCATGTCAGTTGCCGTCATTGAGCCAGCGCGGCACGCACCGCGGCGAGCAGGCGCTCGTCGTCGGCCTCCGGGACGCAGCGCAGGTCCACGAGGCACGCGCCGTCGTGCACCCGAGGCAGCACGGCCGGGTCACCCGTTCTCAGGCGTGCCGCGACGCCCTCGGGGAGCCGCACCGCCCAGCCGTGCAGCGGGACGCCGGGTGCTCCCCCGCCGCCGACCCGGCCGTCGTGCGCGACGATCGTCGCACCCACCGCGTTCGCGAGTTTCGTTGCGCGCGAACGCAGTGAGTCGGCGGCGGCGTGCAACGCGGCCGTCACCGGCGGCGCCCCCGCGACCAGCGTGGCCTCCAGTGCCGCGAGGGTGAGCTTGTCGGCGCGCACGGCGCGGGCAAGCGGATGGCACGCCATCCGGGCGATGACCTCCGAGGCGCCCAGCACGATGCCGGCCTGGGGTCCGCCGAGCAGCTTGTCGCCGCTGGCGGTGACGACGTCCGCACCTTGGGTCAATGCGGTGGCGGCGTCGGGTTCGTCGGGCAGTAACGGATCGGGTGTCAGCAGCCCGCTGCCCAGATCGTTGAGCAGCGCAATGCCGTTGGCAGCCGTGAGCTCCTTGAGCTCGGGCAAGCCGACCGCAGTGGTGAAACCCTGCACCCGGAAGTTGCTCGGATGCACCTTCAGCACGCAGCCGGTGTGCGGGCCGACGGCTTCGGCGTAATCCTTGAGGTGGGTGCGGTTGGTGGTCCCCACCTCGCGCAGGTGCGCACCCGTTGAGGTGATCAGGTCGGGCAGCCGGAACCCGGCGCCGATCTCGATGAGTTCGCCTCGGCTGACCACGATCTCGGGGCGTCCGAGGCCGACGGCCAGCGCCGTGGTCGCCAGCACCAGCGCGGCGGCGCCATTGTTGACCACAAGCGCATCCTGGGCGGCAGGACAAGCGGCGAGCAGTGCCGCGCGCGCCGCGACACCGCGTTTGGAGCGGGTGCCGGTCACCAGGTTGAGTTCCACATCGACGTAGCCACTTGCGGCGACCAGCGCTTCGAGCGCGGCCTGCGACAGCGGGGCCCGCCCGAGGTTGGTGTGCACGAGGACGCCGGTGGCGTTGAGCACCGGCCGCAGCGTGGTGACCGGACGCGCGGCCAGCGCCGCCATCACCGCTTCGGCCACCGCGTCCGGCGACAGATCGCCTCGGCGGGCCCGCTCCTGGGCGTCGCGCACCGCCTCCCGCACGACGTGCTCGCCCAGCCGGGTGCGGGCCCGCGCGACCTCCGCAAGCGCCAGCAGTGCGTCGGTACGCGGGATGAGGCGACGTGGGTCGGTGCTCACCGGCTCCTCGCTTGCGCTGCTCATGCGCGATCCGCCTCCGGCTCCTCGCTTGCGCTCATGCGCGATCCCTCCTCGGCGGGCCGTTGGCGGAGGCGGACGGGAATCGAACCCGCCAGACCGAGATACTCGACCTCACCGGTTTTGAAGACCGGGGGGCCCACCAGGAACCCAAACGCCTCCGAGGTGAACCTAGCGCTCAACCTAGCGCGTGGGTCATGTGCCCTTGCAGTTGAGGATCTGGCGCAGCTCGTGGCAGACCTCGATCAGCGATGCCGCGTCGGCGATCACCTGCTCGACGGGCTTGTAGGCATCCGGGATCTCATCGACCCAGGCCTCACCGTGCCGGTACTCGATCCCCGCCATGCGCGCCGCCAGGTCGTCGACGGTGAACAGCTGGCGGGCCTTGGTGCGGGAGTAGCGCCGGCCCGCACCGTGCGGCGCCGAGCACAGGCCCGCCGCCGATCCCTTACCCCGCACCACATACGAGCGGGTGCCCATCGAGCCGGGAATCAGACCCATCACGCCCTCGTGCGCGTCGATCGCACCCTTGCGGGTCAGCCACACGTCCTGCCCGCCGTGATGCTCACGCTTGGTGTAATTGTGGTGGCAGCCAACACGTTCGACCTCGATCTCGACGGCGACCGCGGCGTCGCCCCCCATGTACCGGGCCAGCGCCAGGCGGAACCGGTCGAGCATCTCCTCGCGGTTCTCGTAGGCGAATCGCTGCGCCCACGAGAGATCACGCAGATACTCGCCGAACTCCGCAACACCTTGCGGCAGGTATGCCAGATCCGGGTTCGGCAGGTCGACAAGCCGACGCTTGCACAGGTTTTGCGCGGTCTTGATGTGCCGCTGGGCGATCTTGTTGCCGACGCCGCGGGAACCGGAGTGCAGGAACATCCACACCCGGTCGGCCTCGTCGAGACATAGCTCGATGAAATGGTTTCCGCCACCGAGCGTTCCGAGCTGGTCGCGCCATTTCGGACTGTGCTGCAGGTCGACGCCCTTGTCCTCAGCCTCCGACTCGAGCATCGCGATGCGCCGCTCGGTGAACTCGAACCGGCCCGTGCCGCGGTTGTAGTTGCCCGCCGACATCGGAATCGAGGCTTCCAGTGCCGCGCGCAGTTCCTTCAGCGGCGGCCGATCCGCGAGATCGCCTGCGGTGTAGACGGTGCGCGCGGCCTGCATCCCGCAGCCCAGGTCGACTCCGACCGCGGCCGGAATGAGTGCATCAACGGTCGGGATGACGGCCCCGACGCTGGACCCCTTGCCGTAGTGGGCGTCCGGCATGAGGGCGACGTGCGGGTGCACGAATGGCATCGACGCGATCTCACGTGCCTGCTGCAGCGTCAGATCGTCAACCTCGCTGGCGAAGTTGACGAGCTTGGGCGCGTTCGTCTTGAGCATGACCACTATCGTCCCGCCGGTCCGGTGGGCATTTCAATCGAATCTTGCGCGTCCGTCACCCATCCGCGCAGTCCCCGTCGCGGGTAACGTCACGGCGGCGTCCGGCTCGATTTCCGACCGTGGCGTTACGCTCGCGGTCATGGCCACCACCTCCCAGGCGATGCGACTGACCGGCTACGCACACGGCGGCGGCTGCGCCTGCAAGATCCCGCCGGGTGAGTTGGAGGACGCGGTGCGGGGCCTGACCGGCCAGGCCGGTGAGCACGTGCTGGTCGGTCTCGACGACGGCGACGATGCGGCCGCGGTGCTGGTCGGCGACGTCGCGGTGCTCTCCACGGCGGACTTCTTCACCCCCGTCGTCGACGATCCCTACGACTGGGGCCGCATCGCGGCGGCGAATGCACTGTCGGACGTGTACGCGATGGGCGGGCGACCGGTGGTGGCGATCAACCTGGTGGGCTGGCCTCGGGACGTGCTGCCACTCGAACTCATGACAGAGGTGCTGCGCGGCGGCCTGGCGGTGGGCTCACAGGCTGGGTGCCCCGTGATCGGCGGACACTCCATCGACGACCCCGAACCCAAGTACGGCATGGCGGTGACGGGTGTGGCATCTCCAGATCGCTTGCTGCGCAACGATGCCGCCACGCCGGGCCTGCCGCTGACTTTGACCAAGCCGCTGGGCACCGGCCTGCTCAACAACCGCCACAAACAGACCGGTGAGGTGTTCGCCGACGCCGTGGCGGTGATGACGGAGCTGAACCGCGACGCCTCGGAAGCGGCGGTGGCGCTCGGCGTACGCGCCGCCACCGACGTCACGGGCTTCGGGCTTCTGGGACACCTGTACAAGATGTGTCGAGCGTCGGGTGTAGGCGCGGTGATCGACCGTGCCGCCGTACCGGTCATCCCCGCCGCGCTCGACGCGCTACGCAACGGCTTCGTCTCCGGCGGGACCCGTCGCAACCTCGACTGGGTGCGGCCCCATTTGTCGTGCAGCCCAGATGTTTCCGAGGACAATCTGCTTCTGCTGGCCGACGCCCAGACCTCGGGAGGGCTGTTGGTGGTCGGCGAGCTGCCGGGACACCCGGTGATCGGGTATACCGTCGCCGGGTCGGGCATCGAGGTGCGCTGACCGTCGTGATTTCGGCGCGCTTTCAGGCGCTCAGCGTCGATAAGCGCGCCGAAATCACTCGGGAACTCAGCCGGCGGTGGTGATCGAGTCGTCGGTGATACCCGCCGCCCGCCGGGCGGCCAGCCTGCGCTTCTGCGGCTCGATGGTGTAGCGCGGGTCGCGGGCCGACTCGAGCCCGGCCTCGAATACCCCGAACCGGGTCAGCGCCGACGCGGCCATCAGCGCCAGCCCCGACAGCGCCGCCACACCGCGGTGCCGCCCACCCAGCAGAGTCCCCAAACCCCCGGCGATGACCAGCCTTTCGCTCCATGTGAGCATCGTCCCGGGAGTGCCGTGATGCAGCGGCTCGGCGGCGACGGGGTCCATCCGCCGTTCCATGTACTTCATCGCGGCCAGGTCGCCCAACACGCCGAGCACCGCCAGCCGTCGCGCCGGGCCCGCGTCGGCGACGGGGGTGGTCACCATCGCCAGCCCCGACGCGGCCAGGCTCGCCGAGCTGACGAACACGAACGGCAGATCCTCGTGGGCGGCGTTCCAGGTCGGCGTCGCGGTGTCGGCCAGCAGCACCGCGGTGTACACCGCCAGCGGCGCAGCGAACACCCCCGCCTCCAGCCCGGCCGGGCCCTCCACCGCGCGCAGCACCGGGCGCAGCGGCCCCAGCGGCAGCCGCTCCCCCGTCATCCGGTCCACCTCGGCGACCGCGGTCACCGAAATGCCCGCGCTGAAGCCGCTGAGGATCCACGACCCCAGGCTCATCGGCGACGTCAGCTTGACCGTGCGCAGCATGTTCAGGAATCGCTCCGGCCTGCCCAGGTCCATGACGAGGGCGACGGCGCTCAGGATCACCGCGACCATCGCCGACAGCCGGGCGTTGCGCCGCAGCGTGGCATGTCCCGTCAGCTGCGCGCCCGCGGCCAGCAGACCAGACCCACCCGCGACGCCGCCGAGGAACAGGTAGGCCCCGACCTCGTGGCCCCACGGTGCGGGTTTGACCACCGGCCTGCCGTAGTACGAGATGAACTCCGCCTCTGGCACCATCGGCATCTCACGAGCGCCGTCGCCCCCTCCGCGACGCTTGCCGCCACCCTTACGAAACAGCTTTCGCCCCACAGGTTCCGGTGGACGCAGGCTGTCGTACTCCGACGTGCTCACCGACGTCCGCTCTTCGCTCGATGGCTCCTCGCGCGAGCGCTCGTCGCGGCGCAAGCGCTCATCACCGGCTCCTCCAGAAGGCGAGCGCCGCCGCGGCCACCATTCCCGTCGCCGCCATTCCCGCCCGCTTGAACATCTGCATCAAGTCGGCGGTGCACACCCGCGGGTCGGGCGGCAGACCGTACACCTCCGGCTCGTCGAGTAGCAGGAACACCGAGCCGGTACCGCCGACGCCGTCGTGTTCGTTGACGCCGTACAGCCGGGCCTCGGTCATACCGCGGGCATGCAGCTCGGCCACCCGTTCGCGGGCCATCTCCACGAGATCGTCGTGGTCGCCGAACTTGATCGAGGTCGTCGGGCAGGTCTGGGCGCAGGCCGGGATCTGGTCGTCGACGAGGCGGTCGTAGCACAACGTGCACTTCTGGGCCACACCGACATTGGGGACGTTCGGGACGTGCGCCGTACGCTGGGCGCGGGTGGCAGGAGTCTCTACGGTGCCGTCGCGGCGGCGTTCCACGACCCCGAACGGGCAGCCCGCCACACACGTGCCGCAGCCGTTGCAGACGTCGTGCTGCACGACGACGGTCCCGAACTCGGTGCGGAACAGGGCGCCGGTCGGGCAGACGTCGAGGCAGCCCGCGTGGGTGCAGTGTTTGCACACGTCCGACGCCATCAGCCAACGGAACTCCGGGGTGTCCGGCGGGGTGGTGTCGACCTTTGCGGCGCCGACGGCCGGTATGCCCAGATTGACCAGCGCCCTTCCGGATTCGCGGGCCTGTGCGATCCGGTCGCCACCCTGCTCGATGAAGGCGACATGCCGCCAGGTGCTGGCCCCCAACTCGCCGGTGTTGTCATACGACGACCCGAGGATCTGCAGATTGCCGTCCAGCGGGTTGCGGTTCCACTCCTTGCACGCCACCTCGCACGCCTTGCAGCCGATGCAGATCGACGTATCGGTGAAAAACCCCTTGCGCGCGACATGTTCGGGCCAGCGCGCATCGGTGGCGGGGTCGGTCGGTCCGGACAGCTGGCCCATCAGCCCTCCCGGTTCGGGTCGGTGATCCTCGCGTTGCCGGTCTCCACGGTGGAACCCGCCCGCGATTGATACTCGGCGATCAGCCGCAGCAGGTCGTCACCCTGCGGGCGCCTGCCCGGGATGATGTCGCATGAGGCCACCTTGGACTCCTGGATCTGCACGTTCGGGTCCAGTGTCACCCCGAGCAGGTCGTTGGCGGCGTCACCGCTGACGACCGCGTCACTGCCCACACCCCAGTGATACGGCAATCCGATCTGATGCACCGTGCGACCGCCGATGACCAGCGGTGTCATCCGCTCGGTGACCAGCACCCTGGCCTCGATGGCCGACCGCGCCGAGATGAGCGTCGCCCACCCGTAGGGCTCAAGCCCGCGTTCGGCGGCCAGCTCCGGGGACACCTCGCAGAACATCTCCGGCTGCAGTTCGGCCAGATACGGCAGCCAGCGGCTCATGCCGCCCGCGGTGTGGTGTTCGGTGAGCCGGTAGGTGGTGAACACATACGGGTAGACGTCCCAGCCGGGTTCGCCCGCACTTGGTGCCCACAGATTGTCCTTGCGCGGGAACAGGACTCGCGACGGGTTCTGCTGCTGCGGGTACAGCGCGTTGGCGACGGGCGACTCCTGCGCTTCGTAGTGCGTGGGCAGCGGACCGTCGACCATTCCCTTGGGCGCGAACAGCCATGCCTTGCCGTCGGGCTGCATGATGAACGCGTCATCACCCGCCAGCCCCTCCGGCCCGCCCACCGACGGGTCGGGGCGCGCATCCGGTGCGCGGTCTGCGGGGAAGTCGGGGACGTCGTCGCCGGTCCAGCGGCGCTGGTCTTCGTCCCACCACACCAGTCGTTTGCGCTCGCTCCACGGCCTGCCGTCGGGATCGGCCGACGCACGGTTGTACAGGATGCGCCGATCGGCGGGCCAGGCCCAACCCCACTCCACCTGGGCCGGCGTCGGGCCGCCGCGCGGGACGCGCCGCTCCGATTGGTTGACGCCGTCGGCGTACACCCCGGTGTAGATCCAGCAACCGCCCGACGTCGACCCGTCGGCGCGCATCTCCGTGTACGCCGAGAGCGTCCTGCCCGCGTCGGGGCCTGCGAGGTGGTAGCCGTTGATCTCGGCCAGCACCGCATGCGAATCGGCCTCACCGTGCTCGTCGACGGGATAGTCCCAGGCCAGTTCCAAAAGCGGCCGGTCGCGCTCGTCCGTCGACCCGGCCAGCCGGGCCCGGATCCGGTTGCCCAGGTCGACGAAGAACTGTAGTTCGCTCTGGCAGTCGCCGGGCGGCGCGACGGCCTGATGCCGCCACTGCAGCAGCCGCTGGGTCTGGGTGAACGTGCCCGCCTTCTCGACGTGCGTGGCGGCGGGGAAGAAGAACACCTCGGTCTCGATCTCCTCGGTTTTCAGTTCACCCGAGGCGATTTCGGGGCCGTCCTTCCACCAGGTGGCCGACTCGATCATGTTCAGGTCACGGACCACCAGCCATTTGAGATGCGCCATGCCGAGGCGCTGCAGCCGGCCGTGAGCCGACCCGACAGCCGGGTTCTGGCCCAACAGGAAGTAGCCGTCGACCGAGTCGTCGAGCATGGACATGACGGTCTGGTAGGTGCCGTGCGGGCCGGTCAGCCGCGGCAGGTAGTCGTAGGCCCAATCGTTGTCCTCGGTCGCCGCGTCACCCCACCACGCCTTGAGCAGACTGATCAGGTAGGCGTCGGCATTGGCCCAGTACCCCTTCTGGTCCTTCGACGACACCGCATCCAGGTACTGCCGCAGGGTGTTGTGCTCACCGGCCTTCGGCATCGGCAGGTAACCGGGCAGTAGATTGAACAGGGTCGGGATGTCGGTGGAGCCCTGGATGCTGGCGTGGCCGCGCAGCGCCATGATGCCGCCGCCGGGACGGCCGATGTTGCCCAGCAGCAACTGCAGGATCGTCGAGGCCCGGATGAACTGCGCGCCCAGCGAGTGCTGGGTCCAGCCCAGCGCATAGGCGAAGCAGGTGGTGCGTTCGCGGCCCGAGTTCTCGACGAGCGCCTCGGCGAGATAGGTGAAGTCCGCCAGGGAGATACCGCAGACGTCCCGCACCATCTCCGGGGTGTAGCGGGCGTAGTGCCGCTTGAGGATCTGGAACACCGTGCGCGGATGCTGCAGCGTGTCGTCGCGCAGCACCCGGGCGTGTTCGAGTGGCGCGCCGCCGCTGCCGCGGGCCTCCGCGGCCGCGGTGTCGACGGGCTCGTCGGCACGGTTGCCGTCGTGGCCGGCGTACGCCCATGTCGACGGGTCGTACCGTCCGGTGTCCGGGTCGAAGCCGGAGAACAGTCCGCCGTGGTCCTCGGCGTCGCGGTAGTTCTCGTTGATCAGGGTCGCGGCGTTGGTGTAGGCCAGGACGTACTCCGTGAACCAAAGGTCATGGGTGAGCACGTGATTGATCAGCGCACCGAGCAGCACCACGTCCGAGCCTGCCCGGATCGGGATGTGCTTGTCGGACACCGCCGAGGTCCTGGTGAACCGTGGGTCGATGTGAATCACCTTGGCGCCGCGCAACTTCGCCTCTTCGACCCACTGGAAGCCCACCGGGTGGCATTCGGCCATGTTTGAACCCTCGATGACGATGAGGTCCGCATTGGCCATGTCCTGCAGTGATTGGGTGGCGCCGCCGCGCCCGAAGGAGGTTCCCAGACCGGGAACCGTGGCAGAGTGTCAAATACGGGCCTGGTTCTCGATCTGGATGGCTCCCGCGGCGGTGAAGAGCTTCTTGATGACGTAGTTCTCTTCGTTGTCCAGGGTCGCGCCACCGAGCGCGGCGATGGCCATGGTTCGGCGCAGCAGGTTGCCGTCCTTGTCGATGTCCTGCCAACCGTTGCGGCGGGCCTCGATGAACCGGTCGGCCACCATGTCGATCGCAGTGTTGAGGTCGAGGTGGCGCCACTCGGTGGACCGCGGCGCCCGGTAGAGCACCTGAGTCTGCCTGCCCGGCGAGTTGACCAGCTGCTCGCTCGCCGACCCTTTGGGGCAGAGCCGGCCGCGCGAGATCGGCGAATCCGGGTCGCCCTCGATCTGCACGACTTTCTCGTCCTTGACGTACACCCGCTGGCCGCAACCCACGGCGCAGTACGGGCACACGCTTTGGACGACCCGGTCGGCCGTCGACGTGCGCGGCGCGATGGCACGGGTCTGTTTGGACGTCACCGCGGGTCCCCGGCCGAACACGTCGCCGGAGCGGAATTGACGCAGCACGGGCCATTCGAGAAAGGACGGGAAGGATCTCGGGCCAGCCATGATGTCGAGGGTAGTCCGTCGACACGGCCCGCCTGATGATGTCCGTGCGGTCAATCGGGGGCGCCATCACCCTATGTGCTCACCCCGCGGGGTGATCTCCGACGCGGCCGGTGCTGGTGTGCTCCTGGGGAGCGCACGAATCGCGTTCCCAACCTTCGGGTCGGCTCCCCTCATGTCTTGATCGTGCCCATCACAACCTCAGGGAGGTGCGCAATGGCCGCGCTATCGTTTCTGGACAGACAGCACACCGTGGCCCCACCGGGCTACAGCAGGTGGCTGATTCCCCCGGCTGCACTGGCCGTCCACCTGTGTATCGGCCAGGTATACGCCACCAGCGTGTACAAGGAATCGTTGCGCGAGCATTTCGACACCAGCCTGACCGCTATCGGCGTGGTGTTCTCGATCGCGATCGTCATGCTCGGCGTGTCCGCGGCGGTCTTCGGGACCTGGGTAGACCGGGTCGGTCCGCGCAAGGCGATGTTCACCGCGGCATGCTGCTGGGGATCCGGGTTCCTCGTCGCGGCCATAGGTATCGCCGCGGGCCAGCTCTGGCTGGTGTACCTGGGTTACGGGTTCATCGGCGGCGTCGGCCTCGGCATCGGCTACATCTCTCCCGTATCGACATTGATGAAGTGGTTCCCCGACCGGCCCGGCCTGGCCACCGGCATGGCGATCATGGGATTCGGAGGCGGCGCCATGGTCGCCGCGCCGCTGTCCCGCCAGCTGCTGTCGACTTACGGTGGCGGCGCCGCGATCCCCGCGGGCGACGCCGTCATGAAGCTGTTCCTCACCTTGGGCGTGACCTACTTCGTGTTGATGATGCTGGGCGTCTTCACCGTCCGGGTACCCGCACCCGGCTGGCAGCCTCCCCATTTCGACCCGAGCAGAGTCAAGACCAAAGCGATGGTCACCACGTCCAACGTCTCGGCCAAGAACGCGATCAAGACGCCGCAGTTCTGGCTGTTGTGGACGGTGCTGCTGTGCAATGTCACCGCAGGTATCGGAATCCTCGAGCAGGCCGCCGACATGATCCAGGACTTCTTCCGCGCCGGGGGCAGCTCGACGGTCACCGTGGCCGCCGCCGCCGGATTCGTCGGCCTGCTGTCGGTGGCCAACATGGCCGGGCGCATCGGCTGGTCGTCCACATCGGACGTCCTCGGGCGCAAACCGACCTACATGATGTATCTCGGCGGCGGCATGGCGCTCTACGCGCTGCTCGCCTTCATGGGAGACACGTCGACGGCGCTGTTCGTCCTGCTCTGCGTCCTGATCATCTCGTTCTACGGCGGCGGCTTCGCCACCGTCCCGGCCTACCTGCGCGACCTGTTCGGGACGTATCAGGTGGGTGCGATCCATGGGCGCCTGCTGACCGCGTGGTCGACCGCGGGCATCCTCGGGCCACTGATCGTCAACGGCATCCTCGACACCCAGGGCACACCGGGCGAGCTCGTCGCCGCCAACTACAAGCCCGCCCTGTTCACCATGGTCGGCGTCCTGGTCATCGGCTTCGTCGCCAACCTGCTGATCCGGCCGGTCTCCGAGCGCTGGCACGAGACGACACCGGTCGTCGACGCGGTGGACGCCGCGCACCGAATCGGCACCAGCGCCGAGGATTGCGCGGTGGAGCCGGAGGACATCCCGTTCGTGGAGGAAGAGCACCTCGCCGCCGTGGACACCCGGTTACGAGACCGCCGTCCGAGCTGACCCGCCCCGAATCCGAAAAGGAGTGCCGACCATGGCTGAATCCGCCGCACCACACACGCCCGGAAAGTACAAGGCGGAGATCACCGTCGCCTGGTTGCTGGTGGGAATTCCCTTGTCCTACGGCGTCTTCAACGCCGTCAAGGCTGCGCTGCAGCTCTTCAGTGGCTGACTGATGAGCTGACCGATGGGCTGACTGAATGGCCCGGGTGCCGCGCCCGTCCCCGAGCGCAGCGGCACCCGGGCATCCAGCCCCAGCATGCGGCCGGTGCGCGGCCGCCCGTGCACGAACGAAAGAGAGCGCTTCATGAAATATGCGACCGATGACCTGCCCGAGCTGGTCCACACCGTCGTCGATGCGCATCGACACCTGCGCGGGCCGCTCCTGGTGATCCTGCACGATCTGCAGGAGCGGCTCGGTTACATCGATCCCGACGTGGTCCCGTTGCTGGCGCAGGAGCTGAACCTGTCACGCGCCGACGTGCACGGGGTCGTCACGTTCTACCGGGATTTTCGGTCCGAGCCCGCGGGCCGCACGACGGTCCAGCTGTGCCGGGCCGAGGCGTGCCAATCGGTGGGAGCCGAACAGCTGATGAGCGCGGTCGAGCAGGTGTTGGGCGTCAAGGCAGGCCAAACCACCCCCGACGGTGCGACCACGCTCGATCAGGTGTTCTGCCTCGGCAATTGCGCGCTCGGCCCGTCCGCATCGATCAACGGCCGGGTGTACGGCTTGCTGAGTCGGGATCGGCTGGTCGAACTTGTGCGAACGGAGGGGTCATGACAACCGTGTATGTGCCGCGGGACTCCGCGGCGGTATCGGTCGGTGCCGACGAGGTCGCCGTGGCCATCGAGCGCGAGGCGGCGCTGTGCGGCACCCCGATCAGGCTGGTGCGCAACGGAACCCGCGGCATGCTGTGGCTGGAGCCGCTGGTGGAGATCGAAACCCCCGCCGGCAGGGTCGGTTACGGGCCGGTCCGCGCCGACCGGGTCGGCGACCTGGTCGCGGCCGGGATGCTCGACGGCGGCACCGGCGGGCCGCTGAGCGAGGTGGCGCTTGGCGCCGTTGCGGACCTGCCGTGGATGCGCGATCAGCAACGGCTGTGCCTGGCCCGGGTGGGCGTCACCGACCCGGTGTCGCCCGACGACTACGTGCGCTACGGCGGTCTGGCCGGCCTGCGCCGTGCCCTGGCGATGGAGCCCGCCGAGGTGGTCGCCGAGGTCACCGAATCCGGCCTGCGTGGCCGCGGCGGTGCCGGCTTCCCCGCGGGCATCAAGTGGAAGACGGTCGCCGAAGCGCCGTCAGAGCAGAAGTTCGTGTGCTGCAACGCCGACGAAGGCGACAGCGGCACCTTCGCCGACCGGATCGTGATGGAGGGTGACCCGTTCAGCCTGCTGGAGGGTATGACCATCGCCGGTTACGCGGTCGGCGCGTCCGAAGGCTACATCTACCTTCGGTCGGAGTATCCCGACGCGGCCGCGGTGACCGGGGCGGCGATCGAGCTCGCCAGGGCCAGGGGCTGGCTCGGGCCGAACATCCTGGGGTCCGGCTTCGACTTCGACATCCACCTGCGGATCGGCGGCGGCGCCTACATCTGCGGTGAAGAAACCTCCATGCTGGAGAGCCTGGAAGGTAAGCGCGGCATGGTCAGGGCCAAACCCCCGATCCCGGCCATCACCGGACTGTTCGGCAAGCCCACGGTGGTCAACAACGTGCTGACCCTGGTCAGCGTGCCCGCGGTACTCGCCGACGGCGGAAAGGCTTATGCCGCACTGGGTATCGACCGGTCCCGCGGCACCCAGGTGTTCCAGCTCGCGGGCAACATCGCGCGGGGCGGAGTGTTCGAGACGGCGTTCGGCATCTCGCTGGCCGACCTGGTGAGCCGCTACGGCGGCGGCACCCGCTCCGGCCGTCCGGTGCGGGCGGTCCAGGTCGGCGGCCCGCTCGGCGCCTACATCCCCGGCTCGCGGCTGGACCTGCCGACCGGCTACGAGGCCTTCGACGAGGCGGGGGCGATGCTCGGCCACGGCGGCATCGTGGTGTTCGACGACACGGTGGACATGGCCGCGATGGCGCGGTTCGCGTTCGAGTTCTGTGCCGAGGAGTCGTGCGGCAAGTGCACCCCGTGCCGGGTGGGGTCGGTGCGCGGTGCCGAGGTGATCGACCGCATCGTCGGCGGACAGGACCCGGACGGCAACCTCGCGTTGCTCGGCGATCTGTGCGAACTCATGACCGAGGGTTCGCTGTGCGCGATGGGCGGATTGACCCCCAACCCCGTGCGCAGCGCCCTGCTGCACTTTCCCGAGGACTTCTCCCCCCGACCCGAGGAGACGACACGATGACGCTGACCAACGATCGCGATCTGGGCACACCCGCCCCGCCCGACGGCGCACGGCCGGTGACCGTCGAAATCGACGGCCTGCCGGTGACCGTGGGCGAGGGCACCTCGGTTCTCCGGGCGGCGGCGCTGGCGGGTGTGGACATCCCGAAGCTGTGCGCGACCGACAGCCTCGACGCGTTCGGCTCCTGCCGGCTGTGCCTGGTCGAGGTCGACGGCAGACGCGGCACACCCGCATCGTGCACCACCCCGGTGGCCGACGGCATGAAAGTGCGCACCCAGACGCCGAAGTTGGCCAAGCTGCGCGAGGGCGTCATGGAGCTCTACATCTCCGATCACCCGCTGGACTGCCTGACCTGCCCGGCCAACGGCGACTGCGAACTGCAGGATATGGCGGGCGTCGTGGGCCTGCGCCAGGTGCGTTACGGCTATCAGGGTGATAACCACCTCGACCTCGAAAAGGACACCAGCAACCCGTATTTCGACTTCGACCCGACCAAGTGCATCGCCTGCTCGCGCTGTGTGCGTGCCTGCGGGGACATCCAGGGCACGTTCGCGCTCACCATCGAGGGCCGCGGTTTCGGATCCAAGGTCTCCGCGGGCGCGGCGGAAGCGTTCATCGACTCCGAATGCGTGTCGTGCGGCGCGTGTGTGCAGGCCTGCCCGACCTCGACCCTGCAGGAGAAGGCCGTTGTCGAGCTGGGCATCCCGACCCGCACCGTGCTGACCACCTGCGCGTACTGCGGGGTGGGCTGCTCGCTGCGGGCCGAGCTGCGCGGCGACGAGCTGGTCCGCATGGTGCCCGACAAGGCCGGCGGCGCCAACGAGGGCCACGCCTGTGTCAAGGGCCGGTTCGCCTTCGGCTACGCCACCCACCCCGACCGGATCCTGCACCCGATGATCCGGGAGCGCATCACCGACGAGTGGCGGGTCGTGGACTGGGACACCGCGATCGCCTACACGGCCCAGCGGATGCGCGGCATCCAGGAGCGCCACGGCGCGGGCGCCATCGGCGGGATCAGCTCGTCGCGCACCACCAACGAAGAGGTGTACGTGGTGCAGAAGATGGTGCGGGCGGCGTTCGGCAACAACAACATCGACACCTGCGCGCGAGTGTGCCACTCCCCGACCGGATACGGCCTGCGGCAGACCTTCGGCGAGTCGGCGGGCACCCAGGATTTCCGGTCGGTCGCCCAATGCGACGTGATCGTGGTGATCGGCGCCAACCCGACCGACGGACACCCGGTGTTCGCCTCGCGGATGAAGCGCCGGCTACGGGAGGGTGCCAAGCTGGTGGTCATCGATCCGCGCCGCATCGACCTGGTGCGCTCGCCGCACATCGCGGCCGAACACCACCTGCGGATCCGGCCGGGCACCAACGTCGCGATGGTCAATGCGCTGGCCCACGTGGTGGTCACCGAGGGCTTGGTCAACCGCGAGTTCGTCGACGCCCGCTGTGAGGGCTTCGACGCGTGGGCGGATTTCGTCGCCCGGCCCGAGCACAGCCCGGAAGCCGCCGAGGCGGTCACCGGGGTGCCCGCCGATGAGGTCCGCGCAGTCGCACGGCTGTACGCCACGGGCGGCAACGCCGCGATCTACTACGGCCTCGGCGTGACCGAGCACAGCCAGGGCTCGACGATGGTGATGGGAATGGCGAACCTCGCGATGGCCACCGGCAACATCGGCCGCGACGGTGTCGGCGTCAACCCGCTGCGCGGTCAGAACAACGTGCAGGGCAGCTGTGACATGGGCTCGTTCCCGCACGAGCTGCCCGGCTACCGGCACGTCGCCGACGACGCCGTGCGCACCGTGTTCGAGACCATGTGGCAGCGCCCGTTGCTTTCCGAACCCGGCCTGCGGATCCCGAACATGTTCGACGCGGCCATCGACGGCTCGTTCCGCGGGCTCTACGTCCAGGGCGAGGACATCGCGCAGTCCGATCCCAACACCAGCCACGTCTTCGCGGCGCTCGCGTCGCTGGAACTGCTGGTCGTGCAGGATCTGTTCGTCAACGAGACCGCGAAGTTCGCGCACGTGTTCCTGCCCGGCACATCGTTTCTGGAGAAGGACGGCACGTTCACCAACGCCGAGCGCCGCATCAACCGGGTACGGCCGGTGATGGCGTCACAGACGGGCAAGCAGGAATGGCAGATCCCGTGCGAGATCGCCACCGCCATGGGCTATCCCATGTCGTACACCGACGCCAGCCAGATCATGGACGAGATCGCCTCGCTCACACCGACGTTCACCGGGGTGTCGTTCGACAAGCTGAACCGGCTGGGCAGCGTGCAATGGCCATGCAACGACGACGCGCCCGAGGGCACACCGATCATGCATGTCGACGAGTTCGTCAGGGGAAAGGGCAAATTCGTGGTCACCACATTCGTCCCGACCACCGAACGGTCCACCCGCCGGTTCCCATTGATCCTGACCACCGGGCGGATCCTGTCCCAGTACAACGTAGGCGCCCAAACCCGCCGCACCCCGAATGTGGTGTGGCACGAGGAGGACATCCTGGAGATCCATCCGCACGACGCCGAGGTGCGCGGCATCTGTGACGGCGATGCGGTGACGCTGGCCAGCCGGGCCGGTGAGACCACGCTGCACGCCAAACTGTCCGACCGGATGCCGGTGGGGGTCGTCTACACCACGTTCCACTACCCGCAGAGCGGCGCGAACGTGGTGACCACCGACAACTCCGACTGGGCCACGAACTGCCCCGAGTACAAGGTCACCGCGGTGCAGGTGGCGCTGCGCACGGCGGGGGCGGCCGCCCCGGCGCGGCGCGAGTCCGCCAAGCCGCCGATCGGGGTGAGGTGACGATGGCCGCCACACCGCCGGAGATCCGGCTGGCCACCGAGATCGCCGCCCAGTTCCGCCACGTGCCCCCCGAGGAGGCCGCCCACACGATCGCCAGGCACATCCACACCTTTTGGGATCCGCGGATGCGCGGCCGGCTGAAAATGCAAGTGGCGCAGGCGGCGGGCGACTGCGATGCGCTGGTGGCCGACGCGGCGAGCCTCGTCGAAGTGGAGCCCGCCGAACTGCTCGGCGAGTGACCCGCCCTGTCGTGGAGGTGAACCCATCATGGGGCGAGTGACCGCGCGCAGGCCGATCCTGCGCATCCGCGACGGCCGACACTCCCGGCGTCCGGACACGTTGGCGGCCGAGGAGCCGCTGGAGATCCGGGTCGGCGGGCGTGCGCTCACCGTCACGATGCGCACGCCGGGCCACGACTTCGACCTCGCCGCGGGCTTTCTGGTCAGCGAGGGGGTGGTGTCGGTGGCCGAGCAGCTCGCCGCGATCCGTTACTGCGCGGGGGCCGCACCCGACGGTGCCAACACATTCAACGTCGTCGACGTCGTCCTGGCGCCGGGAGTGCCAGCCCCCGATGCGTCGCTGGAACGCAATTTCTACACCACCTCGTCGTGCGGTCTGTGCGGCAAGGCCAGCCTGGAGGCGGTGCGAACCTCCGCGCAGTGGGGAGTCGCCGACGATCCGCTCGGCATCGCGCCTGAGACGCTCGCCGCGCTGCCCGACCGGCTGCGCGCGGCGCAGCGGGTGTTCGACAGCACCGGAGGCTTGCACGCGGCGGGCCTGTTCACCGACGAGGGCGAATTGCTCTGCCTGCGTGAGGATGTGGGACGGCACAACGCGGTGGACAAGGTCGTCGGGCATGCCGTGCGGTCCGGGCTGCTGCCGCTGCGCGGAACCATCCTGATGGTCAGCGGCCGGGCGTCCTTCGAACTGGTGCAGAAGGCGCTGATGGCGGGTATCCCGATGCTGGCCGCGGTGTCCGCGCCGTCATCGCTGGCGGTCGACCTCGCCGCCGACAGCGGGTTGACGCTCGTCGGCTTCCTGCGCGGCAACTCGATGAACGTCTACGCGGGCGCCGAACGCCTGCAGATCGCCATTCCCGCCGTGCGCAACGCCGTACCCTGAGCGGATCGGAGGTCCGACCAGGGAGGAAGCCGCCTGATGCGTATCCACCTGAGCGCCCGCCCCGGCGACGCGCCAGGCTATTCGGGCCGCCTTCAAGACGAGATCGCACGCCAGCACCCGGCGGCCGAATTCGTCTCCGACCTCAGCAGTGCGGATGTGCTGATGCTGCTCATCGGCCCGCACTGGTTGCGTGACAACGATGATGACGACTCGCGGCTCTTGCACGTGGACGACCCGGTGCGTCGCGAGATCGAGTCGGCGATGGACCGCGGCGTCCACGTCGTACCCTTGCTGCTCCGCGGCGCACAGATGCCCACCCGGGCCGACCTGCCCGAGCACCTGCAACCTCTTCGTCAGATGAATGCCTGGGCGCTGTCGCACCAGGGATTTCGCGACGATGTCGCGGCGCTGTTGACCGGTCTCGCACGGCCGTCGCGAGAGGCCGCCAAAGAGACGTCCCGAATCGAGATCTCAACGCCCATCAGGGTCGTGAGGTGGGTACTGGACAAGGATTTCGGACCCGTGCGGGTATTGATCGACGGTGAGGATCGCGGTGTGATGAAACTGCTGAACCGGCCGAAGGAGACTTTCGAGGTCGACGCGGGCCGGCACACCGTCACGCTCCGCACGACGGGGAAGCCCACGCGGGAATGCACCCTGGACGTAACGGTCTCACCCGGCCAGACGGCACGTCTGCGCGCATCGCACAATTCGTTGTCGTGGAACAATCCGGTCAACCTGGAACTGCTGCGCTAAGGCGACCGGATCGGATCGGATCATGTTGAACTTGTTCGTCAGCTATCGCCGCGACGACGCCGAAGGCTTTGCGGGGTGGATGGCAGGGTTGTTGCGATCCGCCGAGGACGGAACCGAACCCAACGCGGTCTACCTCGACGTGGACGACATCGCACCGGGGGTCAACTTCGTCCGCGACATGGTCGACGCGGTTCGCGGGTCCGACATCGTCCTGGTGATGGTCGGCCCGCGCTGGTATCGATCCACGCTCCTTGACGCCGACGATGCCGTCCGGCTCGAGATCGAGGCCGCATTCGAAGCGCGCGTACCGGTCTGGTGCCTGCGGATCAATGCGACGCCCCTACCGGATACAAGTGTCCTGCCCCCGTCGCTGCACGCCCTTGTCGCAGCACCACAATTCGTACTCACCGATGGCACCTTCGGCGACGACGTTGCCCGCCTGCGCAGGAAGTTGGCCGACGAGATCGCCCCGCGGCCGGGCGGGCGGCAGGTCACCTCGGCCTTCCTGGATGTGGTGAATGCCAACCCCGGGCACTGGACCAGCGGGACGGCATTCAGCGTCGTGCTCGACGGAAAGGGGATCGGATCCGCGGTGAGCGGTGGCTCCTCGCCTCACTTCAGGGTGTCACCGGGAAACCATCGCGTGCAGTGCCGCAACGGGTTGAGACGGTCGAACATCGTCGAATTCACCGTGGCCCCAGGCGCGCGGGCACGTCTGATGGTCAGAATGTCACCTCTCGGCCGCCTCGAATGCGAAATGGCGGATACCTGATCCGCATATCCATGGACCGGATCACGGCAAGCGGCCGCGCAACCACCACAGCAGCACCGGGTCGTCCAGCCCGTCGGCCACCACCGTCGCCCCGGACAGGTCGTCGTCGCGGGTGTAGGCGTTGCACGCCGCAAGGCAGCGCAATCCGGCCGAAACCGCCGACCGAACGCCGTTGGCGGAGTCCTCAACGGCGACAACCTGTTCCGGCTCGCAGCCGGTGCGGTCGAGCACGTCGAGGTAGACCGCAGCGCTGGGCTTGAGGTCGGTCACCTCGGTGCCGGTGACAACGGTGGCGAACCGGTCGCCGAAGGTCGCCGTCAAGAGTGGCTCGACCCAGGCCCGGGTGCCGGTGGTCGCCACGTGCAGCTGCACGCCTGCGGCTTCGAGCTCGTCGATCAGCCGGTGGGCGCCCGGCCGGGCCCGCACCCGGCCCTCGGCGATCAGTTCGGCCATGATCTGCGTCTTGCGCTGATGTAGCCGGCCGGCGAGCTCAACCGCTTCGACCGGTGACCGGCCGTACCGCTCGAACCACACCGCCATCCGCCTGGCGCCGCCGGTGATCCGCAGCAGCCGGCCGTAGGTGTCGACGTCCCAGTGGTCGGGCAGGCCCGCTTCCTGGAACGCCATGTTGAAGGCCACCCGGTGGCCGTCGCGTTCGCTGTCGACGAGGGTGCCGTCGACGTCGAAGATGACGGCCTTCAGCCCGCTCATGTCCGGTCCAGGTAATCGCGAATCCGGCGCAGGACCGCCTGCTCGGTGAACCCGTGATGGGCCATCACCTGCTCGCCGGGTCCGCTGGCGCCGAACGCGTCGATGCCGATGGCGACGTCGACCTGTCCGGTCCAGCCGTCGGTGGTGCCGGCCTCGATGCTGACCCTGGTGGTGGACCGGTCCGGGGTGTAGCGCATGCGGTCCAGCGCCGAGACGACTCGCACGCCATAACCGTCGGCGCGCAGCGCTTCGGCGACGTCGGCGGCCAGCGCGACCTCCGAGCCGGTCGCCACGATCTCGACCGACACCGAGTCGCCACCATCGAGGTCGGCCGGGTTCAGCTGTGGAACCGCCTGCCGCGAAAGCACCAGCGCCGTCGGCCCGTCGGTCCGCTCCAGCGCAAGGCGCCAGGCCTCGGCCGTTTCTGCATCGTCAGCCGGGCGCAGCACCTGCAGTCCGGGAGTGATCCGCAGCGACTCGATGTGCGCGATCGGTTGATGTGTTGGCCCGTCCTCGCCCACCGCGATGGAGTCGTGGGTGAACACGTAGATGACCGGCTGTCCCATCAGCGCCGAAAGCCGCAGTGCCGGGCGTAGATAGTCGGCGAACACCAGGAAGGTGCTGCCGAACACCCGGAACCCGCCGTGCAGGCTCATCCCGTTCAGGATCGCGGCCATCCCGAACTCCCGGATGCCGAAAGCGATTGCGCTGCGCGAGAAGTCGTCACGGGTGACCACGTCGCCGCACACGGTTCCGGTCGATCCGGCCAGGTCGGCCGAACCGCCGACGAGCTCCGGCATCTCCGCACGCGCCGCATTCAGGCAGGCCTGGGAGGCCTGCCGGGTGGCCCGCGGCTTGTCACCGGCGGCGGCGCGCAGCGCCTCCGTCAGGCCGGCGGGCAGGTCGCGCTCCCACCCCTTGCCGAACTGCGCGGCGAGCTCGGGGTCCGCGGTGGTGAAGGCGGCGAACTCCTCACGCCAGGCGGCGTGCTTTCGGGCCCCGATCGCGGCCAGCTCGGTGCACGTCTCGCGCACCGGGGCAGGCACGCCGAACGGCGGCTCGGTCCATCCCGCGAGCTCCTTGGTCCGGGCCAGCAGCTCCTCACCCAGGGGTGAGCCGTGGGCCTTCGCCGTGCCCTCCACGCCGGGGGCGCCGTGGCCGATCACCGTTCTCACCGCGATGAAGCTCGGCCGCGGGTCGGCCTTCGCGCGGACGATCGCCTCGTCGACGGCGTTGACGGCGTCGGGGCCGGTCCCGTCCAGCACTGCCTGGGTGTGCCAGCCGTAGGCCGCGAAGCGCGCCAGCTGATCGTCGCTGCACGAGCGGTCGACACCGCCGTCGATGGTGATGGCGTTGTCGTCCCAGAGCACGATCAGCCGACCCAGGCCGAGGTGGCCCGCGAAGGACCCGGCCTCGTGGCTGATGCCCTCCATCAGACAGCCGTCCCCGACGATCACGTAGGTGTGGTGGTCGGTGATCCCCGGATAGCGCGCGTGCATCATGCGTTCGGCCAGCGCCATGCCGACGCCCATGGCCAGCCCCTGGCCGAGCGGCCCGGTGGTGCATTCGACTCCAGGCGTGTGCCCGTATTCCGGATGGCCGGGCGTGCGCGAGCCCAGCTGACGGAACCCGCGCAGCTCCTCCTCGGGCAAGTCGTAGCCGAACAGGTGCAGCAGCCCGTACAGCAGGGCCGAACCATGCCCGGCGGACAGCACGAACCGGTCGCGGTCGGCCCAGTCCGGGGCGGCGGGGTCGTGGCGCAGGTGGCGGCTCCACAGCGCCCAGGCCATCGGGGCGGCGCCCATCGGCATACCCGGATGCCCCGAGTTGGCAGCCTGCACCATGTCGGCCGCCAGGAAGCGCAGCGTGTCGACGGCCTGCCGGTCGGTCTCGGCCGACGGCCGGAACTCGTCCGCGGCATCGATAGCTGGTTTGGGTTCAACGACTTGGGGTTCAACAACATTGGTCATCGCGCTGCCCTTCTCGGAGTCGTGGCCTCGATCGCCGCGGAACGAAGCTGTTTCACTGCGGCCGCCTTGCCCTCCGGGTAGGCGTACATCCATGAGCCGGAGATGAATACATCGGCGCCCGCGGCGGCCGCCCCGGCGATGGTCTGGTCGGTGATGCCACCGTCGACCTCGAGTTCGATCGGCAGCCCGGATTCGTCGATCAGCGTGCGCAGCCGCGCGACCTTCGCCTCCACCGCGGGGATGTAGGCCTGGCCGCCGAATCCGGGATTGACGGTCATGGCCAGCACCAGGTCGGTTTCGCCCAGCACGTGTTCGACCACACCCACCGGGGTGTGCGGATTGAGCGCCACCCCGCTGCGCGCCCCGAGCTGGCGGATGCGGGCCAGCGTGCGGTGCAGATGCGTGCAGGCCTCGGCGTGCACGATGATCAGCTCGCAGCCGGCATCGACGTAGCGGCCCAGCAGTTCGTCGGGATTGACCACCATCAGGTGCGCCTCGAACCCGACGGTGCTGTGCCGGCGCGAGGCGCCGATGACGTCGGGTCCGAAGGTGAGATTGGGGACGAACACGCCGTCCATCACGTCCCACTGGATCCGGTCCACCCCCGCCTCGCACAGCTGGGCGACCTCGTCGCCGAGGCGGGCGAAGTCGGCGGGCAGCACCGAGGGCACGATCAGCGGCTGGTCGGTAACAACGGCTGTCACAGGCGTGGTCATCGTCATCGGTGCGCCCTTTCGGATCGGGGTCTGGTCCGGGTCTGGTTCGTGGTGGTGTCCATCCGACCGCGCAACGGGCGCCGCGCACTCACCCCGGGGGTGGAACCACCGGGTGATATGCCCCACACGCCACCGAGGCGGCCGTAGGCTGGCCACCATGCTGGTGTCGCATCCGGCTCCCCCCAGCCCCCTGCGCCTCGTGCTCGTCGACG
Organism: Mycobacterium sp.; assembly: GCF_044223235.1. GTDB lineage: Bacteria > Actinomycetota > Actinomycetes > Mycobacteriales > Mycobacteriaceae > Mycobacterium. The sequence goes on from NZ_JBGAME010000014.1 coordinate 70,425, forward strand.
ACCACGAAATGGTTCTGCACGGGCTCGCGGCGATGCTGGTCCATTTCCCCGACGAGGTGGAGGTGGTAGGCCAGACCACCACGGCGGCGGTGGCGCTGCGGATGGTGGCCGAGGAGCGTCCCGACGTGGTGATCTCCGACGTGCGGATCGGCAAGGAGAGCGGCCTGGACCTGTGCAGGCAGATCACCACGCAGCACCCGACCACCAAGGTGGTTCTGCTCACCGTGTACGACGACGAGCACTACCTGTATCAGGCGTTGCGGGTCGGCGCGGCCGGATACATCCTCAAACGCATCGACGGGCAAGAGCTGGTCAGCTACCTGCGCCGGATCCGCGAGGGTGAGACCGTCGTCGACCAGGGACTGGCCGGGAGGGTGGCGCTTTCGGCGGCGCACCTGTCCCGCGGCGAGTTCTGGTCGGGGGTGCACCTGGGGCTGACACAGCGCGAATCCGAGGTGCTGGAGCTGCTGGTGTCCGGGCACTCCAACAAGGCGGTCGCCGGCAAGCTGGTGGTCAGCGAGGACACCGTCAAGACCCACATCCGGGGGCTCTACCGCAAGCTGGGGGTCACCGACCGCAGCGGCGCCATCGCGGTCGCGTTGCGCGAGGGGCTGTTCCGTTGAGCCTCACCCCGGGCGCGGTGCCGTCGGCGGCCGACCTCGCCGGCCTGCTCGACGCCCGCGGCGTGCTGCTGTTCGTCCTGGAGGATCAGAACCTGACGGTCGCCGACATCTGGCCTGCGCACCCGGATGCGGACCGGGTGAGCCTCCCGATCGGCTTCGGGGTCGCCGGGCTGGTCGCACGCAACGGGAAACCCGTACGGCTGCAATCCGATTCGCCGCGCACCGAGCTGCTCCGCAAGGTCATGGGGCTGGAGACGTCGCATCAGGCGGTGGCCAGAATGTGTCTGCCGCTGCTGGGACTCGAGGACCGCTTGGTCGGTGTCCTTGCGGCACACCGCAGTCCACACCGGCCGTTCAGCGAGGCCGACATGGCGGCGGCGGAGCGGTTCGGGCCGGTGCTGGGGCTGCGGCTGCACGCGCGCCAGCTGTGGCGGGCCGTGCACCGGCACCGCACCGAACGCGACCAGCTCATCCGGCAGGCGGTCTCCGCGCAGGAGGCCGAGCGGCGCCGGATCGCCTTCGACCTGCACGATGGCGTGACCACCGCGCTGGCGTCGATGTCGTTTCACCTGTCGGCGGCCGATTTGACCGTCTCGGAGCTCGCGTCACGCGCGGATTCCGACGACCGTGCGCAGTCCCTCGAGCGCGCCCGGGCCGAACTCGTCAACGCACGCCAGCTGGCCGACCTCGCCTACAACCAAACCCGGGCTGCGATCTCGGGGTTGCACAGCCTGGTGCTCGACGATCTGGGTTTGGTCGCGGCCATCGAGTCGCTGGTGCAGACCGCGACGCGCGACGACGAGGACGGCCCGTCGATCGAGGTGCATGTGGACCCCGCGGTGGTGACCGAGGACATCCCCGATCACGCCGCGGCGGCGCTGTACCGGATCGCCCAGGAGACGCTGGCCAACGCCGTCAAGCACGCCGACGCACAGCGAATCGTGATGTCGCTGCGCCGGGTTGACGACTCGATCGTGTTCGGCTGCACCGACGACGGAAAGGGTTTCGACCCGCAGGAAGCCAGGACGGCGCGCGCCGCCGATGAGGTGCAGCACTTCGGCCTCAGTTCGATCGCCGAGCGCTGCGCCATCATCGAGGCGTCCCTTCGGGTCGAGTCCGTGCCGGGGCGCGGCACGACAATACTGGTCGACCTGCCCCTCTGACTCAGCGCTGACTCAGCGCGCCGCGGCAGCCGCCTCCCCGCAGTTGTCCAGCAGCGCACGCTGAGCGGCGGCGACGTTGTCGGTGCTTCCGGCCCAGGTGTGCAGCGCGGCGCTGACCAGCGCGCGCCCGAAGGAGAACGTGACCTGCCACGGACGCTCGCGGATCGCATTGAGCTCACGAAGGAAGTCGCACACGTCCGCGGTCGGGTGTCCGCCGGACAGGAAGGCGATGCCGGGCACGGTGGCCGGGACGGTGCCGCGCAGCACGTCGAACGTCACCGACGCGACGGTGGCCGCCGAGACGGGTGTCGCGTCGAGGCCTGGGGTGACGAAGTTCGGCTTCAGCACGATGCCGGTGAGGTCGACGCCGGCCTGGTCGAGTTCGTCGAAGACGGTGGCCAGCGCCAGCCGGGTCGCACGGGCCGATGCGGCGAGATCGTGGTCGCCGTTGCACAGCACCTCGGGTTCCACGATCGGGACGATCCCGTGTTCCTGGCACCGGGCGGCGTAGCGAGCCAGGGCGTGCCCATTAGCTTTGGCGGCATACGGCGTGATGGTTCGGACGTCAAAGACCGCGCGCCACTTGGCGAATGCCGCGCCGCGTTCGGCGTAGGACGCCAGCCGGGCGCCCAGGCCGTCGAGCCCCTCGGTGATGAGCGCTCCCGCCTGCCCGGGAAGGGCGGTGGTGCCGGTGTCGACCTTGATGCCGGGCAGGATGCCCAGTGCCCGCGCCGCGTCGGGGAAGGCGCGACCGTCCTCGAGCTGCTGCCCGAAGGTCTCGTCGGCGAGGATCATTCCGCTGACGGAATCCGAGAGCCCGGCCGCGGTGAGCAGCAACTCGCGGTAGTCGCGGCGGGTGGTGGCGCTGGCGGGGATCCCCTCCCCTTCGAGCCGGGCCGACATCGTCTTGATCGACTCGTCGGCGGCGAGAATGCCGCGGCCGCCGCCGGTCATCTGTTGTGCGGTCGCTGCGAGGGTGGTCTGCTTGGTGCCAAGAGTGGTCGTCATGACGATCAGCATGTGATCGCCGCCCGCCGCCGCACTCACCCCTTTGGGCGATGCCGGGTGTGAAAAGCGGCCGCGCCCACCCGGTCCGGGTCGCAGACATGGGCGAGGAACAATCGGGTGGCCGCGGTCGGCTCGGAGGTGGTGCAGAACTGCCAGGGACGGTCCAGCGGCGTTCCCGGCACCGGGTATGCCGCAAGCTCGCCCGAGTCCAGCAGTTCGCGCACCGCCTCCTCGTGCACGAGGGTGACGCCCAGACCCTGGCGGGCGGCGGCCACCGCCGCGCCCGAGGTCCCCAGCGTGAGCAGCGGCGGCGCCGCCTGCAGGCGGGTGAGCAATGACAGCGCGGTGTCGCGGGTGCCGGACCCCTGGCCGGTGAGCAGCCAGGTGGCGGCGAGCGGGTCGCGGTCGAGGCCGGGCCGGCCGACCACGAGCAGCCGGTTGGCCCGCCGCGCCTTGGTGACCAGCCCCGAGATTCGCGGCGGCCGGCCGGCGAGCACCACATCGAAGGTGTAGTCACCGGCCCGTGAGAACAACTCGTCGCGGGGCAGCACCGACACCGAAAGCTCGACGTGGGGATGGTCCTCGATGAACGACGCCATCAGCCGCGGCAAGACATACTCGCTGGCCGTGGCGACGGCGCCGATGCGTACCCGGCCACGGTCGGCGTCGTGCACCGCCCCCGCCGCCTCGGCGAGCAGGCCGAGCAGTTTGCGCACGTAACCGGCGAAGATCTGGCCCGAATCGGTCGGCGCGATGCCGCGGCCCGCCTTGCCGAAGAGCGTGGCACCGAGCGCGGCCTCCAGGGCGGCGATGGCCGCCGACACCGCGGGCGGCGTCACGTGCAATGCCTCGGCCGCGGCGCGCACGCTACCCGTCTCGTACACCGCCATGAAGGTCTGCAGCCTGCCCCAGGTGGCAGCCGCAGGCATGTCCGCCGGCCCAGCCATGATTCACCTATTTCTTATCTATATACAGCGAAGTTTCAATTGTAGTTGATCTTTTCGGCCCCCAGACTGGTGGTGCTCCCAGGAAAGAACCGAAAGGACAGGCAATGACGATCATCGAGAACGGCGAGAGGACCGGCGAGCAGACCAAGGAGCGCTGGGACCCAGGTGTGCAGAGCTATGCGGGTATGGGCTACTGGAACCCCGACTACATCCCCAAGGAGACCGACGTGCTCGCGGTCTTCCGGGTGGCCCCGCAGGACGGCGTCGACCCGATCGAGGCCGCCGCCGCTGTCGCCGGCGAATCCTCCACCGCCACTTGGACTGTGGTGTGGACCGACCGCCTCACCGCCAACAGCCACTACCAGGCCAAGGCCTACCGCGTCGACGAGGTGCCCGGCCGCCCCGGCGAGTACTTTGCCTACATCGCCTACGACATCGACCTGTTCGAGGAACGCTCGATCGCGAACCTGACCTCGTCCATCATCGGCAACGTCTTCGGGTTCAAGCCGCTCAAGGCACTTCGCCTGGAGGACATGCGCATTCCCGTCGCCTACACCAAGACCTTCCAGGGACCGGCCCACGGGATCGTCATGGAACGCGAATACCTCAACAAGTACGGCCGCCCGCTGCTCGGCGCGACGATCAAGCCAAAGCTGGGGCTCTCGGCCCGCAACTACGGCCGCGTCGTCTACGAGGCCTGCCGCGGCGGGCTGGACTTCACCAAGGACGACGAGAACATCAACTCCCAGCCGTTCATGCGCTGGCGCGACCGTTTCCTGTTCGCCATGGAGGGCGTCAACCGCGCAATGGCCGAAACCGGCGAGACGAAGGGCCACTACCTCAACGTCACCGCGGGATCCATGGAGGAGATGTACGAGCGGGCCGACTTCGCCAAGGAACTCGGTTCGGTGATCGTGATGATCGACCTCACGATCGGCTACACCGCGATCCAGTCGATGTCCAACTGGGCCCGCGCGAATGGTGTTCTGCTGCACCTGCACCGGGCCGGGCACTCGACGTACACCAGGCAGAAGACGCACGGCGTCAGCTTCCGGGTGATCTCGAAATGGGTCAGGCTGATGGGCGTCGACCACGTGCACGCCGGCACCGTCGTCGGCAAGCTGGAGGGCGACCCGGCGACCACACGCGGCTTCTACGACACCCTGCGCGAGGACAAGGTTCCGACAAACCTGCAGAACGGCATCTTCTTCGACCAGGACTGGGCGTCGATGCCCGGGGTCATGCCGGTGGCCTCCGGGGGCATCCACGCCGGCCAGATGCATCAGCTGCTCGACCTGTTCGGCGACGACGTCATCCTCCAGTTCGGCGGCGGCACGATCGGCCACCCGTACGGCATCGCCGCGGGCGCCGAGGCCAACCGGGTTGCGCTGGAGGCCATGGTCAAGGCCCGCAACGAGGGCCGCGACCTGCTACGCGAGGGACCCGAGGTGCTCCGCAACGCCGCCAAGTACTGCCAGCCGCTGGAGGCCGCGCTGTCCACCTGGGGCGACATCACCTTCGACTACACCAGCACCGACGCACCCGACTTCGTGCCGACCTCGACGCCGTCGTGATCAAGAACAGTCCTCACCCCCTTCCGACTCCTGAGAGGAGCACACCATGAAACTCCGCTACGGCACGTTTTCCTACCTGCCCGACCTCACCGACGAGGAGATCGGCGCGCAGGTCCGCTACGCCCTGGACAGGGGCTGGCCGGTGTCGATCGAGTACACCGACGATCCACACCCGCGCAACATCTACTGGGAGATGTGGGGTCTGCCGATGTTCGACCTGGCCGAGCCCGACGGGGTGCTGGCGCAGATCAACGAGTGCCGCACCGCATTTCCCGGCCACTACATCCGGGTGTTGGCCTACGACGCGAGTTTGAACAGGCAGTCGACGGCCATGTCGTTCCTGGTGCAGCGGCCCGGGAATGAGCCGGGCTTCATCCTGGAGCGAGTCGAAGGTCCCGACCGCACCCAGCGCTACGCGGTCAAGTCATACGCGACGACACGGCCGAGCGGCGAACGGTACGCGGGCGAGTGATGTAATGAACGCGCCCAAGGGATTCGGGTATCCACCGGAGCCGCTCCGGCGGCGACATTCAGCGGGGCCCTCCACGAACGGGCCGGTGCAGAGCGCCGAACCAGAGGAGAACCCGGCGGCTCCGGTGATCCTCGGGGACGACGCGGTGCTCGATCTCTCGGCGGACGAGGCGGCGGTCAGGGTCGAGCAGACCCTGGCCGCCCTCGACGCCGAGCTGATCGGCCTGGCGTCGGTCAAGCGCCGGGTCCGCGAGATCGCCTCGCTGCTCCTGGTCGACCGGGCCCGGCGACAGTTCGGGCTCGTCACGTCGAAGCCGACGCTGCACATGAGCTTCACCGGCGGCCCCGGCACCGGCAAGACGACGGTCGCGATGCGGATGGCGACCATCCTGCACGCGCTCGGCTACATCAGGGCGCCGCGCGTGCACGCGGTCACCCGCGACGATCTGGTCGGCCAGTTCATCGGACACACCGCGCCCAAGACCAAGGAGGCGCTCGCCCGCGCCGCCGGCGGGGTGCTGTTCATCGACGAGGCGTACTTCCTGTTCCGGCCGGAGAACGAGCGCGACTACGGACAGGAGGCCATCGAGATCCTGCTCACCGAGATGGAGAACGAGCGGGGTGACCTGGTGGTCATCTTCGCCGGCTATCCCGACCGGATGGCCACCTTCTTCTCGGCGAACCCGGGACTGAGTTCTCGGGTGCCCCATCACATCGCGTTCGAGGACTACGACCACGGCGAGCTGATGCAGATCGGGAACTTGATGGTGGAGTCGGAGGGCTTCCGGATGTCCGACGCCGCGCGCGCCGCATTTTCCGAATACCTCACGCGCAGAATGGAACAACCGCGCTTCTCCAACGCCCGCAGCGTCCGCAACGCCATCGAGCGCTGCCGGTTGCGCCAGGCCAGGCGGCTCGTCGCGCTCGACCGGCCGCTCGGCAAGGCCGACCTCATCACGCTGGAAGCCGAGGACGTCTACGGCAGCAGCCTGTTCGCGGACGAGGCGACTGGTTGACCTGGGCGGTGCATGTCGGTCGGCGGTCAGTCGGGTCCTAGCCGGGGCAACCCTCCGGCCGCCGCCGGCCGTCGCCCCGCCGACACACAGGGACGCGCTACTCCCAGTAGTGGCATTTCGCCTCCCAACCGGCTGGCCCACAGGGTTGGACCTGGGTTGGGTCACGTAAGGCGCTGCAAGAGCACAACCATCGCCGTCGGGGCTGAACGCCACCGACGACACCGCATAGTTGGAGCCGATAAGCGGTTCGCCGATCGGTTGGTGGGTGGGCACATCCCACCGGGCACTCACCGCACCAGAGCGGACGGCTGTCCCGGCGCGGTGGGTGCGCGGTCTGTGGCAGGTGTCGGGGTGATGGGTGTCGCGCCCAAAACCAGGTACGGATCCGTATGCTCACGCACCATCGTTGCCTTCTGCGAAACGAGATGCGTTGGCTCCCAGGGGATTGAGGGCCAGCCGGGAGCCACCGCGGTGCGACGGTCGATCCGACATCGATGCCGGCAGGGCCCGGTTTCGGCTCATGAGGCAGCGCCCAGGAGGCTCACGGACGCGCGCTTTTGCGACGAAGGCCCAGCGACCGTCAGGACGGCTCCGGTGTCCGTCCTGACGGTCGGCCGGGCTTGGCGACGACGTTGGTGCACGGGTCCACTTCGACATGCCACCGCTAGTGGCGGTACGTGCGCATACCGACTCCGGACGCTGGAGGCGGAAGCGGTCACGCGACATCGGGAGTCATGGTGGCCGGAACAGGACGTCGTTGCCTGCTGATGATCATCGGTGAGGCATCACCTCCCTTGAATGACAGTGGCTTTCGCGAGATCTCGGGTGGCGACGGAGGAGACCGCTGGGTGGCCCATAGCGGGGTCGCCGGCCTGCGTCGCACCGGCCGCCTGCCACGGTCGGCTGGCATCGGTCGGCTTGGCCGCCGCCCTGCGGTGCTGGTGACGCCGACGCAGGGCGGGGTGAGCCGGGACGCGGGAAGGTCGGCCAGTTCGCGCTCCCATAGGGCTTCGTCCTGCTGCAGGCGGATCCACTCGGCCTCCACGATCGCCGCCGCCTCATCGAGCAGACTGGTAGCCCATCCGGTGTTGGTCGCCATGTCTCTTACCCCCTTCCCCGGATCTGCGCCTCCGGCCCAGCCGGTCAGGTGCGACAAAGTTAGGCGTTGATGGCTTGCTTCTCGGTGTCGCTGGTGATCTGGATACGGCGCGGCTTGGCCTTCTCGGCGACCGGGATGGTCAACCGCAGCACCCCGCCGCCATAGCTGGCCTCGATCGCCTCGGTGTCCAGCGTCTCGCCCAAGAACAGCTGCCGGCTGAACACGCCGCGCGGGCGCTCGGCGGACACCATCTCCCGGTCGGGATCCAGATCGGGCCGTGTGGCATGCACGGTGAGCACATTGCGCTCGACGTCCAGACCCAGGGAATCCTCGTCCACGCCCGGCAGATCGAACTCGACGATGAACTTGTCCCCGTCGCGCCAGGCATCCATCGGCATCACCGCCGGGCGCGCGGCGGTGCCCAGCACCTGCTGGGCGAGGCGATCGAAGTCGCGGAACGGATCGGTGCGCATCAACATGATCTCTCCCTCCTAACCCAATCTTGCTGTTCGGTAGATCTATGTGATCTGCCATAGGTTTCTTATAGCACTGGATCAAGTTCTGTGCAAGGATGAGATCAAACTTTTTGTTGGTGGCGAAATGGAGCGGGTCGGTGCCTGACGATCCCCTGGCGCGGTCAGCGCGCGGCGTGTACGGCATCTCGGTTGCCTCAGAGTTGACCGGCATTGATCCGCAGACCCTACGTTTGTACGAGCGGCGCGGACTGCTCACCCCGGCGCGCAGCGACGGCGGCACTCGCCGCTACAGCGATGACGATCTGGATCTCCTGGCGCGGATCAGCGACCTTGTCGCCCAAGGCATCAACATCGCCGGCATCGCCCAGATCCTGCATCTGCAACGCCGCAACACCGAACTGGAATCCGACAACAGCGATCTCAAGTCCGAAAACGCCCGACTGCGATCCAAGGAGCCGACAACCGGACGAAGGCCGGCAAATCGCTGACGATCGAACTCGACTCGACGACACTCCGTTTGCCCCACCGGTCGAGATATGCCCCAAGCTCCGCCGCGACGAGGTCAACCACGGTGACGTCCTCGTGGCTCGTGGGCCGCCGCTCGCGGTGACTTCGGCGTCGAGCCTGCCCGGACCGAGTCGTACTTCAGCAGATGAGCGAGTCTGGCGTTGTCGGTCAGGTCGATGACCGCGATGATGTCGATGTCGGCGCCGCTGCCCGGAACGGGGACACACCGAAGCCGTTGTTTCCGACGCGAATTGCCAAAGTGATACTCCTGATTCGGTTCAGGCGGGTCGGGTGTTCAGCGCGCCTTGTTGCGCCGCTCCAGCAGCCGCCACAGCATCGGCGTGAAGATCAGCTGCATCGCCAGATCCATCTTTCCGCCAGGGCACACGATGGTATTCGGCCGAGACATGAACGAGTCGTGCAGCATCGACAGCAGGTACGGAAAGTCGATACCGCGCGGATTGGCGAATCGGATGACGAGCATCGACTCGTCGGGCGTCGGAATCGTCCGTGCGACAAACGGGTTCGACGTGTCGACCACCGGGATCCGCTGGAAGTTCACGTGCGTGCGCGAGAACTGCGGACACATGTAGTTCACGTAGTCATGCATGCGGCGCAGGATCGTCTCAGTCACCGCCTCGGTCGAGTAGCCGCGTTTGGCCTTGTCCCGGTGCAGCTTCTGCGTCCACTCGAGATTGATCACGGGCACCACACCGATGAGCAGATCGGCGTACTGCGCGACGTCGACCTTCTCCGTCACGACCGCACCGTGCAGACCCTCGTAGAACAACAGGTCCGTACCCTTCGGGAGATCCTCCCACGGTGTGAACGTCCCCGGCGACTGACCGTAGGGCGCCGCCTCCTCCTCGTCGTGCAGATACTTGCGGACGCGACCGGAGCCGGTCTCACCGTAGACGCGGAAAAGGGTTTCCAGTTCCTCGAACAGATTGGCATCGGCGCCGAAGTGGCTGAAGGTATGGTCGCCCTCGGCGAGCGCCCTCGCCAACTCCTCCTTCATGCCCTTGCGGTCGTAGCGGTGGAAGCTGTCGCCCTCGACGAAGGCGGCGTCGACGTCCTCGCGGCGGAAGATCTGCTCGAAGGTGCGCATCACCGAGGTGGTACCCGCCCCGGAGGAGCCGGTGATGACGACGACGGGATGTTTGGCGGACATGGACTCTCCTTAGGTGCCGGCGCGGTACAGACCGCGCATGCCGTACAGCGGGTGCCATTGCTCGATGGGCTGAGGCGGGAGTTCGTTGTGGTAACGCATGATTCGCTCGACCTCTTCGCGACAACCAAAGATGAATGCGATCCGTTGGTGCAGCGAGGTGGGCGTAACGTCGAGGATGCGTTCGCGCCCGGTCGAGGCCAGACCGCCGGCCTGCTCGATCAGGAACGCGATCGGACTGGCCTCGTACAGCAGCCGTAGCCGCCCGGGCTTGGCCGGGTCCTTGGTGTCTCGCGGGTAGAGGAAGACTCCGCCGCGGGTCAGGATGCGGTGCGTCTCAGCGACCAGCGATGCCACCCAGCGCATGTTGAAGTCCTTTTCGCGCGGCCCGGCGACACCGGCCAGACACTCGTCGATGTAGCGCAGGACCGCGGGCTCCCAGAATCGCCTGTTCGAACTGTTGATAGCGAATTCTTTTGTGGTAGAAGGTATCTGAATATCCTGCCGGGTCAGGAAGAACTCGCCGAGGTCGGGATCCAGGGTGAAGCCGTGCACCCCCGTCCCGACCGTGAGCACCAGATGCGTGGCAGGACCGTAGACCGCGTAGCCGGCCGCGACCTGCCGCACCCCGGGTTGCAGGAAGTCCTCCGGCGCGGCGGCCTCGCCGGGCACCGGGGCGCGCAGGATCGAAAAGATGCTTCCCACCGACACGTTGACGTCGATGTTGGACGAGCCGTCGAGCGGGTCGAAGGTCAGCAGGTACTTTCCCCGCGGATACCGCGGTGGGATCGGATACGGGTCGTCGAGCTCTTCCGACGCCATGCCGGCGAGCTGACCTCCCCACTCGTTGGTGCGCAGGAAGACGTCGTTGGCGACGACGTCCAGCTTCTGTTGCTGCTCGCCCTGGACGTTCACCGCGCCCGCACTGCCGATGACGCCGGTGAGCGCTCCCGACGCGATCCGCTTCGAGATCGCCTTGCAGGCCAGGGCGACGTCGTGGAGCAGCGCGTTGAGTTCTCCGCTCGACTCGGGATGACGTCGGCGTTCCTCGATGAGGAACTTGGTCAGCGTGGACCGCTCGGTCAGCATGTCATCACTCCCCTTCGTCGGTATGCGTCGAGCACACCAGCGACGGCGGTGAGCGACATCCTCTCCAGGGGTGAGGAGGGGGGTGGTGACGGTCTCCCGCCTTCACAACCGGGCGCGCCCGGTCACGGCACGCCATCGTCTGCGCCGACTTCCGCACGGTGGTCGTGGAATCGCGAGCGCAGCCCTCACGCAGAAGTCGGCGCGCGAAAGGCCGCGCAAGTGGGCCGCGCGAGGATAAGGCGGCTCAGACGTGCGTGCGACCGGCGGCTACGCGGGGAGATCCACCCGCAGCGCCACGTGCTCGTCGAGGATCCGGCGAAGCGCCGCGTCCATCGGGTGGGCGGCAGCCAGGTCGCGGCCCAACCGGCTGTCCACGGCCATCACGGTGTTCTGATGCGGCCTGCTGATCTCGACCTCGTCGACGAACGGGTCGAACATCGTGCGTGGCGTGGCCAGGTAGTACAGCTCCCGGTGGGCATCGCGAAGGGCGGCGGCGTACAGCAGTCCGTGCTGGGTGATGACGAACATCTCCGACGCGAGCCGCGGTCTGCGGGTCTCGGCCTCGCTCCAGGCCATCGCCGCGCGCCTCGCCTGCTCCAGCCGATCCGAAACGTCGTCGGTGAGCGCGAACAGGCTGTGGATGCGGGCCTTGCCGACCGCCGGATACGTCCCGATCGTCGGCTTGAAGTACCGCTGGAACATCTCGCCGAAGAAGTCGTACAGTTGCTCGCTCATCGCGGCTCCCCAGGGTTCGACACGGATACCTCGATTGTGCGCCCGCGACGCTGTGCCGGCCATGCCTTTCTCGGTTCTCAGAGTTTGTCGGGGTTCTCTCGCTACGCCGCTCAGGAATCCGACTCCTCGACCGCGGTCATCCGGGCAGCCACGAGCAGGGCGCGCGTGAACACCGACACCGGCGCCCCGGCGTTGGTCACCACCGCGACGGTGGCGGTGACCGAGGGATCCGCCAGCCGCAGCACCGCGGTGTCGGCGGCCGGTCGCACGGCGTGCAGCCAGGTTCGCGGCACGATCGTGGCCCACCTGCCCGTACCTACCTGGGCGAGCAGCGACGCCACGGAATCGGCCTCCAGCCGGGGCGACACCGCCAGCCGGCGGCCGGCGAGCGCCTCATCGATGAGCTGGCGGCCGCGCATCTCGGATGCAGCAGGCACAGGGGCATTTCCAGCACGTCCGGCCAGCTGATCGTGTCCGCGGGTCCGCTGATCAGGTCGCGGTTGGCGACCAGGACCTGCTCCTCCCGGTAGAGCGGAGCGACGAGCAGTTCTTCGGCATCTTCGCGCTCGGTGCGACCGCGACCATCCCGGCGGGCAGTGTCGCGCCGCTGGCGGCGGTGTCGATCTGCGCGACGACCGCGGTGTTTTGCCTGCTCGTGAGCACAGCGGGCGGCGCAGACCGTCGAGCCGCGGGCGGCGCAAAGCCTGGGGCCGACAGCCGCACACCCGCATCACGTCCGCCGGGCGCCCTGGCCCACGCCGATGCCAGAGGCAGGGCGGACCGCAGCGTCGACGGTGTGGGAAAGAGCAGAGCGATCACGACGAGCGCCAGCGCCGCCGGACCGAGGTGACCGGCGTCGCCGTCGGGATGACGGTCGCGCTGGCCACCCGGGGTCTGGGCGCGGGTCAGCCCTCCAGCTCACCCTCGGTTTCCAGCAGGACCTGACGCAGTCCGTCCAGGGTGGCCGCGTCGGGGTCGGCCCACATGCCCCGGCCCGCCGCCTCGAGCAGCCGCTCGGCCATGCCGTGCAGCGCCCACGGGTTGGATTCGGCCATGAACTTGCGGTTCTCCGCGTCGAGCACGTACTCCTGCGAGAGCCGCTCGTACATCCAGTCGGCCATCACGTGCGCGGTAGCGTCATAGCCGAAGAGGTAATCGACCGTGGCCGCCATCTCGAAGGCACCCTTGTAGCCGTGCCGCCGCATCGCGGTGATCCAGCGCGGATTGACCACCCGGGCGCGGAACACCCTGACGGTCTCCTCCGACAGCGTGCGGGTGCGCACCGCGTCGGGCCGGGTGTTGTCGCCGATATAGGCCTCAGGCGCCCGCCCCGTCAGCGCCCGCACCGTGGCGACCATGCCGCCGTGGTACTGGAAGTAGTCGTCGGAGTCGGCGATATCGTGCTCACGGGTGTCGGTGTTCTTGGCTGCGACGGCGATTCGCCGGTACTGCCGGTTCATATCGTCGCCCGCGGCCGCACCGTCCAGTCCACGCCCGTAGGCGAAGCCGCCCCAGGCGGCGTACACCTGAGCGAGGTCGGCGTCATCGCGCCAGTTGCGGCTGTCGATCAGCTGCAGCAGGCCCGCTCCGTAGGTACCCGGCTTGGACCCGAATATTCTTGTGGTGGAACGTCGTTGGTCACCGTGCTCGGCCAGGTCAGCCTCGGCGTGGGCCCGCACGAAGTTGTCGGTGGGCGCCTCGTCGAGACCGGCGACCAACTGCACGGCGTCGTCGAGCATGGTCACCACGTGTGGGAAGGCGTCGCGGAAGAAGCCGGAGATCCGCACGGTGACGTCGATGCGGGGCCGCCCGAGTTCGGTCAGCGGGATCGGCTCGAGGCTGACCACCCGCCGCGACGCGTCATCCCACAGCGGCCGGACACCTAGCAGCGCAAGGACTTCGGCGATGTCGTCGCCGGAGGTGCGCATGGCCGAGGTGCCCCACACCGACAGCCCGACCGACCGCGGCCAGTCGCCGTGGTCATTCCGATAGCGAGCCAGCAGCGAATCGGCCATCGCCACACCGGTTTCCCACGCCAGCCGCGACGGGACCGCCTTGGGGTCAACGGAGTAGAAATTGCGTCCCGTCGGCAGCACGTTGACCAGTCCGCGCAAGGGGGATCCCGACGGCCCGGCCGCGATGTACCGGCCGTCCAGCGCGCGCAGCACCTGGCCGATCTCGGAGGTGGTGCCCGCCAGGCGCGGCAGCACCTCGGTGGCGGCGAAGCGCAGGATGTCCGCGATCACCGGATCGTCGGTGAGGGTGCCGACCGCGGCGGCGTCCCAGCCGGTGTCCTGCAGCGCGGCGACCAGTCCGCGCGCACGTCCCTCGGCGGCGTCGACCGCGGCGCGCTCGTCGTTGCCGTCCTCGGCCAGTCCGAGCGCCTGGCGCAGACCCGGCACCATCTGGTCGCCGCCGAACAGCTGGCGGGCCCGCAGGATCGCCAGCACCAGGTCCAGTTCGGCGTCGCCGACGGGCTTCTGACCCAGCACGTGCAAGCCGTCGCGGATCTGCACGTCCTTGATCTCGCACAGCCAGCCATCCACGTGCAGCAGCATGTCGTCGAACGAGTCGTCGCCGGGGCGTTCGTCCAGACCCAGATCGTGGTCCATCTTGGCCGCCCGCATCAGCGTCCAGATTTGTTGGCGGACCGCGGGCAGCTTGCCGGGATCCAGCGCCGCGACCGAGGCGTGCTCGTCGAGCAGCTGCTCCAGCCGGGCGATGTCGCCGTAGGTTTCGGCGCGCGCCATCGGCGGGATGAGGTGGTCGACGAGGGTGGCGTGGGCGCGGCGCTTTGCCTGGGTCCCCTCGCCGGGATCGTTGACCAGGAACGGGTAGATCAGCGGCAGATTGCCCAGCGCGGCGTCGGTCGCGCAGTCCGCGGACATGCCGAGGGTCTTACCGGGCAGCCATTCGAGATTGCCGTGCTTGCCGAGGTGCACGATGGCGTCGGCACCGAAACCGCCGGCATCCCGTGCTGCGCCGAGCCAGTGGTAGGCCGCCAGGTAGTGGTGGCTGGGCGGCAGGTCGGGGTCGTGATAGATGGCCACCGGATTCTCGCCGAAGCCGCGTGGCGGCTGCACCATCAGCACCACGTTGCCCGCCGGCATCGCGGCGATGACGATCTCACCCTCGGGGTCGGCGCTGCGGTCGACGAACAGCTCGCCGGGCGGCGGACCCCAGTGCCGCACCACCGCATCGGCGAGCCCGGCGGGCAGCGTGGCGAACCAGGCGCGGTAGCGGGCGGCGGGCACTCGGATCGGATTTCCCGCCAGCTGTCCGTCGGTCAGCCAGTCGGGGTCCTGGCCACCGCGCTCGATGAGCGCGTGGATCAGCGAGTCACCATCGCCGGAGGCGACGCCGGGGATGTCGTCGATCGTGTAGCCGGCGGCGGTCATCGCCTGCAGCAGGGCCACCGCACTGGCGGGGGTGTCGAGACCGACGGCGTTGCCGATCCTGGCGTGCTTGGTCGGATATGCCGAGAACATCAGGCCGACCCGCTTGTCGGCGGCGGGGATCGCCCGCAGCCGGGCGTGGCTGACCGCCAGCCCCGCGACACGGGCGCACCGTTCCGGATCGGCGACGTAGGCGATCAGGCCTTCGTCGTCGATCTCCTTGAAGGAGAACGGAACCGTGATGATCCGGCCGTCGAACTCGGGGACGGCCACCTGGGTCGCGACATCCAGCGGCGACAGCCCGTCATCGTTGGCGTTCCACCGCTCGCGCGAACTTGTCAGGCACAGGCCCTGCAGGATCGGCACGTCCAGGGCGGCCAGATGCGCCACATCCCAGGTGTCATCGCTGCCGCCGCCGACGGCCGACGCAGGCGTGGCACCGCCGGCCGCCAGCACGGTGGTGATCAACGCGTCCGCCCCGCGCAGCGTATCCAGCAATTCGGGCTCAGCGGTGCGCAACGACGCGCAAAACACCGGAAGGGGCCGCCCGCCCGTGTCCTCGATAGCGCGGCACAGCGCCTCGACGTAGGCGGTGTTGCCCGCGAGCTGCTGCGCCCGGTAGTACAGCACCGCCACCGTCGGGCCCGCCGCGGATGCCGTGTCGGTGGGGCGGTCGAGCACTCCCCAGCTGGGGGTACTCACCGGTGCGCCGAAACCGAAACCCGTCATCAGCAGGGTGTCGCAGAGGAAGGCATGCAGGTTGCGCAGGTTGTCGGTGCCGCCGTGGGCCAGGTAGACGTGGGCCTGCACCGAGACCCCCTTGGGCGCCGTCGAATGCCCCATCAGCTCGGCGTCGGGTGATTGCTCACCGCTGACGACGACGGTCGGCACCCCGGTCGCGGTGACCGCGTCGATGCCCTCGGGCCAGGCCCGGTAGCCGCCGAGGATGCGCACCGCGACGACGTCGGCGGCGTGAAGCAGCTCGTCGAGTTCGCCGTCGACGAGCCGCGACGGATTGGCCCACCGGTAGTTCGCCCCGCTGGCGCGGGCGGTGATCAGGTCGGTGTCGGATGTCGACAGCAGCAGGACGGTGGGTTCAGGCACCCACTATTCGTACCGCAATCCCGTCATCTGTCGTTGCTGCCCCAACGCTCGTGCCATGACTGCGGGTAAGGCTTGCCGATCAGCGCGACGAGCACGAGCACCAGACCGACTGCGATGAGTGCCAACATTGTGGTGCCTTCCATGACATCCGCCGCTGTTGGGTACAGCGGTTCTCAGGAAACTACGGTTCTCCGACCCGAAACCGACCGGGTTGTGGGTGAGCAGACAGCCCGCTCACTAATATGACCGCGATCACACTCGCGGAGTCGAGGACGCGTCGCTGGCCTCGGCGTCGACCCGGCCTTGGCCGTGGTGGTCGGGATCGTGATGCTTCCACGAGGTGCCCGACGTGTCGGGGGTGGCGGATGTCGTGCTGGTGGTAGCCGCCGGGATCGGGGCGGCGCGCGGGGAGCCAGAGCCGCGCCGATGCCCGCGGAAGTCGGCTGACCGGCGTCGACGAATCCCAAATCAACGTTCTGCAGACAACAATCGAGTAGGGATCTGCAAAACGTCGATCTCGGGGCTCAGGCCTGGGGACCTGGGGGCGATCACACTCGCGGAGTCCACTCCAACGGGATTGTCCTGCAAGTGTTTACGCGCGAAGGCTGCTACAGCCGCCACATTTCACGGCCCATCAACGACCGCTCGAATTGTTGCCCGCGGGGCTCGCGGCCGTGGCGGGGAGGCCGGCGATCTGCCTCGACCTCCACCGGGCACGGGTTCGTCCAGCCAGGCCGGACGTCGGGACGTGTCGCATCACGGGGACCCACCCGGCTAACACCGCGGCGGGCGCGCACTCCGATCCTTAGAATTGCCGGCGAGACCATGAACCGAACGCGCGATCACGACACCTGCCCCGGCGCACTGAGCATGCACCGGGCGGCGGACGGCGCACTGGCGCGGATCCGGCTTCCCGGCGGCATGATCGGCCCGGCACAATTGACGGCGCTGGCCCACGCGGCGACGCAATTCGGCTCCTCTGCAATGGAACTGACGTCACGGGGCAATATCCAGATCCGCGCCGTCTCGGACACCGCAGCGGTGGCCGACGCGGTGGCCGCCGCCGGATTGTTGCCGTCGGCCACCCACGAGCGGATCCGAAACATCGTCGCCTCGCCACTGTCCGGACGGGTCGGCGGGCTGGCCGACGTACGGCGGTGGGTGCACCAGCTCGACACCGCCATCCAGGCCGAGACCGAGCTGGCCGCGCTGCCCGGCCGCATCCTGTTCGGCATCGACGACGGCCGCGGAGACATCTCGGGGCTGGCGGCCGACGTCGGAGTGCACGCCGTCGACGCGGACACCGCCGCGCTGCTGCTGGCCGGTCACGACACCGGCGTGCGGCTTGCCGCCGCGGATGTGGCGGCCACGGTGGTTGCTGTGGCTGCCCGATTCGCGGCGCTTTGCGGCGAGGCCTGGCGGATCGGCGAGCTCGCCGACCCCGCCCCGCTGCTTGCGGACCTGACGCCGTCGGCGGCGCCGCTCGGCCCGTGGCCGGTCACCTCGACCCCGCCGGTGGGCTGGATCGGCCAGGACGACGGGCGAGTCACCCTTGGCGCCGGGGTGTCGCTCGGGGTGCTGCAGGCCAGGGTCGCGGAGTTCCTGGCGGCCATCGAGGCGCCGATGGTCATCACGCCATGGCGCTCGGTGCTCGTATGCGACCTCGACGAGGGCGTCGCCGATGCGGCGGTGCGGGTCCTGGCTCCGATGGGATTGATCTTCGACGCGGCCTCACCGTTTCTGGCGGTCAGCGCCTGCACCGGAAGTCCCGGATGTGCCCACTCGCTCGCGGACGTGCGCGCCGACGCGGCGGCAGCCGCGCAGACCACAGCGGCGGCAGCCGCGCAGACCACAGCGGCGGCAGCCGCGCAGACCGCAGCGGCGGCCCACCGGCATTTCGTCGGCTGCGAACGCGCGTGCGGGGCGCCGCCTGCCGGCGAGGTCCTCATCGCAACCGAGCACGGCTACCAGCCACGGGTGCGCCCATAGCTCACCGCGCACCGTAGGGTTAGCCCGTGCTGGACTACCTGCGCGACGCCACGGAGATCTACCGGCTGTCGTTCGCGACGATCCGTGCCGAGGCCGACCTTGCGCAGTTTCCCGACGACGTCGCCCGGGTGGTGGTCCGGTTGATCCACACCTGCGGTCAGGTCGACGTCGCCGACCATGTCGCCTTCACCCACGACGTGGTCAGCCGCGCGCACGCCGCGCTGGCCGGCGGCGCGCCTGTGCTGTGCGATTCCTCGATGGTGGCGGCCGGGATCACCAAGGACCGGCTGCCTGCCGCCAACGAGGTGGTGTCGCTGGTCGCCGACCCGCGGGCCGCCGACCTCGCCGCGCGCAGCGGCACCACCCGGTCGGCCGCGGCGGTCGAGCTGTGGGCGCCGCGGCTGGGCGGGGCGGTGGTGGCCATCGGCAACGCCCCGACCGCGTTGTTCCGGCTGCTCGAACTCGTCGACGACGGCGCGGTCGCGCCCGCCGCGGTGCTCGGCGGCCCGGTCGGTTTCGTCGGGTCGGCGCAGTCCAAGCAGGAGCTCATCGACCGGCCGCGCGGGATGTCCTATCTCGTGGTGACCGGCAGGCGCGGCGGCAGCGCGATGGCCGCGGCGGCCGTCAACGCCATCGCCAGCGAGCGCGAGTGAGTAGCCGCGGGACGCTGTGGGGTGTCGGGCTCGGCCCCGGCGACCCCGAACTCGTGACCGTCAAGGCGGCCAGGGTGATCGGTGCGGCCGACGTCGTGGCATATCACAGCGCCCGGCACGGGCACAGCATCGCGCGCGGGATCGCAGCGCCCTACCTGCGGCCGGGCCAGATCGAGGAGCATCTCGTCTACCCGGTGACCACCGAGACCACCGACCACCCCGGCGGATACGCGGGCGCCATGGAGGACTTCTACCTGCAGGCCTCCGAACGCATCGCCGCGCACCTGGACGCCGGCCGCGACGTCGCTCTGTTGGCCGAGGGTGATCCGCTGTTCTACAGCTCCTACATGCACATGCACACCCGGCTCACCGAACGTTTCGCCGCCGTCATCATTCCCGGCGTCACATCGGTCAGCGCCGCCGCGGCGGCGTGCGCGACACCGCTGGTCCAGGGCGATCAAGTGCTGACCATCCTGCCGGGCACGCTGCCGGGCGACGAGCTGGTCCGGCGCCTCGCCGACACCGACGCCGCGGTGATCATGAAGCTGGGGCGCTCGTATACCGCTGTGCGCGAAGCGCTTTCGGATACCGGCCGACTCAGTGAGGCGTTCTATGTGGAGCGCGCCAGCACCGAGAAGCAACGGGTGCTGCCCGCAGGCGAGGTCGACCCCGGCACGGTGCCTTACTTCTCGCTGACGATGGTTCCCGGCACGGCGAGAACCGGCGCGCCCGCCGCCGGTGTCGCGGTCGTCGGGCTCGGCCCCGGCGAGGCGGGCTGGATGACCGCGCAGAGCCGCAGGGAGCTGGCCGCGGCGACCGACCTCATCGGCTACGGGCCCTACCTCGACCGAGTGCCGACCCGCGACGGCCAGCGCAGGCACGCCAGCGACAACACCGACGAGCCGGCTCGCGCCCGGCTGGCCTGCTCACTGGCCGGCCAGGGCCGCAGTGTGGCCGTGGTGTCCTCGGGCGATCCCGGGGTATTCGCGATGGCCACCGCCGTTCTGGAGGAGGCCGAGCGCTGGCCGGGGGTGCGGGTACGGGTGATCCCGGCGATGACGGCCGCGCAGGCGGTGGCCAGCAGGGTCGGCGCGCCACTTGGCCACGACTACGCCGTCATCTCATTGTCCGACCGGCTCAAGCCGTGGGAGGTCATCGCGGCCAGGCTGACCGCAGCGGCCAGCGCCGACATGGTGATCGCGATCTACAACCCGGCGTCGAAAAGCCGGACCTGGCAGGTGGCGGCCATGCGTGACCTGATGCTGGAGCACCGCGACCCTGACACCCCGGTGGTGATCGGTCGCGATGTCTCCGGCCCGGAGGAGCGGGTCACCGTGATACGGCTGGCGGACCTCGATCCGAACGCGATCGACATGCGCTGCCTGCTCATCGTCGGCTCGTCACAAACCCGGTGGTATAGCGACGAATCGGGTGACCGGGTGTTCACCCCCCGGCGCTACCCGACATCACTGTGACCCACGCGGCGGCCTCCTCGACGGTGGCCACCGTGTTCACCCCCCGCGGTAGCGGCGGACGCTCCACCATGACAACCGGGATGCCCAGGGCCGCGGCGGCCGCCAGCTTGGGCCGCGTCATCTCGCCTCCGCTGTTCTTGGTGACGACGGCGTCGATGCGGTGCTCGCGCATCACCCCCACCTCGTCGTCGTAGCGGTAGGGGCCGCGGGAGAGCAGCACCCGGTGGCGTGCAGGCAGGGTGTCCGGGTCGGGCGGCGTGACCGCGCGGATCAAAAACCACGCATCGACGGCCAGGAACGCCCGTGTGCCAGACCGGCCGGTGGTCAGGAAGACCCGCGAAAATCCTTGGTGCGTTACGGTTTCGGCGGCCTGGGTGTCACTGCCCACCACAATGGCGTCGCCGGGCGGCCAGGCCGCCCGGACGAGGACGAGGTGCGGCAGACCGAGGACCAGGCACGCCTGCGCGGCGTTGGCGGTGATGGTGGCGGCGAACGGATGCGTCGCGTCGATCACCGCGTCGACGCGGTGTTCCCGCAGCCAGTCCCGCAACCCATCGACACCGCCGAATCCGCCGATGCGGACCTGACCTTCCGGGAGTGCGGGATCGGGTACCCGGCCGGCCAGCGAGCTGATCACCTCGATAGCACCGGGGGTCTCGCCGGGGTCGTTGCCGGGTAGCCGCGCCGCCAGCGCGCGGGCCTCGGCCGTTCCGCCGAGCAGCAGGATGCGGGTCAATGCCTGGGCCCACGGCTGCGGCCTGACGAGTACAGGTAGCTGTCGGAGAAGCCTTCGGCGGCAAGCACATCGCCGATCACGATGACGGCGGTGCGGGTGATGCCCGCCGCGCGCGTCCGCTCGGCCAACTCGGCCAGGGTGCAGCGCACCACCGTCTGCTCCGGCCAGCTGGCGAAAGCGACCACTGCACACGGGGTTTGGGGCCGGTAGCCGCCGTCGAGCAGCTGCGGGACGATCGCTTCGATCTGGGCCGCCGCCAGGTGCAGCACCAGCGTGGCGCCCGGCGCCGACAGCGTCACCAGATCCTCCCCCGGCGGCATCGCCGTCGACAGCGTCGCGACCCTACTCAGCGTTACGGTCTGGGCGATGCCGGGCACGGTGAGCTCGCGGCCGAGAACCGCCGCCGCGGCGGCGAACGCGGGCACGCCGGGCACGATCTGGTAGGCAATGCCGAGCGCGTCGAGGCGGCGGCACTGTTCGGCCAGCGCGCTGTAGATCGACGGGTCGCCGGAGTGCAGCCGCGCCACGTCCAGCCCGGCCGCGTCCGAGTCGGCGAGCTCCGTGACGATCTGGTCGAGGGTCAGCGGGCCGGTGTCGACGATCCGGGCGTCCGGCGGGCACAGCGCCAGCAGATCGTCGGGCATGATCGACCCCGCGTACAGGCACACCGGGCACGTCTGCAGCAGGTGCTGGCCGCGCACGGTGATCAGATCGGCGGCGCCGGGTCCCGCACCGATGAAGTAGACGGTCACTTGATCACCGACCACTGGGTGACGGGCATGGCCGGGCGCCAGCCGGTGAACCCGCCGACGGGTTCGCCGCGGTAGTGCTGGTAGCGCCTGAGTTCGCCACCCATCTGTGAATATCGTTGAGCCAGAACGCCTTCGGATTCCACGGTGACGGCGTTGGCGACCAGCCGGCCACTGGCGGGGAGGCGCTCGAGGCAGGCGTCGAGCAGCCCGGGTGTGGTCAGCCCGCCGCCGATGAAGATCGCCGTGGGCCTGGGGATGCCGTCCACACCGCGATCACTCAACGCGGCGGCATCGAACGCGTCCGGCGCGCCACCGCGGACGTCCACGCAAACACCGTGGGCTCGCGCGTTGGCGGCGATCCGCCGCCGTCGTTGATCGTCGCGCTCGAAGGCGATTGCCCGGCAACCCGGCCCGCTTCGGCACCATTCGATGGCGATGCTGCCCGATCCCGCGCCGACGTCCCACAGCAGCTCACCCGGCCGGGGCGCCAGCGTTGTCAGGGTCACCGCGCGCATCGCCTGTTTGGTGAGCTGACCGTCGTGGTCGAAGGCGTCGTCGGGCAGCACCGACAGCAGGCGTTGGTCGGGGAGGTAGGTCACCGCCACCACGTTGAGGTCGTCCACGTCGCCGGGCGGGTCGGCCGCCCACTCGCGGGCGGTGGCGCTGCGCCGGCGCTCGGCCGGCCCACCGAGCTGCTCGAGCAGCACAAGTTCGGAGTCGCCGCGGCCGGTTTCGGTCAGCAGCCGGGCCAGCGCCGCGGGAGTCGACCCGTCGCGGGAGAGCACCACCGCGCGGCCGCCACGGCGCACCGCGGTGTGCGGTTCGGCCGTGACGAGGCTGAGCACATCGACATCCTGCACGGCCCAGCCCAGCCGGACACACGCCAGCGTCACCGAGGACACGTGCGGCAACACCGTAACCCGGTCGGATCCGAGGACCCGAATCAGGGAGACACCGATCCCGTGCAGCATCGGGTCCCCGCTGGCGACGATGTGCACGTCTTCGTCGGCGTCGCGCAGCGCCAGCATCGCGGGCAGCAGCGGCGACGGCCATTCTCGGCGCTGCGCCGTCACCGTCTCGTCGAGCAGCCCGAGCTGGCGGCGCGACCCGTAGACGACACTGGCCCGGCGCAGTTCGGCGCACGCCGCGGGCGCCAGCCCGGCCATCCCGTCCGCCCCAATGCCGACCACGACAATCATTCGCGACCACCCCGGATCATCGGGATCCTCTGCTCTTCGCGCAAGCGCTCATCGCGGCAGCCTGCGCCAGACGAACTGCGGCAGCATCCGCATCCCGAAGAACACCGGCCTCAGCGCCCACGGGATCCACACCGTACGCCTGCCTCCGGCAAGGGCCGCCACCGTTGCGTCGGCGACCTGCGGCGGGGTGCTCGACATCGGCGCCGGCGACATCCCCTCCGTCATCCGCCCGATCACGAAACCGGGTCGCACTATCAGCAGCAGCACCCCGGTGCCGTGCAGCGCGTCGGCCAGACCGCTGGCGAAACCGTCCAACCCGGCCTTGGCCGAACCGTAGACATAGTTGGCCCGCCGCACCCGCACCCCCGCCACCGAAGAGAACACCACTATCGTCCCCCGGCGAGCCACCCGCATGGTCGATGCCAGCACGGTCAGCAGGCTGACCTGGGCGACATAGTCGGTGTGCACGACGGCCACCGCGTGCGCCGGGTCGGCCTCGGCGCGGGCCTGGTCGCCGAGGACGCCGAACGCCAGCACCGCGGTCCCGATCGGCCCGTGCTCGGCCACGATCGAACTGACCAGCGGCCCGTGCGACGCGACGTCGTCGGCGTCGAACTGCCCGGTGTGCACCGCCGCCGCCCCCGCCGCCCGCACCGCTGCCACCTGCTGATCCATTCGGTCGCCACCGCGCGCGAGCAGCAGGACCGTCGCTCCGGGAGCCAGGCGCACCGCGAGTTCGGCGCCGATCTCGCTGCGGCCGCCGAAAATCACAACGACGCCACGGTTGGTGTCGGCCGTGTCTTTCATGGCTGCGATTATGTCCTGCGCTAGCGTGGGTATCGATGGCGAAGGCAACCACCCGGCTGACCGAGGACGCGCTGGCGTTTCTCACCGAACGGCATCTGGCGATGCTGACCACGCTGCGTTCGGACAACTCACCGCACGTCGTCGCGGTGGGGTTCACATTCGACCCCGCGACGCACATCGCGCGGGTCATCACCACCGGCGGCTCGCAGAAGGCGCTCAACGCCCAGGAGCGCGGCGTTGCGGTGCTCAGCCAGGTCGACGGTGCGCGCTGGCTGTCGCTGGAGGGCAAATCCACGGTCAACAACGACGCCGAGGCGGTCCGCGACGCCGAATTGCGTTACGCGCAGCGCTATCGCACTCCGCGGGTCAATCCGCGGCGGGTGGTCATCGAGGTCCGCATCGAGCGGGTGCTGGGATCCTCCGACCTGCTCGACCGCAGCGCCGACTGACCCGGCCCTCACACAGGTACTCACCCAGGGATGACGACCAGCTCGTGCGGGCGGTTGTTCACCGACACCGCACCATCGGCGGTCACGATCACAATGTCCTCGATGCGGGCACCCCACTCGCCCGGGAAATAGATACCCGGCTCCACACTGAACGCCATACCTGCCTCCAGCGGCAGGTCGTTGCCCGCGACGATGTAGGGCTCCTCGTGCACCGACAGCCCGATGCCGTGACCGGTGCGGTGCACGAACCACTCGGCGAGGCCCTCGGCGGCCAGCACGTCACGGGCCGCGGCGTCCACCTGCTCGGCAGTCACCCCAGGTCGCACCGCCTCCACGGCGGCCCGCTGCGCACGCTGCAGCACCGCGTAGCGCCTGGCGACCTCTGGGTCCGGCTCGCCCAGGCTGTAGGTGCGCGTCGAGTCGGAGTTATACCCGGGTTCGTAGGGTCCGCCGATGTCGACCACCACGATGTCACCGGTCCGCAGTTCGCGTTCGGAGCATTCGTGGTGAGGGTCGGCGCCGTGCGGCCCCGACCCGACGATGATGAAGGCAACCTCGGAATGGCCTTCGGCGACAATCGCTTTGGCGATGTCGGCGGCGACGTCGGCTTCGGTGCGGCCGGGCGCAAGAAACTCCGGAACCCGGGCGTGCACCCGGTCGATCGCCGCACCCGCCTTGCGCAGCGCATCGACCTCGGCGGCGTCCTTGAGCATCCGCAGCCGCCGCAGCACTCCCGTCGCCAGAACCGGCACCGCGCCGAGGATCTCGGCCAGCGGCAGCAGGTGCAGGGCGGGCATCGAGTCGGTGACCGCGACCCTGGCCGGGGCGCCACCCAGCGCCTCAGCGACCAACTGATACGGGTCGTCCCCGTCCACCCAGTCTCGCACCACGAGGCCGAGTTCGGTGACCGCGGATTCCTTCAGCGAAGCCAGTTCCAGCCGCGGCACCACGATCGTCGGGTCACCGTCGGCGGGCAGCACCAGGGCGGTGAGCCGTTCGAAGGTCTGGGCGCGTGACCCCACCAGATAGCGAAGGTCGTAGCCGGGGGTGATCACCAGACCGGCCAGGCCCGCGCTCGCGGTGGCGTCCGCCGCGGCGCGTAGCCGCCTGCCGTACACCTCGGTGCTGAATCGACTGGCACTCATGGCAGCAAGGTTAACCGGCGGAGTCGGGGACCCCACGCTACTGGCGCTAGGGTGACACCCCATGTCCAGTCCGGTAGTGCTGCTCGACGGCGCCAGCATGTGGTTCCGGTCGTACTTCGGGGTGCCCGCATCGATCACCGGCCCCGACGGACGGCCGGTGAACGCCGTGCGGGGTTTCCTCGACGCGGTCGCCACCGTGATCACCAGGGAGCGTCCCGGCCGGCTGGTCGTCTGCCGCGACGACGACTGGCGCCCGCAGTGGCGGGTGGATCTGGTGCCGTCCTACAAGGCGCACCGGGTCGCCGCCGAGGCGCCCGCGGGCAGCCCGGATGTGGAAGTCGTCCCCGAAGATCTGACACCACAGGTGGACGTCATCATGGCGCTGCTCGACGCTTTCGGGATCGCCACGGCGGGCGCGGCGGGTTTCGAGGCCGACGACGTGCTGGGCACGCTGGCGGCCAGGGAGCGCCGCGACCCCGTTGTGGTGGTCAGCGGCGACCGCGACCTGCTGCAGCTGGTCCGCGACGAGCCGGTCCCGGTACGGGTGCTCTACCTGGGCCGCGGGCTGGCCAAGGCGACCCTGTACGGCCCCAACGAGGTCGCCGAGCGGTACGGGGTTCCGGTCGAGCGGGCCGGGCCCGGCTACGCCGAGCTGGCCCTGCTGCGGGGTGATCCGTCCGACGGGCTGCCCGGGGTGCCTGGCGTTGGTGAGAAGACGGCCGCGACCCTGCTGATGAGGCACGGCTCGCTCGAGGGCATACTCGCGGCCGCCCGCGACCCGAAATCGACGATGTCGAGGGCACATCGGGCCAAACTGCTCGCCGCGGCAGGCTATCTGCAGGCGGCCAATCCGGTGGTGCGGGTGGCCACGGATGCACCGGTGGCGCTGTCGACAGCCGATGACGCACTGCCCCCGTACGCGCGCGACCGCGCACGGGTCAGCCAGCTGGCCGGCGCGTATGGGCTCGGCTCGTCGGTGGCGCGCCTGCAGAAGGCCCTCACCGACGAGCGCTAGCGCCGCAACCCACTACCTGGGGCGGCCCACCTCGTAGGTGCCGTCGTCGTCCTGGAACGTCACGGTGACCTGACGCTTGGTGCCGTCGATGCTGACCTCGCAGTTGAACGTGTCGCCCTTGCGCACCGTCGGGCTCTGACCGTCGTTGCAGGTGACGTCCTGGACGTTGCGGGCACCGTAGCCGTTGGTCTCATCGGTGAGAATTTGCTGGACGCCGGTCTGGGCGGCGTTGACATCGAGTTTGGTGGTGACGAAGAACCCCGGCTTCCAGAAGCCGAGCACCAGCACCGCGGCGACGACGATCGCCGCCAGCACACCGATGATCCCGCCGACGACGGCCAGCGACCGCTTGGAACCCTCCTCGGCGCCGGGCGTGGGGTACGGGCTGTACTGCCCGTACTGATTGGGTTGCTGTGACGGCTGGCCGTACTGGCCGGGCTGCTGACCGTACTGGGGCTGGCCGTACTGACCGTATTGCTGGCCGTACTGCGGTTGACCGTACTGAGGCGGCTGACCGTAGCCCGACTGTGAGTATTCCGAGCCCTGCTGGCCGAACTGTTCGGTGGGCGGATACTGCTGCGGCTGCTGATAGGCGGGGCCGGACGGCGCGCCGGGCTGCTGGTACTGCGGATACTGCTGCGGTGTGTAGGCCGGCGGCTGCCACGACGGCTGATCGCCTGCCGGCTTGTCGGACCCCGAACCCGCGGATGGTGGCTGCCATTGGCTGGCCGACGCGTCACCGGCCTGCGGCTTACTGCCAGACTCCGGCTGCTGACCGGCCCACGGCTGCGTGGAGTCAGATCCCTGCGGTCCGCTCATCTCTCTCCTTGCTGGTACTACCTGCTGGCAACACACTACCCGCTGTCAACAGCGACGACGCCGCGACGAACGTCGTTGATGGCGCGTTTCGCGCTCACCCGAACGGCCTTCGACGGCGCCGTAATTCGCACCTGATCGAGCAAGTCGAGCACCTGCCGGCACCACCGCACGAAGTCACCCGCGGACAACGGCGACCCGCCGCCGGTCACGTCGGATGCGGCCAGCGCAGTCGTCAGATCTCCCGTTGTTGCCCAGTGATACACCGCCGTGACGAACCCTTCGTCGGGTTCGCGACTCTGCGCGATCCGGTGGCGTTGCTCGTCGGCCCGCAGATCGGCCCACAGCCTGCGGGTCTGGTTCAGCGCGCGCCGCAGCGTACCGCTGGGAACCTCGCCGCCCGGTGGCGCGCCGGGCGTGTCACCGCGGGATTCGTACAGGACCGCCGAGATCATCGCGGCCAGCTCGGCCGGCCGCAGACCCTCCCACGTTCCACGGCGCAGGCATTCGGCGACCAGTAGGTCGCTTTCGCTGTAGATCCGCGCCAGCAGCCGCCCGTCATCGGTGACCACAAGGTCGTCGGCCGAGGCCGCGCCGCCGGCGGACTCGATGAACGCGCGTTCGCGCAGCAGCACGACGATCCGGTCGAAGGTACGCGCCAGCGAGTTGGTTGCAGCAGCCACCTTCTGTTTGATCTGCTCGTTGTCCCGCTCGATGCGCAGGTAGCGTTCGGCCAGCCGGACCCGCGCTTCCCGGTCGGGAATCTGATGCGCCGGATGGGCGCGGAGCCGCTCGCGCAGCGTCGCCAGCTCGTCGTCACCGTCCCGGACCTCCGAGCGGCGGCCCGCCTTCGCCGGCGGTCCGGTCAGGTTGGCTGCGGCCGCCCGCAGCGCCGACGCGACATCACGGCGCACCCTGGGCTGGCGGTGTTCGACCCGCTTGGGCAGCGCCATCGAGCCGAGCGGCGGGGACGCACCGGAGTAATCGGCCGACGAAATCCTGCCGGCCCAGCGGTGTTCGGAAACCACCAGCGGCCGGGGATCGTCGCTGTCGCGGTCCGGTTCGAGCACCACCGCCAGCCCGCCGCGGCGGCCGTGGGCGATGGTGATGATGTCACCGCGGCGCAGCGAGGCCAGCGCGTCGGTGGCGGCCTGCCGCCGCTGCAGGCGCGAGGCGCGCGATTGCGCCCTTTCCCGTTCGGAGATTGTCGCCCGCAGCCGGGCGTAGTCGATGACCGGCGCGTTGCGGCCGCCGAGTTCGGCGGCGATCTCGCCGAGCATGCGCTCGCCGCGTTCGACGGCGCGGACCTGCCCCACCACCGAGCGGTCCGCCTGATACTGCGCAAACGAGCGCTCCAGCAGCGCGCGAGCCTGGGCGGGGCTCATATGTGCGACGAGGTTGATGGTCATGTTGTAGGACGGCGCGAAGGAGCTGCGCAGCGGGAACGTGCGGGTGGAGGCCAGGCCCGCAACCTCAGCGGGCTCGATGTCGGGGTACCACAGCACCACGGCGTGGCCTTCCACGTCGATGCCCCGCCGCCCGGCTCGCCCGGTGAGCTGGGTGTATTCGCCCGGAGTGAGCGGCGCGTGCTGCTCGCCGTTGAACTTGACCAATCGCTCCAGCACCACCGTGCGGGCGGGCATGTTGATGCCCAACGCCAATGTCTCCGTGGCGAACACGGCCTTCACCAGGCCGGCGGTGAACAGTTCCTCCACGGTGTGGCGAAACACGGGCAGCATCCCGGCGTGGTGGGCGGCCAGACCGCGTAGCAGTCCTTCCCGCCACTCGTGATAGTCGAGGACCACCAGATCGGCCTCGGCCAGGTCGGCGCACCGCCGGTCGATCACCTCGGCGATGCGTGCCCGTTCGTCGTCATTGGTCAGCCGCAGCGACGAACGCAGGCACTGCTTGACGGCGGCGTCGCAGCCGGCCCGCGAGAACACGAACGTGATCGCGGGCAGCAGACCCTCGCGGTCCAGCGCGCCGATCACCTCGGGCCGGCCCGGCGGCCGGTAGATCCCGGGCCGTCCCCCGCGCTGACCTGGCCTGCCGCGACCGCGGGGTTGCCAGTCCACGAGCCGCTCCGCTTCGCGGCGATGCGCGATGTGCCGCACGAGTTCCGGATCGACCAGCGGCCCGTTCTTGGCTGCGCCGCCGGCACGGTAGTCGAACAGATCGAACAGCCGCTTGCCCACCATCACGTGCTGCCATAGCGGGACCGGCCGGTGCTCGTCGACCACGACGGTGGTGTCCCCGCGCACCGTCTGGATCCAGCCGCCGAACTCCTCGGCGTTGCTCACCGTGGCCGAGAGGCTGACCAGCCGCACCTCTTCGGGCAGGTGCAGGATCACCTCCTCCCAGACCGCGCCCCGCATCCGGTCGGCCAGGAAGTGCACCTCGTCCATGACCACATACGAAAGGCCGCCAAGTGCATGGGAATTCGCGTAGAGCATGTTGCGAAGGACCTCGGTGGTCATCACCACGACGTCGGCGTCGCCGTTGATGGACTGGTCGCCGGTGAGCAGGCCGATCGCGCCTGCGCCGTACCGGCGGACGAGGTCATTGTGCTTCTGGTTGCTCAGCGCCTTGATCGGCGTGGTGTAGAAGCACTTTCGGCCCGCGGCGAGGGCGAGGTGGACGGCGAACTCGCCCACCACGGTCTTACCTGCGCCGGTCGGTGCGCAGACCAGCACCCCGTGGCCTGCCTCGAGCGCCCGGCAGGCCCGACGCTGGAATTCGTCGAGTTCGAAAGGTAGCTGCGCGGCGAACCCGGCCAGTTCGGTGTCGGGTGGCTCAAGTGACATCGTCATGCGGCGCGATCCGCGATGCCGGCCCGGCCGACGGGGTGACCGCCGACGGCGGTTCGATCGCACCGGCCTGCCCGACGGGCGTGGACGGGCCGATCGGCGACGCCTGGTCGTCGGGAAGGTCGCCCCATCCGGCCGCGGCCTCCCGCTTGGCCTTGCGTCTGTCGTGAATCCGCGCGATCTGGATGGCGCATTCGAGTAGCACCGTCAGGGCCAGCGACAGTGCCAGCATCGAGAACGGATCCGACCCCGGCGTGGCGAACGCGGCGAACACGAACAGCCCGAAGATCAGGCCCCGCCGCCACGCCTTGAGCTTCTCGTAGGTCAGCATGCCGACGAGGTTGAGCATGATGATGAGCAGCGGGAACTCGAAGCTGATGCCGAAGACCAGCAGCAGATTGATGAGGAACCCGAAATACTGGTCACCCGAAAGCGCAGTGACCTGGACGTCGCTGCCCACCGTGAGCAGGAAGTGCAGGGCCTTGGCCAGCACCACGTACGCCAGCACGGCGCCGCCGACGAACAGCACGGCACCCACGCCGACGAAGGCCATCGCGAAGCGGCGTTCCTTCTTGTACAGGCCGGGCGTGATGAACGCCCAGACCTCGTAGAGCCACACCGGGCAGGCCAGCACGATGCCTGCGACCAGCGCGACCTTCAGGCGCAGCATGAACTGGTCGAACGGCGCCGTCGCCAGCAGGCGGCACTCGCCGTTGGGGGTGATGGCGGCCCGAGCGGTGTCGGGCAGCGAACAGTAGGGGCCGCGCAGCCATTCGCCGAGGCTGTGGAACCCGAAGATCGAGTGGGTGTACCAGAAGAACCCGAGGATCGTGGTGAGCAGCACGGCCGCGACGGAGAGCAGCAACCGGTTGCGGAGTTCATGCAGATGTTCGACCAGCGACATCGTGCCGTCCGGGTTCACCCGGGTGCGGCGACGGCGGGGGTCGAGTTTCCTGAAGAGTGTGGTGCTCTGCACTGGTGGCCTAGCGATCTAACGATGCGATGTCAGCGACAGTCTGGACGACACGGCCGCGCGACGCGGCAATGAGCCGCGTCGCGCGCATGGCCGTCGGTCAGGCTGGCCGCTGGTCGGACGGCTGTGTCGTACCCGGTGCCGGATTCGGCGTGTCGACACGCTCCGACGCGATGGGAGTGGCCGGCGGAACGATGTCGGGCTCAGACCTCGACTCGGCCTGCATCTCTTTTATCTCGGACTTGAAGATCCGCATCGACTTACCGAGTGAACGAGCCGCATCCGGGAGCTTCTTGGCGCCGAACAACAACACGAATACCGCGATCACGATCACCCAGTGCCACGGTTGCAGACCACCCAATTTGGTCACCTCCAGACGTCAGCGCCGAGTCTACCCGGCGGCACCGGCAGCAGAACCCGTGCCGCTTTCAGAGGCGCTGTCGGAGCCGCTGCACACGGCAATCCCGTATGCGCCGAGCGCGGCGCCCGCAGCGTCGCGCACCCGCGCCGCCAGCTCCTGCGGCTCCAGGATTCGGACTGCCGAGCCGAAACCGAGCACGAAACGGGCCATCCAGTCGTCGGAGGCGTAGGTCATCGCCGCCTCGCAGGCACCGTCGGGCAGCTCCCGCAGCACACGCAGCGGGTAGTAGTCGAACACCCAGCCCGCGGACCGGTCGATCCGCAGCGTTGCCGACGGCAGCGCCGGATCGGCGTCGAACAAGGACGTGTCCGGGACGGCCTGCACCGCGGGCTCGGGCGGCGCCGACGGCTCGTCGAGCCTACGGGCGTCGACGATGCGGTCGAACCGGAACAGCCGCACCCCTTCTGCGGTGCGGCACCACGCCTCGAGATAGCTGTGGTCGCCGACCAGTACCACCCGGATCGGGTCGACGACACGGCCGGACAGCGTGTCGTGCGACGCCGAGTAGTACTCGATGGCCAGAGCGCGCCCCGTGCGCACCGCCGACCGCACGGCCGCCGCCGACGCACTCTCCACCGGCGCGGGTTCCTCCACCGCGGCCACCGTCCCGGTGAAGTCGGGGTTGACGGTGCCCGCCGCCGATTCGATCTTGGCGATGGCGCTGCGCGCGGCCTCCGGGTCGACCATGCCCGGCACATCCCCCAACGTCCGCAGGGCGACAAGCACGCCGGTCGCCTCCGGAGAAGTCAACCGCAGCGGATGATCGATGCCCGCAGAGAACGTCACTTCGATGGTGTCGCCGGAGAACTCGAAGTCGATCAGGTCGCCCGGCCCGTAGCCGGGCAGGCCACACATCCACAGCTGGTTGAGGTCTTCGCGCAGCTGTTTGACCGTCACACCCAGATCGGACGCAGCCTCCTCGTAGGTGATCCGCGGGTTGGCCTGGAAGTAGGGCACCATGTTCAGCAGCCGGACCAGCCGGATCGAAACGCTACTCATGCTGCGCGCGCAGCCGCGCGATCACGTCGTCGCGCAGCGACTGCGGCTCCAGCACGACGGCGTCGGCGCCGTAGCTCGCGATCTCGCGGCCCAACTGGTCGAACATTCCGATCTCGACGCTGATCTCCTCCCCGGGGCGCCCCGCCAGCGTGCTCGCACCAAGCGGGCTGGCCCGGCGGCGCAGCGCGGTCGCACGCCCGTCGGCGACCCAGACCCTGGCCATCGCCCCGGTCGGCCACTCGTCGACCGCCCGCCGCACGATCTCCCGCAGGTCGGTGCCCGCGGGTTTGGTCACCGCCCCGGCCGGGCCGATGGCCGTCACGGCGTCGCCGATCCGCGACAGCCGGAAGGTGCGGGTGGCCTGCCGGTCGCGGTCGTGGCCCACCAAGTACCAGCGGGTGCGGTGCGTGACCACACCCCACGGTTCGACGGTGCGGGTGGTGTAGGGATCGGTGCGCGACGGCCGGTGCGGGAACTGCACGGCGTGACCGGAGTCGATCGCCGACAACAGCGCGCCGAGGATCTCCTCGGATCCGCGCCTGCCGGGCAGGGCGGCGGCCGCCGTGATCGCGACGCCTGCGTCGGCCACGTCCACATCGACACCGGCGGCGCGAAGCTTGAGCAGCGCGCCCTGGGTGGCTGTCACCAGCTCGGGCGACTCCCACAACTGGGTGGCCACCGCGACGGCGGCCGCCTCGTCGGCGGTCAACTCCACCGCGGGCAGCGCATAGGCGTCTCGGTTGATCCGGTACCCCTCGGTCGGGTCGAACTGCGACACCCGGCCCGTCTCCAGAGGGATCCCGAGGTCGCGCAACTCGTTCTTGTCCCGCTCGAACATCCGCGAGAAGGCCTCGTCGCTTGCGGATTCGGAGTAGCCGGCAACGGCGCGGCGGATCCGCTCCGCGGTGAGGAATGTCCTGGTGGACAGCAGCGCGATGACAAGGTTCATCAACCGCTCGACTTTGGAGGTCGCCACTCGCCTCAGCCTAAGGGTCGGGTCACATGCTCGCGATCAACCGTTTGACCCGCTCGTCGACCGACCGGAACGGGTCCTTGCACAGCACCGTGCGCTGTGCCTGATCGTTGAGCTTGAGGTGCACCCAGTCGACCGTGAAGTCGCGGCCCGCCTCCTGCGCCGCGCTGATGAACTCGCCGCGCAACTTGGCCCGCGTCGTCTGCGGCGGGGTGTTCACCGCCGCCTCGATGTCCTCGTCGGTGGTGATGCGCGCGGCCAGCCCCTTGCGTTGCAGCAGGTCGAACACACCGCGGCCGCGTTTGATGTCGTGGTAGGCCAGGTCGAGCTGGCTGATCTTGGCGTCGGACAGCTCCATGTTGTAGCGGTCCTGGTAGCGCTGGAACAGCTTGCGCTTGATCACCCAGTCGATCTCGGTGTCGACCTTGGCGAAGTCCTGGCTCTCGACCGCGTCGAGCTGGCGGCCCCACAGGTCGACGACCTGACCGATCTGCGCGTTGGGTTCCCTGGTCTGCAGGTACTCGACGGCGCGGCCGTAGTACTCGCGCTGAATGTCCAGCGCGCTGGCCTGCCGCCCGCCGGCCAGCCGCACCGGACGCCTGCCGGTCAGATCGTGGCTGACCTCGCGGATCGCGCGGATCGGGTTATCCAGGGAGAAGTCGCGGAAGGCCACGCCGGCCTCGATCATCTCCAGCACCAGCGACGCGGTCCCCACCTTGAGCATGGTGGTGGCCTCGCACATGTTGGAGTCGCCGACGATGACGTGCAGCCTGCGGTACTTCTCGGCGTCGGCGTGTGGTTCGTCGCGGGTGTTGATGATCGGCCTGCTGCGGGTGGTCGCGCTCGACACGCCCTCCCAGATGTGCTCGGCGCGCTGGCTCAGGCAGAAGGTGGCGGCCTTCGGCGTCTGCAGCACCTTGCCCGCACCGCAGATCAGCTGGCGGGTGACCAGGAACGGCAGCAGTACATCGGAGATCCTGGAGAACTCGCCTGCCCGCACGATCAGGTAGTTCTCGTGGCAGCCGTAGGAGTTGCCCGCCGAGTCGGTGTTGTTCTTGAACAGGTAGATGTCCCCGCCGATGCCCTCATCGGCCAGCCGCTGCTCGGCGTCGATGAGCAAATCCTCAAGCACCCGCTCGCCTGCCCTGTCATGGGTGACCAGCTGGACCAGGTTGTCGCACTCGGCGGTGGCGTACTCGGGGTGGGATCCCACATCGAGATACAGCCGGGCGCCGTTGCGCAGGAAGACATTGGAACTGCGGCCCCACGACACCACACGCCGGAACAGGTAGCGAGCGACCTCATCGGGGCTCAGCCGGCGATGGCCATGGAACGTGCAGGTCACACCGAATTCGGTCTCGATGCCCATGATTCGCCGCTGCACCTCATCGAGCTTACGGGTTACCCCGCGGCGACGGTGCGCAAGGGCTGTGCAATGGCTCAGCGAGTCGCCGCCCAGCGGACCGCCCTAGCTGTGGACACCCCGGCCTCGCGGCGATTCGGCAACCCGGCACAAAGCGGGGTGACAATTGCGCAGAATTGACCGGTGTCGTCACGCAGCGCCCCGGTGGACGGTTTCCGGCTGACCTTTGACCGCTTCGGCAGTTCCGCGGCGCCACCGGTGGTCCTGTTGCACGGCTGGCCCGGCAATCGCCACGACTATCGCAGGGTGGTGCCGCTGCTACGCGACGCCGCCGACGTTGTCGTCCCCGATCTGCGCGGATTCGGCGGCTCTGACAAGCACGCCGTCGACGTACGGCACTTCTACAGCGCCTCGGCGCAGGCCGCCAGCGTCGTCGGTCTGATCAACGAGCTGGGTCTGTCGGATGTGGTGCTGGCCGGCTACGACGTCGGCAGCCGGGTGGCCCAGAGCGTGGCGCGGATGCAACCCGATCTGGTCAGGTCGCTGGTCCTGTCGCCGCCGCTGCCCGGTGCGGGTGATCGCGTGCTGGCGGTGCGGGCGCAGCGCGAATTCTGGTATCAGGCCTTCCACCAGTTGCCGCTGGCCAGCCGGCTGATCGACGGCGACGCGGAGGCGGTGCGCGAGTACCTGCGCCACTTCTGGACGCACTGGTCCGGCCCGGATTTCGTGCTCTCCGAAGACGATCTGGACCAACTGGTGTCGGACTACGCGCTGCCCGGCTCGTTCAACGCCTCAACCGCGTGGTACCGCGCAGGTGCGGGCATGATCGCCCAGTCGCTGACCGAGCTGCCACCCGACCGGGCCATCAAGATCGCGGCGTCGACGGACGTGCTGTGGCCACTCAAGGATCCGCTGTTCCCGGTCGAATGGTCCGACCGGGCCGGAGACTACTTCTTCGACGTCGCGGTGCACATCGCCGACGGCGTCGGGCATTTCACGCCGCTGGAATGCCCCGACCGGTTCGCGGGCCTGATCCTCGGCCGAGTTCGACCCACCCGAGGCGTCGACTGATCGCCTCGGGTGGTCCAGTCCCGCCCGCCGCCGAGGATCGCCAGATTCGTCGTCTCCCCGGTCACCCTAATCCGGGTGGCACCCCGACGCTGCGGACCCGCCGCTGCACGGCGGTGATCTCCCGAAGCCCTTCGCTGAGCTGGCTGCGGTTGAGCGGGGACAGTTCCGACATGGTGACGACGTCGCCGGGCTCGCGGCCAGCCGACTGCTGCTCGATCTGATGGGTCATCCGCAGCCGCTGCAGCATCAGGAAGACATCGGTGAGCGTGCCTGCGTCGCTCTCGCTGACGGCCTCGGCCGCGGCGGCCGCCGCCAGCCGCGCCGGGGTCGTCGCCGAAGTCACCCCGGCGGCCAGACCACCCCACCTGGCCAGGTTGACGATCGGCGTGACGGCATGGTTCTTCAGATCGAAAGTCCCTCCGCGCCTTGATAACACATCGCGCAACGAGCGGGTTCGCACCCGCCCCGACAACGCGTCGAGCAGCTGGAGGCGCAGCGCGTTGGGGTGGTCGTCGCGAATCCGGCGGAACGCATTCGGCACGGTGTGCAGTGCGGGATCGCCCCACACCACCCGCCCGTCGATCATCAACGACGACAGGATGAGACCGTGGTCGCGCAGCGGATCGTCCAGCCAGCCCTCGGCCGCGGTGTACCAGCCGGAGGCCGACCGCACGAAACCCGCCTTGCATGCCAGCGCCCCGTTGCGGTCGGCGGGCAACCCGCAGCCGTCGAGGATGTCGTGAGTTCTAGCGGCGATGCTGCGGAAATCCTCACTCGCCGATACGGATTCATCGGCAACCGACAGTGCGCTGTCGACGTCGGATGACGGCATCGCCTCCCGCCTTGCGATACTGCCCAGCGTCAGCCAGGCGAAACCACCCGCGGGCGCATCGGGCACCTCCGCCCTCGCCAGCTCGAGTGCCCTGCGCACCAAACTGTCGAGGACGACCGAGAGGATGGCGCTGACGGCCGTGGCCTTGGTGCCCCCGCGGAACAGCTCACCGGCCAGCCCGCCCACCCGGCGGCCCGCGGCGGCCAGTTCGGCGGGGTCCCTCGCCTGCGCGATCGCCCGGCGCACCATGAAACTCTGCCTGGCCGAGGCCGCCAGCAGGTCGGCGTCCTCCAGCACGCCGAGCACCTCACCGCGCGCGGTCACCACCGGCATATGCCGCAGACCGCACTCCAGCATCTCCATCAGGACGGTCTCGGCGGCCAGATCCGGTGTCACCCGGCGGGCGGGTGCGCTCATCACCGTCGCGATCGGCACATCGGCGGACAGGCCCGGCGCCACGACGCGGGTCCGCAGGTCGCGGTCGGTGAAGATGCCCAGGTCCCCGTCGGGCAGCCGGATCAGCGCACACGACACGTGCTGCTCGGTCATCCGCATCGCCGCATCGCGGACCGACGTCGCGGGCGTCACGGTCACGACCGCCCCGTGCAGGAGCTCGCGCACCGGCTTGGCGTCCGTCACCCTCGCCACCGCTGGCCGCTCGGCGGCCGGGACGATCCAGGCCGAGGCGAGGAAGGCCAGGCCGGCGGGTTTGGCGAACTGGGCCCGCATCATCGGCCCGGGTAGCCGGATCAGCGTGCACGCCATGGCCGTTCGCGCCACGAAGGCCATGCTGTCACCGGTGAGCAGCGGCGTGTAGCCGAAGATCCCGCCCGGTCCGACGGTGTCGATGGCGGCGCCGTCGGCCCCTTGCAGCAGCACCTGGCCGGTGCGCACCATCCACACCTCGTCGGGTGGCCGTGCGGCGTAATCCGCCACCACCTCCCCCGCAGCGAAGTCCACCACGCGGGCATCCGCGGCCAGCTCGTCCAATTCGGCGCGCGGCATCCGCTGAAACGGGGTGTGCGCGCCCAGGAACGATCGAAGCTCGCCGTCGGGGCCGGGCTCGGTCACCCGCTCAGGCCGGCCGGTCGGCGACGGCCATCCGGGTAGGTGTGGACGCGCGGATGAGGTCGGCGCATTTCTCGGCCATCGTCATCACCGTGATGTTCGGGTTCACGGCGGGCAGCTTCGGCATCGCCGAGGCGTCGACGACCCTCAGCCGCGACACACCCTTGACGCGCAACTCGGGGTCGAGCACCGCCATCGGATCGCTGACGGAGCCCATGCGTGCGGTGGCCGCCGGGTGATAGACGGTGTTGTGGCACTGGTGGATGTAGTCCAGCAGTTCGTCGTCGGTCACGGCGTCGGGCCCGGGCGCCAGCTCGCCCGCGACCCACGCGGCCAGCGGTGTCTGCTCGGCGATCCGCCTGGCCAGTTTCACTCCGGTGAGCATGATCCGCTCGTCGTAGCCCTCCGGGTCGGTGAAGTACCGCGGGTCCACCCTGGCCCGGTCCCGGAAATCGGGGCTGCGCAGCCGCACCGTGCCCCGCGAGCGGCCCTGAGTCACGTTGGGTGTCAGGCAGAATCCGTTGTCGGTGGTCGGGTAGCCGCGGCGCAACGTGTTCATGTCGAACGGGACGCTGCCGTAGTGCATCATCAGATCCGGCTGCGGGCTGCCCTCGTCGACCGTGGTGAACAGGCCGATCTCCCACCACTGCGTCGAGGTCGTCACCATCGGCCGGGAAGCCTCCCAGAACACCAGCCCCTCGACGTGGTCGTCGAGGTTGGCGCCGACGCCCGGTGCGTCGACGCGGACGTCGATCCCCATGTCGCCGAGGTGGCCGGCGGGCCCGATCCCCGACAGCATCAACAGTTTCGGGGTGTCGATGGCGCCGGCGCAGACGATCACCTCATGGCGGGCCGACACGGTGTCGTACCCGGTGAGGTCCGGCCGTTGATAGCGCACCCCCGTAGCGCCGAGCGCGTCGTCGAACAGGATCTCGGCGATCCAGCAGTCGGTGCGCACCTCGAGGTTGGGCCTGCTGTCGAGGATCGGATGCAGGTAGGCGTGCGACGAGGACATCCTGACGCCGTCCTCGTCGGCGTTGATCTGGAACCATCCGGCGCCGTTGTGCACTGTGTCGCCGCGGTTGAACGCCACCGTCGGCAGCCCGACCATCGCCGCGGCGTCCAGCACCGCGGTTCCGCACGGATCGTCGGGTGGAACATCGCGCAGCAGAACGGTTTTGGTCAGCCGGTCGAGAAGGGGCAGAGTGTCGGCCGCACCCCACCCGTCCGCACCCATGGCCACCCACTCGTCGAGGCATTCGGCAGGCGGCCAGAACGCGATACACGAGTTGTGCGACGAGCATCCGCCGAGCACTCTGGCCCGCGCGTGGCGCATGAACGAGTTGCCGCGTTCCTGCGGTTCCACCGGGTAGTCCCAGTCGTAGCCGGAGTCGAGCAGATGCATCCACTGCGACAGCACCAGGATTCGGTCGTCGCCCACATCGGAGGGCCCGGCCTCGACCAGGCACACCGTCACGTCGGGGTCCTCCGACAGGCGGGCGGCCAGCACGCAGCCCGCGGTTCCGCCGCCTGCGATCACATAATCGAAGGTCGCTGATGTACCGGACATCACGCCTGTCCCGTCGCCGTGTTCTCAGCGCTCGTCACCGGCGCTGCCGCATGGGATTCCAGGGTTCCGATGTGGTGGCGTCCCTTGACGGCGTACCACAGCAGGCCCGACCCGAGGATCACGCCGATGTAGACGAACGCGCCCCAGGTGTTGTACCAGGGATCGCCGTAGACGGCGACGCGCGGCCAGGCCAGGTTGATGGCCATCAGCGTGCCCCACAGCACGGCGAAGATGTTCACCGGAAGACCCCATTTACCCATCGTGAAATAGCCACCCTCCTTGAGATCCTTTGGCGGCCACTGGCCCCGCAGACGCTTTTTGAGCATCGGCCCGGTGACCATCAGGTAGGCGAGGTAGATCATGATGATCGCGATCGACGTGAGCACCGTGAAGATCTTGGGCTGCTCGATGTTGATTACCAGGATGATCGCGGCGATCACGCCGATGACGACGGCCGGGACGATGGGCGTCTGGGTCTTCGGGTGCACCCTGGCGAGCTTCTCGCCGAAGGGCAGCGCATTGTCACGTGCCATCGCGAAGGACAACCGGATGGCGGCGGTGTGTACGGCCAGCGTGCACACGGTGACCGCGACGACGATGCAGATCAGGAAGATCTTGCCCAGCGGTCCCCACATCACCTGCTCGACGATGTACTGCAGGCCACCGCTGCTCTCGCCGATCTTCGGATCGTCGAGGTTGGGTGCGGACATCACCGCGAAAACCAGGATGGCGCCGCCGATCACGAAGGATGCCAGGATGGCACGGAAGATCGCCTTGGGCGCGGTGCGACGGGGTTCGACGGTCTCCTCACCCAGCGAACTGGCGGTGTCGAACCCGTACATTACATACAGCGACGCCAGTGACGCGACCAGGAACGCCCCGAAAAATCCGTAACTCTCACCGGCCCCGTATCCGTTGGTGGAGAAGAACACCTGCGGACCGCGGGTGACGTTGACGGCCAGG
Organism: Mycobacterium sp.; assembly: GCF_044223235.1. GTDB lineage: Bacteria > Actinomycetota > Actinomycetes > Mycobacteriales > Mycobacteriaceae > Mycobacterium. The sequence continues at coordinate 110,876 of NZ_JBGAME010000014.1, forward strand.
ATGATCGCGATCAGCACGGCGGCGATCAACTCGATGAACACGCCCGCACTGTTGATCATGGCCATCAGCCTGACCCCGAGGGCGTTGACGATGGTGGTGAACGCGATCAGCACGGAGCCGAGAACGACGGCGTTGGCCGCGAAATCATAGGTTCCGGTGCCGTCGCCGATGATCTGGAATCCGCTCCAGATTCGCGGCAGGTTGAGCTGGTACGCCAGCACCACCGCCGAGATGGTGACGATCGACGCGGTCAGCATCAGCCAGCCCGACGACCAGCCGACCAGGCGGCTGCCCAGCTTCTTCGACCAGTTGTACACCGACCCCGCAACGGGGTATTTGGCGGCGAGCTCCATGAAGCACAGCGCGACGGCCATCTGGCCGACGAAGACCATCGGCCACGACCACAGATAGGCCGGTCCGGCGGTGCCGAAGCCGAAATAGAACAGCTGGAAGGTTCCGGTCAGGATCGAGATGTAGCTGACACCGGCCGCGAAACTGGCGAACTTACCGATGCTGCGATCCAGCGATTCCCGATATCCGAAGTCCTCCATGCCGCTGTCGGGGTGTGGGTCTCCAGCGTTTACCGCCATGGGTCGTCCTCTCTTGAACTGTGTACCGCGGCAGGCAGCGCCGCGGGCCGATCAACCCTTGAACCAGCCGGCGGGCTTCGGTTCGGTGTTGTGCCAGATGTGCTTGATCTCTTGGTATTCCGCCAGCCCGCTCGGACCGAGTTCGCGGCCGTTACCCGACTTGCCGAATCCGCCCCACTCCGCGGCCGCGGTGTAGTAGCCGAAATCGTTGAGCCACACCGTGCCGTGCCGCAGCGCCCGCACCACACGTTCGCCCCGCGCTGGATCGGATGTCCGAACACCCGCCGCGAGACCGTACTGCGTGTCGTTGCCGAGGGCGATGGCCTCGGCTTCGGTGGTGAATCGCTCCACCGTGAGGATCGGTCCGAAGGTCTCCTCCTGGACGATCCGCATCGACCGGTCGCACCGATCGAAGATCGTCGGCAGATAGAAACTGCCCTTCGCGAGCGCCGGATCGCTCGGCCGGGCGCCCCCGGTGACGAGTTTGGCGCCCTCGGAGATTCCCTGCTGCACATGGGAATCGACCTTGGCGAGATGCTGCTCGGATACCAGCGGACCGGTCTCGCTCGCCGGATCCATGCCGTCTCCGATGCGGATGCATTCCGCGCGGGCGGCCAGTGCGGCGACGAAGTCGTCGGCGATGGGTTCCTCCACGATCAGGCGGGTTCCTGCCGAGCACACCTGACCCGAATGCAGGAACACGCCGGTGAGCACGACGTCCACCGCTGTCTCGAAATCTGCGTCGGCGAACACGATGTGGGGGTTCTTACCTCCGAGTTCGACAGCGACCTTGGTGACGTGTTCGGCCGCAACCTTCGAGATCGCCCGTCCGGTGGCCAGCCCTCCCGTGAACGAGATGAAATCGACGTCGGGATTGTCGGTCAGGGCCGCTCCCAGGGTGGCGCCCGCCCCCTGGACGAGGTTGACCACCGACGCGGGCACGCCGGCCTCCTCGAGCAGGTGCGTAAACGCGATGGTGGTCAGGGGCGTGACCTCGCTGGGTTTGGCGACCATCGTGCAGCCGGCGGCCAACGCGGGTGCGACCTTCCACGACATCTGCAGCAGCGGGTAATTCCACGGAGCGATCAGCACGCACACCCCGATCGGTTCGCGCACGATCCGGCTGATCACCGCGGGATCTCCGACGTCGACCAGCCGGTCCGATTCGACCGCCGCCAACCGCGCGTAGTAGCGGAAAACCGAAGTCACGTCGTCGATGTCGATCCGGCTCTCGGCCAGCGTCTTGCCCGTGTCGGCCGTCTCCAGCCGGGCCAGCGACTCCTTGTCGCGCTGGAGCAGATCGGCGATGCGGTCGAGCAGCGCCGCTCGCTCGGCGACCGGGGTGACGGGCCAGCTGCCCTCGTCGAAGGCGGTGCGGGCGGCCGCGACCGCCGCCAGCGCGTCGTCGGGCGTGGCCTCGTCGACGATCGCGGCGATGCTGCCGTCGGCGGGGTTGACGATGCTGCGCGTCCCGCCGTCGGAGGCGTGCCGCCACGTCCCGCCGATAAACAGGTCAGGCTCTCCGTTCATCGAATCAACCCTTCGTGTCGCCGAGCCGGGAGGTCAGCCACCGGTGGAACACATCGGCGGTGTAGAGCCAGTCGCATTCCACGATCGTGCAGGTCCACGCGTTCCGGGACTGCTCGCGGGCGGAGACGTCGGCGCTGGTGTAGTAGAGGCCTGCCAGCGTCGCGATGAGGGCCGAGGTCTCATCTGTCTGGTCGGTCGCGGTCATATGGTCACCAGCCGTCGGGGGTCGAACAGCGAGATCGGGTGCGCGGTGGCACCCGTGGTCGCGAGATCGGCGAGGATCTCGCCGACGACGGGTACGAATTTGAATCCGTGCCCGGAGAACCCGCACGCGATCGACACATTGGCCGCATCGGGGTGGCGGGCGATGACGAAATGCTCGTCAGGGGTGTTGGAGTACATGCACGTCGCCGAGTGCACACACGGCCCGGCCAGTGCGGGCACCAACTCGGTCACCTGCTCACGAATGGCTGCGATCTCGTCGTCGTGCACCTGCCGGTCGATGGTGTCCGGTGTGCACACGACGCCTTTGCGGAAGAATGACACCTTCACCCCACCCGTCGGGCCGTCGATGGCCGGAAATCCGTAGACCTGCATGCCGTGACGGTTCTCGTAGATGAAGATGGGATGTTCCTCGAACGGCGCCGTCCCGCCGACCGGGTCGAGCCAGTACAGCACCTGGCGCTCGACGGTGATGGGGATGCCGAACGCGGACAGCAACTTCGGGGCCCAGGCTCCCGGGCAGATCACCAGTTGACCCGCGGTGTAGGTCCCATGCGTCGTGGTGACACTGACGCCTGCGGGGGTCTCTGCCCAGTCCAGCACTTCCTCTCCGAAATGCAGGGTGGCCCCGGCACGTTGAGCCAGATCGAGGTGCGCTTGTACCGTCATCTCCGGCCTGGCGAAACCCGCCTTGGCCTCGTAGAGCGCCACATCGCCCCGGCGCGGCGTCAACATCGGGAACCGGTCGGCGATCTGCGCCGCCTCCAGCACCTCGTGCGGCAGGTTCCATTCCCGGCTGGCGCGTAGGCTGCCCGCGACCGTGAGACTGTCCGGCGCCCCCATGAAGAGCCCGCCCGTCAGTCGGTAGACCTCCAATCCGGTGTCCGCCGACAGCGCCTCCCACAATTGGTAGGACCGCAGCACCAGCGGCACATACGCCGGATCTTCGAAGTAGGACTGCCGGATGATGCGCGAGCCGCCGTGGCTGGATCCCTTGTCGTGCGCCGCGGTGTACTTCTCCAGCCCGAGGACCTTCTGCCCGCGGGCGGCGAGGTGGTAGGCCGCCGCGCTGCCCATGCCACCCAGGCCGACGACGATGACGTCATGGCTCACGGTTCACCGCCGGATCCGGGTCATCTCGGGATCGACCACGGGTTCGGCGTGTACCGCCGCGCGGTAGCCGGTGCCGCGGTAGTCGACGGTGACCTCGTCGCCGGGTACCAAACCGGCGGGCAGCCATGCGTACGCGATGCAGCGGCCGACGGTGGCCGAATAGCCCGCGCTGGTGACGTATCCGATGCACTGCCCGTCGCGGAACACCGCCTCCTTGCCGAGCACCACCGCGGCGGGATCATCGAAAACGATGCTGCCCAACACGGTTTCGGGTCTATCTGCGCTGTCGAGGGCAGCCTTGCCGAGGAAGTCGTCCTTGTCCATCCGGACGGCGAATCCGAGTCCGGCCTGAGCCGGGGTGTGTTCGGCGGTCATGTCGGTGCCCCACCCGCGGTAGCCCTTCTCGATGCGCAGACTGTTGAACGCGATCCGGCCCGCCGCGATGGCTTCGTGCGGCTGACCCGCCTCCTCGAGCAGCTCCCACAGCGCCGCTCCGTGCTCGGCGCCGGTGTAGATCTCCCAGCCGAGCTCGCCGACGTAGGACACCCGCATCATGGTCACCGGAATCGCGCCGACATGGCTGCGGATGGCGCGGAAGTAACCGAACGCCTTGTGGGACAGATTATCCGGGCACAGCGGTTGCAGCATGTCGCGCGCCAGCGGGCCCCACAGCCCGACACAGCAGGTGCCGCCGGTGATATCGCGCAGAGTGACCGATCCGTCTCCGGGCAGGTGCCGGGTCAGCCAGTCGAGATCCAGCGGGGAGTTCGCTCCCACCTGGAACCTGGTGTCGGCCAGCCGGGCGACGGTGAGATCGCTTCGTATGCCTCCGGTTTCGTCGAGCAGCAAGGTGTACGTCACGGAGCCGACGCTCTTGTCGACGTTGTTGGTCGTCATCCGTTGCAGGAATGCGGCGGCACCGGACCCCGCGATCTCGTACCGGGTCAGCGGGGTCATGTCGTACATGGCGACGCGCTGGCGGGTCCAGTACGCCTCGGCGATCGAGATCGGCGACCAGAACATCGCCGACCAGTCGTCGCGCTCGGGGAACGGCAGCCCTTCTGCGCGTAGGCGTTCTGCCAGAGGGGCATTCGCCTGGAACCAGGCAGGCCGTTCCCAGCCGCCGCCTTCGTAGAAGAACGCGCCGAGTTCGCGCTGGCGGAAATAGAACGGGCTGGTGCGCAGCCCGCGCAGGGCGGTGCGGGACTGGTACGGGTGGATGACGTCGTAGACCTCGACGAATGCCTGCGAGCTGGTCTGCGCGATGAACCGCGGGCTGCGGGCCACGTCTTCGAAGCGGTACAAATCGCATTCGTGCACGTCGACCGACGGTGTGCCGTCGACGATCCATTCCGCGGTGGCCCTGGCGATACCGGCCGAGTGAGTCACCCAGACCGCCTCGGCGACCCAGAACCCGCTCAGTTCGCGGTGCTCCCCCATGATCGAGAACCCGTCGGGAGTGAACGAGAAGATGCCGTTGTAGGCCTCCTCGACCTTCGAATCATCCAGCGCTGGAAGTATCTTCACCGCTTCGGTCCAGGCGGGGGCGAAGTCCTCTTCGGTGAAGGGCAACATCGAGGGCATCGGCTCGCCGGCCGTGTCGGCTATCAGCGTCGACATGTCGACGGGCATCGGCTTGTGCAGGTAGGAGCCGATGCCCATCCTGTCGACGTGCTCCCGGAAGTAGAGGTCGCGGTCCTGGTGGCGCAGGATCGGCAGGCCCGCCTCCGCGAGTTCGGTGTTGCGCCCGACGAGCGCGGCGATCTGGCCGGTGCGCACGTACTGGTGCGCCATGGGTATCAGCGGCACGACGAGGCCAACCTGCTTGGCCAGTTCGGCACCCCAGAAACCGGCCGCGCAGACGACCACGTCGGCGTCGATCACCCCGTCCCACGTGCGCACGCCCGCCACCCGTCCGTCGCGGTCGACGACGCCGAGAACCTCTGTGTTCGGTAGGAATCGGGCACCGCGCGACTCGGCGCGGTGCGCCTGTGCCTCGGCCGCCCGCAGGGCTTTGGCCAGGCCGTCACCCGGGGTGTGGAAGCCGCCGAGGACGCGGTCGCGGTCCAGCAGTGGGTAGAGCGCCACGCATTCGGCGGGGGTGAGCAGCCGGCCCTCGATCCCCCACGCCGCCGCCCAGCCCGCCTTGCGGTGCAGGTCGGCCCACCGCTGCGGGGTCGCCGCGATCTCCAGTCCACCGACGGGGTTGAACGCCCAGCCGTCGGGATGGTCGAGCCCACTGAACTTTTCGACGGTGTAGCGGGCGAACGCCGACATCGTTTTGGACGGGTTGGTCTGGAATACCAATCCGGGTGCGTGGGAGGTGGATCCACCCGTGGCGAACAGCGGTCCCCGGTCGACGACGGTGACATCGGTGAGGCCGCGCATCGTCAGCTCGTCCGCCAGGGACGTGCCCACGATCCCGGCGCCGATGACGACCACCTTCTGCATGACCGGCCTTCCAGTCTGTTGCGAATTACGCAACATGTTCTGTCGGACGCGACAATAATTCCCCGGTCCTGTCGCGGAGTCAACAATGGCCTGGAAAATTGGTGTTGCGGTTCCCTGTGCGTTTCCTGTGGTCAGGTGCCCGCGGTGTGTTCCCGAAGCAGATCGGCGGCCTCGGTTTGATACGCGTGCTCGGCCCATTGCATCGGCGTGGTGCCGAACCGCAGATCGGTGGCGGTCGGGTCCGCTCCCGCGTCGAGCAACCGCCGGATACGGACGACATCGCCGTCCCAGGCCGCATGGTGCAGGGACGTGGCGCCCTGGCGGTCGCGTGCATTGGGATCGGACGGATCCGACGGTTCCGCGAGTATTGCGTCCGGCACGTCCAGTCCGTGCCGGGTCAGCAGGTGCAGCCGGTGGGCGAATCCGTGCTCGACGGCCCAGCCGATCTGCCGCTGCCACATCTGCTCACGGGTTTCCATCGCCTCTCCCAGCCGGCGCTCCCACGGGCTCGGTCCGGCATCGGCGAGGCCGGATGCGAACAGCAGTTCCAGATGCGAATCGTCGGCCCGGAACATGCGGTTGTAGAGCGTCTGCTGGTCGGCCGGGTGCGATCCGCGGGCCAACAGCAACGTCGCCAGCGGCTCCTCGAAACGGTGGCGGGGCTGTCGGCGGGGCCCCTGCTCGCCCTCGCCGAATACGCCCGTCAGCACGGTGAACGGGGTCGACATCCCGCGCCAGAGGTATCCCGCGTTCGGGTCGGCGCCGGCGTCGAGCAGCATCGAGGCGACGGCGCACACCTGCTCGACGCTGCGGTTCAACGGGGCGCGTGAGTAACACAGGTACATCAACGGAGCCCAGCCGAACGGTCCGCCACGGGCCCCGGCCGCTTCGCCCCGGGCCGCCAGGTGGCGCGCCAGCGCGATGGGGTCTGCTGCCGACGCCGCCGCCCAGATATGGCGCTCGACCAGGCCGGGATCCGACGCCAGCAGATCGGCCGCGGCCTGCCATCGCGGCGGGGCGTCGGTGCCGTCGTAGCGCAGCGATGCCAGGCTGCAGAACCGGTCGGCAGGGTGGAGGGCGTTTTCGTCGACGTCGCTCGGGTCGACGCTGAGGCCGGCAGCAAGCCGCAGGTAGTGCACGAGGGCCGGCCACCCGGTGAAGCCGTACTTCCGGGCCACGGTCAGCTGCGCGTCGTGCAGCGCGAACCGGGGTGGGCCGTCGGCGAGCGCGGCGTCGGGTCGCGGGTGATGGCGACGGACGGCCTGTAGTGCTCGTGGGTCGGTATCTCGGACGCCGCGCTGGAGCCTGCGGGCTTCGTCGCGCAGCCGGTCCAGCGAGGGATTGTCGGGCAGGGTGCTGGCCACGGTGCCTCCTCTCACACGCCCGGCGTCCGCGAGGTCGGGCCGAGAAGAGGTCGTGACGAACTCAACCACCTGCAGGGAGGCTGAGCCTCTTCGAGCGGACTTCGGGCGGTCCTGCGCGCCCAGTCGGACACTACCACCCCGAATTGACGGGGCTTCATGGTCCTCATGTAATCAAGTGGGATGCAATGCCTTTCGATGCTGCGCTCCGGCTCTGAGCATCCCTGTGCGCCGGCCTTATACCAGACCTTCTTGTACCCCGCGTGACGTTGTCCCCAATCCAGGATTCGTCCACAGGCCGGCCGTGACCCGCAGCCGCACGTCAGTGACGAGTGCGAAAATCGAAAGTATGTTCGATAGCGCGGTGGAGCTGGAGCCGGAAGCCCTGGCCGACGCTGATGACGACGCGGTCGTCGCGGCGATCGAGGGCTGGGCACGGGTTACCGCGGCCGCCGATGCCCGTCGGCTCGCCGCCATTGCGGAGTTGACCGAACGCCGCTGCGGAGATCCCGACGACCCCGATGAGCGATCCAAATGGGTTTGTGATCCCTGGGATTCGTGCGCCGGCGAGGTCTCCGCCGCGCTCAATATCGCGCACCGCCCCGCATCGGGGCAGATGCATATCGGACGTTCGCTGCGAGACCGGTTGCCGCGGCTGGGCGCGCTGTATCGCGCTGGAGCGCTCAGCTCGCGCACCGTCGCTGCGGCCGTGTGGCGCACCCGTCTCGTTGTCGAGAACGAAGTGCTCGCACTGATCGACTCGGCCATGGCCGAACGTGCCACGACGTGGGGCCCACTTTCGGACTACAAACTGACTCGGGCGATCGACGAGTTGGTGGTGCGCTACGACCCCTTCGCGCAGCGCGAGACCCGGGACAGCGCCGCAGGCCGCGACGTGCAGGTCGGGATTTGGGATCAGGACGACTCGGCCACCACGTTTGTCCGTGGCAGGCTGCTTGGCAGCGACGCGCAGGTGCTCCGCCGCCGACTCGCGCAGATGATCGCCGACGTCTGCGAGGACGACCCCCGCACGCACGCTCAGCGACGCGCCGATGCACTTGGTGCGCTGGCCGCGGGATCACTGCGACTGGCCTGCGCGTGCGGCACGCCGCAATGCCCGGCAGCAGGCGTGGACGATGGCCGTGCGCGCTCGCTGGTCGTCCACGTCCTGACCGATCAAAGTGCCTTGGGCCAATCGACGTCGGCGTCAGAGGCCAAGACCTCACCAGAGACTGGAGCCGACCGGCAGGCAAGTCCACCCCCGAACAACGCCGCCAACCCGCAGGACCACCAAAGCGTTGCGCCCGAGCATAAGTCGCAGCATGGCGGGACCCCCGAAGAGGCTGCCGAGCCGCTGCCACATGCGACGTCCGACGCCCAACCGTCGAAGCCGCCCGCACTGTTTCCGGCTGGCGGACTGATCCTGGGCGGCGGAATCATCCCCGCTCCGTTGTTGACGGAACTGATCCGCGCCGGCGCGACCGTTCGCATCCTGAAGAGACCGCCCGACGAGCCCGAACCGCACTATCGGCCCTCGGCGGCACTGGCAGAATTCGTCCGCTGCCGGGATCTGACCTGCCGCTTTCCCGGGTGCGACCGCCCGGCTGACTATTGCGACCTGGACCATGCCGTCCCCTGGCCGGATGGGCTGACCCATCCGAGCAATCTGCGTTGCCTATGCCGTCTTCATCACTTGATGAAGACATTCTGGGCCGGGCCCGACGGGTGGTCCGACCGACAGTTGCCCGACGGTACGATCATCTGGACGTCGCCGAGCTCACGTACGTATGTCACCCATCCTGGGAGTCGATTGCTCGTCCCGGGTTGGGAGCCGAGCACCGCACCATTGCCGCCGACGGATCCAGCCGCCAGCTGTCGCGCCACCGGCGACCGCGGCGCCATGATGCCCCTGCGCCGCCGCACCCGCATTCAGGATCGGCACGCGAGCATCAAAGCCGAGCGCGCCCGCAACGAAGCTCGCAGCCCCGCACCCGATACTGACGAAAAATGTTCTGATGAACCACTATTCGCTGATCGGCAACAGGATCCCTGACGTCCTTGTTTCCGGTAGGAGGTTGAGCGGGAACCGGGTTCGGGGTCGTCGCGTAACCAGCTATAGGCCGGACGTTGCACCAAAATATATCAACTGATATGTTTTAATCCGGATCCGCAATGACCCGCATTGGAAGTCTTGAGAGTTAAGGAGAACTAGTCGTGACCGCTGCAACCCAGGTCACCTCGGTCGTCGGCCTCGAGGACGAACAGCGGCTGCGCCGCGAGTTGGCCGCGGTGTACCGCCTTCTCGCCCACTACCGGATGACCGATCTGATCTTTACCCATGTGTCGGTTCGCCTGCCCGGCCCCGAGCATCATTTCCTGATCAATCCTTACGGACTGATGTTCGACGAGATCACCGCCTCCAGCCTGGTCAAGATCGACCTGGACGGCAACCTGGTCGAGGAATCCGACTATCTGGTCAATCCCGCCGGGTTCGTCATTCACGGCGCGGTCCATGCCGCCCGCGAGGACGCCCATTGCGTCCTGCACACCCACACCAGGGCGGGGTGCGCGGTCGCGGCCCAGCAGGACGGGCTGTTGCCGGTCAACCAGATTTCGATGGAGTTCCACAATCGCGTCGGCTACCACGACTATCACGGAATCGCGCTCAACACCTCCGAACGCGAGTCCCTGGTCGTCGACCTGGGTGACAACATCGCACTCGTACTGCGCAACCACGGCCTGCTTACCGTCGGCAGCACTCCCGCCGAGGCGTTTCTGCGGATGTTCTACCTGGAGAAGGCTTGCGAGATCCAGCTGGCCGCGCAGGCGGGCGGCAATCTGCGCCTTCCCAGCCCCGAGCTCGCGGAGTACGTCGCACGGCAGTTCGCCGGTGAGGCTGACGACGAGTTCACCGATGACAAGGCGTACGAACTTGCTTGGGCGGCCCTGTTGCGAATGTTGGACCGCATCGCCCCCGACTACACGAACTGACGAGCCACAACCGTCACCCCGGCGCGGACACCGCTCCGGCCGGGGTGATGCCGTTCAGGATGGCGATGAGGTTCTGCGCGCACTGTCTCGCCAGACGGGCGGCAACCTCCGGGGAGTACCAGGCGGCGTGCGGCGTGAGGTATGTGTTCGGCGCCGTCAGGAGCGGATTTGATGGCGACGGAGGCTCCGTGGAAAGCACGTCAAGCGCAGCGCCCGCAAGCCGGCCGACCCACAAGGCGTCGGCGACGGCATGCTCATCCAGCAGTTCGCCACGCGAGACGTTGACCAGATACGAACCATGCCGCATCGCGCGCAGGAAGTCGGTATCGACCAGTCCCCGGGTCTCATGCGTCAACGGAACGTGAAGGCTCACCACCCGCGAGCGCGCCAAGAGTTCGCCTTCGCGGACGAACTCCACTCCCGCGGCATCGCGCGGAGTCCTCGAATAGGCCAACACCGTCATTCCCAGGCCGATTGCGCGCTCGGCCAATGCCTGGGCGATCCTCCCGTACCCGTACAGCCCCAGCACGGTTGTTGCGATCCGGTCCGGAGGCGCACTCTTAACAGACCAAACTCCTTTCCGCACAGCAGAATCCAGGGGACGTACGGATCTAAGGAGCGCGCAGACGCCTGCGATGGCGTGCTCGGCGACCTCCTCGGTGCAGTAGTCGACCGCGCGCGTCACCGTGATCCGGCGGTCGTGGGCCACCTCCACCGGGAGGTGGTTGTAGCCCGCAGATGTTGCCGCCAGCATCCGCAGGTTGGGCAGCGCGGCGAGCGCGTCCGGCGCGAGGGTGGTTTCGGGACCGATCAGAAGCGCGATGATCTCAGGTCCGGCGATAGGCTCGACGGAGCACACGACCTCGACGTCGACACCGGCAGCAGCAACGGCCTCAGCGAACGCGTCGATGTCAATGAACGAATCGACCACCACCACAACGCCCTTGACAGCCATCAGGCGATCCTGGCGACAATACGCGCGACGGCATCGGGCCTGCTGATCATCGCCATCACGTCAGGGTCGAGCACCGCTTCAAGCGACAGGCCGTCGGTGAGCGCAGTCAGGTGCAGCACCGCGGTGTCGAGATCTTGACTCGCCGGAAGATCGCCGTCGGCAATCGCAGCGGCCAGCGTCTGCCTCACGAGATCCCGCCAGCGCCTGAGCAACTCGGCAATCTGTGCGCGCGCGGATTCCGATGCGGTGCCCTCCGCGTAGAAGAACAGGAACACCCGCGTCAGGGCCAGCCGGCGATCGTCCAGCGGCAACACCGAGCCCGTCAATGCGTGCAGCTTCTGCATCGCGGACGTATCGGATTCAGCCAGGATCGCGTTGTAGGCGGCATGCTGGAGTTCGCTGGCGCGAAGCAGGCCGGCATGGAGTAGGTCATGCCGAGAATCGAAGTAGTGATTGAGCACACCGATCGACCAGCCGGCTTCCTCGGCGACGGCTCTGGTGGTTACCGAGCCGACGCCGTTGCGCGCGGCCAGCGCGAGCACCGCGTCAGCAAGTTCCCGACGGCGATCTTCGTGAACGACGATTTTCGGCACGAGCGGCGCCCCTTTCATCCGTTCTGATTCTCGACAAACCCTAATGGCACGACGACCGGGATGTCCGCGACGGCCGGCGTGGTGAAATGACCGGCAGTGCTTCCCGTCAGCGTGAATCACGCGTAATCGAGTGGTCGGCCGCCGTCCGCAGCTGCTCACAAAACGACAAGACGAGCGGTTCGCGGTGACCGCGGCGATAGATGGCCGCGAACTGCGCCTGGTGGCCAAAGGCGGCGGGGCGCAACGGCTTCAGTCGGTTGCGGTCCAACCAGGGCTGTGCGTAATGCTCGGGCAGGAAGCCGATGAACGTGCCCGACAGGATGAGGATCAACTGCGCCTCCATATTCTCCACGGTCGCCGCCTGTGCGGTGAATCCCTGCTGTGCCAGTTCGCTTTGACTCCAGTACCCCCGGGTGACAATCCGCTGCCGGGTGATCACCTCGGTGGAGATGGCCTTCGCCGCGAAGAGCGGGTGCGCATCGCTGCAGTAGAGCCAGTGCTGTTCTCGGTGCAGTGGACGGCCGCTGAGTCCTGGCATGGGTGAAGGAAAGGTGCCGACTGCTACGTCGATGTCACCGTTGAGTATGCCCACTTGCAGCTCGTGCGGGGTTCGCACGGCCAGATCCAGATAAACGCCCGGATGATCGGAGGAGAACCGTGCGAGTGCGGTCGGCAGCGGCAGAGCCGCATCGGTGGCGACGGCGTCGATGATCCCGATTCTCAACGTTCCATGTAACTCCGTCTTCAACACTCCCGCATAGCGCCCGAGCCGGTCGAGCTCGGCCAGGACTCGCACGCATTCGCCGTGGTAGAGCGCACCCTTGCTGGTCAGACTGAAACCCCCGCGCCCACGATGGCACAGCACGACGCCCAGCTGCCGTTCCAACTGGGCCATGTAGGTACTGATCGCCGAGGCGGAAAGCCCCAGTTCCTGCTGCGCAGGGGCAAAACCCTGGTGGCGTACCACGGCTTCGAAGATGTGCAGCAGCTTGACGTCCGGTAGTGACGTTCGCACCACGACTCCTCTTTGCATCAGAAAAATCTAATGTGATTATTTATATCAGCTGGTTTAAATAAGGGGTAGTGGCTGCTTACGATCCTTCCAATGGGCGAGGAGCCCGCGATGTTCGGGACCAGCGCCCACCCCAGATGCTCATTGATTCAGAAAACACGAAGGGTCTGCCCATGGATGCAGCCGTCCAGCGGTCACCGCGCCAAACAGCGGCGGTGTTGCGCCCCGACACCGCGGCGGGCCCATCGAACCGCCCCGTCCACCGAACGCAAGCGAACCATCCGATGAAGCTGACTGACTATGACGCCGTGCTCTTCGGGCTCGATGGCGTGCTCGTCGACACCGCCGCCGTGCGCCATCGGGCGTGGTACGCGACATTCGAGGACTTCATCGACCGCTTTCCCAAGCGCCACGGTCCCATCACCCCATACTCGTCCCGAGACTACCGGCACTACCTGAACAACCAGCCGTCGCTCATCGGTATCGCGACGTTTCTCGATTCGCGCGGCATCGCACTACCGGCGGGCGAGGCACCGGACAACATGTATGCCTTCACCCACCATGGCATCGCCAACCTGCACAACCACATCCTGCGTCGTTTCGTCGAAGCGAACACGCCGCACGCCAGCGGCGGCGCCGCCGCCCTCCTCACGCATCTCGAGCGAAAGCGGGTGCCCGTTGGTGTCGTCACCGGCACGGGAAACTCGGAGTTGATGCTGCGGAGCGCACGTCTGCGGGGCAAGGTCGCAGTCCTCTTGGACGATGTCGCCGCAACCCTGCTAGACATTTCCTGCCCTCCGGCCCCGGCGGCCTACCTTTGCGCCGCTTCGCAACTCGACGCCCACCCACGCCGCACCTTGGTCGTCGACGCTACGACAGCCGGCGTGAGGGCGGCTGCGGACGGTGGATTCGTTGTTGTCGGCGTCACCGCCGGAGCAACCCGAGACGCGATGGCCCACTACTGCACCCGAGTGATCCGTAACATCAGTGAACTCCTCCTACGCGACAACACGTGTGCAGGTGACCCGTCAGGTTGACCCGTGGGCAACCGCTGCCGGATCGACATGCGATGCCCGAAGATCGCGATCATCTCAAATTCGTTGATTCCGTGTCATTTTCATCCGATCGCGATGCAAGCGTGCTCGGTTGCCTTGGGGTGAAACAGATTCCGGTGAGACCGAATCACGGTCGAAAGGTGCGTGTTGATCCGCTCAAAGGCATTCAGTGCCGCAGCGGTTGACGTAACGAGTTCTTTACATTGGCCGGTTTTTGTGTTCGCGGTCGCGAACCTACGTTTGGACGGCAGTTGCGCAGCCAATTGCGGCCGTGGGGTAACTCACCGCCGATACCGGTCGACGACACAGAAAGGGATTCGCGATGTCGGTTGTGCCACAGCACAACACGAGCAAACCCACCCTCGAGTGGACGTGGAGGATGGCGTTGGCAACAGCCGGCAGCCTTGGATGAACAGCGAGATGGAGCCTGGAAATGACAGTTGAACGACGCCGCCTGCTTGCCGGTGTCCCCGCCGCCGTAGTGGGCTCGGCCCTGCTCGCCGGCACCGCGACCGCATGTTCCAAACCCGCTCACAATGACACCGGATCCGTCGCGGGCCCGGAAGTGCATTGGCGCATGATGGTCAGTTGGCCCAAGGACCTCAGCATCATGTACGGCGGCGCCCAGTTTGTTGCCGACAGGGTGAAAGCTATGACGGCCGGCCGGTTCACGATGGACCTCTACGTCGAGGGCGACCTGGATACCAAGGACGACCTGATGACAGCTGTCAGCAAGGGTTTCGTCGACTGCGGGCACAGTTCGTCCGACTACTACGTGGACAAGAACGCCGGCCTCACCTTCGGCTCCGGCGCTCCGTTCGGGTTGACTGCCGCGGAGCACGCGTCCTGGCTGCGATTCGGCGGTGGGATGGACCTCATCGGGGGGATCTACGACACGTTCGGAATCGTTTATTTCCCAGCGGGTAACACCGGTTCTCAAATGGGCGGATGGTTCAACAAGGAGATCAACTCCACGGCCGATCTCAACGGCTTGCGGATGCGCATAGGCGGCATCGGCGCCGACGTCATGAAGACGTTCGGTGTCGTGCCCGTCGACGTGCCCTATCTGAAGCTTGCCGACGCCATGCGATCGGGCGAACTCACGGCGGCCGAATTCGTCGCACCATACGACGACGCTGCACTGGGGCTGAACAAAGTCGCCAAGTACTACTACTCGCCCGGCTGGTGGCAGATCGGTGATCAGCTCGATTTCATGGTGAACAAGAAAGCCTTCGATGAGCTGCCGGTCGAGTACCGGCAGATCATCGAGTCGGCGGCATGGGAAGCCAACCAGCGAGTGGTTGCCGAATACGACGCGAAGAATGGTGACGCGCTCGCCGGGCTGGTATCGGGCGGCACCATCCTGCGCGAGTTCCCCGTCGACATGATGCGCACCGCGTTCGCCGTGATGGAGGACATCCACAAGCAGGAGAGCGCCAAGAGTGCCGACTACAAGCGAGTGTTCGAGTCCTGGAACGCCTTCCGTTGGATGGTCAAGAAATGGCACGGATTCATCGAACGCCCGATCATGCAGGCCGACGTTTTCAGCAACCCTCCGCCGCCTCACTAGGATTTTTGAATTCGATTGGCGGCCGCCTCGCCGGCTGATCTGCCCGATCTGGTCGGGGATGCGCTCAGCGCCGAGTGCCCGACCCTTGTCCACTACGAGATCCGCTGAATCACGATAATTCACAACACTTTTGAAGGGAGTAGCGATGGACGTCGCTATCGTAGCCCTCTACC
>NZ_JBGAME010000015.1:0-114877 GCF_044223235.1 Mycobacterium sp.
CAGCCGGTGGTCCAGCGCGGGTTGACGCCGGCGCAGGGTTTCCAGCCGGTCGAGCACCGTGAGTTGCTCGGGGTGGGTCAGGGATTGCAGCGGCAACGCGCCCAGCGTGTCGAACGCCGCATCCAGCGCGTCCAACGCTGCGGTCGCCGCCACCAACTCCATACATCGAACACTAGTTCGAGGGTCCGACAAATCTGGCTCGGGGAGAAGCTAAGCGACGACCTTGATGTGCCGCATGTCAGGATCCGCGGCGTCGGGCAGCGTCATCCCCGCAGTCGAGCCTGAAACGAGGTAGTCGACAACAGCGTCGTCAAGCCTCTCGCCGGGAATCACGGCGGGGATGCCGGGTGGATAGGGCGTGATTTGTTCTGCGGCTACCCGCCCGGGTGCCCGCTCTACGGGGACGATCTCGGTCGGCCGAAAAAGGCGTCCCGGGGCAGAATGACCGTCTCCAACTCGAGCTCACGCGGTGATGGCAAGTCGATCCGGGGCGGGCGATCGAATTTCGCGCGCCGCTTGCCGCCACGCCGTCAACGCGTTGAGCAACCAATCGGCGGTGTGGTTGGCGTCGGCGAACGAAAACTTCGCCATCTTCCGGCTGTGATCGGGCTCACCCAGGTCGAGCTGACAGTTCTCCCGGATCCAGTCCACCCCCTGGTAGCCCGAAGTCCCCGTGGCGGCGATGTCCATGAGCACCTGCAACCGGTCCAGGTCGTGCGATCCTTGCACGCCGAGCAACTCCTCCTCCATCACGTCGATGTCGGGAATCTGAGCCACTCGCTGGCGCACATCCCGGGCGAGTTCCAATGCGGCGCCGAGTAATTCGTGACCCTGCTCGACCATCTGCCGCCGCCAGGCAACGGTGCCGCGGCCGAAGCGGCACCGCAGTTGTTCCAACCGGGCCGGCGCCGGGCGTCGGCTTGTACCGCGCCGAGCACCCATACGACCGTTCGGCGTCGCGCGATTGGTCCGGCGGCCACGGACGCGAGCCCCGGATCAGTCAGCGCCCCACTGCGTGCGCTCCGGTCAGACGCGGTGTGTTGCCAGGCACGGGTCAGGACTGCCCGGGCGTCCAGCACTCAAACGGCCAGCAATGGATGGTGGTTTAGCTTCCGCCTCGGTGGGCATGCTGCGCAAGGAGCCGCCCGGGAAGGAGCGCAACCATGTCGACTTCCGGATCGTCGACGCCGGCCACGCACGTCGCCGCACAGTCGACAGCCGCGTTGCTCAATGACTTGTCACGCCAGACATCTCGACTCGTGCGGGACGAGATACGTTTGGCGCAAAAGGAACTGCAGCTCAGCGCCCGGCACGCAGGACGTGGCGCGGGTCTGGCGGGTGCCGCCAGTTTGCTGGCCGTGCTCGGCTTGGGGACAGCGGTCGCGTCTGTGGTGGCCGCGCTGTCGCTGGTGCTGGCCGTGTGGCTGGCGGCCGCGATCGCGGCGGCGGTGCTGTTCGTGCTCGCCGGTGTCGCGGCAGTGCTCGGCCGACGACAGATGAAGGAGATACCCGCGCCGGCAGAGGAATCCATCGACAGAGTGAGGCGTGACGTCGAGGTGATCAAGGAGGCCAACGCATGATGGTTGCAGGTGACGGATCCCTCGGCCCAGAGCCGGGGACCGACGCAGGTGTCGGCGAGCTGACTGCCGACATCGAACGGACCAGGGAACAACTCGGCGAGACCGTGTCGGCACTCGGCGACAAGTTGGACGTCAAGGGCCGCGCCCAGCGGAGTGCGGCGGAGGCCAAAACCGCCGTGGTGCAACGGACCCATCAATTTGGGCGGCAACTCGACAGCCATCGAGTGCTGTACGGATCAGCCGCGGTGGGGCTGCTTGCCGCGGTTGGGGTGCTGGTGTGGATGCGCCGGAGGTGACTGCCGCGGCGCGCAAGACGCAAGGGGCGGCGCGGTTCGTCCCGGACTCCACGGATCTGGATCACCTCGCCGAGGCGGTACGTCGATGTCGCGGCTGCGAGCTGTACCGCGATGCGACGCAGGCGGTGTTCGGCGCGGGTCCTTCGAGCGCTGCCATGATGCTGGTGGGCGAGCAGCCAGGGGACCGTGAAGACCGCGCGGGCAGCCCGTTCGTCGGGCCCGCCGGGCGGGTTCTCGACGACGCACTGGGGGACGCGGACATCGACCGCGGCCGGGTGTACCTCACCAACGCCGTCAAACACTTCAAGTTCAGCCGCGTTGCCGGCGGGAAACGTCGAATACACAAGACTCCGAGCCGGACCGAGGTGGTGGCGTGCCGTCCGTGGCTGTTCGCCGAACTGGGCGCCATTCGGCCTGAGGTAGTGGTTATGCTCGGTGCTACCGCAGCGAAATCGTTGCTCGGCAGTAGTTTTCGGTTGACCGCTCACCGCGGCGAGGTTTTGCGGCTTCCGCCGGACGCCAGACCGGCTGCGGTGAATCCAGACGTGGTGGTATCGATACATCCGTCGGCGGTGCTGCGGATGTCGACCGAGGACCGCGCCGCGGCGTACGACAGTCTGGTCAGCGATCTGCGGTTCGCCGCGTCGCTGCTCGGCGCACCGCATCGTCGATAGCCGGGGACGCCAATTGACCCGCGGCCGCTCAGTCGTCGTCGCGTAGCAGCGGGCTGTACCGCGCGTATCGGTCGTGCAGCGTCACGGTGTCGGGTCCGATGCGGGCGACGTCGTCCCATCGGGCGAGGAAGGTGCCGCGATGTAGCCAGCGTGCGCCCGCAGCCAGCAGCAGTGGACTGCGGGCATCGGTGCGTTCATAGCCGAGGTAGGATGACCGGGACCGTGGACTGATGACGAGCCCGACCAGTGTCGGTGCCGCAGGCCGGTCCTCGAGGTCACCGGAGAGAACGAGCCGGACATCGATCACGGTGCCGACGCGGTGATCGTGCGAATCGCGCACCTCCGACCCGAGGATGTCACTCAGTCGCATGACAACCCCCAGGGATGCGGCTGATTACGTTGTCGCGCAACCATTTCTCCAGCCACTGCGTGTCGATTGACACGTCGCGGCTGCTTAGTTGCACAGTGGTGCCGACCTTCGTGACGAGCCCCCACGGCAGGGCTTGTAGCTGGGCGGGGGGTGGCTTGCCCCCCAGCGTGCGAGTGAGTACGACGCGTCCGGTGATGATGGCGCTGACGCGCGC
Organism: Mycobacterium sp.; assembly: GCF_044223235.1. GTDB lineage: Bacteria > Actinomycetota > Actinomycetes > Mycobacteriales > Mycobacteriaceae > Mycobacterium. The sequence continues at coordinate 3,135 of NZ_JBGAME010000015.1, forward strand.
CGGAGTTGTTCCCGGGGGGATGTCGTGGTCGGGTTCGATGCCGTCCAGCTCGAGATCGTCGACGATGCCGACGGGATCGTCCTGCGCGTCGATGAGCTGGCGGTCCAGCAAATGCAGTCGGGCGTCCAGCACGGTGCCGTCCTCGCGCGGCGCGTCGGATAGTCGATGATGCGATGATGTCATTGACCTGCTCCCGTAACGATCATGAGCGGAATGGCGGCCAGTGAGGCCGCCAGGATGATGACGAGATATACCGACGCCGCCGCATTGGTGAGTCGTCCGTTGACGTGGGTGCCCATGTAACCGGGATCGTTGGCCACGATGAGGATCGGCAGATAGGTCAGCGGCAGTGCGATCGCCGAGAACACCACTGAGTACTCGGTCACGAGGATGGGATCTGTGCCGGTGAAAAGGACTGCGGTGCATGCTATTACGACGACGAGCATGACGGTGTGGAAGCGGGCCGCCTCGGCGGGCCTGCGGAACTTGCCCCACGTCCATCCGAAGAATTGGGCGACGGTGTACCCCGAGGACAGGGTGGTCTCCAGGGCGGCCCCGAAGGTGGCCGCCGCGATGCCGATGATGACGAAGGCCAACGCCAGTTGGCCGCCCGCCGCCACCACGGGCATGGTGATCTGGGACAGCGTTGTCACCTCGATCTGCGCGGGCAGCAGCACCACCGCCGCGCAGGTGGCGATCGCCACCGAGAGCAGCCCGCCGAGCGGGAAGCCAGCCAGCACGTTGAGTCGGGATGTTCCTAAATCTTTGGTGGTCCAGTGCTCTTCGACCGCGCCGGAGGAGAAGAAGAACACCTCATAGGGTGTCATGGCCGCGCCGAAGAGCGCGATCGCGAAGTACCAGTAGGTCGCCGCGGATTCGGATTCGGGGATCGTCGGCACCAGTGCTTGGTGCGACAGGTTCGCCCAGTCGGGTTGTAGCAAGAACACACTGACTGCGAACACGATCAAGAACAACCCCAGCACGCCGGTGACGTTTTCCATCACCGAGAACTTCACCCGCCAGATCACGACCCAGACCGCGAACGCGGCGACCGGGAACCACAGCGTCGGGCCGACGTCGGTGGCCAGTTGCAAAGCCAGTGCCACGCCACCGATTTCGGCGGTGACGGTCATCAGATTGATGAAGAACGAGGCGCCCAGGTTGGCGGCGGCCGCTCGCGGACCCAGCCGTTCGCGAATGATCTCGAAGGTAGCTCGCCCGCTGACGGCGGCCACTCGGCCGGCCATCTGGGCGTACAGACAGATGCCGAGCACACCGACGGGGATCACCCAGATCAGCGCCAACCCGAATCGCGACCCGACCACCGCATTGGTGACCATATCCCCGATGTCGAGGAATCCGCCGATGGCGGTCAGGACGCCCAGCGCCATCGCGAAGATCTTCTTCATCAGCGGTACTCGCGCTCCAGGCCGTCGGCGGTGTCAAGGATTTGGCGCCGGAGGACGTCCGGGTCCGGCTGGCCGGGAAGCGCACGGACAGCGGCGCTGGCGGAATTGAGCATGTCGACGAGCCCAGCCGTGGACCGGGTCAGCAATCGCTGCCGAGCGGCGTCGATGGGATCCACCGCCTTGAGCACCGCGACGCCACGGTACGTCTTCACCACTTCGTCACGGGCATCGGACAGCTGCACGCACGCGAGATTTCGCGTCGTCCGCCCTTGTGACCACAACTCCAGCGACAGTGCCGCCGATCGCGCGGCTGACTGCGTCTCCTCCTTGGCGGCGGCCAACTGCCCGGGCATGCCGTCGCGATTGGCCGGGCAGCTGGTCAGGATGAAAACCACTACGGCCGCAATCACACCCACGATTGATGCGACGCGCACCACCGGCCGGCACCGCCGAGAACAGCGGCTCATCGGTTTTAAGTACCCGTCAGCGCGGCGGGCTAACCAGTTGTGCGGGAAGTGATCATCGATCCGTGAGACCGAGGCGGTCGGCAAGCACGAGAAAGGCTGCGGCGTAGTCGTTGTCGGCGGTGTCGGCTCGTAGGGCAGCCCAGTCGACCCGCTCACGCACCGCGCGCGCCGCAGGCAACAGCAGTGTGAAATCGCAGTAGTGCTCATCCAGCGCGCGCAGCTTCTGGGTCAACACCATCGTCGGCGTTAACACCTTGATGCGCAACGCCAGCACTGGCCGCTCGCCGACGACTGCCAGCGCGGCGGCGTTCACCGCCACACCGTTCAGCCGGTGGAGTACGTCGACGACCGCATCACCGAGGCGGGCCTTCAGCAGCCAATCCTCGACCGGACGTTCGATGTCGAACCCGGCCTTGGCCAACGTCTGCGCGGCCGCTTCGGCCTCCGACTCGGCCACGACCAAGTCCACGTCGTGGGTGGGTTCCGGACCGCCGTACACCCACAGCGCATAGCTGCCCGCCAGCGCGAAGTCGGGGCCGTCTTCCTTCAGCGCAGACGCAGATATCCGCAGCGCCTCACGCAGTCGATGCTGACGGGTGCTCATGACGCGTCATTCGGTGGTGCGGATCGGACCATGGTGGGTAAGTGATACCCATGCGGGTCGCGACATTCAACATTTTGCACGGGCACGCCCCGGGCGCCGGTGTGGACGTGGATCGGCTGCGGGCATGCGTAGGGCATCTCGACGCCGACATACTGGCGCTGCAGGAGGTCGATCTGGATCAGCCGCGGTCGGGATCGGCGGATCTGACCGCGGTGGCGGCCGAGGCGATGGGTGCGGTGGCGCACCGGTTCGTCGCGGCCATCTCGGGCACACCCGGCGCGACGTGGATGGCGGCCACCAGCGCCGAGCAGCCCAGGACGTCTGCCTATGGAATCGCGCTGCTGTCGCGGTTCCCGGTCGCCAGCTGGCAGGTACTGCGACTGCCGCGCATTCCGTTCCGGTTTCCGATGTACCTGGCCGGTCCCAACCGGGTGATGGTCGTGGACGAGGAGCCCCGCACCGCGGTGATCGCCCGCCTGGACACGCCGTTGGGCGCGCTGACCGTGGCCAACACACACCTGTCTTTCGTGCCCGGCTGGAACCGGGTCCAGTTGCGGCACCTCGTCCGCGACGTGCGTGGTTTCCCGGGACCCCGGCTCCTGCTCGGCGATCTCAACATGGAGCCGGAGGCCGTCGCGCGCTGGACGGGGATGCGAAGTGTGGTGTCGGCGGCCACCTTTCCCGCCGATCGGCCCCGTATACAGCTCGACCACATCGTCACCGACCACGCCGGCGTGGCGGTGCGAGGCTGGGCGACACCGCAGATGCCGATCTCCGATCACCGTCCACTGGTTGTCGACGTCGGCGTCGAGCGGTGATCTCGCGAAAGTGGGTTCGACGCGCTGCCAGGGGTGCCGTGGGATCTCGCGGCGGTTACCTGCCCCTGCGACGGTCGAGCTTGATGCGACGGCCGAGGTTGACGAGTCTGTCGGCGACGTCGACGAGTTTGGTATTGGACTCCTGGGACAGTTTGCGCAACAGATCGAATGCCGCGACGGCGTTGAGATCGAACCGTTCCATCAGGATGCCTTTGGCCTGGCCGATGATATCTCGGCTGGCAAGCGCACTGCGGAACTGTTCGTGGCGCCGCATCATGTTCCACGCAACCGTGGTGTGTGCCGCGAAGATCAGGCCCAGCTCGATCGACTCCTCATCGAACGCGTGCGCCGGTTCGGCAAGGAGGTTGAGCGCGGCGAGATTCTGTGGGTCGCCGAACAACCGGAACGAGACGACGGAGCGCACCGGGGTCCGGCTGATCACCGCATCCCGGTATCGCGGCCAACGGGTGTCAGTGCTGAGGTCGTCGATGCTGATGACGTGCTGGTGCCACGCCGCCGACAGACAGGGTCCTTCGCCGACCTCACGCTGGATGTCGTCGAGCAAGCCGGCGTACGGATGGGTGGCGGCCAGCGATGCGACACCGTGGTCGCCCTCGATGAGGGTGACGCTGGCGTATTGGGTTCCCGGCACCGACGCGACGGTGGCGGCGTTGATCTCCCGTAACACCGACTCGAAGTCGCCCGCCACCCGATGCTGCATGGCGTCCACAAGTTCGACGACCTGATAGATGCGACGGCGCTCGTCGGACCACTCCGGCTGCGGTTTGGAGATGCTCGGCCACACGCTTGGTTGTTCACACGGCATAGCTACTCCTTTCCGCCGCAGACCGAGGGGGGCACCATGTTGTTTGTTGTTGTTTTGATCACTTTAGCTCGGTTATTGTGTGGTTTGTCCCCATTCCGCGGGCTCGAGCCTGCGTGTGCGGCTGGGTGAGGGCCCGGCTCTGGCTGGCTCCCGACGACCTGGATGGCCGACCCAAACGCGGTGACTGCACCGCGTGCCGGCACCAATGCGAGCTGCGCCGCAACCCTTTCCGTTCTTGTAATAGGGTTGCCTTCATTGCGACCCGCCAGAGCGGATGCTAGGTTCTGTTGGTCACGACGCCAGTCCACCCAAGCCAGTTGGTGGTCCGGGTTCCTCGGAGCCCGCAAACCAACGATTGGGGGTGCGATACGTAGAATTCGGCCAGTGGGCGCTCATCAATCGTTACTCGGCCACTTTGGCCGAGTGTCACGGTCGTTGCAATGGGCTGTGATTGCGCCCAAGTTGATCGATCCCCGGTGTTGAGGTGGTGGCCATGGTGCGTCCACTCAGATCCGGTCCGTCGGTGGCGTCTCGTTCGTCTGTAGAGGGGTAGGCGAAAGCGACGCCAGACGGTGGTGTCCTCGGTCATCGGAATCCATTCGAAGCCAAAGGAGTTCAGACATGGCGTCTCCTTTCGCAGCGCCGTCCCCGGTTCGCCCAACCAGTCAGCTCATCCGTGATGTGCGCAGGGCGGTGATCTACGAGTACCGCCACGGTGCCTATCCCACCGACATGTCGGACGATGTCGCGGCGTATTTAGCCGACGGCGGTCTCGTCAACGCCTTGGTCGACCTGGAAGCGGCGCTGGCTGCACTGGAGGAGCGCGACGATTCGTCGGCAAGCAAACTTCGATGGCTCCTGCCCTTGCTGTATCCGCCGCGGCACTGACACCCAATGCGGCCCAAGGCGGCGCTGCCGGACGCGACCGCCTCCGGAAACGGCGCTCAAACGCGCAACGTTCCTGTCGACCGGAAGATCACCCTGCGTGCGATCTCGACGGCATGGTCGCCGAAGCGTTCGTAGAACCGGCCGAGCAGGACCAGGTCCGCCGCAGTTGCCGCGTCGTAGCGGCACCCGTGTTGCATGACCCGCTCGAACAGGGCTCTGTGCAGTTCGTCCATCGCCTCGTCGGCCTGGCCGAGTCGGTCGGCCCGCACGGGATCATCGAGAACGATCGCCTCACCGGCGGCCTCGGCCAGACCACAGGCGATCCGGCCCATCTCTGCGAAGAGGTGACGCATATCGTCTGGAATGGCCGGCGAGGGGTGATGGCGCCGAGCCAGGCGGGCGACATGCGCCGCCAGCCCTCCCATCCGGTCAGCATCGGCCGCGATCTGCACGGCCGCCAACACGGTTCGCAGGTCACCGGCGACCGGGGCCTGACGGGCCAGCAGCAGCAACGCCCGGCCTTCGACATCGACGTAGCAGCGCCGCAGCTTGCCGGGAACGGCGATCGCCTGGTCCGTCGCCTCCAGGTCGCTGTTCAGTAGCCCGCGGGTCGCGTGGTCCATACCGACGCAGGCCAGTTCACACATCGCGGCCAGATCGGCGGTCAATTCCTCCAGCTGGCGATGGAATTCGACGCGCATTCCTCACTCTATTCGTCGTCGGAGAAGGGCCGGACTGCATGCATCACCGGGCGCCCACACCGCTGCGACGGTGGGGGTACCCCCAAACCGGGCGGATTAATCCCGCTTTGTGTCGTGCGTTCCGTCCCGGGCCGAAGTCTGCGCAGGTTTGTGCGCACGCGGCGGACCCCAACCCGCATGCAGATTCGCTGCGAAGCTGACCAGGGTCGGGCTCAGGCTCAGAACATCGCCTTCTGCACCTCGTCGGGACCGCCGTACTGCTGCTCGGGCAGCTTCCCGAGATCGTCAAGGACGTCTTCATCCGCGCCGTTGTAGCGGGCGCGTTCGATCAGGACTGTCTTGGTGGCGGGGTAATTCACACCGGACAGCGATTTCTGCACATCAATCGGATTTGGCATAGCTCGCACGTACCCCTTGCCTGGAGTTGAAACCGTCGATCGATGATGAATTTCGCAGGTGGGTTGGGATCCGCGTCAGTTCCGTCAACGGTCGCCGCCGGGATCGAGACCGTGCCGCAGGCTGACGCGATGGATGCGCTCCCCGTCCGGTTCGCCGAGCAGCGTGTCTTTCACCTTGTTCCTGCGGCACGTTTCGGCGGAAGCAATGGAACTGCTTTCACGGTTGGCTCACCGCCCTCCGCATCGGCGGTGCCGTCCATCGTTCGCCCCGTCAGCCGGTCTGAGCACGGCAGGACAGACCCCTGGTCGCGGGGCCCTCCAGCACGCTGCCGTCCGGTGCGAGCCGGGAGCCGTGCAACAGGCACTCCCACGCGTGGTCGGCGTCATTCCACGCGACGATGCCCCCGAGATGCGGGCAGACCGGTGAGACGGTGCGCGATGGACGCCGCCGACCACGCTGTCGCCGCAGCAGTCGCCACGGCGGTCCGCTGACGACCCCTTCGCCGTCGGACGGCGGGTCCGATGCCGACGCCAGCGGCGCCAGCCAGCCCTTGGCGAGGTGCAGCCCGACCATGAGGTTGGCCTGAGCTGCGGTCGACACACCGGCAAGGTCATGCGCATGCCAGCTGGCGAACGCGCGCGCCCACTCCACGTGGCCGCCGAGCACCCGCGCGGCCAAAACCAGTGCCGCGGCAACGCCGTTCGACATCCCCCATTTGTCGAAACCCGTTGCAAAGAGTATCTTTTCGCACCTGGGCAGCAACGGGCCGACGTAGGGCAGTTCGCCCACCGGTGTGTAGTCCTGCGCCGACCAGAAGTGGGTTCGGACCGCGCCCGGATAGTGCAGCGCGGTCCAGTGGGCCAGTTCCGTGATCGCGCGCGACGGTGTGTCCGCGCGTCCAACCGGGTGGCCGGCGCCGCCGCCGATCAGTTTGACTCCCGTCGGAGCCGGCGTGTAGCGGACCGACCGGGTGGGCGAGTCGACGGAGATGAACATCGCTCGGATGATGTCGCCGGGTACGTCGAAGGCCATGCAGTAGGAGCGGTGCGGCACCAGCCGTGCGAAGAACAGGCCGCGATCCAGGATCGGTGTCCCCGTCGCCAGCACGCAGTGCTGGCCGGCGATCCTGAACTGGTCGTTGTGGCCGTCCTCGGCAACTGTTGATGTCCGCACCGCGACCACCGGCGGGCCGGCGCGCGAGATCGACGTCGCTCGCACACCCTGCAGCAATGTCCCGCCGTGCGTCTCGAGTTCCACGATCAGGCTGCCGAGAACCGGCATGGGATCAAACTGCGCCTGGTTGCGCAGACAGACCCCTCCGTGGAAGGGGAAGGGAACGTCGGCCTCCTCGAGCCACTGTGCGTCGAGTCCCGCTTCCCGGCAGGCCGCTAGCGTCGACCGCGCGGCGTCGATTCCGCCTGCGTGCTGGGCGAAGGCGTGGTCGTCCTCCCGCTGCACGCTCACTCGATGCCGCTCGCAATGCCGCAGTTAACCAGTCACGCCCCTCGGTGTTTCCGGTGACGTAGTCACGCAGCACCTCATGTCCGTGTTTGGCGGCGATGCGCGACAGCTTGGTGCCCTGCAAAAGGCTCACTTTTCGCGTGGTGTTGCCCGTCGTGCCCGCGCCGCCCACATGCCGCGCCTCGACGACCACCACCCGCTTTCCGGCGCGAGCCAGCAGTACGGCGGTGGTGAGTCCCGTGATTCCGGCACCCACCACCACGACATCGGCCGTGCGCACCTCGTCGGCTCGCTCGGCGGACGCGACGGATTCGACGCGGTCGGCGGTCCACAGCGAGGGCATGGCGTGCAGTTACCCGGCGGGCGACAGATCAAACTCCCGCGCCCACACCGAATCACGGTGGCGACCGACCCCGTATGTGGTCCCGTGGAACGGGGGATCAGTGGGAGCGCTACCAGAGAAGCGGCGCCTGCGGTGTCGCCGATCGAAGCCTGCGGGTCGCTTCGGCGACGGAGTCCGCGGTGCGAAGACGATGTTCGCAACCGATGACATCTAGCAGTCGGTGCACCGTGGGCCCGTCCACCAGCACCGACGCCGCGCTGGAACGGCACTGCTCGTCGAACTGAATCAGGGTCCGAAGGCCTTGGACGCCCAGGAATTCGAGCCCGCGCAGGTCGACGACCAACCGGCACCCCGCCGCGGTGAAGCGGTTCAGGGTGGCGCTGAAGTCACCGGCATTTGCCGCGTCGATTTCGCCGCTCACGGTCAGCACCGACACCGTGGCCTCGGTACGTACGGTGATCGTCGCACCATGGCCGGACGGCTCACCGAACAGCGAGAGGGATTTCCGAAACGATATTAAGACTGTTGGCCTATACACGGTCATGAACACTCCCGGCCGAAGAATGTCCGATGTGTTCTCGGACATGCCGCCCAGCCAGGCCCTACCCACGAAAACACCCCGCCGGCGGCGATTCGCAGGCTGTGAACTCAACCTACTTCGATGATAGACCCGCGCCCGCCGGCTGACGTGGCGCTTTCCGACAAAGGCGTCCCCGGCACGGTGGGTGCCGATCACCAAAATAACTGCGGCACAGTCAGTTCCGCACTTCCCGGCGTCGACCGGCTTGCGGCCCTCCATGCCGCCGACTCGGGCGCCGCGGCGCAGGCCGTAACCCGTGACGAGCAAGCCTGTGTATTCGCGCCCTTCGGCAGGTGTGATTCGGGCCCCGTCCGGCAACTCCTCAGCCAGCGCGGAAGAGTGTCGCGGAAGAGTGTGAGGAGACGCGGGCATGCGGTTGCGGCGTAGTGCGCTGGGCGGTCCGGGCATCACCCGGGCACGTCGAGGCAAGGGGTTCACCTACTACGGTCCGGACGGCGGGCCGGTGTCCGACCCGGCGACGCGGCAGAGGATCGACGACCTCGTCATTCCGCCGGCGTGGAAGCGGGTCTGGATCTGCCCCTATCCCAATGGGCACATCCAGGCGGTCGGGACCGACGCCGCCGGCCGCCGTCAGTACCTCTACCACCAGACGTGGCAGCAGGAACGGGCAGAGGAGAAATTCGACCGGGTGCTAGTGATGTCGGCCCGGCTGCCAGCATGGCGCGCCGGTATCGGCGACGACCTCGACGGCAGGGGGCTACACCGCGACCGCGTGCTCGCCCTGGCGCTGCGTCTCCTCGATCGCGGTTACTTCCGGCCAGGTGGCGAACAATACGCCGAGGAGAACGAGTCCTACGGCATCGCGACCCTGCTCTGTGAGCACGTCACGGTCCGTCATGACACCGTGGCGTTCGACTACCCGGCAAAGAGCGGTGTGCGCCGCCGCGTCGAGGTGGACGACCCCCAGGTGATCCGCGCGGTTCGGGCGTTGATGCGCCGTCCCGGCCGCACCGAACGGCTGCTGGTGTGCCGCGACGCCGGTGACTGGACGCCTATCCGGGCCGAGGACCTCAACGCCCGGTTCAAGAAAATGGTCGGCGAGGAGTACAGCGTGAAAGATTTGCGGACCTGGCACGGTACGGTCCTGGCCGCGGCGGCGTTCGCGGCCGCCGATCCGCCGACGACGAAGAAGCTCGTCAAACGGGTCGAAGCGGCCGTCATGAAAGAGATTTCCGAAGCGTTGGGCAATACGCCCGCCGTGGCGCGATCGTCCTACGTCGATCCGCGGATCGTAAAAGGCTACGAACGGGGGATGACAATCGCCGCAGCGGTGCGCCGGGCCGAACGGACCCGTCGGCCCGATGCCGCCCGGGCCGCGCTGGAGAAGGCCACCCGCACGTTGATCGGCCGGATCGCCAGGAGTGACCGGAGGGCATCCGCTCTGCGGGCAGCCTCAGCGCCGCCCGCACAGCCGCGTGCCGGCAGGGCGGGTATCAGTAGATCAATTGTGCGCGGCGCGGCGCGCACACCCCGACCGGGAAACGGCCACCCCGAGGGCCACCTGCCGATAGACCGCCTCGAAATCCACCGCGATCCGAGCCCACGCGTAACGCGATCTGGCCCGCGCCCGCCCGGCGGCGCCCATGCCCTCGCGCTGGAACCGTTGGGCCTGCAGTGTTTTCAGTGCCACCGCCAGGTCGGCAGGACTGCCGACGGGCACCAGCAGCCCGGTCACCTCGTGGACCACGACGTCGGAAAGCGCGCCGACATCGGTGGCGACGACGGCCACACCGCTGGCCATCGCCTGCAGAGCCGCGGTCGCCCGCGGCGCCGAGCGCGGCGTGCACGCCACCACGTCGGCCGACCGCAACAACCGCGGCAATCGGTCGGGCGGCACGGCGCCCAGCAGGCGCAGCCGGTTGGCCACGCCGAGCTGCCCGGCCAGCCGTTGCAGCTCAGCCCGCGCCTGCGTCGACCCCGCCTCAGCGTGACCAGTCTCGGCGACCAGTAGTTCGCTCTCTGCGAGCTTCGGCATTGCGCCGACGACGTGCGCAATGTCGTTGAGGTGCAAGGCGTTCGGTGCGAAGCACCCGATGCGAATCAAGGCGGCGCGGCTGGCGGCCGGACCGACGGGACTGAACCGCTCCACATCAACACCGCCGGGCACCAGCGACAACCGAGCACGGCTACGCCGCAGCACGGACAGTGCGTTCAGGTCGGCGGTGCAGCCCGCCGTCACCCATGTCGCGACGCGAGCCAGGACCGGCTCGATGCGGACCCGCTCCGCTTCGGCGGGCACTCGGACGCCGGCGTTCTGACCCGTCGGTGCCGCAAGGCCGTGGAACGTCTGAACCGTGGGGAGCTGCTGGCGTCGCGCCGCCAGCTGCGCCGCCAATCCCGGCAGCCAGCCGTAGCCGTGCACGACGTTGGGCGAGTTCCGCTCCCAGGCACGGCTCATACACCCGGCGAACTCCGCCGTCAGGGGTAGAGCGTCGCTGGCCGCCAGGGTTGCCGAAGGACCGGCGGACACCCCCACCACCCGGTATCCGTCCCGTTCGTCGAGCCGCCCGGCGTCGGCCCCTTCCTGGCCGCGTACGTACACCGTGACCTGATGTCCGCGCACGGCAAGTGCGGCTGCCAGCGCGCCCAGCCCGTCGCCTCCGTCGCTGTCGCCGCCCACGAGCGCAATCGCCATCGGCAGATCGAGACGGTCACGCGGATGGGTGCTCACCCCCTCGGACATGACGGGGGCTGTACCCGGGGGCGTGCCTGCTCAAACGTGCCCGGCGGTTCACTTCGCCTCGTGTGAATGCGTGTTTCGTTTCGCGGATACTCACCCAACCCCCGTCGTTCGGACAGGGCATATCACCGTGTTCACGCGAGCACTCGTAGGCCGTTTCGAGTCGCCGGTTGGTCTGCACGACCTTGTCGAGCAGTGCGCGGGTGGCCGTCACGTCGAAGAACACGATCGACACGCCGAGCAGCCCATTGTCGCTATCGACGAGCGGGTTGACATGGATCTCGAACCAGACCGTGTCGGTGCCGGGGCGCTGCCACTTCACGTCCTGGATGCGCGCGGGGCGGCGCTCCACCTTGGCCTGCTCGATGAAGGCACGCAGCTCGACCGGCCGATATGACACCTCGAGGTCGCGCAGAAGTCGGCCGATGTCACGTGCGGAGAGCCCGAAAAACGGTTTCCGCCTGCATATTGATCATGGCGACGGTGTCGTCACCGGTGACAACGATCTGCGCCACGGGGCTGGCCCGGAATGCCAGCTCGCGCACGGTGGTCAACCCGGGCAGATCGCAATACCGGTCGTAGAAGGCGGCGGGATCGTAGCGGTTGGTTGCATTCTGGGGACCCACAACCTTTCGGAAGATGCGGTGCTTGAGGTTGAGTGGGTCGCTGTGGCTCAGCAGCATCTCGGCGTGCCCGAGGAGCAGCGTGCCATGGGCCGCGAGCCCGAAATGCAGGCGGCCCAACACATTTCGCTGTGTCTCTGCGTTGAGGTACATCAGCGTATTGCGGCACACCAGCAGGTCCACGCGCGAGAGCGGCGCGTCTTTGACCAGGTCGTTGCGTCCGAATATCACCCCACGGCGTAGGTCCTTGTGAAACACATACCGTCCGTTGACCTGCCCGAAGTAGAGGCTCAGCAGATCGGGCGGCACCGATTCGACGGCCTTGGCGCCTCGTAGGACGCGGTGCGCGCCTATCCCGGAAGAAGGCCGTGACATTGATCAGAATGGTGTTGAACAGCGAGGCAAATTCGTCGGAGCTGGCCTGCAGAACGTCGAGGTACTCCTCGAAGGTGTTGTATCCCGCGTGATCCATGCGGTGACGGACACGGCGCATCAACGACGTCCGCTTGTAGCCCGTGAAGTCGAACTGCGGGCGTCCCGCATCTAACGCAACAGGGCTTCGAAAGCTTCGTCGGTGGCGTCGTCCATGATGTCCAGTCCGTCAGGGCATTACGAGAATCTGCACACTACTCGCGCTCACAGCGCGCTCTCAGCACCGACCACCGCCCAGACCGTCTTGCCGCTGGGTGTCGGCATGCTGCCCCACGCCCGGCACAGCGCGGCGACTAGCGACAATCCGTGCACCGCCTCGGCGCCCCAGCAGCCGTCCTCGTGGCGGCTGACCGGCACTTGGCTGTGGTCCTCCACCGCGATGGTGGACGTGTCACCGCTGCTCTCCACGATCAGCGACAGGGCGCCGTCGGTGTGCTCGAGCACGTTGTCCACGAAGACCGACACCACAGTGGTGGCCGTCGTCGTCAACTCCTCCAGGCCCCAGGCTGTGAGCCAATGGCGCACCAGCGCGCGCGCCAGTGCGGAGCTGTCCGGCGTCATCGGCAGTTCGGCGCGGGCGCGCCGCCAGGTGCGGCCGTTCCTCTCGGCGAATGCACGAAAGGCCTCCTCCCGCGACGTGTACACCGGGGACGTAGCGGCTTACACCGTTGGCCGAGATTGCGGCGCGCCCGGTTTCGTTGGTGCACACCAGAAGGACGGGGACGTCGGGCCAGATACTGACATGCCAACGCGCACTGGTGAACACCGACCATGCCGAGGGCCACGGCACCGCCAGGCCGCTGACGTCGACCACCACTGCGATGGGCTCGTCGAGGGCGGCCTTGATGATCGTGTCACGAAGTTCGCGGTAGGTCCGGGTCGAGCGTGCCCGCGGCGACAAGCAGGGCCGCGGGTCCCAGTGGTAGCTCCGCGATGTGGATCATCGAGCGGGGGTCAGGCATCGTCCTCTCCATGCCAGGGACCGGTCACCGCGAGCCGTTCGGTCAATACGGCCAGTGCGTGTTCGGTCTCCTCGGCCGTCGCCCGGTAGCGCTCGGCGAACATCCCGGAGGTCACGGTTTCGGCCAGGTGCCGCGCCAGCCTGGACTTCTCCTGAAGGCTGCGGACCGCCCCACAAAGCACCCTCGATCTCGGTGTCGCGCGCATTCAGCAGCGCCTCGCCGGTCCACGCGTGCCCGACCCGGCACCGGAAGCCCGCGGTGCTCAACGACACCAGGGAGCCGTTGCAATCCGGGCATGTGTAGCCCGACGGCGGACCGAGCTGTTGAGTGCCGAAATCGGCCGAGAATGGCGCCTTCTTCGCGATGCGGTTCTCCATTTCCATGGTGAGATCTCGCTCCATGTGGTGATCCTCGATATCTGAGATATCTCGCTGCGCCAAATCGCTGAGCAAACGCGCCAATATCGGCGGCCGGCGACCTGATGGTTGAGTACGCCGGCGTTGTGCGCCTTGGTGGGCAGCGTCGGAAACAGTGCGTCCTCGGGTACGCGACGTCGCTGGACTACCTGTTGCGTCAGTTGAACACCCGGCGGGTTGTGCTGACCGGACAAGTCACCGAGCAGTGCATTCTGTATAGCGCCTTGGACGCCTACATCCGCCATTTCGAGGTGGTCGTACCATGCGATGCAGTGGCTCACATCGACTCCGAACTCAGCCATGCGGCCCTGCGCATGATGGAAAGGAATATGGGTGCCGCCATCGTGGACGGTGCCGACTGGCCACGTTGAGTCCACCCGCCGATGCTGCGCTTTTCGCTCAAGACGTTTCGTCCCAGCGCCGGCGGGGTATTCGGCGTAGTCCCGATTTAAGGAGTGTGGGTGGCGTGAACTCCGACACGCACGACGGGAAGAGCGTCGGCGCAGTTGCCCGGGGAACCTGTGGCGTCTGGGGTTCCGTCGGGATGGGTCTCTGACCGACCCCCTGCGAGTCGATATGTGGTGAACCGAAGTGACCATGCAGTCTGCCGGAATGTCCGACGGTGAGGAAATCGTCAACATCGATGTTGATCATCTAAAGGATGACCAGCCCTGGGATCGGCGCGAACGGCGAGAGACTGAAACCGAACGGCTGGACCGCAATTGGGCCAGCCTGCTACAGGAGCTACGCGTCGTGCAGACCGGCGTTCAGCTGCTCACAGGGTTCCTGTTGATAATGCCGTTTCAACCGCGGTTCGACCTGCTTGACGCTGCCATGCGTGCCCTCTACCTGGCCACGGTGGCTTGCGCGGTCGGATCAACCGTGCTGTTGATCGCGCCGGTTGCGATGCACCGGATCCTGTTCCGTCAGCATCGGCTCAGAATTTTGGTGTCGGGTGCACACCGCTGTGCGTACGCCGGTTTGCTACTCCTTGGACTGGCCATGACTGGAGTGACCGTACTGATATTCGACGTAGTCGCCGGTACTGCGGGTGCCATCATCGCGGGTGCCGGTGCCGCGCTGAGTTTCACCGTTCTGTGGCTGATCATCCCGTTGTCCATCCGGCTCGATACTCGGGCGCACCGCACCAACGTCGCGTTAAACGCACCGCTTCGGTAGTGCGCCGTGCAGACGGTCAAGCGGCGCGGCGTAGGGCGGCCTAGCCTCGCATTTGCTTACCACGATGGTGCTCGACAGCTTGGACGTGCTCGCAGGTCGCGTCTGCCCAGAGGGACCACGTCACGTCTGACGGAGAAATGGAAAACTCATTGCCTGCGATCTGAACCGGGTTCTATCGCGCGGCTCCAGAGCTGTGCGCTGTTTGAGACCACACCAGACGTGTAAGCGCCGGCTGGCGGGGCATTCCGTAGATGTGCTTCCACATCGTGATCGAACGGATGAGTTCTGCTCAAGCAGAAGCATTTCACCCGCGCGCCGCGGTTGGCCGGCTGGATCATCAATTGGGCCGGATTCCTTCAAAACCCTTCGAGAGGCAGGGGCGGCGTGGGATGGGAGTCACCGGCGAACGCAGCCGAACTTGCGGACGCGACGATCGAAAGGACGCAAGATGATTACCCTGGGTTCCGCGCTCGACAGCCACATCTTCTACGCCCACCAGCAGCTGAAAAGGGCACGGTCCGAGGAAGATTTCGCCGGGGTCGCGCTATGGATGTTCCGCATCGACGAACTGCTGGATCGGCGTGGGCACCTCAGAGCGGAGGCGCTCGACGAGCTCCTGCCGGAGCCAAGCATTAGCCCTGGGTGCCAGGGAGCGACTCCTAGCGCCTAAGGGCGCAAACTGTCAAGGCGGTGCGTACAGCCACGCCGACGTGGTTGCGGCGTTGGATTGCGCAGCCGATGCCGGTGCCCGAATCACGACCGACGCGCCGGCGTCGCGAATCACCAAGTTGGTCGGCCAATTTTCAGGTGAACAGCCGCTTCCGGTATGACCGTCCGTCCGGGTCATAGATCAGCCGGTAAGCCGGCACCGCCCACAGCCGCGTCCGCCATCTCAACCGCTCGGGCCGGTGGGGACGGAGCCGTCCAGGCGGACGCGGTCCGGCCTTCCCCGACACATGCCAGTGCTCCAACGCCAGCGCCGACGCGGCGATCGTCGATACTGCCGCCGCCGGGTCGATGAGACCGTCATCGCTGCACCGGTCCAAGTGTTCACGCAGCAGCCTCAGCCGCAGTTCGCGTGCGAACACCCGTGCGCCATCACCGTTCCCGGCCGGGTCGTGGGGCTCCCGGCCGTCGCAGGTGTCGTCGAGCACGCCACAGGACAGCTCGCTGTCGTGCGTCCACGAGCGGCGGTTGAAGTTGTCGCTGCCGACACAGGCCCAAACGTCGTCGATGACGCAGACCTTGGCGTGCACGTAAACCGGCGTGCCGTGCGGGTTTTCGACGTCATAGACGTGCACCCGATCACCCCCGGCGCGCCGGCACACGTCCAGGGCCTGCTGGCGGCCGATCAGGTTGGGACTCAACGACAGTCGGCCGTCCACGTCTGGGTAGCGCGGAACAACGGCGACGACGTGCAGGGCGGGATTGTCGCGCAGGGCATTCGCGAACAGTTCGGCGACCTCTGTCGACCACAGATACTGGTCCTCCAAGTAGATCAGCCGCCTGGCCCGCCTGATCGCCTTGCGGTAGCCGCGCGCGACGCTGCGTTCGCCGTGCGGCGCGAAATCGTAGACACCACGCGCCTGGGGATAGGTGCGCAACACCTGCACGACATGCGGTCCACACGATGGTGGGTCGGCCGGCTGCCGCGGCAGCCGGCCGGTGGCGCCGGATCGTTCCACCGTTCCCGAAACGTGGTGTCCACTGCGCCGACGACCGGTCCGTGGAGGGCCAGCTGCACATCGTGCCACGGCGGGTTCGGGCCGTACCGCGCGCTCATCTCGATCGGCTGTGGATCACCCTCGTGCGAAGCGTCATCGCGGCGGGAATGGCAGAGGTCGATGCCGCCGACGAACGCCACATCACGCTCCGGTGCGTGAGGGTGCCGCAGCACGACCAGCTTTTGATGGTGCGAGCCGCCGAGACGGACCCGCTGGTCGAGCAGCACTTCGCCGCCGGCCTCCTCGATCTCCTCACCGAGATGCTGGTTCTCTTCCTCGCTGAACTGCAACTTGTCCAGGTGCGAGCGCCACACCAGGCCCTTGACCACCACACCCCGCTCGGCCGCGGTGCAGAGCAGACTGCCGATCGTCGGACCGCCCGGCCGCATCAGCTCATCGGGGTCGCCGCGCCAGTCGGTGAAGAACAGGTGATCGTCGCGCCCCAGCGCTTCGACCTCGGTGACCAGACGGTCGAAGTAGGCGGCGCCGTGCACCAGCGGCTCCACCCGGTTGCCCGCACACCAGGCCGCCAGTGACGATGCGGGGTTACCCCGTTGCGCCCTCGTGAGGAGCCAGTGCTCGATTCCGCTCACCCACCCACCTCCTCGCCGCCCTAACGGCCAGTATCGTCCACCCGACCACGACCGCGGTAGCGGTGGGCTCCACAACGATGCGCCTCGGGGCGACCCGGCCCACCCCCGCAAATGCCGTGACGCCGAGGGCGTTCCGCCAGCAGCGGCAGGAAGATCGGCGTGTACTGATCTTGAAATGTGGGCATTCCCGGCCTGTGAAGGTCGCCGTGGTGGCTCACGCCAAGAAATCGCTTGGCGGCGGCCTGCAGGAGTTACGCACCGAATTGCGGCGCCGCGGGCAGGCCGAGGTGGTCTGGCGCGAGGTGATGAAGAGCAAGCAGGTGCCGGGCGCGGTCCGCGCCGCCATCGCCACCGAGCCTGACCTGTTGCTGCTGTGGGGTGGCGACGGCACCGTCCAGCGCGCACTGGACACCGTGGCCCGCAAGACGATGCCGGACGTGCCGATCGCAGTCCTGCCGGCAGGAACATCGAACCTGTTCGCGAGCAATCTCGACATTCCACAGGACCTCAGCGGTGCGCTCGACGCGGCTCTGGGTGGCGTGCGCAGGCGCATCGATGTGGGCAGCTTCAACGGCGAGCGGTTCGGCGTGATGGCCGGGGTTGGTTTCGACGCGCTGATGATCGAGGATGCCTCGCGGCGCATGAAGGACCGCCTTGGCCGCGCCGCCTATGTCTATGCGGGTCTGAAGAACCTGAAGCGCGCCGCCGTGGATGCCGAGGTGTGCGTGGATGACCGGCTCTGGTTCGCTGGCTCGACGCCGTGTGTCCTCGTCGGCAACGTCGGTGACCTGTTCGGCGGTATCACCCTGCTGCATGAGGCCGACCCATCCGACGGCCGTTTGGATATCGCTGTGCTGCATGCTGAACGGCTCAGCGACTGGGCACGGCTTGCAGGCCGCGCGGTACGGGGCGATGCCGATCAGTCCCGGTTCCTGTCCACCACCCCGGGCCGGCGGATCGATATCCGGTTGTCCCGCCGCATGCCCTACGAACTCGACGGCGGCGCCCGGGGCTCGACGAGACAACTGAAGGTCCGTATCAAGGAGCAGGCGGTCACTGTCTGTGTGCCCGACACGGCACGGACGACGCGATGAGCGGCATCGTTATCCCAGAAGCCGCCCGTCAACCAGGCAGCTATGCCCGGCCGCCCTCGTGTCAACGTTGGCGCAGTGTTGGGCCACGTAGTCGAGTAGGTCGACGTCACCGAGGGGCAGGGTGGCCAACAAGGTGCGAGGGGTGCGCATGACGTCGAGGTCGAACACCGCGTCGATGAGGCGGCGGCGTAGGCGGGGCGACGGGTTCCCGGTCGCGACGTCGATGATGAGTTCGACGGCGGACCGGCTGGGCCGGACGTCGGCATATGCAACGTGGTACGGGCCGGCGTCGACGCTGACGTGGTAGGCGTTGCGGTCGGCGGTGACGTGAGTCGACAGGGCGTAGGGGTTGGAGCCGGTGTGGGATGCGTTCATCGCTTCTCCCGGTGTGGATCAATTGATACTGCGCCTCGGCTGCCGTGACGCCCGTGTAGGTCCCGACTACGGAGGTCTACAGATACGATCCCACCAAATATGGCCACGGGGAAGTGTCAGCGAAAGCCAGAATCGTGCCGTCCAAGGGGCAGCGGCGCGTGCGGATGCGTTGTGTGCGCTCACGATTGGTTGCTGGGCATCCGCTAGGGACTGGCTTGTGAAGTACTTCGGTTTCGCCGTGCTTGTTAGTCAGCGGCATGCATGTCCGACACACCGCGGCACAGAGACGCATCGCGGGCAATGCCCGATACACCGTCGATGCTTTGGCACGCTGCAGCACAGACGTTTTCACATTGGCATTGTGGGTCATGGGTTCGAATCCCCTTAGGCCTCCCTTAGGCCTCGTTGTCGGCGCGAATCGACTGGAAAGAGCTCCAACTATGCCTTGCACACTTCAGCTTTGTCTTTGATCACAATCCCGCGGGCGGGTCCTTCCCACATGGCATCGTCGGCGTAGCCCGCTATGACACGTGCGATGCCATCGGGATTCTCGTTGGCAAAGTGGTCGGCGACCGTGGCGAGGTTGCGGGCGACGATCTCGTCGCGGTTGAGGGGTGTGGGTGGCATGGAGCCTCCGTTTCGGTGTCGAGAACTAGGGCTTGACCGCTTCGATCAGGTCGTGCGGGATGGCGTGACGCACGGTGTCGGTGGGGTGCAATCCGGCATCGGTCAACAGGGTGGCGAGTTCGTCGACCGAGCGCTGCCGGCCACCATCGGTCTGGGTCAGCATCAATAGATCGACCCAGGGCGCCAGCGGGTTTGGCTTGTTGGGTTGCTGGAGGATCTCGACGAGCACCACCCGGCTACCGCTGGGCATTGCGGCCGCCACGGTGCTGAGGATCTTGCGGCAGTGTTCGTCGTCCCAATCGTGCAGAACGTCCTTGAGCAGGTAGACGTCCGCTGTCGCCGGGATGACGCCGAATATGTCCCCGACCACCGCGTCGATCCGGTCGTGGAGGCCGCATGCTGTCAGGAAGGTGCCGGCTCGGGCGATGACGCCCGGGCCGTCGACGAGCACACCGCGCAGGTCGGCGGATGAGGCGATGACCGCCGACAGCAGCGTTCCGACACCGCCGCCGACATCGCAGATCACACCGCTGTCCGGCCACGGGTAGGCGGCCGTGACGAGGTCGGCGTTGATTGTGGTGGCGCAGCGCATCGCTTCGTCGAACACGCGCGCATCGGTGGGGTGTGTGTCGAACCAATCCCATATCGACATGCCGTGCACTGCTTCGAATGCGCTCTGGCCGGTTCGCGCGGAGTCGGCCAAACCCGTCCACGCTTCGGTCTGCACACGGGATCCCAGAGCCATTACCCATCCACGCAGGGAGTGCGGATGGTCGGACCTCAGGAGACGACCGGTGCGGGTGAGCGAGACCGCCCCAGTTCGCGAATTCATCCGGCACACTCCGAAGCTGGACGCGGTCCGCAGCAGCCGGTGTGTGACATCGGCATCGATGCCGAGCCGCGCGGCGATCTGCGCAGCGGTGAACGCGCCGTCACCGACCACGTCGGCGATGCCCAGTTCGGCGAAGGCGCCGGCCACCTGGGTGGCGCCCATAAAGGTGCCGATGTCGTTGATCGCGACCTCGGGTGGTACCAGGGCGTCGGCGAGCTGATTGAGCCGTCGGCGAAGGGCCATCGCGGTCAAGGCGACGCGGCGGGGAGGCAATGTCATGAGATCTACCACCTATTTCTCGCGAGTGGACGAGGCGAGTTCAGGATGGAGCGTCCCGGCGCCCAGACCGTCGGTCAAAGGACGTAGATATTCCTCGCCGACGTCGTATATCGCGGCAGATCTACGACCATGTGCTGATGTTCGCGGCTGTTAGTTGATGGACGCTGGCTAGCATGAGCGAGGTTGGCCCGCTGAAGTGGAGCGATCCGGACGTGAATGAGCTTGTTCCGACGGGAACGGTGACGTTCTTGCTGGCCGACGTCGAAGCCTCGACGCGGCTCTGGCAGACCCACGCTCAGGAGATGACCGCGGCCGTCGAGCGGTTGGACAGGACGCTTGCTGAAGTGGTGATCGCACATCACGGTGCCCGCCCTGTCGAGCAGGGTGAGGGCGACAGCTTCGTCATTGCTTTCAGCCGGGCATCGGATGCGGTGGCGTGTGCGCTGGCGTTGCAGCGGGCACCGCTGGCGCCGATCCGGTTGCGCATCGGGATCCACACCGGCGAGGTGCAGCTGCGCGACCCATCCGGATCGGAAGGCAACTACATCGGGCCGACCATCAACCGGACCGGGCGACTGCGGGACCTGGCCCACGGCGGCCAGACGGTGCTGTCGGCAACCACGGGAGGTCTTGTCGCAGAGCGACTTCCGGGGGACGGGTGGCTGGCCGATCTGGGTGTCCACCGGATTCGTGATATGCCCCGCCCGGAACATGTGCTGCAGCTGTGCCATTCCGACTTGCACAACGATTTCCCGCCGTTGCGGACATCGGAATCCCAGGGATCTCAAGGCCTTCCGACCCAACTGACAACCTTCGTCGGCCGGGTGGCGCAGCTGGCCGAGGTGCGTGGGCTGCTCGCGCAGGAGCGGCTGATCACCCTGACGGGCGCCGGTGGCATCGGCAAGACCCGATTGGCCGTTCACGTTGCAGCCGATGTGACGGCCGAATACCGCGACGGGGTGTGCTACGTCGACCTGGCGCCCATCGCCGACCCTGCGCTGACTCCCGTTGCCGCCGCGCGTGTGCTGGGTCTGCCCGACCAACCGGGCTGGACCGCAACGGAGACCGTGGCGAGCTTCGTCGGCGACCGGACGATGCTCATCGTGCTGGACAACTGCGAACATCTCATCACCGCGACCGCTGAGCTCACGACGGCGCTGCTCGACCGATGCCCGGCATTGACGATCCTGGCGACCAGCCGCGAGCCGATCGGGATCCCTGGCGAAGCGGTCTGGCGGGTGCCACCGCTATCACTGGCGGACGAAGCGATCGAGTTGTTCACCGATCGCGCTCGGCACGTCAGGCGCGATTTCGCCACCAACACCGAGGACACCGCTGTTCTCCTCGAGATCTGCCAGCGCCTCGATGGCATGCCGCTGGCCCTCGAATTAGCCGCGGCACGGGTCCGCGCCCTGTCACCACTCGAGCTCCTCGGCAGCCTCCACGATCGTTTTCGCCTGCTCACCGGAGGAGCGCGGACAGCGGTGCGTCGCCAGCAGACGCTGCGCGCCTCCGTCGACTGGTCGCATGCCCTGCTGACGGAACCAGAGAAGGTGGTGTTCCGCCGACTCTCCGTATTCCTGGGCGGGTTCGACCTGCACGCGGCCCAAGCAGTGGCCGGTGACAGCGAATTACTCCCGCACCAGATCCTCGATCTGCTGACACTGCTGGCCGACAAGTCCCTCGTGGTGGCCGAGAATTCAAGTGGCCGAACGCGATACCGGCTGATGGAGACGGTGCGCCAGTATGCGCTGGAAAAGCTCGGCGAATCCGGTGAGGCCGACCAGATTCGACACCGACACCGCGACCACTACACCGCCATGGCGGCATCGTTGGACGAGTCGGTCTCCGCGGGCCGCCACTTGCAGTTGGAGAAGCTGGTCGACGATATCGACAATCTGCGGGCCGCCTTTGCGTGGAGTCGTGAGAACCGGGACTTCGATCAGTGCTTGTGGCTGGTGTCCTGCTTGCAGCCGCTGTGGTTGTCAGGTGGGCGGATCGTGGAGGGGTTGTCCTGGTTCTACGCTCTGCAGGCCGACATGGATCACGCGGTCGCCAGTGGCACCCGCGCGACGCGTGCCCGGGCGTTCGCCGACCAGGCGGTGCTGATGTCGGTGATCTCGGCCCCCAACGATGCGAATCTCCTCGAGCAAACGTTGACCGTTGCGCGCGAAACCGGCGAGCCCGCACTGCTGTTGCGGGCGCTCATCGCCTGCGGCAGCACCGCTGTCTTCGACTCGGAGGTGGCGCGGCCATACCTATACGAGGCGCTCGGGGTCGCCCGGGACGCAGGTGACAAGTGGAGGTTGAGCCAGGTGTTGTGGTGGCTGGCTTTCGTGGCGACCACCGCGGGCGATCCACATGCAGCACTGCAAGCCGGAGCGGAGGGATACCGCCTCGCTGACGAGATCGGGGACCACTTCATCTCCCGGATGTGTCGGTTCTGGGGGATCGCCACGGCCCGACTCCTGCAGGGCGAGTTTGCGGCAGGGGTCACACAGTTACGTGAACTGGTCACCGAGGCGGAGGCGGCACACGATCCATTCGGTCAGCTCGCGGCACTTTCCCACCTCGCCCACGCGCTGGCGTATCTCGGTGACCCCGATGCCGCACGGGAGGCCGCCGCCGGCGCTGCTGGGCTGGGTGCGGACTTCGGCGGATTCATCGAGGGTGTCGGGCTTTCGCCGCTGGCCCGTGCCGCGTTGGCCGGGGGTGACGTCGAGGCTGCAGCCGAGGCCAGTGAGCGGGCCCACCGGAAGATGGGTGATATTCGCATACCGGGCGCCAACGTGAACCCCATCGCCGAAATCGCGCTCGCCCGTGGCGATCTCATGATCGCTCGACGCTACGCGGATGAAACCGTGGCCGTGGCGAGGGGTGTCAACCAGGCGATTGCCCTGCTCACAAGGGCCCGCGTGGCACTCGCCCAGGGCGACCCCGGTCAGGCCGAGCGTGACGCTCATGAGGCGCTCGCCGTGGCAGTGTTGGTCGACGCCCACCCGACGACACCGGAGGCCCTGGAATGCCTGGCGGGCCTGGCCGCCGATGCCGGCAGTCACCTCGAAGCTGCCCGGCTCTTCGGTGCGGCATCTGCGTTGCGTCGCAGTATGGGTATCGTTCGGTTCAAGGTTTACGACGACGGGTACCAATCGTCGGTCGCGCTGGTTCGTAATACCCTGACCGACAACGAGTTTGAATCGGCCTGGGCCGAGGGCTTCGCGCTGTCCGTCACCGAGGCCATCGCCTATGTGCAGCGCGGCCGCGGCGAACGGAAACGCCCGAGCAGTGGCTGGGCCTCGTTGACACCCACAGAGCGCGACGTGGTCCGACTCGTCAGCGAAGGAATCGGCAACAAAGACATCGCGACCCGCCTCTTTGTCTCCCCGCGCACGGTGGCGACGCACCTCACCCATGTGTACGCCAAACTCGGGCTCACCTCACGCGTGCAGCTCGCCCAGGAGGCCGCTCGTCACCGATGATGGGCTAGGGCTGCACCGTGTCACCGTTGACGGTCTTCACTCATGGCCCAGCGAATCCCACCGACGAGCACCCGTCCGGCCACTCTGATCACGGTGGTTTCCACCGGGGGACAATAGGGCAGCAGCAACGGCAGCCGGGCCCAAGCGGGCAGCAACGCCGCCGCAGTGGTGGCCAGCAGCCCGTAGGGCGCACGCGCGACCAGGGGCAGGGGCGGGGTAAGCAGCAGGAAACGGGCAGCGTCCCGGGCGGCGGGAGTGCCGCGCAGCTCCGTGCGATAGGCCGTAATACGTTCGGCCAGTGCACGTTCGGTGCGGGGTGGGTCGGCAACGCCCAACGCCGTCGCGATGCGGGCGGTGTCGGCCACATACCCGTCGCGGCCCGACTGGTCCAATGGAGCGGCTCCATAACGCTGATGGGCGAGCAGGAAGCTGTCCACCTCGGCGATGTGCACCCACTCCAGCAGGTGTGGATCCGCCGCATGGTACGGGGTGCCGTCGGGTGCGACCCCGCGCACACGCCGGTGAATTCCGCGGACCCGATCGACGGCCCTCTGGGCCTCCACGGCGGGGCCATACGTCGTCACGGCCAGGAATGTGCTGGTGCGCTGCAGCCGCCCCCACGGATCGGCCCGATAGTCGGAGTGGTCGGCCACGGCGGCCATGGCCGACGGGTGCAGCGACTGCAGCAGCAACGCCCGCAGTCCGCCGACGAACATCGCGGCGTCGGCATGTACCCGCCGGATGGGCCGGTCATCGGCGAACCAGCGCGGGCCGGGGGTGTCGTGAACGCTCGCTCGATTCGCCGGCCCGTCCGGACCGGCAACCAGGGCGAACAAGCCGCGTCCCGTCTTCTCCCGAACCATGTCCAGGCCGCGCGGAATGGTCATGTCCTCGACGGTACGAGAACGCGCATGGCTCCTCATCCAATATCGCTGACGTAGAGATGGCGACATCCAGCCGGTGGTGCACCGCACGATGCCGACTTCGAAGATCTCGCGTGCCGGGCGTTCGGCGATGGCCGCGGCGTCGGGGTTCGAGATCTCCGAGCCGGCACGATCGTGGCTCAGTGGGCCGGTGGCATCAGCACGCTGTCGATCAGATAGACAGTCGCGTTGGCCGTGCTCACGCCACCGCAGATCACCGATGCACCGTTGACCTCGAGCGCGTCCGGGGGCCCCGTCACCGTCACCGTGCCGCCCTCCACCGTCTTGTGGGTCCCGTTGATCTTCTGCGGGTCAACGCGACCCGGCACCACGTGATAGGTGAGGATCTTCGTCAGCGTCGCCGAGTCGGTCTTGAGCGAATCGATGGTAGCGGGCGGGATCTTGGCGAACGCATCGTTGGTCGGCGCGAACACCGTGAACTCGCCGCCGTTGAGCGTGTCGACCAGATTGACGTTGGGATTGAGCTGTCCCGACAGGGCGGCGGTAAGGGTCGTCAGCAACGGATTGTTCGACGCCGCGACCGCCACCGGTTCCGCGGCCATGCCCGCCACCGAACCGGGCCCCATGGGCACCTGTGCGACGTAGGCGGCGCATCCCGGGCCGACCGGAGCGGCCAGGGCGGTCGCCGAAGTCAACGACAGCAACCCCGACGCTGCGACCGCCACCGCACCCGCCGCAATGGCGGCACGTTTCGTGTTTCTCATGACCTGCTTCCCTTCTGTTCCTTCTCGACCGGCAGTGGGGCCGGCCCTCGACCAATCGGTCAAGCGGTATTCGTTGCCCGGACGGTTCCGGATGGGACACGCAGCGGGTGAAATCTGCCGGGTTCGTTGTGTGGCCCGCACCCATCCGCAGTGGCGATGGCTCCGAATAACCGGCGTAGAGGACGCTCGCCGCCTGCGCTCTGCGCATCGCCGACGGGCTATGCCGGCACGTCGCGGTGCTTGGCCGCGACACACGAAAGGGTCTGCAGCATGTTGTACCGATTCCGAACGGTGGTCAGCCAACTCGTCGAGTCAGCGATGATGGTGGTGGGCGTTCGTGTTGGCATCGAAGAACCCGGTTACACCGTCAAGCCGCTGATCGACGGGGTGGAGATCCGTCGATACGGCCCGCGAATCGCCGCCGAAACCACCGTCACGGCAACCGAAGAGGCGGCGCGCAATGCGGGGTTCCGGCGGCTGGCCGGCTACATCTTCGGGGGCAACCACCAAAACCGCCGGATCGCGATGACCGCACCGGTCGCAGAACAGGTGGACCGCCGGACCGGTCAGAGGATCGCGATGACCGCGCCCGTCGCCCAAACGTCTCGCGGAGAGGAAGGCTGGCTGATTCGTTTCCACATGCCGGCGGAATGGACGATGGACACGTTGCCTGCGCCGGACGACGAGCGAATCCGCCTCGTCAGACTGCCGGCCGAGTCAGTGGCCGTTCTGCGATTCAGCGGGGACCGCAGGCCCGGCGCCGTCGCCAAGCGCACCGAGCAGCTCCTCGAGACGCTGCGCGCGACCGGATTCGCCCCTGTCGGCGAGCCCACCACATGGCTGTACGACCCTCCGTGGACCATCCCGTTCCGACGCCGCAACGAGGTCGCCATCGCGATCGATGCCTGAGTGCTAAGGCCAGTGCGCCGAGAGCACGACACCCATCCGTCAGCCGTCAACCTCACGGTGCAGTCGTGGAATGTTGTCGCCCGCGCGCCGGAACCGGTGCATGTGCCGCTGAATCTCGGGGTTCGACATGGCTATGAATTCCTTGGGCGGCAATGCCATCCGAAAGACCAGGCCGCGGCCGTCGGCACCTTCCATCAGGGCACCGAGTCCGGCATCGGGGAGATTAATCAACGGCGTGCAGTAGGACGGGAAGGCGCCTTCGAAGAGTGGTCCACCTTCTGGCGAATGCGTTCGGCGATCGTACCGACAGCCTCCCCGCGCCGCAGGTCCAGGTTCAGCGTCGTGATGATGTTGCCCACAAGCATCGGATCCAGGCCACAACGATTCCGGGCGTTCACGGCGATCGCCAGGGTGCGATGGTCCACCGCGGGATCCGCCTTCAGCGGGCCCCACCCCGAGCGAGTCGTGGCGAGGTTCACCGGGTCGATGAGCCATACCCGAAACTCGGCGGCCGCGTGGTAGTGAGCCGCCGAACGTAGCGCATCATGTCGACCCAGTTGATCAAGCCGTCGGCCGCACAACGGCTCGACGTTCGCTGCAACGTCGGAGACGCCATTGTCGCGAACCTGGCGATCTACCTCGTCTACTTCTTTGAGCGCCATCTCGACATCCGGGCGCTTACGCATGCATTGGCGCGCGCCCTCACGGTTGTTCCGATCTTGCGGGGCGAATAGCCGTGGCAAACGGCAGGATGCGACTCCGATGCGAGGGGGCGGAGCCAACCTGTTCTATGTCCACGTTTCGCACGGATCGGTCAGGCGGGTCCCCCAACTGCGATGTTCCTCGGCGTCGCGGGCCACCAAACGGTACTCCGCGCCGTGCACCGGTCAGCGGAGATTTGCACAGCGTCGCTGGCACGTTACCGCTTGCGCCGAGCGCGTCGATTTCTGCCGCAGGGTCGTGCTGCCGCGGGGCGGGCACAGCCGCAGCGCAGAAGTCGCGGGTGCGCGGGTGGAGGGCGAACGCGGTCGTCACGCCCCCGCCACCACCGTTGCCAGGTGAGCAAGCGTTATCGCAGCTCAGCGGTGTGCCCACCCGGGCGGGTTGACCATGTTGCGGTGCGAGGTGTTTGGCAGCGCGCCGTGCCGGTTACCCGAGGGTTGGAGCTATCGCAGTCGATGGAGGCTGAAGCCTTGGCGCCCGTGTCAGGTCGGTCCATCCGAGGCGCGGCGGGGTGTGACCGTGACCGGTGTGGCGGCTGAGCAGCAGCGGGAATGGAGAGTGACAGTGAAACCGATGAAGATCAAGTTGGTGTCGGCCGGTATCGGTGCGACTGCCGCCATCGCGATGGGCGGTCTCGGCGTGGCGTTCAGCGGAGTCGGCAGTGCACAGCCCGAACCTGTGCCGTCGCCGACGACTCCCGACATCACCACGGGACAGACGTCGACGGAGTGCGTGATAGCGGAGGGAACCACAACTCCGGGGATGGCGCCGGCTGAGGAAACGCCCACGACGAGTTGCGCGGCGCCGCCTGAACCGAGCGTGCCCGTCGCAACGCCGGAGATCACCACCACGCCGACCTCGGCGGAACCCGGTTAAGTCAGCGCAGTGCGGCCCGGCCGGCTTCGAGGCGGGCTACCGGAAGCCGGAACGGTGAACAGGACACGTAGTCCAGCCCCACCGAGTGGAAGAAGTGGATGGATTCCGGATCGCCGCCGTGTTCGCCGCAGACCCCCAGCTTCAGGCCCGGTTTGGTCCTACGGCCCTCCTCGGCCGCGATCTGCACCAGGCGCCCCACACCGTCGGCGTCGATGGTCTCGAACGGGGAGATGGTGAACACCCCCTTGTCCAGGTAGGTGGCGAACAACGAGGATTCGACGTCGTCGCGGGAGAACCCCCATGTCGTCTGGGTCAGGTCGTTGGTGCCGAAGGAGAAGAACTCCGCTGCCTCGGCGATGCGATGCGCAGTCAGCGCCGCGCGCGGCAACTCGATCATCGTGCCGATGGGTATCTGCAGTGTGACGCCGTGGTCCGCGGCCACATCGGCGAGAATCTGTTCGGCCTCGTCACGCACCAGGTGCAGCTCCATCACCGAACCCACCAGCGGGACCATGATCTCGACCTTCGGATCCTTCCCCGCAGCGATCTGAGCGCACGCCGCCTCGCCGATCGCGCGGACCTGCAACGCGAACAGCCCAGGCGTCACCAGGCCCAGGCGGACACCGCGCAACCCCAGCATCGGGTTCGACTCGTGCAGATTCTCCACGGCGGCCAGCACCTTGCGGTCCGCGTCCACCTGCGCACCCGTTTCACCCCTCGCGTCCGCGACAGACACCCGGACGGCCAATTCGGTACGGTCCGGCAGGAATTCGTGCAGCGGCGGGTCCAGCAGCCGGATGTTCACCGGCAGGCCGTCCATCGCGTCCAGCAGTTCGACGAAGTCCTTGCGCTGCAACGTCAACAGTGCACCCAGCGCGTCGTCGCGTTCCTCGGGTGTGCCTGCCAGGATCACCCGTTCGATCAGCACCCTGCGATCGCCGAGGAACATGTGCTCCGTGCGACACAGTCCAATACCCTGTGCACCAAAGGATTTCGCCCGCGCCGCATCCTCGGTGGTGTCGGCATTCGCGCGAACCGCGAGGCGCCGCCGGGCGTCGGCATGGGTCAGTAACCGATCCACGGCCTCGACCAGCGCCGCTGTCTCGTCGTCAGTTCCGTCGAGGGCGGCGGCCAGACCCGACTCGATGTAGGTCTGCACCGGAGACGCCACGACGGGCATGGCTCCGAGGAAGATCTCACCGGTCGATCCATCGATGCTGATCTCGTCACCCTCGGCGATGAGCATGCCACCGACTCGCGCGGTGCGGGCCGAGGAGTCGACATCGAGTGCCTCGGCACCGCACACGCAGGTCTTGCCCATCCCGCGGGCGACCACTGCGGCGTGCGAAGTCTTCCCTCCCCGTGCGGTGAGGATGCCGGCCGCCGCGAGCATGCCCTCGAGGTCGTCGGGGTTGGTTTCCTTGCGCACCAGCACGACCTGCTCGCCGCGCTCGGACCAGGCCCTGGCGGTGGGCGAATCGAATACCGCTCGACCCACCGCCGCCCCGGGGGAGGCGGCCATTCCCCGTGTCAGCAGTTCGCGAGGGGCGGACCGGTCGAACTGCGGGAACATCAGCAGGGCCAGCTGAGACCCGGACACCCGGCCGAGCGCCTCGTCCATGGTGATCATGCCCTCGTCGACCAGCTGCGCGGCGATCCGGAACGCCGCCGCCGCGGTGCGTTTGCCGACGCGGGTCTGCAGCATCCACAGCTTGCCGCGTTCGATGGTGAACTCGATGTCGCACAGGTCGCGGTAGTGCGTCTCGAGCCGGCGCATCACCTTCGTCAGGTGACGGTGCGAGGACGGGTCCAATATCTGCAGATCGTCCAGCGACAGGGTGTTGCGGATACCGGCGACGACGTCCTCGCCCTGGGCGTTGGACAGGTAATCCCCGTATGCGCCCGTCCGGCCGGAGGCGGGGTCACGGGTGAACGCGACGCCGGTGCCGCTGGACTCGCCCAGGTTGCCGAACACCATCGTGCAGATGTTCACGGCGGTCCCCAGGTGCTGCGGGATTCGCTCGCGGCGCCGGTACAACCGCGCCCGCTCGGTATTCCAGGAGTTGAAGACCGCGTTGATGGCCATATCCAGTTGCTCGCGGGGATGCTGCGGGAACTCCTGCCCGGAATGCTCGCGCACGGCATCCTTGAACGTGCCGACCAGCGCCTTGAGATCCTCGACGTCGAGGTCGACGTCGCTGGACACCCCCTTGGTCGACTTCGCCTTGTCCAGCGCATCGGAGAACACCTCGCCGGGCATCTCCAGCACTGTCTTGCCGAACATCTGCACCAGCCGCCGATAGGAATCCCAGGCGAAGCGCTCGTCGCCGGACTCCTCCGCCAGTCCCTTCACGCTGGCGTCGTTGAGCCCGATGTTGAGCACCGTCTCCATCATTCCCGGCATGGAGAACGCCGCGCCGGAGCGAACACTGACCAGCAACGGGTCGTGGCGGTCACCCAGCCGCCGGCCGATGGTGTCCTCCAAGTGGCGCAAGGCCATCGTTACCTGCACCCGCAGTTCACCGGGCTCGCTGCCCTGTGCCAGGTACTCTCGGCAGGCCACCGTCGAAATGGTGAACCCGGGCGGCACCGGCAAACCGAGTTTTGTCATCTCGGCCAGGTTGGCTCCCTTGCCGCCCAGCAGGTCCTTCTGATCCTTGTCGCCCTCGGTGAAATCGAATACGTACTTCGTCATCGGGTGCTCCTCCTGGGTGGATTGGTGCCGGCCCGGACCGACGGGCCGACGGCAGGGCACAGCCCGGATCGAGTCGCAGCAAGCATCGATGCTCCCGGACACGCCCAGAACATGTGATCGATGCGCACTTCACCGTCCACCGCCGACAGCGTCGGGGCGGCGGGTGCGTGCTGAGCAAACCTCATCCGGGTGGGCATTCATGTCACCATCGATTGCGCGTCTAACCATAATGTGTCGGGCCCGCTTGTTGACCAGATCGCGGCTGACAGGCGCGTGCCGAGACCGACTGAAGGGATGAGCATGTCGTCGTTTGACTCACCGGTCACCGTCGGACTGATCGGATATGGATTCGTCGGCAAGGTATTTCACGCCCCGATGATCACAGCGACTCCGGGCCTCCGGCTTGTCGCCGTTGCCTCACGTCGCGCCTCCGATGTGCATGCCGACCACCCCGATGTGGATGTCGTGGCCGATCCCTACGAGCTGGTGCAGCGCGACGGAGTGGACCTGGTCGTCGTCGCCTCGCCGAACGACACGCACCGCCCACTTGCCGAGGCCGCCTTGAACGCCGGGCGGCACGTCGTAGTCGACAAGCCGTTCGCCCTGTCGCTGGACGACGCCAGGTCGATCGTCGCGACGGCCGAACGCTGCGGACGGCTCGTCTCGGTATTCCAGAACCGTCGCTGGGACAGCGATTACCTCGGCGTCAAGCAGGTCATCGGAGCGGGTCTGATCGGCGAGGTCAAACACTTCGAATCCCATATCGACCGGTTTCGGCCGACCCCACAGAATCGCTGGCGCGAGAACGCGGGACCGGGTGGCGGCCTATGGTTCGATCTGGGGCCTCACCTGGTCGATCAGGTGTTGCAGTTGTTCGGCCTGCCCTCACGCGTCACCGCCGACCTGGCCCGGCTGCGCGACGGATCGCAGACAGACGACTGGGCACATGTCGTTCTCGATTACGAGCGCCGCCGGGTGATTCTGCACGCCAGCATGGTCGCGGCGGGCGCCCACACCCGGTTCATCGTGCACGGCGACGCGGGAACGCTGGTCAAGTGCGGCAGTGATCTGCAGGAAGCGCGGCTGCGGGAGGGGATCGCCCCGGGCAGTGCGGGGTGGGGAGACGATCCCGATGACATGGTCCTCTTCGACGGCTCCGGCGAAACGCGCGTCCTGCCGACACCGGCGGGCGATCAGCTCCAGTACTACGTGCACCTGCAGAGGGCGATCGCCGAGGGAGGGCCCAATCCGGTGCCGCCGCATGAGGCGCTCGGCGTCATGGCTGTCATCGAAGCGGGACTGCAGTCCGCGCGCACGGCCGCCGCTATGGCGCCCGCACTGACGGCCGACGAGAGGTCGGCCTGGGTGTGACGAGCTATCGGTTTCGAGAACCGTGGTGGTGCTGGTGGTTTGACCGTCGCAAGCCGGTGGCTTGCGTGAGTGCTAGTCCTCGTACAGTTCCAGCGGCAGGCCGTCGGGGTCGGCGAAGAAGGTGAAACGCCGTCCGGTGTGTTCGTCGACGCGAACCGGTTCGACCGAGACCCCTTTGTCCTGCAGGTCGCGGACGGCGGCGTCCAGATCAGGAGTCACGAACGCCAGATGACGCAGGCCGCAGGCCTCGGGATAGCTCGGCCTCGGGGGCGGCTCGGGGAATGAGAACAGCTCGATCTGGGCACCGTCGGGCAGCGCCAAATCCAGCTTGTAGGAACCCCGTTCGCGACGGTGAACTTCGCGCACCACGGTCAATCCCAGGATCTCTGTGTAAAACCGTTTGGAGACAGCGTAATCCGAACAGATGATGGCAGCATGGTGGATTCTGTCGAACAACATGGCCGGTACCGTCAGAACCCGCGGCCGGGATTGAGGATCGTGTTCGGGTCGAGTGCGCATTTGATGGCCGTCTGCACATCCAGCGCCGTCTGGTCGAGCTGATCGGGGAGCCAGTGACGCTTGAGCTCACCGATGCCGTGCTCACCGGTGATGCTGCCGCCGAGGGCGATCGCCGTCGCACAGATCCGGTCGGCGGCCTGCATGGCGCGCTTTCGGGTGCCGTCGGTCAGGTCGGGCAGGAGCAGGATCGGGTGGATGTTGCCGTCGCCGGCGTGGCCGACCGTCGCGATGCGGACGCCGAGCTCAGCGCCGATGCGCGGCACCGCAGCGATCATCTGTCCGAGCGCGCTGCGCGGCACCGCGACGTCCTCGACGACCGTGGCTCCCTGTTGGGTGAGGGCCCATCCGGCGGCACGGCGGGACTCCAGGAGGAGATCGGCCTCTTCCGGATCCTCGGCGGCGACAGCCAGGTCGGCGCCCGCCGACGTGCACGCCGCCAGCATTTGATCGACCTGTCCGCCGGCGTCGGGTCCGTCGGCCTGCCCAATCAGCAGCAGCGCGGTGGATCGGTCGAGGTCCATTCGCTTGTAGTCCTCCACCGCGTTGATCGTAGTGTTGTCCATGATCTCGAGCATGCTCGGCGTGACGCGGGTCGCGCGTATCGCGTCCAGCGCGCGTCCGCCCGCGTCGAGGGACGAGAACGTCGCGGCGAATGTCGCCGTGGCCACGGGCAAGGGGCGCAGCCGCAATGTGGCAGCGGTGATGATGCCGAGGGTGCCCTCCGAGCCGACGAACAGCTGGGTCAGGTCGAGGCCTGCGACGTCTTTGATCGTCGTGCCACCTGTGTGCAGGATCCGCCCGCCGGCCAGCACGACTTCGAGGCCGAGGACGCTGTTGCGGGTGACACCATACTTGACGCACCGCATACCGCCGGCGTTGGTCGCGAGATTCCCACCGATGGTTGATATTTCGTAACTTCCCGGATCCGGGGGATAGAACAGCCCCGTGTCGGCGACGGCCCTGCTGACGTCGGCGTTGATCACGCCGGCCTCCACGACAGCGGTGTGGTTGGCGGAGTCGATCTCGCGAATTTCGCGCATCCGTTCCATGGACACGATGACGCAGCCGTCGAGCGCCGCGGCACCGCCCGACAAACCGGTACCAGCTCCGCGGGGAACGACGACGGTGCGGGAGTCGTTGGCCCAGGCCAGGATTGCCGACACCTCCGCCGTGCTTGTAGGCCTCAGGACGGCTGCGGGCTTGCCCGCGTCGACGAGGTCGGTCATGTCCCGGCGATACGGCTCGACCAGCTCGGGATCGGTGAGCAAGATGCCAGGCGGCACGCGCTGGCGCAATGCGTCGAGGTTCGTCATCGGCGACCTCCCGAGGGTGCGAATTATGCTCCGATCAGCGTAGGCGGTCAGCCGCCGGGGCGGCGATATCGCTGCCGGTTGTTCGCCCGCGGGGCTCCGCGGGTGTCGTGATGAGGGTGCGGTGACTCGGGGATCGACCGCGCTGACATGACGTCGGGTCAACACCTACGAGGATCCGACATGAACTTGGCGCCGGTTTGCCGCCAAGGGGCGATAATTGCTCACGTGGACCGGCGCCAGAACAGCCAGGATGAACTGAACCCGATGGCCTTGCTCAGTCAATTGCCTGCGCTGGTGGTGCTCGAGCGGTTGCCGGTGCCCGTGCTCGCCATCGCCGAGGACGGCACCATCGTGTTTGCCAACACGGCATTCGCCGAGATGCTCGGATATTCGTCTGACGCGGTTCGGTCGCTGAAGTTCGCGGAGATCTTCCACGCCATGCCCGTCGATGAATCGGCGGTTTCGGTCGTGCGCGCCAACGCCGATCTCATCGTCGAACTCGTCCACAGCGATACGTCGATCGTGCGGGCCAGGTTGAGCAAGTCGGCTCTCCTGCGGGGTACCGATCCGGTTGCACTGGCGACATTCCAGGATCTGACCGAGCAGTTGTGGGTCGACGAGGTTTGAGTCGAAGAGGTGTGAGTCGGTCGGAGACGAAGTGTGATCAGCCCTCACCGGCCGGCGGGGGACGCCGCAGGGCCTCCCGGGAGAGGAACTCGCGGAAATAGTCGAGGGACTGTTCACTGACGACCGAAGGCAGCAGCATCTCCCAGGCGTGGGTAATCAGCTGCCGTAGGTCTCCCGATGTTGCATCGGAGAGCAGCTCGGCGCCCAGCAGGGTCCCGAGGACCACTTCGGCGGCGGCGACGGAATCGAGGTCGGGGCGGGTATCCTCCTCGGCGCCCGCCTGGCGGAGGATCTCGACGATCGACTCGAGCCATGAGGCATAGGTGTCGTCGGCCGCCTTGTTGGACCCAGCCAGCGCCCGTAGGAGCTGTACGCCGACACGCGCCTGCTGGTCGGTCTCGAGGACATCGGCGATAGCGAGGGTGCCGTGGATGACGCTCTCCATTGCGGGCGAGGATGATTCGCTGATAGTGCGGAACACGTTCACCAGGTTGGCGCTACTTTCGGCGATGATGGCGGTCGCCAGCGCCTCCTTGGATTCGAAATGATAGTAGAGGGCGCCCTTGGTCATCTCGGCGCGGTCGATGATGTCACCCAGACCTGCAGCGGGATAACCGATTTCGCTGAACACCTCGACAGCGGAGTGGAGGATCCTGCGCCGGGTGAGTTCGGATCGGGCTTGGCGCACCATGTCCGCGTTCCTCCGGGGTTGCGTGCTGCCGGGCGGGTTGACGACTGTCCCGAACGCGGATCATAGATCATTCGGCCTTCCGCGCG
The DNA here is from genome assembly GCF_044223235.1 of Mycobacterium sp. Taxonomy (GTDB): domain Bacteria; phylum Actinomycetota; class Actinomycetes; order Mycobacteriales; family Mycobacteriaceae; genus Mycobacterium. Next base: position 38,405 of record NZ_JBGAME010000015.1, read on the forward strand.
GTCGTCCTGCGGATGGCCAGGCCGGTCCTTCGTCGGAGGAACTGCGTCAGGTAGCCCAGCCGGTCCGGGTTGGCGAACCCGGGCAGTGCGAGGCTCCATGCCTTCTCGAGGTCGTGGAGCAACCGTTCGGGGGCGTCGATATCGCTCGCCTGGCGAATGCCCAGATACAGCGCCACCAGCAGCCTGGCGACATCCTCGGGATCGAGACCCTCGATCACATCTTTCTCATGGATTGCCCGCGCGGCGATCGACGTGAAGTCCGAGACCATGGCGCCGACCACCCGAGCATGAAGCCCCTCGCTCCGTCCGATCGATTCGAGCAGGTTGAAGCCCGCCCTGGCGACGTCGTCGGAAAGGTCCTCGATCGCGAGACCGTAGATGGCATCGATGAGAGTCTCCATCCCTGACAGGCCACGCGCGAGGACTTCGTCGACCCTCGCTCGGCCGTCACGGGCGTTCTGCTCGATGATCTCGGAGGCCAGGGCATGTTTGGACCGGAAATGGAAGTACATTGCACCCTTGGTGACCGCAGCGTCGGCCAGGATGTCGTCGAGGCTGACCAGGCTGTACGGCCGGCGAGCGAATTGGTGCGATGCCGCGCGCAGGATCTGCTGCCGTGTGGTGTCGGCTTTTCGGTCGAGCTGTTCGGTCACCGATGAACCTCGGATCTGTGCGCCGGCGTGGCGCAAGGTGTGCAACGCGCTCGCGGTGCCGGAAATCGACCGGGAGATTGTCCCATCCGTTTACTCCCAGCGCAGTCGTAACAGGTCGCATTGACGAACGCCGCGGCAGGCAACATGATCGCGTGGTGGATACTCGAAGTCATTCGACTGCGTCCCGATCATTCAAAAGGTATGTAAGGTTCCTACCGTGATAACTCTTGGTTTTGGGTCGGGGAGGACGCCAAGGGAGGTGAGGGTCGGGGTGGCAAAAGCGCGCCGCGCGAGGGCGCACGCCCGATTGGGCCGGCGCAGTGGTATTGTCGCAGCGTTGCCATAGCCTGCGCTGGCAAACCCCTCGTATTTCCGCCCCAGGCTATGGCGACCCGGATTATATTTCGAAGTACTGCGCGTCGGCTGGCAATAAGTCATTAGGGATGTGGGGGTTTCGCTGTGGATAACGCGTTGAGGGCTGCCTGGCATGTCGGTCGGCTTCAGCTAATTTCGTCGGCTGATGTGCATATCAAGCAATTCATAGGTAATTAGCACATGTGGAACGTTGAGGTTGACGTCGTTTGCGTCGGGGCGGGCGCGGGCGGGCTGGCCAGTGCGATCGCAGCCGTGGATGCCGGGTGGGAAGTCTTTGTGACCGGCACCCGGGCGCAGGAGCTGGTGGAGACGGGCGGTGTGCCCGCGGAACGGACGCATGCGTGGCTCGACGCCGAGGTGCCGGATCCGGAAACGAATGAGTATTTCAGCGCGGTGACCGGTGACGTCGGACTCCTTCGCGCGTCCGCACGCGACGCGGAGGTCTCGGTTCGGGTGGTCCGCGATCAGCCAGCGGCCGAAAGGAAGCGAAAAGAGCGTGTCGAGCCGTTCTTCGGTGCGCGCCTTCGCGACTGGGCGGCGCGGTGCCTCGTCTCGCCCTACGGATTCATGCACACCCGTGTCGCCGGACCGGATACGACCACCATGCGGACGCGGACGGGCGAGGCGATCGAGGTCACTGTCATCGGATCCTTTCAGTTCGAAACCGGACGGGATGCCCGCGGCGCTCTCATCGAATGGCTTCGGACTCAAGCCCGCTGCCGGGCGATCGACATCCGTGACGACAGCCCTCTCCAGCGAATCGTGTTCGAGGAGGGCGAGGCGGTGGGCGCCGTGTTCGCGACGCCCGATGGCCCCTTCGCCGTGCGGGCGCGCCGGGGAATCGCGGTCACCATCGGACTACCGGTGGACTCCTCCATAATTCCCGGGCCGTTGCGCATCGGCGAGGGTCCGATCGACGTCTGTCTCGTCAGCCAGAACGCCAGTCGGTTCGGCCGCGTCGAACTGCTCACCCGAGAGGCTGTCGAAGCGCTTCCCAAACCCGCGTACTGCGCGACAAATCGCCAACTGCACGATTCACTCCACGAGACCAAGCAGCCCGCCAGGCTAAAGGCGCGGCGCAGTCGAGAAGTGCACGGGTACCCGCCCTACCGTCAGTAATGCCTCCATCTCGGCACTGGGAATGGGCCGGGACAGCAGGAAACCCTGCGCACGATGACATCCGTGGTGCAACAGCGTGATCGCGGCTTCCTCAGTTTCGACACCCTCGGCGACCAGGCTGAGGCCGAACGCCTCGGCCAGGGCAATGATGGCACGCACGATCGCCAGATCGCCGGGACTGGAACCGAGATCGCGCACGAAACCCCTGTCGATCTTCAGCGTATCCACGGGCAGCGACTTCAACAGGGATAGCACGCTGTAACCTGTGCCGAAATCGTCGATGGCGACCTGCACGCCCGCCTCGTGTAGGCCGGCCAGCGTGATGCGGGTGGTTTCGATATCTTGCACCACAACGCTTTCGGTGATCTCCAGGCATACCGACCCGCCCTCGAGCCCGAACTCGTTGATGATGTCGGCGACCGAGCTGACAAACCCGTCGGTCACCAGTTGAACCGGCGACACATTGATCCGCAGCACGGTGTCACGGCCCACACCGTTCGACCGCCACCGGGCGAACTCTCCGCACGCCGTTCTCATCACCCACCGACCGAGTTCGCCGGCCAAGTTGATGGACTCGGCCACGCCGATGAAGGAATCCGGTGACAGCAGCCCCCGCGTCGGGTGCTGCCAGCGCACCAGAGCTTCGCAGGCCAGCACCTCGCCCGTCCGCATGTCGACCTCGGGCAGATAGTGCAGGATGAGCGAACCGGTCTCGATGACGCTCTGCAGGTGCAGCTCGATATCGTTGCGAAACTCGCTCTCCATGGCCATCTCGTCGGAGAACACCGCCACCTGGTTTCCGCCTGCGGCCTTAGCGGCAAGGACGGCCTGGTCGGCGCGGCTGAGCAGATCGGACGTGGTGTCGCGGCCGGGAAGCCCATGCGCAACACCGATGCTGACCGTCCGGGTCAGGTTCTCGCCGTCGATCGACACCCGCTCGCGCAGAATCGCCTGCAGTCGTTGCGCGAGTTCCTCGGCTGCGGCGCTGGTCAGAGGCGCAGGTGGGACGACGACGAATTCGTCTCCGCCCAGCCGGGCAATCACATCGGGGCGTTCCTGCCCCTGCTGCAGGCGTTCGGCCAGGATCCGGATGAACCAGTCTCCAGCCGTGTGCCCGAGGTAGTCGTTGATCGCCTTCAGGCGGTCGAGATCGAAGAACAGTACCGACACCGGGCCCGGTTGGCCCGGAGCCAGTCGCGCGTCGAGGTGCGCGAGCAATGCCCGCCGGTTGTGCAGTCCGGTGAGGTCGTCGTGCTCGGCCAGATAGCGCAGCTGGTCCTCGGCGGCGATGCGAGCCTGCACCTGGGCGAACAGCGAGGCGATCGCCTTCAGCGCGTTGAGTTCGGCGCGGTTCCATTCGCGGTCACCGAACTTCACGAAGCCCAGGACGCCCGTGGTGAGGTGCCCCGACAACAATGGCACGCAGGCCATCGAGGTGGTCGGGACGTGACGTCCCTCGCTGATCGTCCGCTGATAGTCATCGGTCGCCGGCTCGGGACGGAAAACCACGGGCTCCTTGCCGTGCTCGGCCATTGCGAACACCGGATCGGCGTCCGCGAAGTAGATCAGGGCAAGCGGATCGGGCTCGGCTGTCTCTGGTCGCGGCGGCCACTCCGCGACCAGCCTGGTGGCGCGGATGCGGTGGTCGTTGTGGCGCAGGAAGCTGACGTCGACGTCGAAGTACGACACCAGCTCGGCGAGCACCCGCTGACTCACCTCGACCGACGTGGCCGCATTGACCGCCATCAGCTGCGTCGCGACGGATGTCACGACGAGTTCAAGGCTTCGGGCCACAGGTCCCTCCCGTTCATGCCTCGCGATTGTCGCGACATTGCAGTCTCGAATGCTCGGCGTTGGCTGCGCACAGACGGCGGCGGTGCCATCGACAGGTTTAGCACCAGCGAGGTGGATATTCCGGTGAAAGTGCGAGTGAACTTGCGAAGATTGTATTGCAGATCGTGCAACACGTTTGAGGTAGACCCGGGTTGGGTCGGACCTTGCCCCCGTGTGTTGGACACGCTCAATCCCGGCATCTCCCTGGGGAAGCGAAATGATCCGCCCCGACAGCAAAGAACAATTTTTCAGGTGAGTTCACGTGACGCGGTCGCGCTCTACCGGGATACCGACGGCGCGATCACACAGGCCGCTGCTGAGCTCGGGGTCAGCGAAGGCTACGCTGCCGGCGTGATGGAAGGCCGCTGGCGTGGCGATCGCGCACCGTGAACCCGCGTTGGTAAGCGGGGCCGGCGGCCGACGGGGAGACGCCTGAGCTGGGCAGACGAACCGGTGACCGGGGAGGTGTGGCAGTCTCGGGTGACCGCGCTCCTTCTCGCGGGTCATATTCCTTTCCCGCGTGTCCCTCGTGCGGCCCGCTGATGCGGGGATCATCGCATTGGAATGGTGGGAATCGACGCCACTACGCCATTTCTAGAGCCAGATCGGGAACGGTGGTCAAGGGGCGACGCGGCTTTATTCTTTCAAGCTCGGCCAAAAACTTCGAAAGCTGCTTTGGGTCGGCATTCTTGGCAATGGTCTGCCGATCCCACCACATCATCTTCGTCTGATAGCGGTGGTCCGGATACGGTGTGGCCGGAATTTTCGCCATCACGCCACCGGAGCTCAGCCAGCGGTTCAGGACGTAAGACGCCGCGGTAGCGACGATGAAGTTGATATCGAGCAGCGCCATCGAATGAAAGGAGGAGCGCGCCATGGTGTCGGTCAACGCCCCACTCTCATCGAGCTCCGAGTTCACCCACGCAGTTTTCATCTCGATCACGCCGAACGGTATTCGGTCTGTGACCATCTTGCGCACCGCGCTTTCACCGGGTTGCCCGGCCCACTCCCTGATGGCATGGCACTCCTCGGCGGAGCGGTAGGGGCCTTTTGCGCGCAGGCCACCCACGACTCGTCCAGCCTGGTTCACCCCCGCACAGAACAGGAGAGTGTCATCTCCCCGGCGCAGAGCGTCAACGTCAAGCGCGGATTCAACTCCGTGTCTGCGGTAGCTATGTTCTGCGCCGCGAACATAGTCCTCCCACAGCGTGGGTTCGGTCTTCGGTCGCGCGATGACGATCGTGCAGCCGCTGTCGGGATCCCACCAACTGGGGTTATCCTCTAGGCAGAGAGTCGTCGTTGTGGGGGCGTGGAGCTGGGGAACCGTCATACTTGTCCATTCGTCGGGGGAGCCGGACAACGGGGGTTGTCACGGCTCCTTGGCATGCATTTAGGCGGGGGAGTGCCTGACCTAGGACGAGTATCACGCCCGAGCTCCCAGTAATTCCAGCTAGCTGAAGAATCTTCTCCAGGTTTGCGCCGACGGCACCCATCGCTTGCGTTGTCAAGTGATGTCCGACACAGCCGACCTCGGAAGTTGGCTATCGTGCCAACGATTGTCTTACCTGTTTGTGCCGATTATTTGACCAACTAGCTAACTCTGGGCGCTACGAGCCGCCGTTCCCGTCGGTCCGCGGGTGGGCGACGGGGGCTTTTGCTGGTCACCGCCCGAGTGAGGCGCGAACACCGCCGCGAATGTCGAATGCGTGTGCGAGGATGAGCATGATTGCGCCTGTGTGGGTGCCGACCCGCGGTCCACGGGAGGGTCCAAGGCGCACGACGACGACGCCGCGGCAACCGCCTGGGCGGCCTAAGCGAGCGGCTCCTGACGGACGTCCGGGGGGTCCGTTTTGGCGGTTTCTGCACCAGGAAGGGCGTTGCCCGGCGACGTCGAGATGGTTTGCTGTAGGGATCTGATCGCAGTCGGCAACAGGTGTTCCTGCCGCGGGCGGTCCGCCGAGATGAGAATCTGAACAACCGTGGAGGACGAATATCCCCGGGCCAGCTCCGGAAAGCTGCCGGTCAGGGACGTCGGGCGGCTACTGTTGCGATGCGCGGATCGTCCCGGGCTGGTAGCGGCGGTCAGCACGTTCCTTGCCGGCGCCGGTGCCAACATCGTGTCGCTGGATCAACATTCGACCGAGCAGTCCGGCGGCATCTTTATGCAGCGCACGATCTTCCATCTGGCAGGTCTGACGGCGGCCCGCGACGACCTCGAGCGCGAGTTCCGCGAGCGCGTGGCGACGCCGTTCGACATCGACTTCCGGTTGACCGAGGCGGCAAAGCCCAAACGCGTTGCGATCATGGCGTCGAAGGAAGACCACTGTCTTCTCGACCTGCTGTGGCGGAATCGCCGCGGTGAGCTCGACATGTCCGTCGCGATGGTGGTGTCGAATCATCCGGATCTCGCCGACCAGGTGCGTGCATTCGGTGTGCCGTTTCTGCACGTTCCGGCGAGCAAGCACAATCGCGCCGACGCCGAACAGCGTCAGCTGGACCTGCTGCGGGGGAATGTGGACCTGGTGGTGCTGGCGCGCTACATGCAGATTCTGACCTCGCGGTTCCTCGACGAAGTCGGCTGCCCGATGATCAACATCCACCATTCGTTCCTCCCCGCCTTCATCGGTGCCGCGCCCTATCGAAGGGCAAAGGAGCGCGGGGTCAAGCTGGTCGGCGCGACCGCGCACTATGTCACCGAGGAGCTCGATGACGGTCCCATCATCGAGCAGGACGTCGTGCGGGTCGATCATCGGCACGCCGTCGAGGACCTGATGCGGCTGGGCGCCGACGTCGAGCGGGTGGTGCTCTCGCGCGCGGTGCTCTGGCACTGCGAGGATCGCGTCATCCGGTACGGAAACCAGACCGTCGTGTTCTGAGCCCGTCGTGCGCCCCTGACTCGATCGGATGGCGCAGCTCACGTCCGGCACCGGGTAGCGATTCAATTGTTGAATTGCAGAAGTGCAAATCGGTCTTGGACATGAATTGATGGCGCGCCATAACGTGATCGGCGTGACAGTAACCGCGATTCATTCCACGAGCAGTACGGTGCTGACCGGACAGATGATCATCGCCGGAACGCCGGCGGCAGGCACCGGTACCGAGATCCGCGGATTCGATCCGTCCGCAGGAACCGTACTGGAACCGGCCTACCGGCACGGCGACGAGAGCCACGTCGAGGCGGCGTGCGCCGCCGCTGCCGGGGCCTTCGGTGCGTACCGCGCCACGACGTCGGAGCAGCGTGCGACGTTCCTGGAGGCGATCGCCGCCAACATCGAAGCCGTCGCCGACACCCTGATACCCCGTGTGGTCGCCGAAACGGGACTCCCGGCAGCCCGGATCGCCGGAGAGGTCGGCCGCACGACGGGTCAGCTGCGGTTGTTCGCCGCAGTCCTGCGCGAGGGCAGTTGGAACGAAGCCCGCATCGACCCCCCGCAACCCGAGCGAAAGCCGTTGCCGCGGGCCGATATCCGTCAGCGATCGATTCCGCTGGGGCCCGTTGTGGTGTTCGGTGCCAGCAACTTCCCGCTCGCGTTCTCGGTGGCCGGAGGCGACACCGCCTCCGCACTGGCCGCCGGCTGCCCGGTCGTCGTGAAGGCACACGACGCACACCCGGGCACTTCGGAGATCGTCGGCCGCGCAATCGCCGATGCGGTCGCTTCCGCGGGAATGCCGGCCGGGACCTTCTCCCTGCTCTTCGGCTCTGGCCGCGTCCTTGGTACCGCACTGGTGACCGACCCGCGGATCAAGGCCGTCGGCTTCACCGGGTCACGGTCAGGTGGAACGGCTCTGGTCGCCGCCGCGGCGTCTCGCCCCGAACCCATCCCCGTCTACGCCGAGATGAGCTCGATCAACCCGGTGTTCCTGCTGGACGGTGCGCTGGCCGAAAGCGCCGCCGAACTCGGCACCGCCTTCGTCGGTTCGCTGACGATGGGATCGGGCCAGTTCTGCACCAATCCCGGCCTTGTCATCGCGGTCGACGGACCCCTGCTCGACGCGTTCGTCGCATCCGCGCGCCAGGCCCTTGAAGGGGCCGCGGCCACGCCCATGCTCACCCCGAACATCGCGGCCGCCTACGGTGACGGCGTCACCGCGCTCGGCGCGGAGGCCGAGGTCGTTGCGCGGGGCGTCGCCGACGAGAATCCGACCAGCTGCCGTGCCGCGCTCTTCAGCGCCGAGGCGGCCAGCTTCGTCTCCTCCGAAGTACTGCAGTCCGAGGTGTTCGGTGCCTCGAGCCTGGTGGTCCGCTGCGCCGACATCGACGAACTGCTGTCCGTCGCGGGCCGTCTGGAAGGCCAGCTGACGGCGACTGTGCACGCCACGGACGCCGACCTCGACCAGGCCGCCCGACTGCTACCGGTGCTGGAACTCAAGGCCGGGCGCATCCTGTTCAACGGCTGGCCGACCGGTGTCGAGGTCGGATACGCGATGGTGCACGGCGGGCCGTACCCGGCGACATCCGATTCCCGCACGACCTCCGTCGGAGCGCGCGCGATCGAACGCTTCCTGCGTCCCGTCGCCTATCAGGACGTACCGAAGTCGCTACTTCCCAGTGCGATTGCCGACGGAAATCCCGGTCACCTGTGGCGCCGTGTCGATGGCCACCTCACCCAAGACTGACCACCCGCAACGATCTCAAGGAGCCACCATGCTTGACGGCGTTCTGTTCTTCCCGGTAACCCCGTTCACCGCGGCCGGCGAGGTCGACCTCGACCTCCTCGCCGCCCACATCGCCAAGGGGGTGGACGCCGGCCCCGGTGGCGTCTTCGTCGCCTGCGGCACCGGCGAGTTCCACGCCCTGGAACCCGGCGAGTTCACCCGGGTCGTGCGCAGGGCCGTCGAAGCGGTGGCGGGCCGGGTACCCGTGTACGCGGGCGCAGGCGGCGCGGTGGCGCAGGCGAAGATCTTCGCCAAGGGGGCCGAGGATGCCGGCGCCGACGGGTTGCTGCTCCTTCCGCCATACCTCGTCGGCATGCCGCAGGACGGCCTGATCGCTTACACCCGCGCCGTTGCCGAGGCCACCACCCTGCCGGTGATCGTGTACAACCGGGCCAATGCCCGCTTCACGGAGGCCTCCGCCGTCGCCGTGGCCCGGATCCCGAACGTGGTGGGCTTCAAGGACGGCACCGGCGACGTGGACCAGGTCGCCCGGATCGTGCGCGCCGTGACCGATGAGCTTGCCGCCGAGGGCAAGCCCTTCCAGTTCTTCAACGGTCTGCCGACCGCAGAGGTCTCCCAGCAGGCCTACCGTGCGATCGGCGTCCCGCTGTACTCGTCGGCGACCTTCGCGTTTGCCCCCGAACTGGCACTGGCGTTCTACAACGCGCTCGAGCGTGAGGACGACGCGGTGGTCGCCGCGCTGCTGCGGGAATTCTTCCACCCGCTGGTGCGATTGCGCGACACCGTCCCCGGTTACGCGGTGGCGCTCATCAAGGCGGGCGTGACGTTGGAAGGCATCGACGCGGGCCCGGTGCGGCCCCCGCTGGTGATGCCTTCGGAGCGGGATCTGGCCCAGCTCGCCGCGATCATCAAGGCCGGCCGCGCCGTCGTCGCCAACGAGTTGGCAGTGGAGGCGGTGCACTGATGACCGGGCGAATCCGGATCGCCGGCGCCCGCATCACCCCGGTCGCCTTCGTCGACCCGCCGCTGCTGAACACCGTCGGTGTCCATCAGCCGTTCGCACTGCGCGCCATCATCCAGCTCGACACCGACGCGGGGCTGGTGGGTCTGGGGGAGACCTACGCCGACGACGTGCACCTCGAGCGACTACGCGCCGCCGCGGAGGCTATCACGGGGCTGGATGTGTTCGCGCTCAACGAGATTCGTGCCGCCATCCTCCAGCGACTTGGCGGTGACACGACCGGTGACGGATCGGGGCTGGCGGGCATGATCACCTCGGCCAGCGTCGTCGACCGGGTGTTCTCCCCGTTCGAGGTGGCCTGCCTGGATGTCCAGGGACACGCCACCGGCCGGCCGGTGTCCGATCTGCTCGGCGGCAAGGTCCGCGACGCCGTGCCGTTCAGCGCCTACCTCTTCTACAAGTGGGCCGAGCATCCCGGCGGGCAACCCGACTCCTGGGGCGAGGCGCTGGACCCAACGGGAATCGTCGCGCAGGCGCAGCGGATGATCTCCGAATACGGTTTCACCGCAATCAAACTCAAGGGCGGTGTGTTCCCTCCCGAGGAGGAGATGGCCGCGATCGAGGCGCTGCGCGCAGCGTTCCCCGATCATCCGCTCCGACTGGACCCGAACGCCGCGTGGACCCCGCAGACCTCGATCAAGGTGGCGTCGGGACTGGCCGGTGTCCTCGAGTACCTCGAAGACCCGACCCCCGACATCGACGGGATGGCCGAGGTCGCCCAGCAGGCGCCCATGCCGCTGGCCACCAACATGTGCGTGGTGGCGTTCGACCACCTCGCACCCGCCATCGCCGCGCAGGCGGTGCGGGTGGTGTTGTCCGACCACCATTACTGGGGAGGGCTGCAGCGTTCTCGCCTGCTCGCGGGGATCTGCGACACCTTCGGTCTGGGCCTGTCGATGCATTCAAATTCGCATCTGGGCATCAGCCTGGCCGCGATGGTCCACCTGGCCTCGGCTACCCCGAATCTCACCTACGCCTGCGACACACATTGGCCGTGGAAGACTGAGGAGATCGTCAAGCCGGGTGTCCTCGAGATCCACGGCGGCTCGGTGGCAGTGCCGACCACACCGGGACTGGGTGTCGAAATCGACGACGACGCGCTGTCGGAGTTGCATGAGCAGTACCTGCGTTGCGGGATCCGTGACCGCGACGACACCGGGTATATGCAGAGCATCAATCCCGACTTCGAGGCTCTCAGCCCCCGCTGGTAGCTAGACTCATGCCTCATGGGCACCACAGGTGCCCGGCGATGCAAGGAGTGCATCGGTGTTCTCGCTCTCACGGTTGTCATGCTTCATCGCGGTGGCCGAAGAGCTGCACTTCGGTCGCGCGGCCGAGCGTCTTCACATGACGCAGCCGCCGCTGTCGCGCCAGATCCAGCAGCTGGAGACCGAACTCGGTGTGCAGCTCATCGACCGCACGACCCGCATGGTCACCCTCACCCCGGCCGGTGTGGCGTTTCTGCCCGACGCCCGTCGCATCCTGCAGCTTGCGGAGGGCGCGGCGCTGACGGTGAAACGGGTGCCCGCCGGGGAGATGGGGACCGTCGCGGTCGGATTCACCGCGGCCTCCGCGCATGCCGTGCTGCCCAGGTTGCTCGATCGTGCCCGTGAACAGCTGCCCGACGTGAGGCTCGAACTGCGCGAGATGGTGACGGCGGCACAGATCGAACGGTTGATGACCGGTGAGCTGGACCTGGGCATGGCGCGTCCCCCGCTGAAGCGACCGGGCCTGGTGTCCAGGCCGCTACTGCACGAGCAGTTGGTCGCCGCGCTGCCCGTGGCGCACCCGCTGACCGAGCTGGGCCGCCAGCTGACGCTGACCGACCTGGACGACCAGGACATCGTGATGTATTCGCGGGTGGAGGCCCGCTATTTCTACGAACTGCTGATCAGCACGTTCACCATCGCGGGCGCAACCCCGCGCTACGTCCAGTACGTGACACAGGTGCACACCATGCTCGTGCTGGTGCGGTCGGGGATGGGGATCGCCCTGGTACCCGCCTCGGCGGCGACGCTGCATCCCGAGGGCGTGGTGTTCCGCACGATCGGCGCCTTCCGGGAGCGGCCCGTCGAGCTCGATGCCGTGTGGCGCCCCGACAGCACCAATCCCGCGTTGCTGCGGCTACTTCGCGACGTACTGCCCACTCGCGAGTGGACCACCGACGACCTGGTGGAAGAGGTCGTCGGGTAACCGGCATCGGTTCGCCGGTTCCGAATTTCCACGGCTCCGACGGGATTACGCTGCAGGGATACAGATTGAATCGTTCTAGGGAGTCGACATGCCCCGCCGTGACCGTCCCGAGCGAGACCATGACCACGACGTGTACATCGCACAGCCACCGCCGCGGCCGCGGCCGCAGGCCAAAGTCGCGTGCGGATGCCATTGCGGAGGCTGCAACGCCGGTGGCCATTGTCACAACATGGGTAGCGGCTGCAACGTGAGGTGAAACCGCGGCCGACCCGCTATCCCGAGGCCGGTATCGGCATCGGGATAGCGGTGACCAGCTCGCCGGAGGCCAGGAAGGCGTCCAGGTTGCTCAGCGTGAGGGCCTCCATCGCCGCCCGTGTCTGCACCGTTCCGCTGGCCACATGGGGCAGCAGCACGACGTTGTCCAGGCTGAGCAGCGCCTCGGGCACATTGGGCTCGTCGACGAACACGTCCAGGCCCGCCCCGGCGAGCCTGCCGCCGGCCAATGCGTCGACGAGGGCCGCCTCGTCCACCACGCTGCCGCGGGCGACGTTGATGAGGTAACCGTCCGGGCCCAGCGCGGCGATCACGTCGGAGTCGATGAGGTGCCGGGTGCCGCTGCCCCCAGCGGCGGCGACAACGAGAACGTCTACAGCCCTGGCCAATTCGGCGGGTGAGGCGACGTAGGTGAACGGCGAGCCCGCCACGGGCCTGCGGTTGTGATACCAGATCGGGCACCCGAACGCCGTCAGGCGGCTGGCGATCGCGCCGCCGATGCGGCCAAGGCCGAGGATGCCAACTCGGCAGCCGGAGACCTGGCGGGTCAGTGGATAGTTGCCCGCCGTCGGCCACTGCCCCGCCCGCACGTAGCGGTCGGACGCCGAGAACTGGCGCAGCGTATCGATCATCAGCCCGACGGCGGTATCGGCCACACAGTCCGTCAGGACGTCGGGGGTGTTGCTCACGGCGATACCGCGGGCCGCTGCCGCATCGATGTCGGTGGTGTCGTAGCCGACGCCGAAGTGCACGATCGCCGCGAGCCGGGGCAGCGCGGCCATCAACGCCGCGTCGACACCGGTGCGGCCGGACGTGACCGCGACGGTGACCGCCGTGCCGTGCTCGGAAAGGAAGGCGTCCCGCTCCGGCTGGTCGGTCGGCAGCAGGAGTGCGTCATACGTGCCGGCCAGTGTGTCGGTCAGCGACTGCTTGAGCGGGCCGACCTGGAGGACACGGGAAATGGCGGTCATACACGCACGGTAAGTGTGATCGGAGGTACCTGTCCAACACGGAAATAGCATCGGTTCATGCTCAATGCGAATCAGTAGGGAAATCCGGATCTGGATTCCCCGGCGCTGGTCGCCGTTCTCGCGGAAAGTCCCAGTTCAGGACGATGCGAACGATTCTCGTGCGCGCCTTCGGCTTCGGGCGCCTCGCCCGAAATGGGCCTTCTGTGGCCATTTTTCGAGTTGACGGCTGATTTTGACCGCTCGTACCGTGTGTCTGCGATCACAAACTGCATCTACATATGTGGACGTCACACAGATCTTCTGTCCTGGAGGAATCATCATGAGCCACCTACCGCCGCCGATGTTCCGGGTGCTGGCCGTGGCCCTGTCCGCCGTGTGCGTATCCGCCACGGGCTGCACCGTCGCCAATTCCGGCCACGGCGGCTACGACCCCGACACGCTGCGGATCGTCTTGTCGCAGGAACCGCCCACCCTCGAACCGTGCGAGAGCTCGCTGACCTCGACCGGAATCGTGGTGCGGTCCAACATCACCGAGCCGCTGGTCGAGCGTGACCCCAACACCGGCGATCTGCTGCCCCTGCTGTCGACCGGTTGGCGTCAGACCTCGCCCACCGAGTGGACGTTCGACATCCGCGACGGCGTCACCTTCTCCGACGGCGCCCCGTTCACCGCGGCGGATGCGGCGTTCTCCGTCGACAGGGCGGTCAACTCCGACCTGCAGTGCAACGTCGACGGTTATGTGTTCGGCGACGAGAAGCTGGCCATCGCCACCCCCGACGACCGCACCCTTGTCGTCGGCACGACCAATCCGGATCCCATTCTGCCGCTGCGAATCTCATTCGTCGAAATCGTGCCGCGCAGCACCAGTTCCACCGAGAAGGTGCGCGAGCCCATCGGCACCGGCCCCTACGCCATCGCCGACTGGGAGTACGGCCAGAAGCTGCTGCTGCAGCGCAACGACACCTACTGGGGTCCAGCCCCCGCATTCGCCCGCGCCGAGTATCAGTGGCGAAGCGAGGGCAGCGTGCGAGCCGCGATGATCACCAACGACGAGACCGACATCGCGATCTCGCTGGGGCCCGAAGACGGTGCGGGCGATCTCGGGGTGCCGTTCCAGAACAACGAGACCACGGCACTACGCCTGCAGGCGACCGAACCGCCGCTGGACGATATGCGGGTCCGTCAGGCCATCAACTACGCGGTGAACCGGCCCGGCATCGTCAAGGCGCTGTTCCGGGGGCTGGGAGAACCTGCGGCGCAACTGATCCCGTCCGGGGTGGTTGGTTATTACGCCGAGTTGCCGTTGTGGCCCTATGACCCCGACCGCGCCAGGCAGTTGATCGACGACGCCAGGGCCGACGGGGTCCCGGTGGACGCGCAGATCAGGCTGATCGGCCGCACCGCGCAGTTTCCGAAGATCAGCGAAACCATCGAGGTCATCCAGAGTGAACTCGCCGATATCGGCCTGAACGTCAAGATCGAGATGATGGACACCGCTGCCCAGTTGCAGTACCAGCTGCGACCGTTCCCGCAGAACCCCGGTCCCTACCTGCTGATGATCCAGCACGGCAATCAGGCCGGTGACGCCGCATTCTCGATGGATCAGTACATGCTCAGCGACGGTCCCCAGAATGCCTATGGCACGCCCGAATTCGACCGCAAGATCAGAGCGGCCGAGGCGCTGACCGGACAACCCCGCCAGGATGCGTTCGCCAAGCTGTTCGCCGCGGAACCGCAGGAGATCATGCAGATGGTCTACCTCGCCCACATGAAAGGCATTCTCGGCAAGTCGTCCAGGGTGAGCTACGAACCCAACTCGGCGACCGGTGACGAGATGCGGCTGGCCGAGATGACGCCGGCCGGCGACAGCGCAGCCCCGACCGACCACTCCTGACCACCAGCCTGTTCAGAGGAGACCGACCGTCATGTTCTCATTCGTCCGGCGCCGGATGTACACCAGCGCAGTGCCGTTGATCATCGTGCTGCTCGGCGTGTTCTTCCTCGCCCGGCTCACCGGCGACCCCACCAACCTGTATCTGCCCGAATCGGCGACCGAGGCCCAGCGTGCGGAGTTCGCCAGGGCCAACGGTCTCGACCAGCCGCTGTTCTCCCAGCTGGTCGATTATTTCAAGGGCGTCGTGCATCTGGACTTCGGCACATCGCTGCGCACGGGTGAGTCGGCCGCCGAGATGGCGTTGCGCGCCTTCCCGGCCACGCTCCAATTGGCATTCACCACAATGCTTCTGGCGATCATCGGGGCGGTTGTCATCGGCTGCTGGGCGGCCTACCGGCCGAACTCGCTGGCCGACCGATTCTCCAGCCTGCTGTCGATGACCGCGGCCAGCATTCCGGACTTCTGGTTCGCGATCACCGGCGTCTGGCTGTTCTCGGTGCTGCTGGGCATCCTGCCGACCTCTGGCGTCGACGGTGCGCTGTCCTGGATACTGCCCATCGCCACACTGATGATCCGCCCACTGGGAGTCCTGACCCAGGTGGTCAGGGGTGCCATGGTTTCCGCGCTGTCGGCGCCCTACGTCCGGCTGGCACGGAGCAAGGGGGCCGGCGACGTCCGCGTCGTCACCCACCACGCGCTGCGCAACGCAGCCGCCCCGGCCCTCACCGTCGCAGGCGACCTGGCCGTCGGATTGATCAACGGCGCCGTCGTGGTCGAGGCCATCTTCGGCTGGCCCGGCATCGGCAAACTGATGATCGACGCCATCCTGCAGCGCGATTTCGCGGTACTGCAGGCTGCGGTTCTGCTCACCGCGGTGTCGATCTTCGTGCTCAACATCTTCATCGACGCCTGCTACGCGCTGCTCGACGCGCGGGTGCGGGAACCGGCACGAGTCTGACAGGAGCGAAGCAATGAGCACGCAAATCGATCTGGTCCCGGCCAAGCCGACGACCGCCGTCGTGGGCGCGGCCGAGACCGCCACCGCCAGACGGCGCGACCGCGCCGTGTGGTTCCGCCTCCTGGTCAACGACCGGGTGGCAGCGGTGGCGGCCGCGATCCTCGGGCTGGTATTCCTCACCGCCCTCGTCGGTCCGATGCTGGTGGGCAACCTCGCCACCCACATCGACCTCAACAATTCCAATCAGCCCCCGTTCACCCTCGCCCACGGCTGGGTCAACGTGCTCGGCACCGATCCGCTCGGCCGCAGCATGCTTGCCCGGTTGATCGTCGCCAGCGCCACGACGCTGTCGGTCGCCATCCCCGCGGTGGTGATCAGCGCGGTCGTCGGATCCCTGATCGGGATGTGGGCCGGCTATTACCGCGGCTGGCGCGAGACGCTGGCGATGCGCGTCGCCGACGTGATCATGAGCTTCCCTTCGCTGCTGTTGGCGGTGGTGGTGCTCTATGTGTTCTCCCCGAGTGCGGCCAATATCGTTGCGGTGCTTGCAATCACGCGTATCCCGGTCTACTTGCGCACCGCCCGCGCCGAATCGGCGGAGCTGTCCACCCGGGTGTTCGTCGACGCCGCGCGCACTTTCGGTGCCAGCTCGACGTCGATCATCATGCGCCATGTCGTCCCAGTGGTTCTTCCGACCCTGCTCACCGTCGCCACGCTGGACTTCTGCTACGTCATGCTGGCGGAGAGCTCGCTGAGTTTTCTCGGCATCGGCATCCAGCCGCCGGACATCAGCTGGGGTCTGATGGTGTCCCAGGGCCGTACCTACCTGAACACGGCGTGGTGGCTGTCGTTCTTCCCGGGACTCGCCATCGTCATCACCACGGTCTCGGCCACCATCCTGGCGGCCTGGGCCCGGATCGCCACCGATCCCGCGCAGCGATGGCGGCTGACCATCCCGCAAAAGCGCCTGTCCCGTTTCACCAAGACCATGAAGGCCCTCCGATGACTGTTCTCGCCGATCACACGCCCGCAAGCGACCCGACGGACGTCAACGTCGCCTGCGATCCCGCGCTTCGGGTCGACGGCCTGACCGTCGACATCCGCACCATCAAAGGCACCGTGCGTGCCGTCAACGGGGTGTCGTTCGAGGCGCACCGCGGTGAAACTCTGGCCCTGCTCGGCGAATCCGGGTGCGGCAAGTCCATGACCGCAACAGCGCTGGTCGGGTTGCTCGAACCGATCGCGCACATCTCCGGCGGCTCGGCGGTGCTGGCCGACACCGACCTCGTCGCCGCCGGCCGCAAGAAGCGGAGGGAGTTGGCGGGAACGGAACTGGCCATCGTGTTCCAGGATGCGCTGACCGCCCTCAACCCGCTCTACACCGTGGGCACCCAGCTCGCCGAACCGTTCCGGATCCACCAGGGCATGAAGGCGAGTAAGGCCAAACGCAAGGCGGTGGAACTCATGGCCCGCGTGGGGATCCCGCAGCCCGAGAGCCGCATGAACTCCTACCCGCACCAGTTCTCCGGCGGTATGCGGCAGCGGCTCCTGATCGCGATGGCGGTTGCGCTCAACCCCAGTGTGCTGATCGCCGACGAACCCACGACGGCACTGGACGTGACGGTGCAGGCGCAGATCATGGCGCTGCTGCGCGACCTGCGGGCGGAGTACGACATGGCGGTCGTTCTGATCACCCACGACCTCGCGCTGGTCGCCGAGGAGGCCGACCGGGTCGCGATCATGTACGCCGGCAACATCGTCGAAACGGGCACGGTGGCCGAGGTTTTCGCCAACCCCAAGCATCCGTACACGAAGGGACTGCTGAACTCGGTGCCCGTCGACGTGGTGCGCGGTGAGGAACTCAAGTCGATCGGCGGGGCCCCGCCCGACCTGCACTCGATTCCGTCCGGCTGTGTCTACCAGGCACGTTGCCCGCTCGCCGGGGAGCTGTGCGTCAGCACCCGGCCCGAATTGCGTGAGACCGGACCCGGCCGCAAGTCCGCCTGCCACTTCCCCGAGGAGGTCGTCAATGTCTGAGAAGCTGCTCGAAGTCCGGGATCTGACCAAATCATTCCGGGTACCCGGGGCCCCCAAGGGCGGACTCCGCGCCCTCGACGGCATCAACCTGGAACTCGGCCGGGGCGAGACGCTGGGACTGGTGGGGGAGTCCGGTTGTGGGAAGTCCACCCTGGCAAGGACGTTGATGATGCTCGAGCGCCCCGACTCCGGCACGGTGACATTCGACGGGATCGATCCGTTCACCCTGGCGGGTAAGGATCTGCTGACGTTCCGCCGGCGAGTGCAGATGGTCTTCCAGGATCCCTACGCGTCGCTGAACGCCCGGATGACGGCGGGCGACATCATCTCCGAACCGTGGCGCACCCACAAAGGGCTGTACAAGACGCGTCAGGACCGCGCGATGCGGGTCCGGGGCCTGCTCGATCTCGTCGGGCTGCGGGCCGGTGACGCCGACAAGTATCCGCAGGAGTTCTCCGGTGGGCAGCGGCAGCGGATCGGCATCGCCCGCGCACTGGCGCTCGACCCCGACGTGATCATCTGCGACGAACCGGTCTCCGCGCTCGACCTCTCGGTGCAGGCGCAGGTGCTCAACCTGCTCAACGAGCTGCAGCAGCAACTCGGCATCTCCTACGTCTTCATCTCGCACGATTTGTCGGTGGTCCGCCACGTCGCCGACCGGGTGTCGGTGATGTACCTGGGCCGGATCATCGAATCCGGCACGACCGAAGCCGTTTTCGATCATCCAGACCATCCGTACACGGCGGCATTGATGTCGGCTGCGCCCAAACTGGATGCCGCACACCGCAAGGAGAAGATCCTGCTCTCCGGTGAGATCCCGTCACCGCTGAATCCGCCGTCGGGCTGCCGGTTCCGGACCAGATGTTGGAGGGCCACCGAGCAGTGCGCGACCACGAGGCCGCCGCTGGTGCTCGACCCCAACGCACCGGGGCACCGCGCCGAATGTCACCACCCAATGCACCTGGACCCGTCTCCCAAGCACGCTGAGATCAGCGTGCCGACGTGAGCACCGCCGGGTTTGCGGTGGTGACGGGGGCGATCATGCTCGCATCGTGTCTGCAGGCCTCGATCGGTTTCGGCATCGGGATGCTGGCGGCGCCCGTCGTCGCGATCGTCGACCCCACCCTGATCCCGGGAACCCTCATCATGGTGGCGATGCTGGTCACGCTGATGGTCGCCGTGACGGAGCGCGATGCCATCGACCTCAAGGGAACGGGATGGGCGCTCGTCGGCCGCATACCCGGCACCGTGGCCGGAGCGCTCCTGCTCGCCGTCCTACCCGAACGAGGGTTGACACTCATGCTGGCGGGCGTCGTGCTCGTCGGTGTGGTGCTCAGCGTCGCGGGTTGGGTGCCAGAGCCGCGACGGCGCAATGTCGTTCTGGCCGGCGCCACTTCGGGTCTGCTGGGGACCGCCACGTCGATCGGTGGCCCACCGATGGCGCTGGTGTGGCAGGGCAACAGCGGTGCCCGGCTGCGCGGCACGATGAGCGGCTTCTTCCTCGTCGGGTCCGTGATGTCGGTGCTGGCACTCGCACTGACGGGCGCCGTTGACGGCAAAACCCTGATGACCTTTGCGGTCCTGATCCCGGCGTCGGTGGCAGGCTACGTGATGTCACGTTTCGTCAATCGCCATCTCGACCGCGGCCGCCTGCGCGTGGTGGCGGTGGCGGTGTCGGCGATCGGTGCCGCTGTGCTGATTCTTCGGGAGGTGCTGTGATCGAGGGGTATAGGCAGGGGTACGACGATCGGGATGGCGGGGGCGGCTCGAATGGCGCGATCCACGAGGTCAGCGTCCGCAAAGCGACGTCCCCGGTGCGCACCGTGGAGCTGCTCGAGTTCCTCGCCGACCGTGGGCAGGGACGATGAAAATCGTGGTCGGGGATCCCAACCTGATGCCGCACCGCAGCCGATTCGAGTCGGCGCTGCCACCGGAGGCGACCGTGCGCTGGTTGATCGGCGCCGACCCCCACACCCTGCTGGACGAACTGCGTGACACCGATGTGTACGTCGGCGGGCGATTCACCGCGGCGATGGCCGGTGCGGCCGAGAAGCTTCGGCTGGTGCACGTGGCGGGAGCCGGAACCGACAAGGTGGATTTCGCCGCCCTGTCCGCCGATGTCCTGGTAGCCAACACCTTTCACCATGAGCAGTCCATCGCCGAGTACGTCGTTGCCGCGGCGGTGATGCTGCGAAGGGGCTTTCTTGGGCAGGATCGCGCGCTGCGCCGCGACATCTGGGCGACCTCGGTCTACGACGCGGCGATCCCGCAGCCGGGCACCCTGCGAGGCGCGCGAGTGGGATTCGTCGGTTTCGGGCACATCGGCCAGTGCACGTGGAATCTCTTCCGCGCCTTCGGATCCACCGGCGCCGCGGTCACCGGTTCCGGCCGGGTGGACGGCGCCGAACACGGGCTCGCATGGGCGGGGGACACCACGCGGCTCGGAGCGCTGATGCGCGAGTCCGACGTCGTCGTGGTGTCCGCACCCCTCACGGCGGCCACCAGGGGGATGATCGGCGCCGAACAGCTCCACCAACTGGGCGCGGAGGGCGTGCTGATCAACGTCGGCCGGGGTCCACTGGTCCAGGAGAAGGCGCTCTACGATGCGCTGCTTGAGGGCGACATCGGCGGTGCCGCCGTCGACGTCTGGTACTCCTACCCGGGGCCCGACGGCCGTGGCGCACCGAGCGCGCTGCCGTTCGCAGAACTGAGCCGGGCGCTGATCACCCCGCATTCCTCGGGCGTCACCCGTGACACCTTCCTCGGCCGCGTCGACGACATCGTCGCCAACATCGGACGGCTCGCCGGCGGCGCGCCGCTGGCCAATGTCGTCACCCGCTGAGCGTCAGCAGCAGCGCGGGTTCGGGTTGGATTCCGTCGCCGCGTGGCGCATCCGCCAGTACTCGCCCTCGGAGAGCACCGGCTCGCCGGGGTGGGTGTGCCCACGCAGTGCGACGTAGCGGCGGTAGTGGTTGTCACCCATCAGTGACCCCCAGTACCAGGTGACTGTGTCCCAGCAGGAACGCAGTGCCTCCCGGGACAAACTCAGTGTCTTCCGCGACAGACTCAGCGTCCCCCGGTGCGAACCTAGTGGCCCCCGGATCGAACCGGTCTGGCGTGTGACTGCGGCAGTGCGTCCCATTGCTTCTCCACCTCCTTCTCGGCTTTGGTCGGTAACAGACCGGACGGCGCGAAGATCCGCGACGGCGCGGGTTCGTCCTCGGACAGGGTGGCGCCGCCGGCACTGATGGCCCGCAATGCCATCACCACACCGGCGGTAAACACGATGAGGACGATGGCCGCGAACACGATCGACAGCGTGCCCTGCACGAACGTGTTGAAGATGACCGCGTCGATCTGGTCGGGGTTCTTGGCCGCGCCGAACGCCGTCTCACCGGCTTCCTTGGCCGCGACGTACTGCTGATGCTGGCTCCAGTAGCCGAGCTTCGGGTTCGCGGAGAAGATCTTCTGCCACGACGCCGTCATGGTGACGGTCAGATCCCACAGCAGCGGAATGCCCGGTATCCACGCCCATTTCAGCAGTCCCCGCTTGATCACGACCACGGTGACGACGGTCAGCGCGATCGCGGCAAGCAGCTGGTTGGCGATACCGAACAGCGGGAACAGTGTGTTGATGCCGCCCTGAGGTGCCGTCACACCGATCAGCAGGAAGTACCCCCACGCCGCGACCACGACGACGCTGCAGATCCACGCGCCCACCCGCCAGCTCGGATTCCGCAGCTTGTGGAACGGGCCACCGAGATTGCCGAGCGCGTCGGAGAGCATGAAGCGCGCCACCCGGGTGCCCGCATCGACGGTGGTCAGAATGAACAGCGCCTCGAACATGATCGCGAAGTGGTACCAGAACGCTTTCAGACCTTCGCCGCCGAAGACCGTATGCAGCACCTCGGACATACCGAACGCGAGCGTCGGAGCGCCACCGGTCTTCGACACGATCGAATGTTCGCCGACACCGTCTGCCGCAGCCTGGATTTCGTCAGCGGTGATGGGCGGTCCGGACAGTCCGAGGCCGTTGACGAAGTCCGCTGCGGTCTGCGGATCGCCGCCTGTCGATGCTGCCGGTGCGTTCATCACGAAGTACAGGTGCTGGTTGAGGATGGCCGCGGTGATCAGCGCCATGATGGCGACGAACGATTCCGTGAGCATGCCGCCGTAGCCGATCAGCCGCATCTGGCTTTCCTTCTCCAGCAGCTTCGGCGTCGTCCCCGACGAGATCAGCGAGTGGAAACCCGACAGGGCGCCGCACGCGATGGTGATGAACAGGAACGGGAACAGCGACCCGGCGAAGACCGGCCCGGTACCGCTGGTGGCGAACGTCGAGACCGCGGGCGCCTGCATCAGCGGTTGGGCGATGAGGATGCCGAGTGCCAGTAACACGATGGTGCCGACCTTCATGAACGTCGACAGATAATCGCGCGGGGCCAGCAGCAACCAGACCGGCAGAACCGAGGCGGCCAGGCCGTAGATGATGATGCACCACGACAGCGTCACCTTGGACAGCGTGAACCAGTTGGCGCCCCACTCGGTTCCGGCGACCCAACCGCCGCCGGCGACCGCGGCAAGCAGCAGGACGACGCCGATCAGCGAGACCTCGGAGACCCGGCCGGGCCGCAGGAAACGCAGGTACAGGCCCATGAAGATCGCGATCGGAATGGTCATCGCGATGGAGAACACGCCCCACGGGCTCTCGGCCAGCGCGTTGACCACGACCAACGCGAGCACCGCCAGCAGGATCATCATGATGACGAGGACGCCGATGATCGCGGCGGCGCCGCCGATGGTGCCGAGTTCGTCCTTGGCCATCTGGCCCAGCGACCGGCCGCGTCGTCGCACCGAGATCGACAACACCAGATAGTCCTGCACACAGCCCGCCACCAGGGCGCCGACGATGATCCAGATGGTTCCCGGCAGATACCCCATCTGGGTCGCCAGCACCGGCCCGACCAGCGGACCCGCACCCGCGATGGCGGCGAAATGGTGACCGAAGAG
Organism: Mycobacterium sp.; assembly: GCF_044223235.1. GTDB lineage: Bacteria > Actinomycetota > Actinomycetes > Mycobacteriales > Mycobacteriaceae > Mycobacterium. The sequence goes on from NZ_JBGAME010000015.1 coordinate 61,359, forward strand.
CACCCTCCGGTCGGTGGGCATGTAGTCGGTGGCGTTTTCGAAGATCTCGGCCGGGGTGGCGTGCTCGTCGCGCGGTTTGACGATCTTCATCTCGATCAGGCGCGCGTAGAACCGGTACCCGATGACATAGGTGCAGACCGCGGCGAGGACGAACCACACCGCGTTGACGGTCTCTCCGCGGAAGAACGCGATGATGGCCCACGCGATCGCGCCGACCACGGCGATGATCCCGAAGATCACCTTGTGTTTGGTGGTGATCGGCGACCTGTCGATGATCGCGACCGGCGGCAGATCCCTGTCGGTGCGGATGTAGGTGATGTCCCCGTCGTGCTGTTCCATGTAATCGGACGGTGCGGCGGTGGGTGAAGCCACGTTGCCCCCTCGATGTGTCGCCTGCGCTATCTGCCGATCCTCGCATCGGCGACGGTCGCGGCAGGGCGAAACGGAAGGATCCCGGGTACGCGTCTACAAGCCCGCCAGCTGCGACAGAGTCATCTTGGCGGTCATCTTGGCGGTCATTTTGGCGATCGTGAAGTAGACGATCAAGCCTGTGCCGTCGACGACGGTCAGGGTCTCGGGCACATGTTGGGCCGCGGCCGGGCGTCCGCGTTGACGGCCGGCGAGCACGGTGTTCGGGCGTTTCAGCGCAGGTGGGCACTGCCGTGCGCCAGTTCGGGCGTGTGCTAGTTGTTGCGATCGTAGATGTCTCGGACCGCGTCGATGGTGTCGGCTTCGGCCGGGCCCTTGTCGTCCCGATATCGCAGAACGCGGGCGAACCGCAGCGCCATACCGCCCGGGTATCGAGATGAGAACTGCACGCCGTCGAAGGCGATCTCCACCACCTGCTCGGGGCGGACGCGCACCACATAGTCGGCGATGCCGTCGACCGCCAGCTCGGTGAAGCGCTGCGTCTGCCAGTCGAGGATGGTGTCGGTCATACCCTTGAATGTCTTGCCCAGCATGACGAAGCTGCCGGTTTCGGGATCTCGCGCGCCGAGGTGGATGTTGGACAGTTTGCCGGTGCGCCTGCCCGACCCCCATTCGACGGCCAGCACCACGAGGTCGAGGGTGTGGATCGGCTTGATCTTCAGCCAGCCCGCGCCGCGGCGGCCGGCTTCGTAAGGCGCGGTGAGCGATTTCGCCATCACGCCCTCGTGCCCGGCCGCGAGCGTGTCGTCTAGGAACTGTTGGGCCGCGTGCCCATCGGCGGTCACAATCCTGTCGACGCGAAACTGCGGTCCGGTAATGGACGCCAACGCCGCGGCTCGTTGGGCTCCCGGTGCATCCATGAGATCGACACCATCGAGGTGGAGCACGTCGAAGTAGAACACCGACAGCGGCTGAGCGCTCCGAGCGGCCGCAATGTCGGCCGTCCGGCCGAACCGGGATGCGGTGACCTGAAATCGATGTGGTCGCCCGTCGGGTCGCAGTGCGATGGCCTCACCGTCGGCGATGAGATCCGTGACCGGCAGCGCCAGTGTCGCCTCCACGACTTCGGGGAGGCGCGTGGTGACGTCGTCAAGGCTGCGCGTGTACACCGCGACGTCGTCTCCGCGGCGGTGGATCTGGACTCTGGCACCGTCCAGCTTCGCTTCGAAAATGGCGCTGCCACCGAGTCGTTCGAGGGCTTCGGAGACGCTGCCGGCGGTTTGGGCCAGCATCGGTCCGACCGGACGGCCGACGTTGAGGCTGAACTGCGCCAGCGCGGCGGAGCCTCCGGCCAGCGCGGCGCTCGCGACGGACGGGAGGTCGCCCGCGAGCATCGCTGCCCGGCGCACATCGGCTGCGGGGATGGCTGCCGCCTTCGCGACCGCGTCGGCCATCACCCCGGCGAGCGCGCCCTGGCGCAGCTCGCCGCCCAGCAGGCGTCGCAGGAACGTCTGTTCGGCAGCGGTCGCCGCGCCGAACACACCGGCGATCAGCTCGGTGCGGCGCGCCTGCGAGCCCTTGCCCGCGACGGCGCGGATCTGCGAGAACGCCGCGTCGACGGCAGCCACCGTCAGTTGCGGTTCCGCGGCGGGCGGCGGCAGTGACCGCAACCCGGCCCACCCCACGCCGATCTGGCGCTGCGGCAACTCCCCGGACAGCCACGACACCACGATCGGCACCAGACGAGCCTCGCCGCGTTCGGCCGTACGGACCAGCAGATCGGCGATTCGCGCGATCTTGGCTCCCCGTGCCGACGATGCGCCGACGTCAGCGGACGCGTTGGCGACGTCGACGAGCAGCATGGGTCCAGGGTGGCACGCCGGTCGGACATCTCGCGGCGGCCAGGTGGCTGATTCCGCGACCGTCGAGTGTGCGCCTTCGTACGCGCGAGCGCGGCGTGTCGCGTACCGGCACGCACGCTCACGGCAAGAGTTGGGGGTGGCGGGCTACTTGACCGCGAAAGTCACGTTGTGCCAGCCCGTCGCACCGTCCGGGACGGGGTCGGCCTGCTCGGAGGTCTGCACGGCGCCGGTGTCATCGGTCGCTCGCACGGTGATGGTGTGCAACCCGGTCTCGGCCGCCTCCCACCGGAAGCTCCACAGCCGCCAGGTGTCGTTGGAGTAGGCGGCCCCGAGGTCGGCGGGCTGCCACCGTCCCTCCTGGCCGTCGGGGGTGTCGATGCGGACCTCGACCGACCGCACGCCGCGATTCTGCGCCCAGGCGACGCCACCGAACGTGACCGGCCCGCGGGGCACGTCCTGGCCGCTTCGCGGCACGTCGATGCGGGACTGCGTCTTGATCGGGCCGCGCGGCGACCAACCCAGCCGGGTCCAGTACGCCTCGGCGCGGTCGAACCGGGTCAGCTCGAGGTCGACGACCCACTTGGTCGCCGACACGTAGCCGTAGAGCCCCGGCACCACCAGCCTGGCGGGGTAGCCGTGCTCGGTGGGCAACGGGACGCCGTTCATGCCGATAGCCAGCATCGCGCCGCGGTCGTCGGTGAGCGCCTCGACGGGCGTTCCCGCGGTGAATCCGTCGATCGACGTGGACAGCACCATATCCGCGTCGGGGTGTACTCCGGCCATGGCCAGCAGGTCTCGCGTCAGGTAGCCGGTCCACGCCGCGTTCGAGATCAGGTCTCCGCCAATGGGGTTGGACACGCACGTCAGCGTCACCACCCGCTCCACGGCCCCGAGGCGATCGAGATCGTCGAACCGGAGCAGTACTTCCTTGTCGACCATGCCGTGGATCCGCAGCTGCCACTCCTCCCGGGCCAACTGCGGCACCGTCAGGGCGGTGTCGATCCGGTAGAAATCGGCGTTGGGGGTGATAAAGGACGGCAGTGCAACGCCATTCGGCTGGACAGCCGGCGGAACCGCCGGGGCGGCGACGCCCGGACGGGGCAGCACGAAGGCTTCCCTATCGGCCGACACCGACGAGGCCAGCCGGGACAACACGACGCCGCCGACCCCGCTGAGGGCGCCCACCCCCAGCAACCCCAACGCCAGCAGGGAGTGTCGTCGCCCGGGATCGGGGGTGTCCGATCGGTCCGCTACGTCGGTGAAGCGGCCCGACACCAGCAGGCGCAGCACCGCGATCCCGCTCAGGGTGCCCACCACCGTCGGGATGATGTCGATCGCCGTCGCGCCGGCACGGGACAACACCGCGGCGCACCCCGCGATGCCCGCGAGCGCGATGGCGATGCTGCCGACCGGGAGCGTGCGGGTCTCCCTGGCGCCGGTGACGGCGGCGATCACCGTGATGACCGCCAGGACGGCGACCGTCAGCATGATCTTGTCGGCGGTGCCGAAAAGCTGGATCGCCCACTCCTTGACGGGCCCGGGGGTCAGGTCGATGACCGCCGACCCGATCGCGGTGCGGGCGTCGGCCTGTGGTCCGAACGGGACGGCGAGCAGTTGGGTGACGCCGAGGGCGACGGCGGCCGCGGCGACGCCGTGCAGCGCGCGGGGAGCCGACGTCTGTTCGGTCATGCCGCCAAGGTACTCACCGTTCGGCGCGGAATCTCTTACCGAATTGTTTCGTCGTAGAGTGGGGCGGCGCCAATCGATGCCGCACCGGAAATCAGCGAAAACGCGGAAGGGGGCGGCGATGGCGACCGTTGCGGATCACATCGTGTCCACCCTGAGCCTCAGCGGGGTTCAGCGGGTCTACGGCTTACCGGGCGACAGCCTCAACGGGTTCACCGATGCGCTGCGCCGCTCCGGGGAGATCACCTGGGAACACGTTCGCCACGAGGAGACGGCGGCGTTCGCCGCTGCGGCCGACGCGGCGCTGACCGGCGGGCTGGCGGTCTGCGCGGGCAGCTGCGGGCCTGGCAACCTGCACCTGATCAACGGCCTGTTCGACGCGCAGCGCAGCAGGGTGCCGGTGCTGGCGATCGCCGCCCATATTCCGCGCGGCGAGATCGGCTCGGAATACTTCCAGGAGACCCATCCGCAGGAGCTGTTCCGCGACTGCAGCGTCTACTGCGAGCTCGTCAGCACCCCGGAGATGGCGCCCCGGATCCTGGAGATGGCCATGCGCGCGGCGGTGGAGGAGAACGGGGTTGCCGTCGTCGTCATCCCCGGAGAGATCTTCCTACAGCGCGCGGAAGCCTCCGGCTGGAGCTCTCGCCCCGTCGTCGCGACGAATTCCGTGGTCCGGCCCGACGATGCGTCACTGCGTAGGGCAGCGGCGATTCTCAACGCCGCCGAGAGCGTCACGATTCTGGCCGGTGCGGGGGTGGCCGGTGCCCACGACGAGGTGGTACAGCTGGCCGCGACGCTGAACGCACCGATCGTGCACGCCTTGCGGGGCAAGGAGTTCGTCGAGTACGACAACCCGTACGACGTCGGCATGACCGGACTGCTCGGCTTCGCCTCGGGCTACAAGGCGATCAAGGAAGCGGCCGTGCTGCTGATGCTCGGCACCGACTTCCCGTATCAGCAGTTCTATCCCGACAACGCGACCGTCATCCAGGTCGACATCCGCGGCCGAAACCTCGGCAGGCGCACCCCGATCGACCTCGGTCTGGTGGGCACGGTCAAGGACACTCTGGTCGCGCTCGCGCCGCAGCTGCGCCAGAAGTACGACCGGCTGCACCTGGACCGCGCACTGCGGCACTACGCCAAGACCCGGCGCAGGCTGGACGAACTCGCCGTCAACGATAGGGATCGCACCCCGATCCGACCGGAATACGTTGCCGCACTTGCAGATCGGCTGGCGTCCGCTGACGCGGTGTTCACCTGCGACGTGGGCTCGCCGGTGGTGTGGGCGGCGCGCTATCTGACCATGAACGGTCGCCGCAGGCTGATCGGATCGTTCAACCACGGCACGATGGCGTGTGCGCTGCCGCATGCGATCGGCGCCCAGACCGCCTACCGCGGCAGGCAGGTGGTGGCGCTGGCCGGCGATGGCGGCCTGACGATGATGTTTGGCGAGCTGATCACCCTGATCCAGAATCGGCTTCCGGTCAAGGTGATCGTGTTCAACAACTCGTCGCTGAACTTCGTGGAGCTGGAGATGAAGGCGGCGGGGATCGTCACGTTCGGCACCGATCTGGTCAACCCCAGCTTCGCGGCGATCGCGCAGGCCATGGGGGTGTTCGGCAGGCGGGTGGAGGCACCGGGCGACCTGCAGGACGCGTTGGCGGCCGCTTTCGCCTACGACGGGCCCGCCGTCGTCGACGTCGTGACCGCGCGTCAGGAACTGTCTATACCGCCGGCGATCACCGTCGAGCAGGCGAAGGGGTTCTCGCTCTACGCGATCCGGACCATCCTCGCCGGGCGCAGCGACGAACTGCTCGACCTTGTCAGCACCAACGTAGCCCGCCGCATTCTGGACTGACCCGCCCGGAGAGCGCGGGCGGATCAATTGGCATGATGGTCTGGCATTTCGGGCGGCACCCGGACTAGCATCGCGGATATGTGCAGCCGCCGGCCCCTGGCGCGCCGGGCGCCGGCGCCGGACCGCCCCAATCTGGTGCTGGCGATCTGCTGCCTGAGCCTGTTCATCGTCAGCATGGACGCCACCATCGTCAACGTCGCACTGCCGTCGATCAGCGCCGATTTCGATGCGCCGATCGCGGCGCTGCAGTGGACGATCGACGCGTACGTCGTGGTGCTGGCCGGCTTTCTGCTGTTGGCGGGGTCGACCGCCGACCGCATCGGCCGGCGCCGGACCTTTCGGACCGGCCTGGCGGTGTTCGCCACCGGCTCCCTGCTGTGCAGCCTGGCCCCGTCGGTGGGCTGGCTGATCGTGTTCCGGATGGTGCAGGCCTTCGGCGGCTCGATGCTCAATCCCGTTGCGATGTCGATCATCACCAACGTGTTCACCGAGCCGCGTGCGCGCGCCCGCGCCATCGGAGTGTGGGGCGGCGTTTCCGGCCTCGCGATCGGACTGGGCCCCCCGATCGGGGGGATCCTCGTCGAGCTGATCGGCTGGCGGGCCATCTTCTGGATCAACGTGCCCATCGTCGTGATCGCCCTGGTGGGTACGGCGTTGTTCGTGCCTGAATCGCGATCGCCGCGCCCGCGCAGGCTCGATGTGGTCGGTCAGGTCGCGATGGTGGTGCTGCTGGCCGGCCTCATCTCCGCGATCATCGGGGCACCCAACGCGGGCTGGCTTTCGGTGCAGACGATTTCGCTTTTCTGCGTGTCCGGCGTGGCGCTCGGCGTGCTGGTGTTCCACGAACCGCGGCGCGACGACCCGCTGATCGAGTTGCGCTTCTTTCGCAGCGTTCCGTTCGCCGGTGCGACGCTGATCGCGGTCTGCGCATTCGCGGCGTTCGCGGGATTCCTCTTCCTCAACACGCTGTACCTGCAGATGGTTCGTGGCCTATCACCCCTGCAGGCGGGGCTGAGTATCCTTCCGCTCGGCCTGGCGGTGCTGGTGTGCGCACCGATTTCCGGACGTATGGTCGGCGCGTACGGACCCCGTCCGTCGCTGCTGCTGGCCGGCGCGATGATCTGTGTCGCGGGGCTGATGGTGTTGCAAACGGGGGCAGACGCGCCGATGGCCTTCGTGCTGGCCGGATACCTGGCCTTCGGTGTCGGGCAGGGCCTGGTCAACGCGCCGATCACGAACACGGCGGTGTCCGGCATGCCACGCAGCCACGCCGGCGTTGCCGCCGCGGTCGCGACGACCAGCAGGCAGATCGGGACGAGCCTCGGGGTCGCGATCGTCGGATCTGTTGTCAGCTCCCACGTCACGGGGCCGATCGCGGTGGGTTTCGTCGCCGCGAGCAGGCCTGCGATGTGGGTGATCGTCGGGCTCGGGCTCGCCGTGCTGATCGTCGGCTTGCTGACCACCGGCTCGCGGGCGCACCGTTCGGTCGACCGGATCGCCCACCTGTTCCCGCACGACGAACTGCCCCGCGACGGTCGCCGGGCGGCGGAATCGGGTCAGACCGTGCCCTGAGCCGCGACCTCGGCGATGCCTTCGGCGGCCCGTTGGGGATCCAGATACACCCCACCCGGCGTCAGCGGTCTCAGCGTGCCGTCGAGGTCGTATCGCAGGGGTACGCCGGTGGGCAGATGCAGGGCGCGCACCCCCTCCGGCGAAAGCCGGTCCAATACCATGCACAGCGCGCGCAGCGAATTGCCATGCGCAACAACAAGAGTGACCTTTCCCGCGGACAAGTCGCCAGTGATCTCGCGCAGCCAGTAAGGGATCAGGCGCATACGCACATCGGCGAGCGATTCCGTGCCGGGCAGCTCGCCGGGATCCAGGCCGGCGTACCTGGGGTCATGGCGGGGGTGTGTCGGGTCATCGGTGCCGATCGGTGGCGGGGCCAGATCATACGAACGGCGCCAGCTGGAGAACAGCTCGGCGCCGAACTCTTCGCGCACCGCCATACGCCGCCTTCCTTGCAGCGCACCGTAGTGGCGTTCGTTGAGCCGCCAGCTTCGTGCAACGCCCGACGCGCTTCGAATCGATTCGCCGGCAACGATATCGGCGGTGTCGATCGCGCGGCTGAGCAAGGAGGTGTGCACTGCCGATGGCATCAGCCCTGCATCGCGGATCAGCCGGCGGGCCTCCTCGGCCTGGCGGCGGCCCCGCGCGGTCAGCGGATAGTCGAGCCAGCCGCCGAACCTGTCCTCGGCGTTGGCGACGCTCTCGCCGTGCCGCAACAGCACCAGCGCACCGGGTCTCATGCCGGCGACTGTTCGAGTGCGGCGATCTGATCGACTCTGTCCTGGTGGCGGCCACCCTTGAACGGCGTGGCCAGCCAGACCGCCAGGATGCGTTCGGCCAGGGCCGGTGCGACCACCTTGGCGCCCATGACCAGTACGTTGGCGTCGTTGTGGGCGCGGGCGATCTCCGCCGTGAAAACGCAGTGGCACAGTGCGGCCCGCACACCGCGTACCTTGTTGGCGGCGATCTGCTCGCCGCAGCCGCTTCCGCCGAGGATGACGCCGAAGTCGGCGAACCCGTTGACGACCCGGGCGCCGATGTCCGCGCACAGTGGCGGGTAGTCCGTGACGATGTCCTCGTCGTCGACCCCGCGATCCTCGACCTCATGGCCCCGCTCTGCGAGCCAGGACGACAGGTGGGACTTCAACGACACAGCGTTGTGGTCGGTCGCGATGGCAATGCGCATATGTCCGGTCCTCGTCGGAGGCGCAGCCCCGGCGGGCGGCGGGTCGCAGGATGTGGATGACGGCCTTATGGTAACACCAAATGCGGGGAACGAAAGTACTTGAGTCAGCGGCTGTGTTCGACTAAGGTACAATGGTAATACCAAAAGATTCAGGAGAAGCGCATGCCGAAGGTTGTCTTCATCACCCTCGACGGTGCCGCACGGGTGGTGGACGCCCAGGTCGGTGAGTCGGTCATGGCCGTTGCCGTGCGCAACGGCGTCCCGGGCATCATCGGCGAGTGCGGCGGCAACTGCAGTTGTGCCACCTGCCACGTCTACGTGGACGACGAGTTCTCGGCCTGCGTGGGCGCGGCGGGCGACATGGAGGACGACCTGCTCGACCTCGGCGTCGCGGACCGCCGCGACACCAGCCGGCTGTCCTGCCAGATCAAGGTGACCGAGGACCTCGACGGTCTGACCGTCCATCTTCCGGCGGAGCAGTGACGGTGGGCGCGGGCACGCTCGTCATCGGCGCCAGCCAGGCCGGGCTGCAACTGGCGGTGTCCCTGCGCGATGCGGGTGATACGGCCCCGATCACGCTGGTGGGGGAGGAACCGCACGCCCCCTATCAGCGGCCGCCATTGTCCAAGGCCTATCTGCAGGGTGACGCCGACCTCGGTCAGCTGTCGCTGCGTGCACCGGAGTTCCTCGCCGACAACGACATCACGCTCCTCACGGGCGACCGGATCGAGAGCGTCGAGTTGGACAACGGGGGTCCGTCGGGTTCCGCGATCACGGGCAGCGGTCGCGTGCTGCCATTCGAGCGGTTGGCGCTGACCGTGGGCGCACGCCCACGACGGCTGCCCGTGCCGGGTGCGGAGCTGGGCGGGGTGGCCTATCTGCGCACGGCCGACGACGCGGCGGCCCTGCGCGCGATGCAGGCCGGCGCCGAGTCCGTCGTCGTCATCGGAGGTGGCTTCATCGGCCTGGAAGCGGCCGCGGTCGCCCGCACCCAGGGAAAGACCGTCACCGTCGTCGAGGCCGCCGATCGCCTCATCGGCCGGGCCGTCGCCCCGGCGGTCTCGGAGTTCTACCGCGCCGCCCACACCCGAAGGGGTGTCGAGATTCGCCTCGGCGCACAGGTCGTTTCGCTCGGCGGCGCGCACGGCACGGTGAGTGAGGTGCGGCTGGGCGAGGGAACGACGATACCGGCGGATCTGGTGATCGTGGGGATCGGTGTCGAGCCGCGCACGGAACTCGCACGCCAGCTCGGTCTCCAGACGGCTGGTGGCATCGTGGTGGACCGCCATGCCCGGACCAGCAATCCGGCGGTCGTCGCCGCGGGGGACTGCACGACGCAGCCGCACCCGCTGACCGGCGACGGCCTGGTGCGGCTGGAATCGGTGCAGAACGCCGTGAGCCAGGCCAAGGCGGCGGCCGCGACGCTGATGGGCCGTCGCGAGGCCAACGACGCGGTGCCCTGGTTCTGGTCCGACCAGTACGATCTCAAGCTGCAGATCGCCGGGCTGTCGGCCGGGCACACCCACCACGTCGTGCGCGGCGACGTCGACGGCGAGTCGTTCTCGGTGCTGTACTACCGTGACGGCGCCCTGCTCGCGGTGGACGCGGTGAACGCAGGCGCCGACTACATGGCGGTCCGCAAGGCGCTGACCCAGGGCTCGACGATTCCCGCCGAGACGGCCGCCGACACCCGCCTGCGGCTGCGTGAGCTGATCGTTGCGTGACGGCTCAGGCCGCGTGACGGCTCAGGCGGCATGCACAGGCGCGAACACGTCCTGCACGCTCACCGGCTTCGTCAAGATCCGCTGCGACAGCGCGTAGCCGATCAGCTGCTCGAGCATCTCCCGATTCGGCCCGATGCCGTAGGGCAGGGGATCGGCCCCGGTGGTCTCCATGACCTGGACGTAGGGCCGGTCCGCGGCCGTCCCCTGCCCGGCCCGAAGGCGTTCCACATAGCTGCGCTTGGCCGCGTCGAAGGCGTCGAACACCGCCTGACCGACGTTCGGATAGCGGTCCAGGACTGCGTTTTTCACCACGACCAGATGATTGATCGGATAGAAGCCGCGCTGCCCCAGCGCGGCCAGCGCGGCCTCCTGCGGGTCGGCGATCAGCGGCGCGACGTCGGGGTGATCGACCTCCACGCCGATCAGCGCGTCGAGGTCGCCGTCGATGAGCATTGCGGCCAGGTCGGCATCGCGGCCCGCCGCGACAACGTTGGCAGGCGGAACGTAGGACGCGACGTGCTCATCGCCGGACAACACCCAGGTCACCCGGTCCAGGGCGACGTCGTACTCCGTGGCGAGGATGCCGCGCGCCCAGACGCCGGTGGTCACCGTGTAGCCACGGTTGACCCCGACGCGCCGCCCTTCGAGGTCCTTGGGGTGCCGGATGCCCGATCGCACGTTGTACCGGATCGCGGCATGGTGGAACCCGCGCACCAGGAAGATCGGCAGTGCGGTGAAGGCCACTCCGTGTTCGCGCGCGGTGAGGTAGGTGGTCAGCGCCATCTCGCTGACGTCGAACTCCAGGTCCCGCACCATTCTGCGGAACCCCTGGACGAGGACCGGAATCTCGGTGAACTCGAAGGAAAAGTCCCGCGGGGTCACCGTCCCGTCCTTCAGCGCCCGATTGGCCCCCTGGGTCCGGGTCAGGGTGGTCAGCACGTGGTTCATGTCGGGCATCTCGGTCCCATCCCTAGTGTCCTGCAACACACTGATGGTATATTGGCATGACCATAATGCCAAACATACGACTCCCGAGGGGTGATCGATGGTCGAGAGCGTTCTCGCCGCCGTCAGAACCGCACCGAGCACAACCGAACTACGCGAGTTGCCGATGCCTGCGTTGTCGGATGATGCCGCGCTGCTGAAGGTCGAGGTCGCGGGCATCTGCGGGACCGACGTCAAGATGTACGCCAAACCGCCCTTCGCCGATCCGGTGATCATGGGGCACGAGAACGTCGGCACCATCGCGGTGGCGGGGGAGAAGTTCAAGCGGCTGCATGGTGTGGCCGAGGGCGATCGCGTGTTCGTCGAACACTATGTCGGCTGCTACACCTGCGAATGGTGCCGTATCGGCGAGTACCGGCACTGCGAGGCGACCGACTGGCGGACCAACGCCGACGCGCGCCGCTACGGCTACACCTCGTCGGACAACCACGGCACGCTGTGGGGTGGCTTCTCGCAGTACATGTACTTGCCGTGGAACGCGGTGGTGCACAAGGTGCCCGACGGTGTGAGCGCCGAACTGGCCGGTCTGGTGACGCCGCTGTCCAACGGTATCGAGTGGGCGCTGCTGGCCGCCGGCGTCGGCTATGCCGACACGGTGCTGATCCAGGGGCCCGGTCAGCAGGGTCTGGCGCAGGTGGTGGCGTGCAAGCAGGCGGGCGCCTCGACGATCATCATCAGCGGCACGACCCGGGATGCCGCGCGCCTCGACCTTGCTCGCGACCTCGGCGCCGACGAGGTGATCGACATCCAGGCCGGCGATCCCTACGAACGGGTCATGGACGTCACCGGCGGCAGGGGCGTCGATTTCGTGCTGGACTGCACGTCGCGGGCCGGTGTCGGGCCCGTGCTGCTGGGGATCGACGTGCTCAAGCGCCGGGAGGGCACGCTGCTGATCCAGGGTGAGCTGGCGGCGTTCCCCGACTTCCCGATCAAGAAGCTCACCGAGAAGGCCATCACGATCAAGAGCGCCCGCGGCCACAGCTATCGCGCGTGCGAGTTGGCGCTCCAGCAGCTGGGTTCGGGGCGCTTTCCGCTGGAGCGGCTCAGCACGCACCGGTTCGGCCTGACCGACGTGGACCGCGCCATCCGGGCGCTCGCCGGCGACACCCACGACGCCGACGTCATCCACATCTCACTGATGCCCTGGCTGGAAAAGGAGTCCTGATCGATGTCGATCGTCGTACGCAATCCGCTGCGGGCCGATCCGGCTGCCGTCGAGGGGCTGGCCCCGTACGGGGTGGCCACCATCCACGAGGCGCAGGGCCGGACCGGGCTGCTGGCGCCCTACATCACCCCCGTCTACCCGGGTGCGCGGGTGTGCGGGACGGCTGTCACCGTCACCGTCCCACCCGACGACAACTGGATGATCCACGTCGCGGTCGAGCAGTGCCGCGCCGGTGACGTCGTCGTGGTCGCGCCCGAAACACCTTCGGAATACGGATATTTCGGCGAGCTGCTGGCCACCGCGCTGGCGGCCCGCGGGGTGCGTGGGCTGGTGATCGACGCGGGGTGCCGCGACATCGCCGAACTCGCGGCGATGAAGTTCCCGGTGTGGTCCAAATGCGTGTCCGCCCAGGGCACGGTGAAGAAGCGGCTCGGGTCGGTCAACGTGCCGGTGGTGTGCGCACAGGCCAGGGTCGAGCCGGGTGACGTGGTGATCGGCGACGACGACGGGGTGGTCATCGTCCCGCGCGTGCAGGCCGCGGACGTGCTCGCGGCCGCCGGGGCCCGTGAGGAGAAGGAGGCCCGCTCACGCGAGCGCTACCAGCGCGGTGAACTGAGCCTCGATGTGCATTCGATGCGTGCCGACCTCGACCGGCTCGGCCTGCGCTACGTCGACGCCGAAGACGCCGGAGTGACCCCGTGATCATCGACATCCACGGGCACTACACCACCGCCCCGCCGGCGCATCAGCGTTTCCGCGACGAGCAACTGGCCGCGCTCGGGGCCCCGGGCCTGCCGCCGCCCGTGCCGGGGGAGATCAGCGACGACGCCATCCGCGACAGCGTGGAGCACAACCAGCTGCGCGTCCTGCGGGAGCGCGGTGGCGATCTGATGCTGTTCTCGCCCAAGGCGTCCGGAATGGAGCATCACGTTCCCGATCAGGCGGCGGCATCGGCATGGGCTCGGGCATCCAATGACCTGGTCCACCGCGTGAGCGTGCTGTTCCCGCACGCCTTCGCCCCGGTCGCACAGCTTCCGCAGACGCCGGGCGGGGATCTGCGCCCGGTCATCGACGAGCTGCGCCGGTGCGTCGACGAACTCGGTTTCGTCGGCTGCAATCTCAATCCCGACCCGTCGGCGGGCTTCTGGACGACGCCGCCGATGACCGACGAGTACTGGTATCCGCTCTACGAGGCGATGGTCGAACTCGAGGTGCCAGCGATGCTGCACGTGTCGACGTCGTGCAACGCGAACTTCCACACCCTCGGCGCGCACTACCTCAACGCGGACACCAGCGTGTTCATGCAGTTCGTCGAATCCGACCTGTTCGGCCGGTTCCCCGATCTCCGGTTCGTGATCCCGCACGGCGGCGGCGCGGTGCCCTATCACTGGGGACGCTATCGGGGACTCGCCGCCCGGCTCGGCAGGCCCGATCCCGGTGAACTGCTGCGCAACGTCTTCTTCGACACCTGTGTGTACCACCAGGCCGGCATCGACCTGCTGTGCAGGGTCATCCCGACCGAGAACATCCTGTTCGCCTCCGAGATGCTCGGAGCCGTCCGCGGCGGTGATCCCCTCACCGGCATCGCATGGGATGACACCCTGGCCTACGTCGGCAATGTCGGGTTGTCCGTCGCCGACCGCCAGGCCGTCGTCGAGCACAACGCCCGCAGGGTCTACCCGCGCCTGCACCGGCGGCTGCTCGAGCAGCAACGTCCGGAGGAGGTGGAACATGTCGCGACTGCGCCTGGCGCTGGCGTGCGGTGACTACGACCGCACCCGCGCGCTCGAGGACGGCAGCGTCCGTCCCGACGGCATCGAGCTGACGTATCTGCGGCTGCCGGTGGAGGAGACGTTCTTCCGAATGCTTCGGCACCGGGAATTCGATCTGGCGGAGATGTCGCTGTCGACCTACGTCGCGACACTGGACCGCGATCCGCGACCGTTCATCGCGCTGCCGGTGTTCACCTCGCGGATGTTCCGTCACGGCGGGATCTACATCAACACCGGCGCAGGCATTTCGGCGCCGTCGGACCTGCGGAGCAAACGGGTGGGCACACCGGAGTTCCAGCTGACGGCGGGGGTGTGGATCAGGGGCATCCTCGCCGAGCACCACGGCGTGCCCATCGATTCGGTGACCTACCACACCGGCGGGCAGGAGGCGCCTGGGCGGATCGAGAAGGGCCGGGTCGAGACCGGCCTGGACATCCACCCGATACCCGAAGGGGCGACGCTGTCGCAGATGCTGGCCGACGGGCGGATCGATGCGCTCTACAGCCCGCGCGTGCCAAGCCCGTTCCGGGATGGCGATCCACGGGTCGGTCGGTTGTTCGGCGACGTGGTCGCGGTGGAGAAACAGTATTTCGCCACGACGGGCATCTTCCCCGTCATGCATGTGGTGGTGATCCGCAACGACGTCTACGAACGCCACCGGTGGGTGGCCCAGTCGCTGTACAAGGCGTTCGTGGCGGCCCGCGACGAGGCCAACAACCGGATCTACGATTCGTCCGCGCTGCGCTTCATGGAGCCCTGGCTGATCCAGCACGTGGAGGAATCCAGGGCGCTGCTGGGCAAGGACTACTGGTCCTACGGAATTGGCGAGAACGCGGCGGGGCTGGATGTCTTCCTCGGATATCACCATGATCAGGGCTTGTCCCGGCGGCGCTATCGGGCCGGTGACCTGTTCGCCGCCGAGACGGCCGAAGCGTTCGTCATCTGAGCGGTCGCGCCCCTTCACATCTCGGCGCAGGCGTGATACAAAACACATAATGGTCTGAGTGTCAGTCCATTCTTCCAATAAGAGTCCGAGGAGTTGTCGTGATCAAATATTCGGGCCGATATCTGGTAGCGGCGGTGTTGATGATGCTCGTCGCCGCGTGCGGCGCAAGCCCGACCGCGGGCAACCCGGGATCGGCGGCGTCGGGCCCCACCGTCGCCGAGCAGGTCTACGAACAGATCAACGGTCTGTCGGGCGACGAGCGGTCGCAGACCCTGCTGGATCTGGCCAAGAAGGAAGGCCGCCTGACGCTCTACACGTCGAATACGGATATGGACGACGTCGTGAAGGCCTTCGAGGCCAAGTACGGCATCAAGGTCGACACCTACCGCGCCAACTCGGAGACGGTGCTCCAGCGCGCGTTGCAGGAGGCGAGTGCCAACTACCAGGGCGCCGACATCATCGAGACCAACGCCGGGGAACTCAACGCATTGCAGGAACAACAGCTGCTGTATCCCTACGAGGGCGAACTGCGTGACAAGGTGCGCCCGGAGGGACGTAAGGACGGCTGGACCGCGGACCGCTTCAATGCCTTTGTGATCGGCTGGAACACCGACAAGGTCGCACCGGGCACCGAGCCGAAGTCGCTGCAGGAGCTCGCCGAACCGCAATGGGCCGGCCGCGTGGGCTTCGAGATCGGCGATTTCGACTGGTATGCAGCGATGTACGACTACTACAAGGCGCAGGGGATGTCCGACCAGCAGATCGACGACTTCTTCAGCAAGCTCGCGGCGAATGCCAAGATCGCCAAGGGGCACACGGTGATGGGGGAGCTCCTGTCGGCAGGGCAGTTCGACGTTGCGGTGTCGATCTACTCGCACACCGTCGACAATGCCGCGGCCAAGGGTGCGCCGGTGGCGTGGAAGCTCGACGGCAAGCCGGTCAACCCGGTGGTGTTGCGCCCCAACGGCGCCGGGCTGATGAAGTCGGCGAAGAACCCCGCGGCCGCGATGCTGTTCCTGGACTTCCTACTGACCGACGGGCAGCAGGAGATCGCCGCCGCCAACCGCATCGGCGCGATCCCCACCGCCGACGATCCACTGGCGGGAGCGGAGACCGTGTTGGTGCCCGAAAAAGAGTTGATGGACAACCCGAAGAAGTGGAGCGACGCCTACAAGGCGGTCACCGACCGGGGCGGCCAGGCCTAACCCGTCCATTCACCAGCTGAATCCGTTGCCAGGAAAGGGAATACATGGTCTCGCGAACGACGACGAAGGTGTCGCACTATCACGTCCAGAAGAAGCGACGCGCCGACTTCATCGAGGAGTGGCGCGGCTACCAGAAGACCGTCGTCGCCTTGGAGGACGTTGCGCTCGCCGAGACAGCACGGGGAACCCGGGTGGGGGTGTACGTCGGCGCCGACGGCGACAGGCCCACGCGGTCGATGGACGCGCTGGTGCACGAGGTCGACCCGGGTGTGGTCTCGACTGTGCACCGGCACTCGTGGGACGCGATGGTGCTGGTGATCGCGGGTCACGGCTGGACCGAGATCGATGGTGAGCGGATCGACTGGGGCCCAGGCGATTCGCTGCATTTGCCGGCCTGGTCGTGGCACCGATCCGGCAATGACGGAGACACGACCGCACGCTACGTGTCCTTCTCCAGCGAGCCGCTGCTGGAAACGATGGGCATGTCGATCCTCGAGGACGCCGGCCACACCCCGGTCGCCGAGCTACCGCCGCGGCCCGCCTATTCCCGCGGGATCGACGGCGACGACCCGTATGCGCGTCGCATGCGGCGGCTGGCCGCCGACCAGCGCGCGCGCCGGTCGGGCAGGTTGCACACGGACTGGGACGAGCTCGAACTGCTGCCGACACCGCGCGGAACCCGGACGACATTCCTGCTCGACCGCGGCAACGGCTATCAGGCGTCGGGTATCTCGATGGCGATGTTCGAGATCGGCCCCGGCCGGGGCCAGTCGATGCACCGCCACGCCGGCGAGGCGTGGCTGTACGTCCTCGAGGGCACCGGCCACAGCTACCTCGGCACCGAACCCGAGGGCGGTACGAACCATCCGTGGAAGAAGGGCGATCTCATCGTCGTCGACCATTTCCTGTGGCACCAGCACTTCAACGGCGACCCCGAGAACACCGCGAAGGTGGTCCGGATCCACATGTTCGACAGCCTGCTCGACACGATGCGGGTGCTCATGGATCCGATGGTGCTGTTCGAGGAACCGCCGCAGCACATCCGTGACGCCCAGGCCGGTGATATCACCACCATCGACTGGCCGGAGGTCACCAGGCCGACATGGCCGTGACGCCGATGGCCCTGCCGCCCGGGGTGCTGTCGGTGCATGTGCTTCCGGCCGATCACCACGACGGGCCGTGGGACCACATCATCACCCCGCCCGGGGTCAAGCAGCGGTTGCTCAATCACGCCCTGCTGACCCTGCTGCACGGACCCGCGCTGGCCACCCTGGCGGGCCTGCCCCACGGGCTGGTCATTCTCGCGGGGCCGCCCGGGACCGGAAAGACCACGTTGGCACGGGGTTTGGCGCAGACCGCGGCCAGGGCAGCCGCGCCGCGTGGCGCGACGACCTACGTCGAGATCGATCCGCACGCCTTCCCCAGCGAGCTGCTCGGGGAGAGTCAGCGCAACATCAGTGCGCTGATGACCAACACCATCCCCGAACTCGCGGCCCGTCGGCCGCACACGGTCGTGCTCATCGACGAGGTGGAGAGTTTCGCGGTGCGTAGGTCGAGCGCGTCGTTCAGCGCCAACCCGGTCGACGTCCACCGGGCCACCGATGCCCTGCTCGCCGGCATCGACTCGGTGGCGGCGGAGCTGCCCAGGGTGCTGTTCCTGGCGACCACCAACTTCACCGATGCGGTCGACGAGGCGTTCCTGTCACGGGCGGACCTCGTGCTGCGGCTGTCGTTGCCCGATACGGCGACGATCGCCCGGATCATTCGGCACAGCCTGGCCGAGCTGGCCGTGCTGTGGTCCGGCGTCGCCCCGCTTGCCGAGGACGACGGCCTGCACGCCAAGCTCGCCCGGGCGTGTGCGGGCTGGGACGGCCGGCGCGTGCGCAAGCTCGTGCTGGCGGCGCTGGCGCAGCGCGAAGAGGTCACTCGCAATCCGCATCTGCTGACCGCGCACGATCTGCTCTCGGCGGTCGACCACGTCGCCGACCACTTCGACACGGCGGGCGCGAAAGCGTCGTGATGCGCTCGCGTTGTCCGTGTTGTCCGGGGTGGCGGCATCGAGCCGAGCAGGGCAGCCGGCCGGTGGCAGCATTGAGACGCCGGAGAAAAATAGAGGCCGATAACCGATGATTCACTACGATTTCCACGCGACCGGGCTCGTCGTCTTCGACATGCTGGAGGCCTACCGGGAGCCGATCGAGGCCGCCGGTTCGATCGGCCCGACGGTGCGGTTGATCGCGGCCTGTCGCGGGGCCGGCATCCCGGTGTTCTACGCCCGCGCCGACCATCGCGCCGACGGCGCCGACTTCGCCAGGACGCTCGCCGACACCGACGGCCAGTTCCGGCGCTGGGGACCGGACAATCGCTACCGGGCGGCCCCCGCGCATGCATCGGGGTCGCCCGGGCTGTCGGTGCTTGCCGAGCTCGCCCCGCAGCCGGATGACTACGACGTTCCCAAGCATCGCTGGTCGGCCTTCCGGGGCACGCATCTGGAGCTGTCGCTGCGTAGCCGCGACATCGACACGATCCTGCTCGTCGGAGGCTCCGCGCATGTCGGCATCGCGGCCACCGCCTACGACGCCCGCGACCGGGACTTCCAGATCACCATCGTCCCCGAGTGCTGCCACGGACTGCCCGAACAGCGCGCGTTCTTCATGGACAAGGTGTTCCCCCGGATGTGCAACGTGCGGTCGATCGACGAGGTGATCACGGGGCTCACCCCCGCACCCGATCGGCGCCCGATCGGGGAATCCGTCGCTGGACACGGGGTGTGACGACGCTTACCATGTCAATGGTATAACCATCAGACAGATGAAAGAGATGAAGGAGAACACGATGGGGAAGAAGGGCCGGGTATTCGTCCGCGGGCTGACCTCCGAGACGTACGGTCTCGGAGAGTTCCGGCGCCAGCAGCTTGCCGTGGACCGGGTCAGGGACGACAGCATCGTCGTCGACGACGCCAAGGTCGCGCATTCGGGTGACAGTGAGCAGTCGCGCACCTGGTGGCGCATCGGCCCCGGCGACGAGGACTATCTGACACAGACGATCCAGGTCCATTTCGTCGAGTTGCCGCCGGAATCGTCCAACCACGGGCACGGCCATCAGAACGAGGCGGCCTTCTACATCCTGGAAGGCCGTGGCTACGAGATCCACGACGACCAGCGCTACGACTGGGCGGCCGACGACCTGGTGTTCGTGCACACCGATTCGGTGCACCGCCACTTCAATCCCTATGCCGAGAAGGCGCTTGCGCTCGTCGTCAAGGCGAAGTGCACGTGGATGTTCATGGGGCTCATCCAGCAGGGCCGCAGCGGTCCGGTGGAGAACGAAACCGCGTTCGGTCCCCGTGAGGACTGGTCGAGCATCTGGACGCCCGGCGTGCTCGACCGCAAGAAGGTGATCAGCCCTTCGGACACGGTGTGGGAGCAGACCCCGCTGGGGCGGGTGCGCACCATGGCGTCGCTCGAGCGCACCGACGCAAGGATCTTCAGCATCGACGCGTTCGAACTCGAGATCGAGCCAGGCGGCCACTCCGGCAAGTACTGGAAGATGGCCGACGAGGTCTACTACGTGCTGTCGGGCGGTGGTTACGCATTGCAGTGGGAGGTCGAGGCCGAGATAGCCGAGAAGTATTACGCGCGAATTGCCCTGGAGCCCAAGCGCTTCGACATCAAGCAGGGTGACACGCTGTACGTCCCGCAGAATCACGTGTGCCAGATATTCGCCGCCGACGGGACCCCGCTGCGGCTGTTCAACGCACAGAACCGGGTGTTCAAGCACCTCGGCTACGACACGGTGCACTACTTCGAGCCCGCATCCGGCGCCGATCTTGCCGTGGGCGAATTGGCCGACACCTCCGCCTGACTCCTCTTCGGTCCGGCGGCCTGCGCGACGCGGCCGCCGGACCGAATCACCATCGCCTCTGCACTTCTGACGCCGGCCGCGCGCAGTCCGAGGACGCTCCTGCCGCGCCGCCTGTCCCGCATGCCGATGAATCACGGCTGCATTCGAGCGGCCCGCACCACGGTGCGGGCCCCCACAAAATCTCTGCCACCGGCCACTTCACACCCGGCGACAAACATGATAGACATCACACCGGAATGGTCCTACAGTAAGTCCAGAGATGCACGGCGGTCACAGTCCAGGGCCGCGGGTGCGGCCCATATGCCGGGCGGATGGCCCGATAAGCAGACACTGAGAAGATAGGACGCGAGGCACATGACATTCAGACCCGGTCGAATCGCCGCCGCCGTCGGCCTTGCCCTGGCGATGGCCGCCTGCGGCGCACCTCCGACGGCCGCCCCCGGCGGCTCCCAGGCGACCGACACCGCATCGAAGTACGAGCAGTACGAGGCACTGACCGGGCCGCAGCGGCGTGACCGGTTGATGGCCGACGCCAAGGCCGAGGGCACGTTGTCGCTGTACACATCCATGACCAGCGACGTCGCGGATGCGGTCACCAAGGCGTTCACCGCCGACACCGGCGTCAAGGTGCAGCTCTACCGCGCGGGTTCGGAGACGGTCCTGCAGCGTGTCCTTCAGGAATCCAGCGCCAACCACGCCGGTGCCGACGTGATGGAGACCGACGCGCTGGAGATGGCCGCGATCAGCAAGGAAGGGCTCGCCGCCCCCTACAAGGGCGAACGTCGCGACATGGTCGGGGACGAGGGCCGGTTCGACTTCTGGACGGCCACGCGCTACAACCTGTTCTCGCCCAGCTGGAACACCACCAAGGTCGCCCCAGGCGAGGAGCCCAAGTCGTGGGAGGACCTGGCCGACCCCAAGTGGAACGGCCAGCTGGCGATGGAACTGTCCGACTATGACTGGTATCTGACGCTCTACGAGTACTGGCAAAAGCACGGCAAGAGCACCGAGGAGATCGACCGGCTGTTCGCCGACATGGCCAACGGCGCCAAGGTGGTCAAGGGACACACCGTGATGGGCGAGCTGCTGTCGGCCGGGCAGTTCGAGGTCGCCGCGTCGAACTACACCTACCTGGTGCAGCGGGTGGCGGACAAGGGCGCGCCGGTGGCCTATCAGCCGATGGTGCAGCCCGTCATCGCGCGGGCCAACGGCGCCGCGCTGATGAAGTCCGCACAACACCCCGCGGCCGCACTGCTGTTCGTCGACTGGATGCTCACCGAAGGGCAGCGGGTGCTCACCGACCAGGGGCTGACGCCGTCCATCGAACCCGAGGGCGTCAAGGACCCGTTGGAAGGCCTCGAGGTCATCCCGGTGGATGTCCAGAAGCTGCTCGATGAGCAGAAGGAGTGGAGCGACCGCTACACCGCGCTGATCGAGAAATCCGACCAGGTCGGTGGCTGAGTGAGCCGACCGCGAACCGAGTCACCAGGCCCAGCCACCACGTCACAGTCTCCGAGGAGAACCGCATGACAACCACCACGCCGATCCGGCCGACGATCCCGCCGGCCGCGACCGACCCGGAGCCGTCGGAGCCCGGCCGCTGGCGACATTTCTTGCCGACGCCACACTTCCTGACCCTCGGCGTGGTCACCCTGATCATCGCCTACCTGGCGATCGTTCCGCTGTACTACCTGTTCTGGGGCACGTTCTTCGACGCCACCGGCCTGACGTTCGACGGTTTCCGCCGGGCCTACGGCAACGACCAGATTTTCAGCCTGGTCGGGAACTCGTTGTGGTTCGCCGGCGGCGCGGCCGCCGTCTCGTTGGTGTTCGGCACCGCGCTGGCCTATCTCAACGTCCGCACCGACGTGCCGTTCAAGGCGCTGTTCTTCGCGGCGTCGATCATCCCGCTGGTGATCCCGGGAATTCTCTACACCATTGCGTGGATTCTGTTGGGAAGCCCCGATATCGGGCTGCTCAACCACTACCTGGAGCCGATCTTCGGTCGCGCCGTGCTCGACGTGTTCAGCATCTGGGGAATGATCTGGGTCGAGGGTCTGCAGCTGTCGCCCATCGTATTCCTGCTGATGGTGGCCTCGTTCCGGGCGATGGATCCCTCGCTGGAGGAGTCGGCCCTGATGTCCGGCGCGAGCCGCTGGACGGTGTTCCGCAAGATCACGCTGCCGCTGACCCGGCCGGCGATCGTCGCCGCCATCCTGATCATGGTGGTGCGCAGCCTCGAGAGCTTCGAGGTACCGGCGCTGCTGGGACTGCAGAACGGCATCTACGTATTCACCAGCCGGATCTACTTCGTCCTTCGCGACTACCCGCCGGACCTGTCCGCCGCGGGGGCGCTGGCCATCGGCCTGTTGATGATCGCGATCATCGGCGTGGTGATCTCCAACTTCGCCGGCCGTGCCTCGAAGAACTTCCAGACGGTGACGGGTAAGGGATTCCGGCCCCGGCCAATGGATCTCGGTCGGTGGCGCCCGGTCGTCGGGGTGCTGATCATCGGCTACTTCCTGCTGACGGTGGTGGCGCCGCTGCTGGTGCTGCTGTACACCTCGCTGCTGAAGTTCTACGCTCCGCCGTCGAAGGACACGTTCTCCAGCATGACGCTGGACAACTACCGCCAGCTGTTCAGCACCCCCATCGCGCTGAACGCGGCCAAGAACTCGCTCATTCTCGGGCTTTCGTCGGCCACATTGGTGATGGCGCTGATGGCGGTGGCGGCCTGGATCGTGGTGCGATCAAAGATCCCAGGGCGAAAGGTGTTGGACGCGTTGGCCTTCCTGCCACTGGTGGTTCCCGGTCTGGTGATGGGTCTGGCGCTCAGCTTCGTCTATCTGCGCAGTCCGATCCCGATCTACGGCACCTTGTTCATCCTGCTGATCTCCTACTGCACGCGGTATCTGCCCTACGGCATGCGGTACGCCGTGACCTCGATGCAGCAGATCTCCAACGAGCTCGAGGAGTCGGCGCACGTCAATGGCGCCAGTTGGTGGCAGACCTTCCGCCGGGTGCTGCTGCCGCTGCTGATGCCCGGTCTGATCGCCGGCTGGATCTACATCCTCGTGGTGTCCTTCCGCGAGCTGTCGAGTTCGATCCTGTTGTACAGCCCGGGCAACGAGGTGCTGTCCATCCTGATCTTCGAACAGTTCGAGAACGGCCAGTTCACGGTTCTGTCCGCGCTGGGCGTCGTCATGGTGCTGACGCTCGTCGTGCTGGTCACCGTCGCCTACAAGCTTGGGGCCAAAGTCGGCCTCAAACAGGATTGATCCACGGTCGGTAAGGACCGGAAAGGAATTTGCGAAGTGCTTGAAGTCGAGAGTCTGGTCAAGTCATTCGACGGCGAGAGACGTAAACGCGGTCAAAAGACCGGCGGCGACGCGGCGCCTGCGCGGGTGTTCGCGGTCAACAACGTCAGTTTCACCGTCCAGCCGGGTGAGTTGTTCACGCTGCTCGGGCCGTCCGGCTGCGGCAAGTCGACGACGTTGCGGTCGATTGCGGGTTTGGAGCATCCCGATTCGGGGACGGTCTCGGTGGCAGGCAAGGTGCTGTTCGCCGCGGGCGATGGTGTGGCCAAACGAGTGAACGTCCCGGCCAACAGGCGCGGACTGGGCATGGTGTTCCAGTCCTACGCGATCTGGCCGCACATGACGGTGTTCGAGAACGTGGCGTTCCCGCTGCGGGTGCAGAACCGCGCACAACGTCCGGGCAAGCGCGAGATCACCGAACGGGTGCACCGGGTGCTCGAGACGATGGAACTCCTGCAGTACGCCGACCGGCACGCCACCAAGCTGTCCGGCGGGCAACAGCAGCGGCTGGCGCTCGCCCGGGCCATCGTGATCGAGCCGTCGTTGCTGCTTCTCGACGAGCCGCTGTCGAACCTGGACGCCAAACTGCGCGAGTCGCTGCGGTTCGAGCTCAAGCGGTTGCAGCGCGAGCTGGGGATCACGTCGATCTACGTCACCCACGACCAGATCGAGGCGCTGTCGCTGTCGTCGAACATCGCGGTGATGCGCGCCGGCGAAGTGGTGCAACTGGGCAAACCACGCGATATCTACGAGAATCCGCAGAACAAGTTCGTCGCCGAATTCATCGGGACCTCCAACTTCATCGACGGCACCGTGGCCGCCCGCGACGGCGATCGCTATGTGGTGGAGACCCGCGACGGCCGGCTGGTCCTCGACTCCGGCGCCGACATGCCGACCGGGTCCGAGGTCGTGGTGTCGATCCGGCCGGAGGCGGTCATGCTGCACACCGAGCGTCCCCACGGCGCGGAGAACGTCTGGGAGGGCGCGGTGACCACCCGCGCGTTCCTGGGCGACGCCGTTGACCACGTAGTGGCCGTCGGTAAGCGCGACATCAGGGCCCGCTGTCTGCCGCATATCTCGCACGCGCCGGGGACCTTGGTGTACATGCAGATGGACCCCGCCAAGCTGGCGCTCGTCCCTGTCGACTGATCGCGGGGATGCGGATAGCGGAGGTTCTGCGGAACCGGGATTTCGATCTGTACTGGGTGGGCGTCGTCTTCTCCCAGATCGGTACGCGCGGCACGGTCGCGGCGAATCTCTATCACGTCTATCACCTGACGGATTCGGTGACCCAGACGGGTCTGGTCGGCGCCGCGCAGGCGGTTGCGCTGCTGCTGCTGAGCCCGCTGGGCGGCGTCGTGGCAGACCGGTGGGATCGGCGACGGCTGCTGCAGGGCGCACAGGCCGTGGCCATGGTGGTGGCGGGCGGCCTGGCCGTGGTGACGATCGCCGGCCGGGTGCAGGCCTGGCAGGTGGTGCTGTCGGTGATGCTGACGACCGCGGCCGCGACGTTCGACCAGCCGGCCCGTCAGGCGCTGATCCCGGCCCTGGTGCCGCGTCACCAGTTACCGCAGGCATTTGCGTTGATCAACCCGTCCCGGGAGATCGCGGTGCTACTGGGACCGGCGCTTGCCGGTGTGCTGATCGGGCTGGGCGGGCCGGCGCTGATGTACGCCGTCGACGCGGTGACGTACGCGGCGTTGGTGGTGGTTCTGCAGCTGCTGCGGGTCAGCGGGGTCGGCGGCGCGGGCACACATCAGTCGCTGTGGCGACAGCTTGTCCAAGGAGCGTCGTTCGTCAGGCACCGCAGGATCATCTGGATGCTGATGACCCTCGATCTGTCCGCGACATTGTTCGGGGCATATCGGGTGGTGTTGCCCGCCCTGTGCGCGACGGTTTTCGGGGTGGGGCCGCAGGGCTACGGCCTGTTGTCGGCGGCGCCGTCGGCGGGCGCACTGCTGGCGACCTACGCGGTGTTTCGGGTGGTGGACCGCACCCGCCGGATCGGCCGGGTGCTACTGGTGTCGACCGTTCTCTACGGCCTGTCGAATATCGTTCTGGCACAGGCTCACCTGTTCGCGATCGCGGTGGCTGCCGGTGGTGTCATCGGCGCTTTCGACGCGATGGCGACGACCATCCGGCACGCGGCCGTGCAGCTGGAAACGCCGGACGATCTGCGGGGGCGCGTCTCGTCTATCTACCAGATGTCCTCGCGCGGCGGCCCCGCGCTTGGCGACACGCTGATCGGCGCCGTGGCCGGCGTGCTCGGCCCGGTCTCCGCGTTGACCCTCGGCGGACTCGTGACGGCGATCTACGCCGGCGCATTCCTGCTACGACCCAATCCGGTGCGTGCGTATCGGGGCGTGGCCGTCGACGAGCCCGAGGACGTCGTCCGGGCCGGGGGCGTCTCCGGCACGTCTTGACATGAGCCCGATTGGTAATACCATTAGTTCAAATATTTCCGATGGAGGATGCAGTGGCGAAAGATGCGATCGTTTCCGAGGATCTGGCGAAGAAGTTTGCCACCGAGAAGGACTCGCCGTACGTGCGGTGGGTCCGCGACGAGGGCCTCGACATCATCAGTGCCCACTATGTGCCGGACCTCAACACGGTCGAGTTGAAGCCGTGGGCGCGCCGCGGGGGCCGCGGGGTGTTCATCAACCATGAAGCGTCGCGGACGTCCAACGACTGCTACGTATGCGAAATCCCGGCAGGTAAGGAGCTGGCGCCGCAGCGTCAGCTCTTCGAGGAGATGATCCTGGTGCTCTCGGGGCACGGGTCCACCTCGGTGTGGAACGACGCCGGCCAGAAGGTCACGTTCGAGTGGGGTCCCGGGGCCCTGTTCGCCATCCCGCTAAACACGTGGCACCAGCACTTCAACGGCTCGGGGACGAGTGCGGCCAGGTTCGTGTCGTCCACCAACATGCCTCCGGTCATCAACCTCTACGACGAACCCGGGTTCGTGTTCGACACCGCTCACGACTTCCCCGGGCGGTTCGCCGGCGAGCCGGATTACTTCGCGCCCAAGGACGAACAAGACGGCCTGCTGCTGAAGACGAACTTCGTCGCCAACTCGATCGACCTGCCGCTGATCTCGGCCAAGGAACGCGGCGCAGGCGGTGGGCATATCAGGTTCTCGATGGCCAAAGGATCGATGAACAGCCATATTTCGCAGTTCGCGACGGCGACCTACAAGAAGGGCCACCGGCACGGCCCCGGCGCGCACGTCATCATCCTCACCGGTGAGGGCTTTTCGCTGATGTGGCCGGAAGGGGAGGAGCCGCGGCGCTACGACTGGAAGCCGGGAACGCTGATCGTGCCGCCGAACATGTGGTTCCACCAGCATTTCAACACCGGAGCGGAACCCGCGCGGTACCTGGCCTTCAAACACGAGGTGGTGTCGGTACGCAACGCGCAGGGGGTGCCCAAGGCCTGGATCAGCATGCGCATCGGCGGCGATCAGATCGACTACGCCGACGAATCACCGGTGGTCCGTGAGACGTTCGCCAAGGCGCTCGCCGAGAACGGGCTGGCGCCGAGGATGGATGACGCGTACGCCGCCGAGCTCGTCGACCTGCCGCGCAAGCCGGTCGAGGCCGTGCCGTCCCCGGCATGAGCGCCAGCGAGGAGCCGACAGTGGATCGCGCATGAGCACCAGCGAGGATCACCACCATCACGACGAGCCCGACCTGCCGCTCGAGGACAATCCGATCTGGCAGCAGGACAACGTCACGTTGCACAGCGTCGGTGTCGACATCGGCAGCGCCGGCACCCAGGTGGCGTTCTCTCGGCTGGTGCTGCGCAGGCGCGGTGAAGACCTGACGAGCCGATACGTGATCGTCGCCAGGGACACGCTGTTCGAGTCCGACGTGCACCTGACGCCCTACACCGACGACCTGCGGATCGACGCGATCGCGCTCGGCCGGATATTGGACGCGGCGTACGCCGACGCCCGACGCCGGCCCGAGGACGTCGACACCGGCGTGGTGATCCTCACCGGTGAGGCGCTGCGCCGCCGCAACTCCGAGCGGATCGCCGGGGTCATCGCCGAGCGGGCCGGCGATCTCGTCTGCGCGACCGCAGGCCACCACATGGAGGCCATGCTGGCTGCGTACGGGTCGGGTGCCGCGCGGACCTCGCATGACCTGGACGCGCGCATTCTCAACGTCGACATCGGAGGCGGAACAACGAAACTCGCGCTGATCGAAAGCGGACACGTGCTCGCCACCGCCGCCATGCACGTGGGTGGGCGTTTGATCGCCGTGGCCGGGAACACCGTCACCCGCATCGAACCCGCCGGCCGCGGCCACGCCGCGGCGGCGGGGCTCGTACTGGATCTGGGCGCCGAAGTCGATGGCGCGAGTCTCGATGCCATCGCGTCGGCGATGGCCGACCTGGTGATCGCGGCGGTCAACGGTGACCCGGCTGCCGACCATGTCTTCCTCACCGAGAGGTTCGACTGCGGTGCGCTCGACGGCGTGATCTTCTCCGGTGGTGTGGCCGAATACATTTACGGCTCGGAGACAAGGGATTTCGGTGACCTGGGCCGTCGGCTCGGGACCGCGCTGGCCGGCCGTGCCGACACGCTTGGCGCCCCGGTGTTGCCCGCCGCGGAGCGGATCAGGGCGACCGTGCTCGGCGCCGCCGAATACACCGTCCAGCTCAGCGGGATCACCAGCTACATCCCCGGCCCCGACGCCACCCTGCCGCGTCGCAACCTACAGGTGGCGCGGCCCCACTACGCCCTGGGTGAGGCGGTGCGACCCGATCGTGTCGCATCCGCCATCGAGGCCCACCTGGCCGCGTTCGGCCTGCACACCGACCCCGCCGACGTCGCGGTGGCGCTCGCCTGGTCCGGGCCGCCGACGCATCGCAGGCTGCGCGCGTTCGCCGAGGGGATCGTGCGCGGCTTGCGGCGGCGGATCGCCGACGGGCGTGCGGTGTACCTGATGATCGATGCGGACATCGCGCTCACGCTCGGCACCATCCTGCGCGAGGAGTTCTCGATGGCCAACGACCTGCTCATCCTCGACGGTGTCGAGCTGCGCGACTTCGACTTCGTCGATCTCGGCCGGGTTCGCCGGCCGTCGAACACGGTGCCGGTCACCATCAAATCCTTGGTGTTCGGTGCGGACTCGCTCGCGGCGGCGCCGGCTCCGGTCCCGGTATGACGGTCACCGCCGAACGGCCCGGGCTGACCCGGATGCGGACCACGGTCGCCGTCGCATGCCGGATCCTCGCCCACCAGGGACTGGCGGACGACGTACTCGGTCACGTCAGTGTCCGCCTGGATGACGACCGGATCCTGCTGCGGTGCAGGGGACCGCAGGACCGCGGCCTGCTGTTCACCGTGGCCGACGACATCCGGGTGGTCGGCCTGGACGGCCATGCCGACTCCGATCGTGGCTACACGCTGCCCAGCGAAATGCACATCCACACCGAGCTCTACCGTGCCCGCCCCGATGTCCGGGCGGTCGTGCATGCCCACCCGCGCGAGGTGATGGTGGCCGATCTGGCCCGCATCGAGCTTCGGCAGACGTTCGGCGCCTACAACATTCCCGCGTCGCGGCTGGCTCGCCGGGGTGTGCCCGTCTACCCGCGCCCCGTACTGATCTCCACAACGGCGTTGGGGCGTGCCGTTGCCGAGACGGTCGGTGACGACGGTGCGGCGATCCTGCGCGGCCACGGCATCGTCACCGTGGGTGGCTCCGTGGAGCAGGCAACCATGCTGGCGCTGGACCTCGTCGAGCTGGCGCGGATCGCGACGCAGGTGGCACTGCTTGGCGGGCGCCCGCAGGCGCTACGCGACGAGGACCGCGCCGGCCTGCCCGATCTGGGCCAGGCGTTCAACGACCTCTCGCGCTGGCGCCACCACGTGGGGCGGCTCGAGCTCGCCGGCCTGGGCGGTTAGCGAGAGCCGCTGTCACACCCCGCCGTCGGGTGTGCTCAGCGGCGTGATCCGGCGGCCGAGATAGCTGCATTCCGGTTCGTACAGCAGTCCCGCGACATCGTCGGCGGTCAGCGTCTTGACGAGTTGATCGGCCTGGCCGGTCAGTGGCAGCACCAGTCCGCCCTTCTGGGCCAGCTCCATGACGAAGTCCATATCCTTTTCCTGCCAGGTGAACCGCGTGGAATCCCAGCGGCGCAAAGTGCCGTTGTCGGCCGGACAGTTCAGCAGCACCTCGCGCATGCGCTGCGCGTCCACGCCGTACCGCTTCGCGATCGCCAGCGCTTCGAAGTTGGCGACGCAATGGATCCAGTGCAGCAGGTTGTTGCAGGTTTTGGCGAGCTGACCCGCCCCGAGCGGCCCGACGTGCTCGACGCCGCGGCTGTAGGACATCAGCACCGGCCGGGCGCGGTCGACGTCGGCTTCGTCGCCACCGCAGAGCGACAACAGGTTGCCCTCCCTGGCGCCCAGCGCGCCGAACACCACCGGAGCGTCGATGATCCGCATCCCTGCCGGTTCGACCACACCGGCCAGCCACTGCATGAACTCGACGCCGTGCGTTCCCGCGACGGCGATCAGCTGCCCCTGTCTGCCGTGCTCGGCGAGACCCTCTGCGACGGTGAGCATCTGGGAGTCCGAGCGCAAGCAAGCCACCACGATGTCGGCATCCCTGGCGACATCCGTCAGATCGGTGACGGGTCTGGCGCCCGCTTCGGCGGCCGCCGCCAGCCTGGAGTCGTCGACGTCATGGGCGAGGACATCCAGACCGCCGCGCACCATATGGCCTGCCATCGGCAGCCCCATGTCCCCGACACCCACGATCCCGATCATCGACCGTCCTTTCCTGCGCCCCGAGTTCTCGTTTGGGCTTGGCTATTTGAACTAATGGTATTACAGTTAGTTTGATTGTGGTGAAGCTCTCACTGCAAGAAGCGAGACGGCTGAGAGGGCGGACGGTGCTGAGGGCCGAGATAAACGAAATGCTGACCAAGACCGGTCCGGATACCCCGATGGGGGCGTTGTTCCGGCAGTACTGGATGCCTGCGCTGCTGGCCGAGGAGCTGCCCGAGAACGACTGCGCGCCGGTGCGGGTGAAGCTGCTCGGTGAGCGGATGGTCGCTTTCCGGGACAGCGACGGCCGCTACGGGCTGATCGACGAGTTTTGCGCGCACCGCGGGGCGTCACTGTGGTTCGGGCGCAACGAGGGTTCGGGCCTGCGTTGCCCCTATCACGGCTGGAAGTACGACGTCACCGGACAGGCCGTGGAGATTCCCTCCGAACCGGAGAACAGCAACTTCTGTGCACACGTCAAACTGACGTCCTACCCGCTGGTCAAGATCGGCGACGTGCTGTGGACCTTCATGGGCGACCCGGCGAAGCAGCCGCCCCTGCCGGAGTTCGAGTTCGCGCTCGTTCCGCCGGAGCAGACCTACACGTCCAAACGCTGGCAGGAATGCAACTGGCTGCAGGCATTCGAGGGCGGCATCGATTCCAGTCATGTGTCGTGGTTGCACTCCGGCGGACTGCAGTCCGATCCGTTGTTCAAGGGCACCAAGGGCAATGAGTACAACATGGGCGACCTGAAGCCGTATTTCGAAGTCGCCGACGCCGATGGCGGCCTGTTCGTCGGCGCTCGCCGCAATGCGGAGGAGGACACCTACTACTGGCGTATCACTCCGTGGGTGATGCCGTGCTTCACCATGGTGCCGCCGCGCGGTGACCATCCGGTGCACGGCCATTTCTGGATTCCCATCGACGACGAGAACTGCTGGGCGTATTCGTTCGACTACCATCCCGTGCGGGCGCTGACCGCCGAGGAGGTGCAGGCGATGAAGGACGGCCACGGCGTGCACAGCGAGAACATTCCCGGCACCTACCGTCCGGCGGCAAACAAGGACAACGACTACCTGATCGACAGGGAAGCGCAGAAGCGGGGCGACACCTATTCGGGCGTCAAGGGCATCGCGATCCAGGACTCCTCGCTGCAGGAGAGCATGGGGCCGATCGTCGACCGCACCAAGGAGATGCTGGTCTCTGCCGACAGCGGCATCATCAAGGCCCGTCAGAAACTCAAGAAGGCTGTTGAAGCGTTGCGGGACAAGGGGACAACCCCACCGGGGGTGGATCCCGCGCACCACCACGTGCGGTCGGCGGCCGTGGTGCTGCCCCGTGATGCGTCGTTCGTCGAGGCGTGCCGTGAGGACCTGTCGGTGCGCGAGGGCGTCCGGCAGTCGTCGGTATGAGCGCGACGTTCCGCCCGATCCTCGGCAGCAGCTGCGCCAGGGCGACATCGGCTGTGGAGATGCGCTATCGCATCGACCGGCCGATCAGCGGACGGCGCGGGGCGCGCGTCATCGCCCTGGACGCCGGTGCCGACGCGATCGTCGCGCGAATCTCCCGAAACCCTTGGGGCCATGCGCATTTCCTGGCACTCGCCGGACCGGTCGCCAATGTCGCCGAGGGCGGCTCGGAATCGGTGGCGCTGCGGGACCACGCCGGAGCGCCGTCCAGTCTGCTCGCCGAATTGGACGACGCAGACGTGGTGATCATGGTCGCCACCACCGACAGTGACGCCGCCGCGGCCACCATCATCGGTGCGGCCTGCACGGTCCGCGCGATCATGACCGCGGGACTCGTGATCGGCGAGCGCGCGATGGTGGGCGCCACGGTGGCTGCGATCCGGCCGCACGCGCGGGTGCTGATGGTCAGCGGCGACGAACAGGATGTCGTGGACGTGTTGCGTGCCTTGCGCGCGTGAAGGGAAAGTCCGTGAGGGGAGTGTCGAGGTGGATGCCATGACGAGCGGCAAGGTGCAACTGACCGATCTGCGGGCGATGAAGCGGGACGGACGCAAGATCGTGGGAGTCGTCGCCTGGGACTATCAGATGGCCCGGATCGTCGACCGCGCCCGAGTGGATCTGGTATCGGTGGGTGACACGGTAGGCATCAATCTGTGGGGCCAGCCGAATCCCTTCGAGGTGACGATGGATCAGATGATGATCGTCTGCCAGGCGGTGCGCCGCGGCGTCACGCGTGCGCTGTTGAGTTGCGACTTCCCGTTCGGCCCGCTGCAGGAGGGGCCGAGGACGGCGGTACGTGCCGCGATCCGGTTGGTGAAGGAGGCGGGCGTCGATCTGGTGAAGCTCGACGGGGCAGCGGATCACCTCGACGAGGTGGAGGCGGTGACCCGCGCGGGCATCCCGGTGTTCGCACAGTTCGGCATCACGCCCCAGACGTCGCTGAAATACGGCGTCACGTACAGCTCGACGCCGACCGCCGCCGACGCGGTTCCCGACGAATTGCTCGACGACATGGTCGGTGAGGCCAAGCGCCTTGAGGATGCGGGCGCGGTGCTGCTGAACTTCACCAACTCCGGACCTGTGGTGGGAGCCGCTGTCGCACAGGCGGTTTCGATACCGGTGGTCGGTGGCTTCGGCGGCGGGCCATGGCTGGACGGCCGCATGCGGATGGTGACCGCGGCGATCGGCTACTCGGCCGACGCGTTGGACAAGCAGCCTGACACGTACGCCAACGTCGCCCAGGTCATCTATGACGCCGTCAGCGCGTACGCGCACGACGTGCGCTCGGTGCGGCAGATCGCGGGCGGACTGCGCACGTGAACAACGATGACGCGGTCGCCACCGCGGTCGTCGACGGGATCGAGACGCGATACGCCGTCGGGGGCTCGGGTCCGCCGCTGCTGTTGTTCTCCCCGGGCGGCTTCAGCGCCACGATGGCGGGCTGGCAGAACCATGGTCTGTATCGGCGCACCGAGATGCTGGCGCGGCTGCGTTCACGATTCACGTGCGTCACGTTCGACAAGCGCGAATCGGGTGGTTCCGGTGGCCGGGTGGAGCGGATCACCTGGGGCGACTACGTCAATCAGGGCGTCGGCCTGCTCGATGTCCTCGGCCTCGACCGCGTCTTCGTCATGGGTGCCTGCGTCGGCTGCTCGATCGCGACCGCGCTGGCGGCGGCGCACCCGCGGCGGGTTGCCGGAATGGTGCTCTACTCGCCCGCCGGCGGCCCGAAGTACCGGATGAAACAGCATGCCCGGTTCCATGCGCACCTGGCCTACGTCGCCGAGCGCGGATTGCCCGCGGTGGTGGCGCTGGCGGCGGCCACCGAGGCGGGGTTCTCCGAGGACGGCCGGGTCGGTCCGTGGGTGAGTCTGCTGCGCAACGACACTGAGTTCGCCCGGTCCTACGCGGCGCTGGACAGCGACTGGTATCTGTCGATCGTCACGGGTATGTGCAGATTGTTGTTCGACCGCGACACCGTTCCCGGTGTGGAGCCCGAAGATCTTATGGCGCTTGATATTCCGGCGTTGATCGTGCCCGGCCAGGACAGCTCGCACGCCCCGTCGGCCGCCCGCTACCTGCAGGAGTGCCTACCGGGCGCCCGATACTGGGATGTCCCCGTCGAGGCGCAAACCGCCGACACCGCGCCGGCGCAAGTGATCGACTTCCTGGAGTCCTGCGCCGCGGTGGTGTCGCCGGGATAAGTCGTGATTGCCTAAACGTACTAATCTGGAGCGGTGTCGACACCCGCGCACCCGGCCGCGATCCGGGGGGAGCAGTTCGCCGCGCTCCAGGACGTCAGCCTGCTGCTGACCCGCAGAGTGCGGAAACACTCGCAGAGCGACCTGACCATGTCCCAGGTCTCGGCGCTGTCGACGATCCTGCGGCACGGCCCGATTCGGGTGGGCGAACTCGCGCGCCGGGAGCAGATCAGCAAGTCGTCCACCACGCGGCTGGTCGCGAGGCTGGAGGAATTGGGTTACGTCGAGCGCACGGTCGACCCCGAGGACGGGCGCGGCTTCGTCGTGGACATCACCGGCAACGGCCACCGACTCCTCTCGGCGGCGCGGGAACGGGCGAACGAGTATCTCGTCCATCAGATCGGCCGGCTGTCCGAGGACGACCGGTTCGCGATACTGGCCGCGCTGCCGTCGCTGCAACGGCTCACCGGACTGTCGTAGCTTACGAGGTCTCGGGCGCAAGCGGTTTCGGCCTGATATGACCGACTGCGCCTGGTTCTCCTCAGAAAGAGCAGGGCGGCCAGCGCGGCGAGGACGGTGCCGACACCGCCGACCGCGCACGCGACGCCGGGGCTGGCGTGCTCGCAGATCCACCCGATGAGGGGGCCGCCGAACGTCGTGGTGCCATTGGTCGCGAGCACGAGCAGCGAAATGACCCGCCCGCGCATGTGGCTGTCGGAATACAGCTGCATCATCGCCGTGGCGGTGGCTCGGAACGTCACGCTGATCGCGCCCAGCACGAACAGCAGACCATAGGCGACAACGAGATTCGGCGCCAGACCGAGCAGGGTCAGGCAGACGGCCAGCGCACATCCGTTGATCAACAATGATTTCGCGTCCGGCTTCAGCAGTCCGGCGAACGACAGCCCGCCCAGTACCGCGCCGAGGCCCATGCTGGTGAAAGCCAGGCCGACGGTACCGGCATCGCCACCGAAGACGCTGTGCGCCAACGTGGGCAGCAGGACGTTCCAGTTGTAGGCCAGTACCCCCGACACGGCCATCAGCCCAAGGGCCGCGGCAAGGTGCGGACGCATGGCGACATAGCGCAGCGTCGCCACCGGATTGCCGGTCATGCTGACGGGTCCGGCGGGGCGCACCGATCGAACCGGCCGGATCATCGCGAGCGCCACGATCACCGGCAGGAACGATGCGGCATTGACGAAGAAGGCCGCCGAGACGCCGACGGCGTTGATCAGGATTCCGGCGGCGGCGGGACCCGCGATCTTTCCGCTGTTCTGGATGATGCTGTTGAGCGTGACCGCATTTGTCAGCGTTTCGGGCGTGGCGATGTCGTTGACGAACGTCAGGCGGGCCGGCTTGTCGATGGCGTCGGAGAACCCTTGCGCCAGCGCAGCCAGCATCACCATCCAGATCGCGACCACGTCCAGCTGTACGACGACGCCGAGTGCCAACGCGGGCACCAGGGCGCCGAACTGTGTGTATATCAGGATCGTCCGCTTGGCGAAGTGGTCGGCCATGGCGCCGCCCACGGTGGTGAACAACAGCGTCGGCGTCTGCTGAACGGCCACCGTGATGCCGAGTAGGAGCGGTGAGCCGGTCAGCTCGAGCACGAGCCAGGCCTGTGCGAGCTTCTGCATCCACGTGCCGCTCACCGAAATCGACTGCCCGATCGCGAATCGTCGATAGTCACGGATCGCGAGCGCGCGGAACGTCGAGGCCAGGTATCGCTTCACGGCCGTATCCATCTCAACGTCGGGTTAGTACGCTTGCGCAACCAACATACTACGCTATGCGTACTATCTACGAGCGCATCTTCGCTGCCGGGCGCAGCGTCGGGTCGTGGATCGGGATGTTCGAGAAGTCTGTCGGGGCTCAGTCGGCGCGGGAGATGTGCCGGGCGGTACGCCCGATGTGGGTGCGCATCACCGCGGTCGCTTTCTCGACGTCACGCTTCTTGATGGCAGCGACGAACTGACGGTGTTCGCGACTCCCGCGGATACCCATCTCCGGGTGCCCCTCCTGCACGTGTTGCAGCGACCGCAGCGTCGGCCCGTGAAAGGACTCGGCGAGCATGGCGATCGCGGCGTTGTGGCTGGCGCGAGCAACGCGGGCGTGGAACTCCGCGGACAGTGACATCGGATAGGTGCCGTTCGCCAGCGCCTCGTCGGCGCGGTCACAGATCGCCAGAAGCTCCGCGATGTCCTGTTCGGTCGCACGCTCACACACAAGCGGGATGATTCCGAGCTCCAGCACCTGCCGGGCCTCGGTGACCTCCTTGTCGGTCAGCTCCGACAGGGAGAGCAGGTCGATGATGCCCTCGCCGACCCTGGCGCTCGTCGGTGCGGTGACGAACGCTCCGCCGCGAGCACCGACTTTGATCATGACCATGCCGTTGGCTTCGAGACCGCGCAGGGCCTCCCTGACCGTTACCCGGCTGACTCCGAACTTCTCGCCGAGATCGCGCTCCGCGGGCAAGCGGTCACCCGGCTTCAGCTGGCCGTCCCTGATGAGCAGCCGGATCTGGTCGACGATCATTTCCGACGCGCGGCCGGGATTCACTCGATTGAACATGCCATCGGTCGCTACGCGCGACGGCGTGACCGTGCTGTCTGTCGCCATGGCCCAATGATAATGCCAACTGACCTCGGCGTGGTGAAGTCCGATCGGCTGCTGTCAGACTACGAGCGGGACGGGCTGGAGAAGCGTTTTCGTGGCGATAGCCTGACGAACCCGGCGGGCATGCGGCATCCGCGACCGAAAGTGGTTGCGCCGCGTGTGCACCAAGGTCTAATCTCGGCGATCGTGCGGATGATTCTCGTAGTAACAACCCGCGGCGGGGTCTGATCGGACCGACCCCCCGCTGTGGGGCGTTGCTACTCCCGTCGGTCACTCCCTCTGACGCGAGAAGACCGGCACATGTATTCCACCTCTGCGACCAAATCCGCTGCGGGCACGGCGCCGCGGTTCGCGGACCATTTCGACACCCCGTTACCGCGCGGCCTGCGGGCCCATGCGCACGCCATGTCGTGGGATGGCTTTTTCGCGCGGTATGCGCCGCCCTCCGGCCCACTTCGGCTGGGTCACTGGGCGTGCACCGACGCCGACCGGTCGCTGCGCAGACTGGGTCCGCAGGCGCGCAACTTCCAGGCGACGCTGGCGATCGGCGATCGCATCGCTACCTCGACGGCCGCGGCGAGCGGGCCGGTGTCGGCGCTGACGGCGATGCTGCATGAGAATGGCATCGCCGTCGAGATGATCGGCTTCCATCAAGTCCATCGCGGCGCGCACACCGCGACATTCATCCACGGATCGGACGGGATGCGCGCGAAGTGGGCCATGGGATGGGCCGACGACCCGACCCAGTCGGCACTGCGTGCGGTCATCGCCTGCGCCAACCGCCTGCTGGGCGCCTGAGAGGCGAAACTGCATCTCGGCAGCGAGAGTGTGAGAAGCGGCCTGCTGAAACGCAATTTCGCGACGAGTGCCCCGGGCGACGAGTACCGCGCGCGACGAGTACCGCAGGGGACGGCGCCGCGTGGGTCGTCAGCGCAATGGCCGCAATACGATCGGCATGCCGTCGATCGGCACCGGCATGCCGCCCCAGTCGTAACGGGGCCGGTAGGCCGGATGTGCAAGCTCCAGCCGGTACCGGCGCAATAGCCGATGCATCACCGTCTTGATCTCCAGCTGCCCGAAGACCATGCCGATGCACTTGTGTGCGCCGCCGCCGAACGGGGCGAACGCATAGCGGTGCCGCTTGTGCTCCGAACGCGGCTCGGCAAAGCGGTCGGGGTCGAACCGCTCCGGTCGAGTCCACAGCTCGGGCAGCCGATGGTTCATCGCCGGCCACGTCACCACGTCGGTGCCCGCCGGGATGAAATGGCCGAACAGTTCGGTGTCGCGTACGGCCCGGCGGAAGTTCCACGGAACCGGCGTGACCATGCGCAGCGACTCGTTCATCACCAGGTCGAGCGACTCCAGCTTGTCCAGCGCCTCGATGTCGAGGGGCCCATCGCCGACGCGTTCGGACTCGTCGCGGCAACGCTCCTGCCACGCGGGGTGGGCGGCGAGCTGATGGGCCATCGTGGTCGCGGTCGACGTCGAGGTGTCGTGGGCGGCCATCATCAGGAAGATCATGTGGCTGACGATGTCCGCGTCGCAGAACCGCTCGCCGCTCTCGTCCTGGGCATGGCACAGGACCGTGAGCATGTCGGTGCCGCCGGAGTCGCGCTGCTCCGCAACACGTTGCGCGAAATATTTCTCGAGCAGCCCGCGGGCACGCAGCCCGCGCCACCAGTGAAACGGCGGGACGCGCGTGCGGATGATGGCGTTGCCTGCGCGGGTCGTCGTGGTGAACGCGCGATTGATCGTGGTGACGAGATCATGGTCGCTTCCCGGCGGATGGCCCATGAAGACCACCGAGGCGATGTCCAGAGCCAG
This sequence comes from Mycobacterium sp., assembly GCF_044223235.1. Taxonomy (GTDB): domain Bacteria; phylum Actinomycetota; class Actinomycetes; order Mycobacteriales; family Mycobacteriaceae; genus Mycobacterium. The sequence continues at coordinate 99,775 of NZ_JBGAME010000015.1, forward strand.
TTCCTTCATGGCCGGGTGGAAGAGGAACCGACGGTCGTCGGCCACCCAGTCGGAGGCCAGCACCTGGGTGGCGACGGAGTCGATGTGCTCGACGTAGCCCGTCAGCCGGGCATGGGTGAACGCCTCCTGCATGATCCGGCGGTGAAACATGTGTTCGTCGAAGTCGAGCAGCATCAGGCCGCGCTTGAAGAACGGCCCGATCATCGGATCCCAGGCGCGCTGTGAGAAGTCCTTTTTGCGATTCGACAGCACCACCTGGGTGGCGTCGGGCCCGAGGGCGAGCACCAATCGCAGCGCCGGTGTTCGTTGGTAGTGGACCGGTCCGTGGGTCCGGTAGATGTCGAGCATGAAGTCCGGGCCGCTGCGGAAGTACTCGATCATGTGGCCGATGATCGGCAGTCCGGCGTCGCCGACGACCGGTTTGAGGCCGCTGCCTTCGGGTGGTTCGGCCAGGACGATGGGCTCCCATTGCCGTTTCCTGAGCCAGTTCTCCACCAGTCCCATACCGGGAATGGTGTTGGGGGTCGGCGTGAACCGTCGCCTGGTCTGATCGAGCAGATACGCGCGGGTGCTGATGTTGGCCAACGGGACCCCCTGCGCCGAAGTGGCTGAGACACACGTCACTACCGTCTCCATCCTGAACGTCTAACTTGACGCCTGTCAAGTTTTGTGTCTTGCTGGCCGCGGGTGCAAAGTTCTCATCCATGACCAGCGAAATAGGGGGACCGGTCCGGGAGGCTGGCTCGGAGGTCCGTCGCAGCCGCGGGGATCGGCAACGCGAGGCGATCGTCACGGCCGTTCGTGACCTGTTGCAGGAACGCTCGCTGGCCGATCTGTCCGTCAGCGCGATCAGCGAACGCGCAGGCATCGCCAGGTCAGGCTTCTACTTCTACTTCGATTCCAAGTACGCGGTGCTCGCAGTGATCCTGGCCGAGGCGATGGACGAACTCCAAGCTCTCACCCATGATTTCGCTCCGCGGGAGCCCGACGAACCGCTGGCCGAATTCGCCAAGCGGATGGTCGGGAGCGCTGCGACCGTCTATGCCAGCAACGACCCCGTGATGCGGGCGTGCACCCTCGCGCAGAACACCGACGGGCAGATTCGCGAACTGCTCAACAACTTCCAGGATGCGGTGATCGCCAAGATCGTCGGCCTCGTTCAGCAGGATCCGACGGCGCGGCCGGTCTCGGATGACCTTTTCGCATTGGTGCGGATGCTGACCGCGGCGACGTCGATGACTCTGTCGCGGGACAGTGCCTTCGTCGGACGCGGTCACGATCCCGCCCGCGCCGTCGACGCCCTCGAGCGGCTGTGGCAGAGCGGACTCTGGGGTGGACCGAAGGCCGGGTCGCCACACGCATGAGGGCCGACGGGCGGCTGTTGGCGATCTCCACCGGCGTGGTGGTCGACACCTCGGATGAACCGGGACCGGTATCGTCACCGCCATGGCGCAGGGGAGCGGCTTTTCCGGCACTCGGTGTTTTCTGACGGGGGCAGCCAGCGGCATCGGACGGGCGACCGCGTTGAAGCTGGCCGCTGAGGGCGCCGAACTCTATCTGACCGATCGTGACGCAGAAGGTCTGGAGTTAACCGTCGCCGATGCCCGCGCGCTGGGGGCAAAGGTACCCGAGCACCGTGCACTGGACATCTCCGACTTCGCCGCCGTCGCCGACTTCGCGGCCGATATTCATACCCGGCACGGCTCGATGGATGTGGTGATGAACATCGCGGGTGTATCTGCTTGGGGCACATTGGATCAGCTCACCCACACGCACTGGAAGTCGATGATCGACGTCAACCTGATGGGGCCGATCCATGTGATCGAGACGTTTCTGCCGCCGATGGTCGCCGCGGGCCGGGGCGGGCATCTGGTGAACGTCTCTTCGGCGGCAGGTTTGGTAGCGCTGCCGTGGCACAGCGCTTACAGCGCAAGCAAGTACGGTCTGCGCGGCCTGAGCGAGGTGCTGAGGTTCGATCTCGCCAGGCATCGGATCGGGGTGTCGGTGGTGGTGCCGGGTGCGGTGAAAACTCCTCTGGTGCAGACGATTCAGATTGCCGGGGTGGATCGTGACGACCCCAGGGTGCGCCAGTGGACGGATCGGTTCGCCCGCCATGCCGTCTCACCGGAACGGGTCGCCGACCGGATCCTGGCCGGGGTTCGCAAGAATCGCTACCTGGTCTACACCTCCGGCGATATCCGGGCGCTGTACCTGTTCAAGCGGGTGGCATGGCTGCCCTACAGCATCGCTATGACCCGGGTCAACGTCGTGTTCACCCGCGCGCTCAGGCCCAATTGCCGCTGATCGCGGCGTGGCCAGCTAGACTCCGGCGCACACCGACGGTACGAACGGAACGGGAACCGGCCAGCAAACGCTGACCCCGAAGCCCGGCGTGACATCACCGTTCCACACCGGTGGCGGGGGTGGTGGAGGCGGCGCTGGTGGTGGGGGGAGCGGTGCCGCGACGCAGGTGTTGGACGGCGCGTCGTAGACCGTGCCCCACCCGCACTCGGTTGCACTACTGACCCCCGGTGAAGCGAACGTCACGAATGCGAGCGGCGTCAGCGAGGACGCGCCGATGATTGCCAAACGGCGAATCGTGACCGCCATTGCAAGCCTCCCTCGATCTTCCCCCGACCCAGGGCGAGACCAGCATTTTACGTCCGGTCGTGCTCCGGCCTGACCGGAACTGACAACCAGAGAACACCCACGACCGTCGCCTCCGACCGGGCGCAGCGCGTACGTATTCGGCAGGTCAGCGCTTCCCCCAGTCCCAAGCGGGCGCATCCACGATTCCCATGCCTGCCACCTTGGTCTCGCCGACGTCCTTGTACAGCTCGATCTTCGCGGCGATGCCGTCGTCGGCATCGCCGGTGTCATCGGCGTCTGGGCCGATGAACTCGAGCAGCGCCCGGGAGTGGGTCACCGCAATCACCTGACTGCGTGCGGCGGCGACTCGAATGAGGGTCGCCAGCGGACGCACCAGGTCTGGGTGCAGTGAGGTCTCCGGCTCGTTGAGCACCATGAGCGACGGCGGCTCCGGACTCAGCAGCGCAGCCGCCCACAGGAGGAAACGCAATGTGCCGTCGGATAATTCGGCCGCCCGGAGCGGCCGGAGCATTCCGCGCTGCAGTAGTTGCAGGTCGAACAGACCGTCATGTTCGGCCACCGAAACGGTGGCGCCGTCGAATGCGTCGGCCACCGCGTGCCGCAGATCATCGAATCCCGCCTCGATGATCGTCTGCACCGCGGCGGCCAGATCACCGCCGTCGTCGGACAGTACCGGTGTGCGGGTGCCGATCCGCGGATGCCGCGAGGGTGCAGATGCGTCGACGCGAAAGCCGTCGTAGAAACGCCAGCCGCGCAGTCGTTCGCGCACGGCGGCAAGTTCGGGATGCGTGGCGGGGTGCGCGAACTCGGCGAGCACGCTGCGGTACGGCGGAAGTGATCTCGACAGTACGTCGAAACCCCGCCCCGTTTCGGCCGCTGTTTCGGCCACGCTCCTGGTGCGCCGGACCAGAGTCGAACCGGGCCGCGGCAGCGGGCCTGCGAACACCACTTCGCGTTTGATCTCGGGATCACGCGCGAACGCGGAACCGGGACCGGCGTTCTGCGGCAGCCCGAGGTCGACCAGATAGCCGAAATCATCTGAGGAGAAACCGAGTTCGAGCGATACGGGCTTATCGCGAGTGGTGCCCTCCACCTTGCCCGTGCGACGCGCGCCTGCAAGCTGCTCAGGCCCGGCCCACAGCGCGGACTTAAGACCGCCCTCTCGGGCGAGCGAACCGATGACCTCACCTCGCCCGCAATCGGCCAGCAGTCTCAGCGCCCGGTACAACGACGACTTCCCGGTGCCGTTGGCGCCGGTGACGACCGTCAGCGGGCGAAGTGGCAGCGTCACGTCGCGCAGCGACCGGTAGCCCCGGACGGCCACTGTCCGCAGCACTGGATCGCCGCTACCGGCCGGTGGACGTGGACACGGCGGTCACCTCGGGCATCACGTCACGCATCGCTGGGACACCGCTTCGGGCGTCATCTCGGGCATCGCCAGCTCCAGCCGCACGCCGAGCAACCGGATCGGCCGGTCCAACTCGAACTGCCCAAGCAGTGCCAGTGCGGTTTCGGTGATTTTCTTTCCGTCCGTGCCCGGCTCGGCGAGCTTGCGGATCTTGGTGCGGGTGTAGAACGTCGCGGTGCGCACCGTCACCGCGACCCGCGTCACCAGTCGTCCCTCCTCGACCACCTCGGCAAGCGTACGTTGGGCGAGTTCGGCTACAGCCGAGTCGATTTCGCCCCGATCGGTGAGGTCGCGGGGGAACGTGACGACGTGGCTGCGCGAGCGCGGCACCCACGGCTCGGCGCTGACGTCGGTGTCGCCGCCGCCCTTGGCCAGCAGCAGGATCCAGAGTCCCGTCGTCGGCCCGAAGGTCGAAGTGAGCAGGGCCGCGTCCGTGCCGGCGAGATCGGCAACCGTCGTGATGCCCAACCCGTCCAGCTTTTTCGCCGTCTTGGGGCCGATGCCCCACAGCGCGTCGACGGGGCGATCGCCCATCACCGCCATCCAGTTCTCGTCTGTGAGCCGGTACACCCCAGCCGGCTTGCCCAGCCCGGTGGCGACCTTCGCGCGCTGCTTGTTGTCGCTGATGCCCACCGAGCACGACAGTCCGGTTTCGGCGCCGATGACCGTGCGGATCCTCTCGGCCAGCTCGAACGGGTCGTCACCGCTGTCCGGGCCCACACCGAGGTACGCCTCGTCCCAGCCCCAGACCTCCACGGGGTGCCCCAGATCCCGCAGCAGGTTCATCACCTCGTCGGAGGCCTCGTCGTAGGTAGCCGGATCCGACGGCAGGAAGGTCGCCTCGGGGCACTTGCGCGCCGCGGTGCGTAGCGGCATACCGGCATGCACACCGAATTCACGGGCCTCGTAGGACGCGCACGTGACGACCTTGCGTGGTTGGTGGGGATCACCGCTGCCTCCGACGATCACCGGCTGGCCCACCAGTTCGGGATGGCGGCGCAGTTCGACCGACGCCAGGAACTGGTCGAGGTCGACGTGCAGTACCCAACGAGTGGTCATCGGCTAGGTACCGCAGAGCTTGCGAGCAACGCTTTCCCACCCGACGGTGAGCGCGTCGACGGTCTGGCCCAGGTCGATGAGCTGGTGACCGACGTGGTCGGGGTCGAGCAGGGCCAGCAGTGCATCGGTCTGCGCGTCGAGATCGCCGGTGGTGCCCGCCGCCCGCAGGAGCATCCGGACGTGTGACCGGTGCAGGGTGTCGACGGCGCTGTATCGCGTCTGCGGGTCGCGGTAACTCTCCGACAGCAGGGCCTGGTGGCGTTCGACGAAGCGCATCCGCTCGCGCCCGTACGCGAGCAACCGGTCCAGCGGCCCTGCGCCGGGGCCCAACGGCGGTGGGCCGAAGAGCATGGCCTGCTGCTCCACCTTCTCGTCCTCGTCCAGCAGCACCAGCATCAGACCGGCGCGGCTGCCGAACCGGCGGAACAGGGTGCCCTTGCCGACGCCGGCCTCCGCCGCGATCTCATCCATGCTGACCGCTTCGGCGCCGCGCTCGGCGATGAGCTTGCGCGCCGCGTCGAGCAGTAGCGCCCGGTTGCGAGCCGCATCCCCCCGCTCGTGCGGCACTTCGGCCGACACCCGCAGTTCGGTGATCCTTTCCGGTGCGCTCACCCCTTGACTTTAACTCAGACGGAATAAATCGGACTGTGGTCCGGTTCGGCTGTGCGAGGATCGCTCAAGACTGAAAGGGAAGTGTGGACATGGCTCAAGCCGGGGTAGTCGGGGAAATCAAGGTGCTGGTGCTGGTAGGAAGCCTCCGCGCGGCCTCGGTGAATCGTCAGCTGGCGGAGCTGGCAATCGAGAAGGCGCCCGAAGGGGTCAGCCTGCAGCTGTTCGACCGGCTCGGAGAGGTGCCGTTCTACAACGAGGACATCGACAACGCCGACGCCGCCGAGCCTGTGGTGGCGCTGCGCCGGGCCGCCGCCGAGGCCGACGCCGCGCTGGTGATCACCCCCGAGTACAACGGAAGCATCCCCGGCGTGTTGAAGAACGCGATCGACTGGATCTCGCGGCCGTACGGGAACGGTGCGCTAAAGGGCAAGCCGCTGGCGGTCATCGGTACGGCGCTGGGTCAGTTCGGTGGCGTCTGGGCGCACGACGAGACCCGCAAGTCGTTCGGCATCGCCGGGACCAGCGTCGTCGATGGTCTCGAGCTGTCGGTCTCGAGCACGGCCTTCGGCGGCAAGCATCCGCGCGAGCACGCCGACGTGGCCGCGACCGTGCGTAACATCGTCGGGAAGCTGGCTACCGAGGTCGCCTGACCACAGATCGACACAGTTACCCGGGGGCGCCGCAGACACCGTCTGCGGCGCCCCTGCATGTCCGAGGTGTGTGGCGGTGCTGGGCGGGACTTGGGCGGCGCGGATGTTTGCTGAGCGCATGGAGGCCGACGACGGCTGCCGATACTTGTCGGTGCCTTCCGGTAGGAAGAGATGGTAGATGCCGCCGACGGCGTGTCGGTGCGCACGACACGCCGTTAAACACGATGTCTGGAGGCTGACGACCTGGGAATTCCACAAATGTCATTCAGAACATCTTGTACCTCTTCTGAATGTCAGCCACTAGGTGTAGTGTTTGGCGAACCGACAGGCCCCACAGTTTCTCGCAGTTCGGTGGTCGGCCGGAGCGGGAAGAACCGGTGGATCGACAGCATGAGCTCACCGGGAGAACCGCCCCGAACGGCAGGAATTTTGTGGGTCTGTGGGTCGCTGAATACAGCGAAACGTCCCGTATGACCAGTTGCCAGATGGTATCCGTACCTCTTAGCGCAGAGGAGTTGTGCCGCCAATGACTCAGCATTCGATCACCGTGTACACCAAGCCGGCGTGCGTGCAGTGCAACGCCACCTACAGGGCGTTGGACAAGCAGGGCATCGCCTACGAGACGGTCGACATCAGCCTCGACAGTGAGGCGCGAGACTACGTCATGGCCCTCGGCTATCTGCAGGCCCCGGTCGTCGTGGTTGGCAACGAGCACTGGTCGGGATTCCGTCCCGATCGGATCAAGGCGCTGACCGATTCTGCACCAGTCGGGGTGGCGGCGAGCGCCTGAGAGGCCGACGGCAAGCGGGGAAGGGGTGAGTAGCGAGATGGCGGGGAGCAATCTCGTCTACTTTTCGAGCGTGTCGGAGAACACCCATCGCTTCGTGATGAAGCTGGGGTTGCCCGCCACACGCATCCCGCTGCACGGCCGCATCGAGGTCGACGAACCCTACGTGCTGGTCCTGCCCACGTACGGCGGCGGCCGGGCGACTCCCGACGTGAACGCCGGCGGGTACGTGCCAAAACAGGTCATCGCGTTTCTCAACAACGAACACAACCGATCGCTGATCCGCGGGGTCATCGCGGCCGGCAACACCAACTTCGGTGCGGAGTTCTGCTATGCCGGCGACGTGGTGTCGCGCAAGTGTGGGGTTCCGTATCTCTACCGTTTCGAACTCATGGGCACCGACGAGGACGTCGCCGCCGTCCGCACCGGTCTTGCCGAATTCTGGAAGGAACAGACGTGCCACCAAGCGTCACAGCTGCAGAGCCTGTAACCGCCAGCGGGCATCACGCGTTGCCGGGTGAGACCGACTACCACGCGCTCAACGCGATGCTCAATCTGTACGACGCTGACGGCCGGATCCAGTTCGACAAGGATGTGCTCGCCGCCCGCGAGTACTTCCTGCAGCACGTCAACCAGAACACCGTCTTCTTCCACAACCAGGACGAGAAGCTCGATTACCTGATCCGCGAGAACTACTACGAACGCGAAGTTCTCGACCAGTACTCGCGCAATTTCGTCAAGACACTGCTGGATCGCGCGTACGCCAAGAAGTTCCGGTTCCCGACGTTCCTCGGCGCCTTCAAGTACTACACCTCGTATACGTTGAAGACGTTCGACGGTAAGCGCTATCTGGAACGCTTCGAGGACCGCGTGGTGATGGTCGCGCTGACCCTGGCGGCGGGGGACACTACGTTAGCTGAGAAACTGGTCGACGAAATCATCGAGGGTCGATTCCAGCCTGCCACACCGACTTTCCTCAATTCGGGTAAGAGGCAACGCGGTGAGCCTGTTAGCTGCTTTCTGCTTCGCATCGAGGACAACATGGAGTCCATCGGGCGCTCCATCAACTCCGCGCTGCAGCTGTCCAAGCGCGGCGGGGGAGTTGCGTTGCTGCTCTCCAACATTCGCGAGCACGGCGCGCCGATCAAGAACATCGAGAACCAGAGCTCGGGCGTCATCCCCATCATGAAGCTGCTGGAGGATTCGTTCTCCTACGCCAACCAGCTCGGTGCGCGGCAGGGCGCGGGCGCGGTGTATCTGCATGCCCACCATCCCGATATCCACCGGTTCCTGGACACCAAGCGCGAGAATGCCGACGAGAAGATCCGGATCAAGACCCTCAGCCTGGGGGTGGTGATCCCGGACATCACCTTCGAGCTGGCCAAGCGCAACGAGGACATGTACCTGTTCTCGCCGTATGACGTCGAGCGTGTGTACGGGCTGCCGTTCGCCGACATCTCGGTCACCGAGAAGTACTACGAGATGCTGGACAATCCGCGAATCCGCAAGACCAAGATCAAGGCTCGCGAGTTCTTCCAGACGCTGGCCGAGCTGCAGTTCGAGTCGGGCTACCCGTACATCATGTTCGAGGACACGGTGAACCGGGCCAACCCCATCGAGGGCAAGATCACCCACTCCAACCTGTGTTCGGAGATCCTGCAGGTATCCACCCCTTCGGAATTCAACGACGATCTGTCGTACTCCAAAGTGGGCAAAGATATTTCGTGCAACCTCGGTTCGCTCAACATCGCCAAGGCGATGGACTCGCCGGACTTCGCGCAGACCATCGAGGTGGCCATCCGGGCGTTGACGGCGGTGTCGGATCAGACCCACATCACCTCGGTGCCGTCGATCGAGCAGGGCAACAACGATTCCCACGCGATCGGGCTGGGACAGATGAACCTGCACGGCTACCTCGCGCGGGAGCGGATCCACTACGGATCCGAAGAGGGCGTCGACTTCACCAATATCTACTTCTACACCGTGCTCTACCACGCGCTGCGGGCCTCGAATCGCCTCGCGATCGAACGAGGCACGCACTTCAAGGGATTCGAGCGGTCGAAGTATGCGAGCGGTGAGTTCTTCGACATCTATACCGACCAGGTGTGGGAGCCCAAGACCGACAAGGTGCGCCAGCTTTTCGCCGACGCCGGAATTCGCGTTCCGACACAAGAAGATTGGCAGCGGCTCAAGGACTCGGTGCAGGCTCACGGCATCTACAACCAGAACCTGCAGGCGGTGCCGCCCACCGGGTCGATCTCCTACATCAACCACTCGACCAGCTCGATCCACCCGGTGGCGTCCAAGGTCGAGATCCGCAAGGAAGGCAAGATCGGTCGCGTCTACTACCCGGCGCCCTACATGACCAATGACAACCTGGAGTACTACCAGGACGCCTACGAGATCGGCTACGAGAAGATCATCGACACCTACGCCGCGGCCACCCAGCACGTGGACCAGGGGCTGAGCCTGACACTGTTCTTCAAGGACACCGCCACCACCCGCGACGTCAACAAGGCCCAGATCTACGCGTGGCGCAAGGGGATCAAGACGCTGTACTACATTCGGCTGCGCCAGATGGCTTTGGAGGGCACTGAGGTGGAGGGTTGCGTCAGCTGCATGCTCTAGGGGTGTACTAGACAAGGCGCTGGCCAGGGGGAATATCCTCTGGCCAGCGTTTTTGTATCTCGACCCGGCGAGCAGGTTTTGCGCCCGATCGACAAGAATAGGCACCGCGTGTTGCACGTATGTGGCACGCGGTGTGGCACGTGGCACGACGCGGAGGTGAGCGCATGGCGGCAACGAACTCGCGGGACTTCGGCAACATCAGGAAGCTCCCGAGTGGGAAGTACCAGGCGCGGTACCGCTCACCGGAGACCGGTGAGCTGACACCAGCGCCGACCACCTTCACGACGAAGAAGGCCGCCGCTGCCTGGCTCGCCGACGTGCAGTCCGACATCGAACGCGGCCGGTGGAAGTCGCCGGAGCAGGTCGCCGCGGAGGAGGCCCAGGAGGTCGCGGCCCGTGCCGAGGTGCTCACCGTGGCGCAGCTCGCCGACGTCTGGTTGGAGACGATCCCCAGCGAGAACCACCGCGTCATCTCGATCTCGCGCGTGCGCAGGTTCATCAACCCGGAGCTGGGCGACATCAGGCTCGACGAGCTCACCAAGGAGCGCTGCGACCAGTGGTACCGCGACATGAACACCACGCTGTGCGCCGGCGCGCCGACTCAAGTTCGGCGGACCTTCGCGGCGCTGCACGCGATGCTCAAGATGGCCGTCCACGAGGACTGGATCCCGGTCTCCCCTCTGCGGATCAAGGGCGCGCTGATCGACACCCCGGCACGCGAGCCGCAGACGGCAACGGTGACGGAGGTGGACCAACTCGCGGCGGCGATGCCGGCGGAGCTCGCGATGGCGGTACAGCTCGCGGCGTGGTGCGGGCTGCGCATCGGTGAGGTGCTCGGGCTGCAACTCGACGACGTCGCCGAGGACCGCGCGGTGGCGGGCGAGAGCACCGGCGTGATTCGCATCTATCTCCGCCGTCATGTCGTACAGGGGAGAGGTACCGGCTCCATGACGATCGTGGAGGGGACGAAGGCCAGCGACAGGGTGGAGTCCGTGGTGGTGCCGCCGCACCTAGTCGCCCCGCTGTGGGAGCACGCCGAGAAGTACGGCCGGAAGACGGAACCGAGGTGGCTGTTCCCGGGCACACGGACCGTCGACATGCCGTGCGGCCCGGCGACCCTCGACCGACGCTGGCGACTGGCACGCGAGGCCTGCGACTTGGAGCACCTGACGTTCCACGACCTGCGCCGCACGGGCAACACCATCGCCGCGCTCGCCGGTGCGACAGCGGGGGAGATGAAGCAACGGCTCCGGCACCGCACGAGTGAGGCCGCCGAGAGGTACATCGTCGCGGCGAAGGGCGCGGACATCGAGCTCGCGAAGCGGATGAGTGAGCAGGCGATCACGGGTCACACCGCGGTGAGCCAGGAGCAGATCGACGCCGTGATCGAGACCGTCACCGCGCTGATCGAGCAGGTCCGGGTGGGCGGCGACGAGGAGCTGGCTCGGTATCTGCTCAAGAAGCTCGACGAGGTCAACGCGGAGGTCCTGCGGCTCGGGGGCTGAGACCGGACAGTCGGGTTCCAGCCGCGGTCCCTTGAGGAGTGGGAACTCGGATCACTCGGCTGACTCCACACATGAAACAGCCACCTCATCCGATTGGGTGAGGTGGCTGTTGTCGCGTTGACGGTCACCGAGGAGTCGGTGCCTCTCGGCAGCCGCTCTGGCCGGTGTCGCCCGGGTTCAACTTCTGCATCTCGCCTGCGACGCGGTCCGGGGGCAGCGCCCACTGGACTCCGCCCCCCCGCACCCCCGTGGTGCAGCCGGGACGGCCGTCGACACTCACCTGGTCGACCGTAGGTGCAGCCGCCTGGCAGCCCTGGGTGGGCAGCCCGTCCAGCACCTCGCGCAGATCCACACTTCCTGCGTCCTGGAAGATGCGGCCCTCGGGAGTGCGGATGAAGCGGCAGCCGGTGTCAGGCGCCGTCCACCCGAACAGCTTGTTCTCCGCGGCGGTCACCCCCGCAGCCGCACGCATGTAGTCGGGGATGCGGGTCTCACGCCCCGCCGCCGCGAAGCGGGCGTCACCGCGGATCTGCAGCGCCTGCAGCTCGGTCATCGCGGCCTGGTCGGCGCGCGCCTGCCCGGCGTGCACACCGTGCTGGTGCAGCGCATACCCGCCGGCAGTGACGCCGAGCAGGGCGAGGGTCGCACCCGCCGCGAGGATGGTACGGCGCCGCTTGGTGCTCTCGGCCGGGGCGGTCTCGACGGTCTTGGTGTTGTCCGTGTTCTCGATGTTGTCGGTCATGTCAGTTTCCCTTCGGGGTGGTGGGGTTGTCGGCAGTGCAGCCGCTGCCGTGCGCCACGTCGCTGAGGGCGATGCCCTCGGCCGGCACTTCACCGGCGCGGTTGGTGGTCCAGCTCTTGCCTGTCGGCAGCACAACCGACGTGATCGTGGTGCTGCCGTCACAGGCGGGCTTGCCGTAGATGAACGGGACTCCCGCGTGGGCTGCGGCGTCCCGAGCAGCGGTGTCGAGGGGATAGATCGGCTGCGGCGCGTTCGGCAGCTGCCCGGGGAGCACCGTGCCCGAGTCGCAGCCGTACTGCAGAGTCTCCCGCGACATCGGTGCGCCTTCGGTGGGTGTCCGACTGCGATTCAGGATCCAGACCTGCGGATCGTTCGGCACGAGCAGAGCGGTGTGGCACGCCGCGTTGCCTCCGTCCGGGAGCCCGACCAGGAACGGGCGGCCGTCGTCGAGCGCGGCGCGAGCGGCGGCGGCGTCGATCCGCTCGGCTCCGAACTTCTTGGCCGCCCAGACCGCAGTCTCAGCGTTGGTGGGACGCCACACGCCGGCGCCACCGGGGCAGGGCGCCTCGCCCGGCGCCTGCGTGCACGCTGCGGGTGAAGGGCTCGACGGTCCGGAGTCGTGGATCGTCCGAGGCGTCGAGCAGGCCGTGGTCAGGAGCGCGGCGGTGGCCACTACGGACAGGATCGGGATGGGGACGAGGATCTTCTTCATGATGTTCTCCTTGGTGAACGGGGGTGGGGTTTACGCGGCGCGCGGCGGGGCAATGGGCGCCCGGATCTTCGCCAAGGCCTTGCGCCGGGGGACCGTGATGTTGAACGGCAACACGTCGCCGTGACGCAGGTATGCGGCCCCGAGCGCGGCGGCGAACGCAGCGTCGGCGCGGTCCTGGATGTTCTTGTCGCGGGTGGCGTCGGGCCACGCAGCGGCGTAGGCGGCCACCACCTCGGACTTGCTCGCGTTGCCCTTGCCGGTGGCGAGCTGCTTGATCTGAGACGGCGCGGCCTCCACGATCGGCAGGCCTCCGTGCACCAGTCCTTCGACCACGGCCCACCACAGGAAGCCGCGGCGCGTCAGCGAGCTGTCCTTCTCCTTCATCGAGAACTGGAGGCCTTCGACGACGACCAGTTCCGGTACGCACGCCAACACCTGCTGCGCGATCCCGTCGACGAGTTCGCGGTGCCGCTGAACGTGCGCGCCGAGACTGTCGTCGGCCGGAGCCGGGCTCCGGTGCACCGCGGTGGCGAGGGTGCCGGTCTCGAGGGAGATCGCAGCGATCGCAGAGCCGGTGAGCGAGAGATCCAGGCCGATCACGGTGCTCATGCAGAGGCCTCCGCGAGCTCCCGGTCGGCCTTCACGATTCGCTGCACCTTGCTCGCGGTCAGCCCCGTCGCGTCGGCCACGTCGCGGTTCGACTCGCGGTTGGCCTTGCCGCGAAGCACGCGGTGCACTGCGTCGACCGGAGCGGTGGTGCGGCCCGCGTCGACGAGCTGCGTCGCGCGAATCAGGTACTCGTCACCGGCTTCTGCGTCGCGGACCGCGTCGCGAAGCGCGAGCTCCTGCGTCGCGTCGCGCGTCTCCGGTTCGCTGGCCTCTGCGTCGCGACGCGGGTCGGTCTGCGTCGCGGGCGAAGCAGCGTCTTCTGCGTTGCGAACCGCGTCGGGCGGGACCGCGGTGAGGCGCCGCGTCGCGGACTCCGCATCGCGACGCGACGGCGTTGCGTCGCGCGACGCCGTGCTGATCAGGGGGATTTCCTCGGTGTCTGCGTCGCGAAGCGCGAGCTCTTGCGTCGCGACGCACGTCGCGGGCTCGTGGGTCTCCATGTCGCGAAGCGGGGCGGTCTGCGTCGCGACGGGAGCGGGGTCTGCGTCGCGGAGCGCCGGTGCGTCGAGGGGCGATGTCGCGGCGGGCGCCTCGCGGTGCACCGGAGTCTGCGTCGCGTCGACCGGCATCACGACCAGGGCGTAGGCACTCGCCGCGGCGAGAACGTCCACGGCGATGGGAAGCAGCCACCCGAGCTTGCCCGGGTGACCAGACCCCTGCGCCACCGCGGCGAGGGCGAAGAAAGAGAGGGCGAACGCCGCCGCCGCGGCCACGAGCACCGCACCGACCACGGCGCGCCGTGCCCTCTTCGGAAGGCCAGCGGTCTTCGGCACGAGGTGCACCGCGCCGGGAAGAAGCAGCGGTGCGATCGCCGCTGCGATCATCACAACAGGGGTGGGTAGAGAGAGGTCGTGTGACAGCAGGACCGCTGCGGCCTCGTTGCCGGCGAGGCTGACGCCGGTGCAGGCGTAGAGCGCTGCGGTGAAGTCATGGCGATCGGTGGTCATGGTGCGGTTCCTCCTCGGGAACGGGTTTAGATGGTCTGACCTGCGGAAACGTCTCAGACAGCCGCAGTGGCTGTTTCAGACCGGCCACGGTGCGCTCGAACAGCCACGGTGGCCGGATCGGCTCGTAGCGCGGGATTGAGCGGCACTTTGAGCGACGGATTGAGCGACGGGGTGGGCGCGGATCCACGGCTGATCGGGCTCGGGAAGCGGTAAAACCCCAGGTCGCGGGTCCGAAAACGCATACCCCGGCCCTCGGCGGGGCCGCTGCTCACCTTGGAGTCGGTGACCGGATTGAGCGACCCTCTGATCACGGTTGAGCGGCTCACGCGGCGGCCTCCCGCTCGTCCCGGGCGGCCGCGAGACGGGCGGTCACGGCGGGCCGGCCGATGTGCATCAGGGTGGCAAGGCCACGTTCGCTGGCGCCGCACTCGAACAAAACGAGCATCAGCTCGTTCTCACGACGCTCGATCTGACTCTGCCGGCGGCGCCACCGCGCGAGCGCCTCGGCGGCCTGCGCCGGATCCGGAGCCTCGGGCTCGATGTCGCCGAGGCTCTGCGCGCTCACGGTGATCGAGCTCTGCAGCATCGACGCGGCGGTAGCCAGCTGGCCTGCGGCTGCACGCGCCGCGGTGGTGTCGGTTGTGACGAAGCGGGTCATGGCGGTTCCTTCCTGCTGGACAGTCTGAGATTCGTTGTGCCGGACGGTCTTAGAGCGTGGTCCCGGATTGCGTGACGGTGTCGCGCTCTTCACGCACGCGCACATGGGCTGCCATT
>NZ_JBGAME010000016.1:0-114852 GCF_044223235.1 Mycobacterium sp.
AGATAGTTATCGGCAGGCGTATAAGTTGGGATCGACAGGGCGAACGCGCGGCGGTACTGAACAGCTAGTGCGCCGAAATCTTCCACAGTGGCGTTGCCACTCTGAATCGATAGATCCCAAATCTCGTTTGCAAAAGTCAGCATCACAGGCGCCGCGGCGCCATTTATTGCGCGCTCTTCAGGGGACCATTGGCTTGCAGGCAAATTCGGATCGATATCGCGCCAGCTGGCCGTGTCGTCGAGAAATTTCTTGGTAGCGGCCGCCCAGTCGGGACAGATGGGATTCCCTGGTGGGGCGATAAAGCGCTGTGGATTGGCGATATTGCCGACTGTGGGCACCCGATGTGGCGCGGCAGGTACATCGACAAGCGGTGCTCGCGCCGCTGCTGAGCCGGAGCGAATAGCTCCGCAGATATCGACGATCGCAGCAGCGGTCGTGTTGGCAACTAGAGCCAGCGCGTCATCTGCACTGGTGTAGGTGGCGAGCGCATCGGCATACGCGCGCCAATAGGCGATGGATTGCTCGTATAGCTCGCGCATAACACGATGGGGCGTCATTTTGGCGATCCGAATTGTCTCATCCGCGGCGGTGAGCATTGCCTGGCGCACGGCGCCGAACTGCGCACGTTGCTGATCGGTCCAATCACTCGCCGGAATCGAGGCATCCCGCCGATCCCAGCCACCTCGCTGAACGTCGCCTAACGTCCTTGCGATCGGCGTCCACGCATCGCACGTCGGATCTTCCGTAATGATTGACACCGGCCCCGTGTCATTCGCGCTGGCGATATCGCTCGCCGCGGCAGAAGTCGTCGGGCCGGCAATGGGCGGGTTGTCTTCATCACCGTCGCGGGTAAAGAGCAGTGTCACACCCACGGTGATGGCGATGACCAAAAGCAGTGCGACGCCGAGCAATAGCCATTTCGACCCGCTGCGACTCGGCGGGGGATCGCCGCCTGCAGGCGGCGCGGGAGACCCCTGCGACGGCGGTCCCCAAGGTGCTCCACCCGGTGGCGGGCCCCAAGGTGCTCCACCCGTTGGCGGTCCCCAGGGTGCACCGCCAGGCGGGCCCCACGCAGGCTGACGGTGCGGGCCGGGCCGCGGTTCGGGATAGGGCTGGCCGGGTCCGGAGGGCGGGGGTGGCAAGGTCATTCTCGCCGTCCCGCGTCGCGCCGCTGCATTGCGTAGCCCCTCCAAACACGCACACCCCACCCGCCGCACGCGTCGGATGGCAGATCGTCCCAGCTTATGCCCGCCGCGCGCCCGTCCCGCGCGCCGAACTGAACAACGCCGAACCGAACACCCAAGCTCGCCACCTACTGTGCCCCGCCCAGCGAGACCGGCTCCGGCATGGTGTTGTCGGACGACGTCATATCCCGGCACTCCCCGTAGAGCGTGATCCCCCCGACGGTGTCGTTCGGGTGATACGGCACGAACTCCGCGTCGACGCCGTCCTTGCGTACGACTCGCCCGTGGCTTGCAAAGTCGGTGTCCGAACTCCAGCCACTGGCCTGCAGTTTGTCCAGCATCGTCGCGACGTCGGCTTCCGACGCCTCGAACGTCGACGGGTGCGCATAGTCGACGCGCACCTCCCCACGGAAGGGCGGCTCGGCCTGGTCGTTGCACGCTCTGCGTTTGAACGTCGCGGACGCGTCCTGCAGACCCAGGGTCTGGACGATCTGGCGTGCCGCGTCGACAACCTGCGCCTTGGATTCTTCGGGGGTCATCGGATTGGACACTCCATTGCTCAAGGAACTCACCGTTCCACATCCCGCGACGGCCACCAGGACCGCCAACGCCATAACCAATCGCATTCCGTTTGCCTTACATCTCATGTCGTCAGTGATAGTGGCCGGTTGTCGGTGTGCGGAACAATTCGGGGTCCACCGAATCGGAGAAGATGAACTCGCCGCGATGACGGGCCGTCATGCCGTGTTGTTCCAGCAGCGCGCCGTTTCCGGAGGCGATGTCAGTGATCGCATAGAGCGATTCGCTTCCTGGCATGAAGTACTGCGAGTGATCGTGGAACGGATTGACATTGAATCCCGGCACTTCGGCCTTGAACCGCGTCGAGCCGAATCCGTCGACCGCCGGATCGGCGCCCAACCCGACCGGAATGCCGGCGTTGGGTATCGGCGAATCGAATGGTCCGGTCGGCAGCGGCAGCGGATTGAGCGGCACCTGCGTCCCACCAAGGTGCGTCACCGGATCCGTCGATGCGGAACCGACATATACGTGACCGCCCTCGGGCAGGTTGAAGTCCGCCGCGCTCTTGGCAAGATCCGTACCGGGCGAGCCCACCAACACCACGTCATCGGCGCGCATCCCGTAGACGGCTCCGTCGGCGGCCGTGGTCGAGCCGTAGGAGTGCCCGATCACCGTCACGTGTGAATCGCGGTCGCCGGTGACCTCGAACGCGTTGACGTCCGCGGCGAGCAGCGTCCCACCCTGGCGCGCGAGATCGGTTTGCGCGATCCGCGGATCGACCGGGCTGTCCGGCGCGTCGTACCCCATCCACATCACCACGGCGTTGCTCTTCGCTCGATCGGCCTTCTGCGTCTCCTTATAGACGTCCAAACCGTCAGGGCGGGTGAAGTACCCGTCACGGACACTGTTCCCCGTCCCCGGCACCATCACCGTCGTGTTGTCCGCCGCATCGGGATTGCCGATCGCGATCGCGGCGCGACCCTGGCCGCCGAACGCCTCGGGTTGGTACGCGTGCAGGAACACCTTGTTTCTCGCCTTGCCGTTCGCGTCGTACTCGGCGTTGTAGTCGAGACCCTCCCTGACCTTGCGGGCATTGGTGTAGCGGGTGACGTCCGTTTGGGTGAGTCCGTATGCCGCCGGATCGGCGACGACCGCCTCCGGCGCAACGCCGGCCTCCCTCGCCCCCTGCTCTACCCGGTCCAGATCGCGCTGCATCACCGCCTGATTCGCTGCGTCGCGAACTTCAACCGGAACGCCGTTGAGGTTGCCGATGCGGTCGGGGTGCTCTGCGATGAGCCGATCCCGCTGCTCCTTGGACAGCGAATCCCACCACCGGTCAACTGCTTCCGCACTCGTCCCGTCGGGCGGGATCTGCGCCGAGGGATCGGACGACGACCCAGACGTCGCGCCGGCGCCGTCCAAAGCGCCGGCGGTCGCCTGGTCGACGTCGTCGAACGTCCGAAGCAGTGCCTGCAAGATCGCGGTGTAGGCCGCAGCGACGGCGGGCGTCATCAGCTGCCCGAACCCCGTCGGGAGCACCGTCCCGTCGTCGCCGACCAGCCCGCCCAGCGACACTGCCTGCGCCGCCAAGCTGAGGATCTGCGTGCGCAGCGCGGACAGCTGAGAACCGCCGGTGCTCAGCGCTGCCTGCATCCGCTGCAGCCGCACCATCAGCTCCACCTGGCGGATCAGGTCCTCACCGGCGTGCTCCAGCGCTGCGCTGGCCCCGGCGCCCTGCCAGCCGCCCGCCAACTGGGCCAGGGCCTGCTGCTGGGCAGAGATCTGTGCCTGCAGTCGGGTCATCGACGCCTGCAGTCGACCCGCAGCGGCCGCCAGGCGGTCGGGATCGGATCCGGCCACTTCCGAGATCGTCGTGCTCATAACACCTCGATCAGTTCCAGTCGGCAGTCAGCTCGGCCACCAGGTTGTCGATCCGCTCGCGGTCGGCCTCGATGGATTCGGTGGCCGCCGCCGTCGCATGCTGCAAGGCTTCGTTGAGGCGCTGCTCGACGGTGTGCGCACCAGTGCGCAGCAGGCCGTCCTCGATGAAGACCCCGGTCAGGTGCTGGTGCCCGTTGAGGGTCACCTCGACGGTTTGGGATTCGTCGGTGGCGGTGAAGACCTCGCTGCTCATCTTGTGCAGTTGGTCGTCCATGATCGATTGCAGGCGCTGCGCCTGCGCGAGAACGGCTGCGACCTGTGGATGCATGTCGTCACTCACCTGGGCTCCGTACCGTCCGCGAGCCGTCCTGGACTTCCTTACGCCGGCGATTGCCGATCACCGCTTCCGTCCACGGCCGTTCCTCGGTATAGAGGTCGTCGTCGGGTGACAGGCCAGGCGTTCGCTTACGCTCCTGTCCCTGGCCGTTGCGCCCACCGTGGCCGCCCATCGGGGCCATGCCACCCATTCCGCCCATCGCCCCCGCGGTGCCCGGGCCTGCACCGACGGGGGCGCTGACGCGCGCGGCGCCAGGCGCACTGGCCACCGTTTCCGCACCGATCGCGGGCCCCATCGGTGAACCAGGACGTCCACCGCCGCCGCCACCCGCGCCGCCGACGACGCCGCCACCGCCGGCGGCAGCCGGTTTGACGCTGGGTTCACCAGAGAGCTTCGGCTTTGCTGTGGACCCGCCGCCCGGCAGGCCCCCGGGCAGACCACCCGGCATGCCACCACCCGGTGCACCACCCCCAGAAGGCAACCCGCCACCGGGCGGTGTCCCGCCCGATGGTGTACCGCCGGAGGAGGCCGGACCACCGGTGGATCCCGGCGCAGGGCTGTGGGGGAGTCCCGGCGACTGCGGCAATGGCGGAGCGCCGCCTCCGCCACCGGCGGGCGACGGCGGGGCGCCACCGCCACCCCCGGATCCCTGCGGCCCACCGCCACCCGTTGGGTTCAGGTAGTCGGCCTTCGTCTCGCGCGCCCGCCCGATCGGCCCGTCGGTCGCCGACACCGGTATCGACGAACCCGTCGCCGGGGGCACGTCGCCGGGCACGGCCGGATCCGTGGACGAATTGCGCGAGTAGACATCGCGGATGTCCTCGGACTCGTTCTGCAGCGTCTGCATCTGACTGGCGGCCAGGACGGCCACCCCCGAATTGCCGTTCAGCATCGCGTTGAGGCGCACCCGCTCGAGCTGCACATACTCCTCGGCCACCGGGGTGTGCTGCGCGCGGGCGGTCGTGTGAGCCAGTGCGACCTTCGCTGCCTCGGCGGCCAGGTCTTGCCAGGTCAGCGCGAGGTCGTCCAGCCACGCCTTGAACGCTCCGAAACGCACATCGGCGGATTCGGCCGCTGAACCGTCCCATCCCGGCGGGATCGCCTGGAATTCCTCGGCGCCCAGGGTGAGCTCGCCGGATTTCGCCAGCCATGATTCGACTGCCGCCGTCAGCGACGCGCCCTGGTCACCCGCGCCCAGCGCCGCCTCGGTGTCCGGAGGTGTGCGGAAGCCGCCGTCATCGTGCACCGGCGCCGGCTTCGAAATCGGAAACGGCGGCGGCAGCGCAGGTGTGGACGGCGGCCGGGGCACGACCGGCTCGGGTGCCGCCCGGCCGTCGGCATCCAGCTGTTGCTGCCACTGCTGGTCGACCTGGTCGTACGCATTGGCGACCGACTCGAGAGTCTCTGCCAGACGCAGCTTTTCATTCGTGGCCACCGTCATGTACTGCACGAGGCCGCGTTGGTTCTGCGAGATGTTCTCCGCGGCAACGTCACTGAATGGCAGGCCCGACGGGGCCTGGATCCGGTCGCCGAGAAAGTCCGGAAACGTCAGACCGCGGATCGCTGCGGCCTTGCCCCGCAGATTCTCCGCGACGACACGCAGTTCCTCCATCTACCCTTCCTCCCAAACCCGCGCGGTCATTGTTCCAACGCCATCTGGTAGCGGCTCTCCTCACGCGGATTGATCAACCGGATCGGGAGCCGCCGGTGTCGGGGCGTGTCGATGAAGTTGTGGCGCAGCACGACCCGGCCGATGCCGGGGTGCGGACTGAGGTACGTTGTCGCGTTCGGCCAGGACACCTTGGCGCCATGCGCGACGCGGCCGTTGAGCAGTCCGGCGAACTCGCCGAACTGCGGGCCCAGCGTCACCACCGCGCCCGCGGCCGCGGAGCGCACCACGAACTGGGTGAACAACCGCGCGTCACCGAGATTGATGCTGACGTCGACGTTGTCGAACGGCATGTACACCGGATAGCGGTCGGCGGTCTCCCCGACCAGCACCCCCGCCGAACCGATCGGCAGCTCGTGATGCTTGTCGGCCACCGGGGTGAGGCCCTGCAACGCGGCTCGCTGGCCGCCGAACAGGCACGAAAACCCGCGCGGTGTGGTCGGATTGGCCAGCGTCGTCAGCAGCACCGTGGTCGACGGCGCCGCACCCGGCCGGATCCGGGTCCGGCTGATGGTGTGGTCCGCGCGCGCTGACCACCACGCGTCCGGCCCGCCCGGTGCGCTGTAGGCGGCGGTGAAGGTGCTGCGGCCCTTGATCGATGACCACGTCTCGCGTTCGAAGCTGATCTCCGTCGCGCGGTCGTAATCATCGAAGCTGCGGGAACACCGCGCGTCGATCCCGTTGCCGGCCAGCTGATCCGCGAGGCGCGTCGTCGCGGCGACCAGATAGCTCGCCAGTCCGGAGACCCCGACATCGCGCCGCTGGGACGAGCGCTGCGTCAGTTCTGGGTCGGCGCGCAGCACGATCCAGGTCCGCCGGTTGGCGGGTGCCGGGTACGGCCCGACGACCTGGTCGTAGAGGGCGACCAGGCTCGCGGGCGCCGTCTTCCCCACCCGGTAGCCCGCGGAGACCACGTCGACCTCCAGATCCGGGCAGTGGGCCTCGACGAGGCGCTCCACCAGCCGGGTGTCCAATACGTCATCGGTGAACGCCCGGCCGTTGACCAGGACCGTCGGCGTGAACGGCCGCGGCACCAACTCGATGACCGAGACCAGATGGTCACCCTGCCAGCGCACGGCCACGCGATCGGCGGGCATCACCGTCGCCCCCACCGCCGGTTCGGACGGCAGCTCGGGGGTGGTGCGGTGCCTACGGCGCCACGCGAACAGCGCGGCGACCCAGCCGGTGACGCGCCGCCCGCGGATCGTCACTACCGACCCCAGCGCGATGAGCACGCCGAGGGTGATCCCGAGCCACAACAGGTCGAGCTGCAGGAACAACGCGACGCAGGCGGGGATCAGCGCCGCCGCCCACAACGCGTGGCCGGTGGTGAAGCGCAAACCGAACAGGCCGAGGAGCGTGCTCATCGGCGCCTCAGCGCACGTCGAGTCAGCGCACCGATGCCGAGGACGAAGGCGAGCCCGGCGCCGGTGGCCACCACCCATGTGATGGGTCCGCGGTCGGGCGGCGGAATGTGCACCGGGGGCGGCACCTCCTTGACCCGGAACGGAATGTTCTCGGGGCCGGCGGGGACATCCCAGGTCAGCGCCGCTACGGGGTCGATCACGCCGGCGCCGACGTAGTTGTCCACCCCTCCGCCGGGATGCCGGGCGGTGGCGGTGATCCGGTTGATGATCTGCGCCGGGGTCAGGTCGGGGAACTGCTCCTTGAGCAGCGCGGCCAGGCCCGACACGTATGCCGCCGCGAACGAGGTGCCGTTGATCGGGATGGGACCGTCCTGGCCCTGCAGCGCGTTGACCGGGGCGCCGTCATAGCCCAGCGCGATGATGTTCTCGGCGGGTGCGGCCGCGGCGACCCACGGTCCGGACATCGAGAAGTTGCTGGGCTGCCCGTTCTGGCCGACGCCCGCGACGGTCAGCACCAGCGGGGAGTACCACGCCGGGCTGACGATGGTCTGGACCTGCTTCCAGCCGCGCGGGTCGGCAGGCACGGCGGGGTCGGGCGGCGGATTCTGCGTGCAGTCCTGCCCGGTGTTGCCCGCCGCGGCCACCACGACCGCGCCCTTGACGTTGACCGCGTAGTTGATCGCCGCACCCAGGCCGCCTTCGTCGATCGGCCGGGTCGCCCGGTAGCAGGCGGCCTCGCTGATGTTGATCACCTGGGCGCCCATATTCGCGGCGTGGACGACGGCCCGGGCCAGGCTGCGCAGGGAGCCCGCCGTCTGGGTGGTGTTGGGATCGTTGGGATCGGTGCGTGTGCCGACCGGCTGGAAGGCCTCCGAGGTCTGCCTCAGCGACAGGATCCGCGCCGCCGGAGCAACGCCGACGAACCCGTCGGTGGGTACCGGGCGCCCGGCGATGATCGAGGCGGTCAAGGTGCCGTGGGAGTCGCAGTCGGACATGCCGTTACCGGCCTGATCGACGAAGTCGCCGCCGGGCTCGGCGGGCACCCGTGGCGAACCGTTCACGCCGGTGTCGATGACCGCTACGGTCACTCCGGCACCGGTTGCGAACCTTTGCGCTTCGGCGAGCCGCAGGTAGTCGTTCGGCCACGGACGGTCGGCGAAGTTCGAGTTCGCGAACGCGGTCGGTGCCGAGCAGACGCGCCGCTGCTCAGTGGGCTGATCAGGGCCTGTTGCGTCGGGCGGCAGCGCAGCGGCGTCGATCGTGGGCGGCTCGATCGCGGCCGCCGGCGGTGCGCCCAACACCGCGAGGACCAGCGCAGCAAGTACTGCCGCGACACGTTGCATAGTTGCTCACCCCCGTTGAAGCCACCACAGCGTACATGGCGACGGGGGGTGCTTAGCAAACCATGGGCCGCCCATTGGGCGGCCCATCCCCTCACGTCAGGTCATGCGGCCGATGGCTCGATGGCAATCGTAAGTGGCCGCGGGAGAGGTCGGTTTCAGTTTTTCTGCGGGCTTAGCGCGGGTGAGGCCGAGCTAAGCGTCGAGGTCTTGCTCCACCAGACCCGCGATGGTGTTCAGCGCCGCCTCGTCGTCGGAGGCGACGGTCACCTGCGCGCCGTTGCCGGCGCCCAGGGTCATGATCATCAGCGCGGAACCGGCGTCGACGGCTTCGCCGCCGTCCACCGACAGGGTAACCGGGACGCCGGAGTTGACGACGGCCTCGGCGATGATGGCCGCGGGACGGGCGTGCAGACCGATGGCGGAGCCGACGATGACGGTCTTCGAGGGCATGGGGATTCTCCTTTGCAATCTAATGTCCAGACTGAGATCTAACCGGTCTGTTGGTTCGAGATGTCGGGTTTGGGCGGATTAGGCGGCGGCGAAGGCCGCGTCGGCCTCCTTCTCCGCCTTCGTCTCGGTGAATTGCTTGGCGAGGACCACAGCGATGGCGCTCACCACGGTCCCGGCCGCCAGCGCGATCAAAAAGCCGAGCTTGTTCTCCATCGCGAAGAGGACGAAGATGCCGCCGTGCGGAGCCCGCAGGGTCACGCCGAGCGCCATGGTGAGCGCGCCGGTGAGGGCGCCGCCCAGCATCATCGAGGGGATAACCCGCAGCGGATCGGCCGCCGCGAACGGGATGGCGCCCTCGGAGATGAACGAGGCACCCAGCAGCCACGCCGCGCGGCCGTTCTCCTTCTCCGGCTCGCTGAACAGCTTGGGCCGGATGGTGGTGGCCAGCGCCATCGCCAGCGGCGGCACCATGCCCGCTGCCATGACGGCGGCCATGATCGCGAAGGATGCCGTTGTCCCGGCCGCGAGTCCGGCGGTGGCGAACGCGTATGCCGCCTTGTTGACCGGGCCGCCCAGGTCGAAGCACATCATCAGGCCGAGGATGATGCCGAGCACGACCGCCGACGTCCCGGACATGCCGTTGAGCCAGTTGGTCAACCCGGTGTTGAGTGCGGCAAGAGGCTTACCGACGAGGAAGAACATCAGCAGACCGACGATCATGGAGGCGAACAGCGGGATGATAACCACCGGCATCAGACCCCGGAACCATTGCGGCACCTTGATCTGACTGATCCACAGCGCCGCGAAGCCGGCGATGACACCGCCGACAATGCCGCCGATGAACCCGCCGCCGATGAACACCGCGACCGCGCCCGCGGTGAATCCCGGTGCGAGGCCGGGCCGGTCGGCGATGGCGAAGGAGATGTAACCGGCCAGCGCGGGGACCAGGAAGCTGAACGCCAGTGCGCCGAGGGTGAAGAAGCAGGCGCCGAGATACTGGGCGAAGCCACCGGACGGCAGATTCGTCAGGGTGTTGTTGAGCACGATAAGGTGCGCCAGCGAATCCGACTCGCCTTCAGGGGTATTGGCGATGTCATAGCCGGCGAACAGGAAGCCCAGCGCGATCAACAGACCGCCCGCCGCGACGAACGGGATCATGTAACTCACACCGGTGAGCAGGATCTGACGGGTGCGGGTACCCCAGCCGACGTTGCCCGACGGCGCCGAACTTGCCGCGGCGTCGGCCCCGCCCCCCTCGACCCGTGCGGCGTTGGGGTTGTCGGCGGCGGCCAGCGCCTCGGCGACCATCTTGGCCGGTTCGTTGATCGCGCGTTTCACGCCCGAGGCGATGACGGGTTTGCCGGCGAACCGGCCCCGGTCCTTGACCCCGACGTCGGTGGCGAAGATGACCGCGTCGGCGTTGGCGATCGTCTCGGGTGGCAGGGGAGTGCTGCCCGACGAGCCCTGTGTCTCGACGGTGAGCGTGACCCCGGCCTCTTTGGCGGCATTGACCAACGAGTCGGCTGCCATGTAGGTGTGCGCGATACCCGTCGGGCAGGCCGTGATCGCCACCAGCGACTTGGTTTTCGCGGGCGCGGCGGCCGGCGACGGCGCCAGTGCGGAGGCAGCGGCGGCTGGTGCGGCGGCCGCCGAGGCGGGCGTGGCGGGCTGGGGGTTGAGCACACCGTCGACGAGACCGACGACCTCCGCAGGCGAGGACGCGTTGCGCAGGGACTCCACGAAGTCCTTGCGCACCAGGGCGCGCGCCAGGCTGGACAGCAGCTTCATGTGCTCGGAGCCCGCGCCGTCCGGAGCGGCGATCAGGAACGCCAGGTCGGCGGGGCCGTCGGGCGCGCCGAAATCGACGGCGGGGTTCAGACGGGCGAATCCGATGGTGGCCGAATCGACGTAGGGCGAACGGCAATGCGGGATCGCGATGCCGCCGGGAAGCCCGGTCGCGGACTGGGCTTCGCGTGCCATCGCAGCGGAGATCAACCCGTCAGCATCGCTGGAGCGTCCGGCGTCGGCGAGGCGGCTTGCCAGGCGGCTGATCACGGCCTCCTTGTCGGCGCCGGCGTCGACGTCGAGCATCACCAGGTCTGTGTTGATGATCGGTAGTGGTGCAGTGGAACTGGTCATCTGACTCTTTCGTGGTCGCTTGTCGGGAGCTTGTCAGCAGCTTGTCAGGAGCTTGCCGGGCTGGGTGACGTCGATGTCACCCGAACGGCATCGAGATCGATCTGATCGGGGGTGGGTAGGGCCGAGCCCGGCAGTGCCGCGGCGGCGCTGCCATACGCGACGGCCATGCGCAGCCGGTCGGCCGGTTCGGCGCCGCTGACGTGAGCGCGGATGTAGCCCGACAGCGAGCTGTCACCCGCACCCACCGTGCTGCGCGGGACGATCGGTGGCGGGGTGGCCATCCAGCTGCCGGTGCGGTCGACCAGGACTGCGCCTGCGGCGCCCAGCGTGGCCAGCACCGCCCCAACCCCGCGGTCCACCAGTTGGCGGGCGGCGGATACGACCGGTTCGGGATCTCCGTTGGCCGCAGCGGTTTCCAGCGCTTCGCCGGATTCGCCGACCAGGCCGGCCAGCTCTTCGGCGTTCGGTTTGATCAGGTCGGGCGCCCCCTTCTCGAACGACGCCGCGAGGGCGGACAGCGGGCCCTCGGAGGTGTCGACGGCAACCAGGCAGTCGTGCGATGCGAGTAGGGCAACGATCTCGGCGTACCAGCCGTCGGGGATGCCCGGCGGCAGCGAGCCGGACAGGATCACCCACTGGGCGTCCGCGGCGCTGCCCACCACCGACCGGGTGAAGGCGTCGAGGGTGGCGGCGTCCACGGTGGCACCCCGTTCGTTGAGTTTGGTTGTGGTGCCGTCGGGTTCGGTGATCGCCAGGTTCGTCCGCACCGGTTCGGTGACGGGCACGCAGCGGAACGGGACGCCGGCCTCGTGCAGGGCGCTGACCAGCGGGTCGGTGCCGGGCGCCGGCAGGACGGCGACGGCGTCGAGCCCGGCGAGGGTCAGTGCGCGCGCAACGTTGACGCCCTTGCCGCCCGGCTCGCTGGTCACCGAGCTGACGCGTTGCACCGCACCACGGGCGAGCGGGCTGGAAAGGGTGACCGTGCGGTCGATACTCGGGTTCGGGGTGACGGTGACAATCATGCGACAACTACCTCGATGCCTTGAGCGGTGAACTGTTTGCGGTCGTTTTCGGTGATCTCCGCATCGGTGATCAGCGCGTCGACCCTGGAGATGGGTGCGAAGCTGACGAAGTCCTCGCGGCCGATCTTTGACGAATCTGCCGTTACCACGACGAAATTCGCGGCTTTGATCATCGCGCGTTTCACGGCGGCCTCGTCGGTGTCCGGCGTGGACAGGCCGTGGCGCAGGCTGATGGCGTTGGTGCCGATGAAGGCGATGTCCACACGCATGCTGTCGAGTACCCGCAGCACCTGCTCGCCGACCGACGCCTGGGTGAGGCCGCGGACCCGTCCGCCCAGCAGTTGCAGGTTCACCGTCGGCATGCCCGCCAGCCGAGCCGCGATCGGCACCGAGTTCGTCACCACCAGCAGTTCGCGGTCGGTGGGCAGATGGGCCGCGATCCGCGATGTGGTGGTACCCGCGTCCAGGAGCACGCTGGCGCCACTGAGCGGGAAGAAATCGGCGGCGGCCACGGCGATCGCGTCCTTGTAGTCCGCCCGGGTGGTCTCACGCTCGCCGACGCCGGGTTCGACCAGGTGCAGTGCCCGTGCCGGGACGGCGCCCCCATGCACCCGCCGCACCAATCCGGCTTTGTCCAGGACGGCCAGGTCGCGGCGGACCGTCTCCGTGGTGACCTCGTAGGCCTGCGCGAGCTCCGCGACGGATGCGCGCCCTTTCGTCATCACCTCCGTGGCGATCGCCTGCTGGCGCTCTTCCGCGTACATGTCCCTCCGTATATGTGGGAATCACTGTGATTATCTGTGGATATGATTGGTTTTACTCCCGTTCGTGTTGACTTGTCAATCTTTTCTTGTAACCTGATTCACATGACTGCATCCTCTGCGCCTGTCTCACATCTGTCTGTCGATTCCGGCTACGAGCCGGGCACAATTTTGCGCGGCGTGCCCGTCGTCGGCGGCGTTCAGTACGCGCCGGTGATCCGGCCCGGCCGAATGCCGGTAGTCGACGAATCCGCAGTGGCCGACGTCGCAGAGGCCGACCGCCCTGCCGAGGTGGCACGGTTCGGGGTGGCGGTGACGGCCGTGGCCACGCGATTGCGGGACCGGGCCACGCACGCCACCGGGGCCGCCGCCGAGGTACTCGCCGCGACCGCGACGCTGGCCCAGGACCGGGCATGGATCGGCGCAGCCGAGAAGCGCATCAAGGGCGGGACCGGCCCGGTGGCCGCGGTCAACCAGGCGGCCGCACAGTTCGTCGCGATGTTCACACAGCTCGGCGGTCTGATGGCCGAGCGGGTCACCGACTTGCAGGACATCCGTGACAGGGTGATCGCTGAGCTTAGCGGCCTGCCCGAGCCGGGCGTTCCGCTGCCCGACGTCCCGTCCATCCTGTGCGCCGAGGACCTCGCGCCCGCCGACACCGCCGGCTTGGATCCGACCCGGGTGTTGGCGCTGGCGACCACGCTCGGCGGCCCGACCAGCCACACCGCGATCATCGCGCGCCAGCTTGGGATCCCCTGTGTGGTGGCCGTCGAGGGTCTCGACGAGGTGCCGGCCGGCGCCCTGGTCCTCGTCGACGGGACGCAGGGCACGGTCACCGTGTCGCCCGACGAGGCCGCCGCCGCGGAGAGTGTCGCGGCGGCGCGGCGCGAGGCCGACCTCGCCGCCGGCTGGTCCGGGCCGGGACGCACCGCCGACGGTCACGAGGTCGGGGTGCTGGCCAACGTCCAAGACGGCGCCGCGGCAAGGACGGCGAGCCAGACCCCGGCCGAGGGTATCGGGCTGTTCCGTACGGAGATGTGCTTCCTCAACACCGACACCGAGCCCACCGTCGAGGAGCAGGCCGCCATCTATGCGGAGGTACTCGACGCGTTCGCCGGCAAGAAGGTGGTGATCAGGACCCTCGACGCCGGTTCGGACAAACCGCTGAAGTTCGCCGGGCACCCCGACGAGGCCAATCCCGCGCTCGGCGTGCGCGGCATCCGGATCGCACAGCACGGCAACCCCGGGCTGCTGGACCGGCAGCTGGAGGCGATCGCCGCGGCGGCCGAGCAGACCGGAAACAAGCCGTGGGTGATGGCCCCGATGATCGCCACCGCCGACGAGGCCAAGAACTTCGCCGAGCGGACCCGGGCCTACGGGCTGACCCCGGGCGTGATGATCGAGGTGCCCGCCGCGGCCCTGTTGGCCGATCGGGTTCTCGAACACGTCGACTTCCTGTCGATCGGCACCAACGACCTCGCGCAGTACACGATGGCCGCCGACCGCATGTCGGCCGATCTGGCCACCCTGACCGATCCGTGGCAACCGGCTGTGTTGGCGCTCGTCGCGATGACGGCGCGGGCGGGGGCCGCGGTCGGCAAGCCCGTCGGTGTGTGCGGCGAAGCCGCGGCCGACCCGGTGCTGGCGTGCGTGCTCGTCGGCCTCGGGGTGACGTCGTTGTCGTCGGCCGCCACAGCGGTGACGGGCGTCGGCGCCAAGCTGGCGAGTGCGACGTTGCAGCAGTGCCGCGACGCAGCGGAGGCCGTGCTGGTCACCGCGTCGGCCGCCGAGGCGCGCGCCGCTGCGCTGGCCGCCCTATCCTGACGGCGCATGGACGCAAAAGCCCATGCCGAAGGGGTGAGACGGAATTAATCGGACCGCGGTCCGGTTAAGCATGGCATGCCTGCTATCACTGCTGACACGTTGACATTGCCCCGGGTGATCGCACCCGCCCCGGCGGATACCGAACGGCCGGTTCGGGCGATCACCACGGGCCCACGCGGCTACGAAGGCGAAGGATTCCCGGTCGTCCGGGCCTTCGCCGGAGTCAGCGCCGCCGACCTCGACCCGTTCGTGCACATGGACCAGATGGGCGAGGTCGAGTACGAGCCCGGCCAACCCAAGGGCACCGACTGGCACCCGCACCGCGGATTCGAGACCGTCACCTACATGATCGACGGGCGATTCGCCCACCAGGATTCACACGGCGGCGGCGGCCTGATCACCGACGGCGCCACCCAATGGATGACCGCCGGCTCGGGCATCCTGCACATCGAGACACCGCCCGCTGAGCTGGTCGAAAGCGGCGGTGTGTTTCACGGCATCCAGCTGTGGGTCAACCTGCCCCGCAAGGACAAGTTCGCCGCCCCGCGCTACCAGGCGATCGAAGGCGACCAGGTGCGGCTGCTGTCCTCCGAGGACGGTGGCGCGCTGGTCCGGATCATCGCGGGTGACATGGACAGCACAGCCGGACCCGGGCACGGACCAGGACAAACACATACGCCGATCACTCTGGCCCATGCGACGGTCGAACCCGGCGCCCGGCTGAACATCCCCTGGAACCGTGATTTCAACGCGCTGGTGTACGTGCTGTCCGGACGTGGTGCCATCGGACCCGTCGGCCATCCCATCCACCAGGGGCAGCTGGCGGTGCTGGGCCCCGGCGACCGGATCACGGTGGCCGCCGAATCGACCCAGGACTCCCACCGGCCCGCGCTGGAGGTGCTCATCCTCGGCGGCCGGCCCATCCGCGAGCCGGTGTTCCAGTACGGGCCGTTCGTGATGAACTCCAAGTCCGAGCTGATCCAGGCGGTCGAGGACTACCAGGCGGGCAAGTTCGGGACCATCCCGCCGGATGCCCTCATGCCGCACCGGGTGTAGTCGCTGTCAGCCGCGGACCGTCTCGTCGATCTTCGGATACAGCAGTTCGAGTTCGCCGATGTGGGCGGCCACGGTGACCAACGGCAGCGCCGCGGAGATGAGCAGCTCGCTGTCGGTGACCTCGGCGCGCAGGGCCAGCACCAAGTCGTCGCTGACCGGCGCGCCGGGCAGACCCGACGTGCTGTCGAGCAGGTGGGCGCAGACGGCGTCGGTATGCGCTTCGAGCACTTCACGGGCGCGTTGGTAGACGCCCAGCGGCGGCGGGACGACGTCCGCGATCAGCTCCGCCGCCGCCCGCAGCCGGATCGCCCGGTTTGCCGCCCGGATCAACGGTGCGCGCAGCACCGTCGCGCCGCCGTTCTCCGACAGGTACTGGCGAACCGCGGCGTCGACCGTCCTTGACGATTCGAGGGCTTCGCGGCTGAGGGTGATCACGCGGTCGTTGGCGGCTTCGGACGCGCCGCGGGTCACCCGCTGCACCGCGGCCTTGAGCAGGGCCGCGCCGATCACCGAGGCGTCCTGGGTCGCCGTGCGTACCGACGTGGTCGCACCGCGGGGCCACAGCAGAGTCGACACGATCACCCCGACAAGCGCCCCGACCAGGACATCCTCGACCCGGATCAATCCCACCTGCCAACCCGTCGGCACGATGAGGTTGAAGATGATCAGCACCATCATCGTGAACGCCGCCTGACCGGCGATGAACGAGGCGACCTCGGGGACGAACGCCGAACCGAACGCCACGATCGGTAGCAGCGTCCACATGACCACCGGCTGCACCCCGACCAGCTCGATGACCAGCGCGCCGAGCACGAAGCCCGCGGTGGTGCCCGCGACGGCGCGCACCACGCGCGTCCCCGTCGTCAGGGCGCTGCTGCGCAACACCGACAGAGCACCGAGCACCACCCAGAACCCATGCTGGACGGGGAAGACATGGGTGACGGCGACGGCGCAGGCCAGTCCGAGGCCGGTGCGCAGGCTGTGGCGCAACACCACCGCGCGCATGGTCAGGAAGCCGCTCGTGATGCGGCGCAGGGCGACGGTCTCGGGCATCACCCAGTCAGCGTTGCCGGTCTCGGGCAACCCCCGGCCCAGCACCCGGGCCCACACCGGCCGGGCGTCGGCTGCGGCTGCGGCGGCCACCACCCGTCCGGTCAGCGAGACCGCCGCGCCGATGGTCCTGCGGGTGAGCAGGGTGCGCCCCACCGTGACGGCCTCGGCGTCGGAGGGCTCGGCGAGGATTTCGGCGAGATCCTCGCGGTAGCGGCCCTGGGCGGCGGCCTTGAGCTCCTCGAGCGCATCGCGAAGTTCTTCGCCCTGGGCGGCGCGCTCGGCCACATCGGGAACCAGCAGCACCGCCGCCGAACCCCGCAGCACCCGCGCCACCGGTTCGCACATCGCGCCGAGCACTCGGCCGGTGTCGTCGGTGATGCGGTCAGACACCCAGTCGAGATCGTCCACGACCCGAACCAGCGCGCGGCTGCCCGCGGTCAGCGCGACCGGCCGGTAGTCCGCGCCGAGGAAGTTGGACCGCAGCGCGAGCATGGCCGCGGCGACATCCTCGGCCGACGCGGTCCCCTCCACCCGATCCGCCAGGGCCTGGCAGGCCCGCGCCGCGTGCCGGCGTAGGTCGTCATGGTGGCGCGGCGGCAGCACGAACAGCGCCGCGGGCACGCAGACGGCCAGGGCGATCAGCCAGCCCAGCAGCCGCTCCGGGATGGGGCCGACCGGGGTGCACACGGGCAGCACGAACGTCATCAGGGTGGAGCGTTGGCCTGCCGCGATCGTTTCGCTGAACACGCCGGAGAACGTCACCACCACCCCGAGGGCGAACATCGCCGCCACGCTCAGCCACGG
Organism: Mycobacterium sp.; assembly: GCF_044223235.1. Taxonomy (GTDB): domain Bacteria; phylum Actinomycetota; class Actinomycetes; order Mycobacteriales; family Mycobacteriaceae; genus Mycobacterium. Next base: position 17,410 of record NZ_JBGAME010000016.1, read on the forward strand.
GTGCGGGGCGACCAGCGTCCCGACAGTGATGAGCACAGCACCGTTGAAGGCCAGTCCCGCGTAGGCCAGCGCCCGGGCGGGACGGTTGCCCGGGAAATCGACCATGATCAGGAGCGCGACGGAACCGAAGATCGTGAACAGGGGTGTTTGGGACCCGCCGCCGACCGCAAACCCGATCGCCGCCGCGACGGGCAGCATGATTGCGGCGCGAAGGGCGCGCCGCAGCGCGTCATGCTCGGGGTCGCGTCTCCGAATCCGGTTCCCGGCGCGGTGCCACAGCCCGGCCGGATTCAGCATGACCCGGATCGTAGACCCGCGCGGGCAGGAGTGCGGTCACGTGTCGGTGGCATGGGAGGGGGTGGGGGCGCTCCCGCCGGAATCCAGCGTCGCAAGCAGTTGATGGCCGATCCACTCTGCCGTCTCAACGTCGCGCGGGATGGTCGCCTGCTCGTATCCGACGAGCAGGTACACGGCCCATGCGGCGAACAAGCGCGCCCGGCGGGTGTCGTTGAGCATCTCGAATGCCGAGTCGTAGATGACGTCGAAGCGCTGCCGGTCGACTTCCGCCTGGACCGCGTACACCTCGGAGTCGAGCGCTCCCCACACCCGGATGGCCGCTTCCGCGCTGTGCGGAAGGGCCAGCGCCTCGCCGATGAGGGTGGCGATACGCGTGCGCGGGTTCGGCTCGGCGCGCACCGTCTCGATTACCTGCACCGTCCGTGCCTGCACCCAATGGGTCACCAGTTCACGTGTGTAAGCCGGCCAGCTGCTGAAGTAGTGATAGAACGACCCCGTCGTCACACCGAGCCGCTCGCAAACCTCGGCGAGCTTGAGTCCCCCATAACCCAGGTCAGAGAGGACATCGAGGCCGGTTTCGAAATACGACTCCCTCGAAACTCCCCCAGCCATGGCAGGAACGATAGTTCGTCGGTTACGCCGCGTACGTCCGCCTCCGAATCTAGCTGCGCGAATAATCGCGGTGGGATTTGCTGGAGCTGGCCCGATGTGATCTGGCAGCGCGACGCAGCGATCGGCGCCTGTGGTCCCCCGGTGACCTGTGGCACAATGACGCGGATGCCGAACACCGCGACGAGGCGACCGGGGCGCCCCCCGGCAGCAAAGTCCGCCGAAACCCGGGAACGGATACTGAACGCTGCGCGCGAGGTCTTCAGTGAACTCGGATACGACGCGGCGACGTTCCAGGCCATCGCGGTGCGGGCGGATTTGACGCGGCCGGCCATCAACCACTACTTCGACAACAAGCGCCTTCTGTACCGCGAAGTGCTTGAGCAGACAAGGAAGTCGGTGGTCCGTGCCGGTGTGGCACGGGCTCAGGGCGAGACCACGCTGTTGGGCCGGCTGTCGGCGTTCTTCGCCGCCGCGATGGATATCGGCTCCGAGAATCGGTCCGCCGCAGCGTTTCTGGTCACCTCGGTGCTCGAATCCCAACGGCACCCCGATCTGTCCACAGACACCCACGACCCGTTGGAGACCTCGCGGCGGTACCTGACGTGGGCCGTCAACGACGCCGTCGAGCACGGTGAGCTCCGAGCCGACGGCGACGTCCCCGCCATCGTCGAGCTGCTCCTCGCGGTGATGTGGGGAATGGGCTTCTATGCGGGGTATGTGGGCACGCATGAGGATCTCGGGCCCATCATCGAGAAACTCGAACTACTGCTGGCGAACAAGCTCTGGCAGCTGCCCGATTGACCGCGGCCGACGCCGTGACGGTTGAGCCCCCGCGAGCCACGGGCGCGAAGCGTGCCGGCGCATAGCTCGCCTAAATTGTTGTGGGACATTGCTATTCCCGGCTATTCTCGGCTATTCCCGCTTGATCCCCGGCAGTTCCCGCACTTTCCCGAACAGAGGGTGCGCATTCGACGGGACGCGGTGGGCCTCACGTTCCTGGGCACCCCGCCGCCAGTCGGTCCGCTGAGTCGACCACGGCCGCCAGTTCACCGGGCGCGAGCCCCCGGCCGGCGGCGTCGCAGGCCAGCGCCGACCACGTCTCGGCGGTGACGGGAACCCGAAAGACCATGTTGAGCGGCTGGCTCGCGACGATCAGGGCCGAGCCGTCCCGGTTCAGAGCCAGCGCATTGAAGGCCTGGAATTCCGACTCGATCGGGAACAGGCCCAGTCGTGAGGCGTCGGGAAGCGAGTAGCGGGCGATCTCACCGGTTTCCTTCACGAAAAGCGCCGCCGACGACGACACCGCCCGGACGGGCTCGTCGGCCCCCAAGGTGACCGTCACCCGCTGCTGCAGGGTTTCGGTGGAACCATCGCTGGGCTGCACGGTCAGCACGGCTGCGTCCTTCCCCTCGATCCTGAGCAGGGTGATCTTGTCGCCGGTGTGTTCGACGAACGGAGCAAGGCCACCTTCGACGTCGATGGCCGCCACCGAGCGGCGTGCCGACACGTCGATGACCTCCACCCGGGTGGACGGCCCTTCGGGCTGCAGGGCGACCGCGTACGCCCCGTCCGAGGTCAACGCGTCCGCGCGAAGCCCCGTCAGCTCGGCGCCGCCGGCCTGGGGATCGGCGAGCACCAGCCCCTGGTCGGTAAGCACGGCCACGGTTCCGTCGGCGCGCAGCGCGGTGCGCATCACCATGCCGTCGATCCGGGGAACGGGGAACGTCCGGTCGACCACGTCGAGTCCGTCGCCGCTGAGAATGGTGCCCGTCCCGGACGCCGTCGAATACACGAAGACGCGGTCGGGATCCAGCCAGACCATGGCCGGTCTGCCGTCGAACAGCGGGTCGTGCCCGAGGACCCGCACGCCTCCCGACGCGAGGTTCACGACGGTCCGTCCGCTGTCCGACGTGACGAGCACCCGGGCGGCATCGGGTGAGGTGATGACCGAGGGTTCGCATATCCCGCAGCCCCACGGCAGTGCGGCGGGGACGGCGGCGGTGGCCAACGGGAACGTCTTCCGCAGGTTCCACAGCCCGGCGCTGCTGCCCGACGCGCTCAACAGGACATCGTCGGACAGGAACCGCAGGGAGTGCGGTTCCGGTCCGGCTCCGTGCAACTCCGTGTAGCCCTGCGGCGGTGCATCGCCTGCCCCGACCTCACTGACGAACAGCGAACCGTCGGCGGCGGTTGCCAGCCGGGTTCCGCTGCGATTGAGTGTGATCGCCGAGATGTTGGCGTTGCCGGTGACACCGGCCAGGCGTGCGTCGACCACGTCCTGTGGTAGCGGGCTGCCGACGTCGAACACCTCGATCCGCTTGTAGCCGCTGGAGTAGCCGAATCGGGAGCCGTCCGCCGAGATGACCTGGCCGCCTCTTGGCATGGCCATGCCGATGTCCGCGGTCCGCACATCGCTGCCGTCCACCGACGCGCGGGTGAACCGGCCGCCACCGACCGCTACCACGGTCGCGTCGTCGGGCAGTTCGGCGACGTCGACGGGTCCGGTGGCGATCCGGGCGGTTTGCGTTCCGTCGGTGAGGATCTCGAGCGCGTCGTCGGACTGGGCCGCCGCGGTGCGTCCGGACGGGGACAAAGCCACCAGCCGCCTGCCGGGCAGATCGGTCACGTGCCCGTCCCGCCATATCGCGGAATGTGAGGATCGGACCCAGTTTTCGTCATAGCGGGTGCCGGAGGCGGCGATGGTCCTGCCGTCGTCGCTGATCGCGAGGAAGTCCACGGGCAGGTCCAGCCGCATCACCTCGACGGCCGTCCCGGCGGTACGGTCGAGGCGGCGCACCGCGCCCGACTCGGCGCCACCGGCCAGGACGGCTCCGTCCGGCGTGCCGTCGACCATCGGCACCGTTTCGCCGAAGTCGTAGAACCCCACCAATTGTGGCGTGGTGCTGAGCACGTCGTGCAGCGCCTGCACGGTCGGGGGCTCCGCCCGGGTCCGGTAGGCGGTGTCGGCGAGCAGCAGCGCCGACTGCAGGTCGGTGTGTGCCCGGACCTGTGCCGTGGCCGCGAGTTGCCGGGTGGTTGCGATGAGCGACTGCCGGACGGCCTCCTCCCGCGCGAACAAGGCGACCCCCGCGAGGACCGTCACGACGGTGAGAACGGTGGCGAGCACGCCGATCCACGTCTGCAGGCGACGGCGCTCGGCCTTGCCGATGCGCTCGGTCAGATCGTCGGGTGTTACCCCGACGATGCCGGAGACCAGCTGGATCCACGGCGACCCAGGGGCAATCCGGGCCTTGCGGCTGCCTGCCGTCCACGCCTGTCGCATGTCGGGTGCGAGCGGCACGCCGGCGAGGGCTTCACTGAGCGCATCGGGGAACGCCCACAGGGCGGGATCCGTTCCTGCGTCGTTGTTCGGCATTCCGTCCACGAGCACCGGGACGATCCGGTCGGCGTCCCTCAGTTCGGCGAAGCGGCTGATCTCCATGCCGACGTACGTGGATGCCCGCGCCGCGGGCGAGCAGAGCACGATCAGTGTGCGGGATTGCCGAAGATTGTCCTCCAGTGCGGGCGCCAGCCGGTTTCCAGTGAGGTCGTTGACGTCTCGGAAGATGTTGAGGTGCCTGCGCCGCAGCTGCTTGCGCACCTCGCGGGTGAGCGGAAACTTCTGCAGTTCCCGCTCGATCGTGTCGGCCACCTCCAGGTTCCTCCTGGAGTAGCTGATGAACGCGTCGTAACGGAAGCCGTCGGACGGGGGAGGTGACGTGGGAGGTGCTGTGGTGGCCATCGGCGGTCTCAGTATGCAGCCTGGCGTCCGCCGTCATGGCCGGCCTGCGGATAGCGGGAATTCCGGCTGCGCGCGCAGTGCGGACGGTACGGTGGCTTGCACGTGAGACCAGCGCCGGCGAGATCGGGCAGGAGCGTCGATGACCGACATGATCGGCGAATGGGTTCGCCTGCGCCGCGACATCGCGCGGCGATCGCGGCGCAGGGACACCGCGGCAGTGAAGGCGGGCAGGTGAGCGCCGGGCCGCAGCTGATCCGGGTGCAGAGCCGCGAGGAGTTGCCGGAAGACCTGCGCGCCAACGGCATTGCCGTCGATCGACGCGTGCTCGTGTGCGTCGGCGGCGCGTCGGGAATGAGCGAGGAGCACACCGCGGCGATCAGCGGAGCCTTCCATGACCTCGTTGCGCCCGCGCTGGATCGGTGGTCGGCGACGGTCGTCGACGGCGGCACCGATGCCGGCGTGATGCGGATGGTCGGGCGCGCGAGGATGGGCGCGGGTGGTCGTTTCCCGCTCGTCGGGGTGGCGGCGATCGGCACCATCGAACTGCCCGACGCGCCGCATCCCGTCAGGGACGGTGCACCCCTCGAGCCGAATCACACGCACGTGGTGCTCGTCCCTGGCGACAACTGGGGCGACGAAACCCCCTGGTTGTCAGCCGTCGCAGGGGAGATCGCCAGGGCGCAGCGGTCGGTCACGCTGATGGTGAACGGGGGAGCGATCGCGTTGCGCGACGCCCAGACCAGCATCGCCGCCGGGCGGCCCCTGGTGGTGCTGGCCGGATCGGGCCGCAGCGCCGACGAGATCGCCAGCGCGCGGGCCGGTAGTGAAGTTGGCGAACAGGCGAGGATTGTCGCCGCCTCGCCGCTGACCACAATCGTCGACGCCGCCGATCCGAGCAGCATTCTCGACGGCATCTCCTCGGCGCTGGACGTCGGCTAGAAGTCAGGGCTCCAGCAGCGTTTCGAGCTGTTTGGCGATGACCTTCAGCGCACCCTTCACCACCGGATCGGAATGGTGCTCGATGTCGGTCTGCAGGTCACTCAGCGTCGACTTGAGCTTCCAGGCGCTCGGTCCGTCCGCCTCGACACGCGCCTTGAGGTCCCTGGCGGCCGCGACGTCGCCGCGGTAGAACGCCAAGCCGAGCAGGGTGGCCCGGGTCCATTCACCTTCGCTGCCAATGGCAATGGCGCGCCGGCACGCCTCGGTGGCGATGATGGCAACCTCGTCGGCCCGAACTGCGTCGTTGCCCTCACCACGCTTGCGGTACAGCCGGGGCAGGTTCGAGGCGGGGTAATAGTCGTTCAGATCGACCTGCATCCCCTTCTCGTAGGCGTCGATGGCCTTGTTGAGGTACTGCCGCCGGTCTGCCTCGCGGTGGGCGACGCGCATCAGGTCCTTGAACCGGCCACCGAGCAGCCCGTAGCGTTCGGAGGTGGGCCCGTGCTGTTTGATCAGCACATCGAGAAGACCTGCGGCGGCGGCTGATTCGCCCTTCTTGCCCAGGGCGAACGCGGCCCGCTCCAATACGTCGGGCCGCTCCATCAGATGTGGCGGCAGCTTGTCGATGTAGTCCTTGAGATACTGCCAGTCGTCCGTGGACGACGCCGTCTCCCTCAACAACCATGACAGCCTCAGCCGCACGACATCGCGAACATTCGGTTGGTTGTCGTAGCGCTCCACGATGTCGCGGGCGGCCTGCGGCCGGTCCGCCTCGGGCAGATGGAAGACGCCCCGCACCTCCCCGTCGAAGGCCGCGATCTCGCCGACGATGGAGCGGAATGCCGGCATCCGAGTCTCGTCGATGTCGCCGGGGTATCCGGGGACTGCGTCGAAGACCGGTGAGGTGCCCCCGATCCGCGGCTGGATCAGCTCGACGAGCCTCTCGACGGTCTGCTTGGCGTAGTCCTCGGGGATCTGGCCGTCGGGCAGTGGGAAGCGGTCCTGTCGCATCTGGGCCAGGTCGAACGGAGCCTTCGACCAATCCGCGGACAGCAGCACACAACCGCGGGGTTTAGCCGCGTGTCGCACGCCGATCTCGTAGTACACGTTGGCGTTGGGCAGTGTGACGTCGGCGAGCACCAGGTCGGCGATCGCGAGCCGCTGAATCATGTCGTTGATGATCAGGGCTCCGATATCCCGATCCGCACGAACGGGCTCGTATCCGAGCCGAACGAGCGCAGGCTCGTACACCCGCTCCCACAGGGCGTCGAAGTTGATGGTGGCGGGGACGCCGGCGTCCGTTCGATCGGCTACGGCCTTCGTCCCGAAGGGCATGACCATGAACGCAATCGGATCGGGCATCAGCGCTCCGTTCGTGGAGCCGACATGCTGGACTGAGCCTTGGACTGAGCCGCTGCGTGTCGCACGGCCGACAACGAACCCGTCATCAGTACCCCCGCACATGTGTGGTGCCAGTGACAGTAGCGGGCCGCGGGTTGGCCTGCGGTGTTTTGGTGCCCGGAGAAACCCGAGAACGTGGGCCCTCCGCTCGAATTCCCCGAACCAACGACAATGGCGCCGCCCCATGCGGGACAATTCGTTTCACATCAGTCGGCACGCCGTCGAAAAGCATGTGTCATCTCATGTTTCACAAAAGGGAAAGGCGAAATGCCACATATCACGTTCATTCACGGCATCGGGAACAAGCTGACCCCAGACAAGCTGCTGCGCGAATGGAAGATCGCTTTGTCCGACAACGACGGCGTCAATCTCGACGCACTCGGAGTGACGTCGTCGATGGTGTACTGGGCCGACATGCTCTACGCCAACCCGGTCGCCGAGGAGACCGCGCAGGAGGCGTCACCCTTGGAAGTGGCGGGCATGGTGGACGCCGAAGACGCCGACCTGAGCTGGCTCGCCGACGTGCCCGAGGACGAGCGGATGTTTGTCGAGTCGGTGGGCCGTCAGGTCGGACTGGCCGATGTCGCCGCAACGACCGACGAGCAGGCGCCCGACCCGATCGTGGCCGGCACACCGCTGGAGGCGGTGCCGTTGCCGCCATGGCTCAAGAAGCGGCTCATGCGGGTGTTCCTCCGCGACGTCCACCACTTCATCTACGACACGGCGACCTCGCCCCGGCCGGGGGAGTCGTACCGCATCCGCACCGATGTGCGGGCACGAGTCCGCCAGGCGCTCGACGAGGCCCACGCGCAGCCGGGTCCGCATCTACTGGTCGGCCACAGCCTGGGCACTGTGATCGCGTACGACGCGCTGACCGGAATCGACGATGCGCCGCCAGTGGATGCACTGCTGACGATCGGCAGTCCCTTGGGTATGTCGGAGATCCGTGACGGGCTCACGCCGCCCTGGACTGCGGCGGATGGGTGGCCGTCGCAGCGGCTCGGCGACGGCGCGTGGACCAACGTCTTCGACGAGCTGGATCCGGTGTGCGGGTTCCGCGATCGTAAGATCGCGACCCACTATCGGCGTTCGGATCAGACCCGTGTCGCCGATGTCGCGGTGTCCAACGACGGGTACTGGCGTCACAGCATCGGCAAGTACCTCGGCCAGGTGCCGCTGCGCTCGGTCATCTCGGACATCTTCGAATGACCGTCACGCACAAAGAGGTTGGCTCCCTCAGAGAGCTGGAGGCGCTGATCGCCGAAGCGGTCCAACAGTTCGACTGGCCCGCGGTCAAGCGGCATGCGGGCGACTACTCCCGGCTGCTGCGAGCGGCCGAGGACCTCACACCGCGGACTACGGCACTGCTCAAAACGCTGCTGAAGAATCTGCAGTACGAGGCCGTCATGGATGTCGCCGATGCCGCGCTTGCCGTCGCCCCCGGCGACCGGACGGTGTGGCAGAACTATGCGCAGGCGTTGGTCGACCAGCGCAGGACCGCCCCTGCGCTGCGCATCTACGCGGAGCTGGCGGAGGATCCGGCCGCCTCGGCAGAAGACCACGCCGAGGCCAGCGGCGGTGTCGGCCGCTGCTACAAGCAGCTGTTCCTCACCGCAACCAGCGGCAGCCGCCGCGCCGACTACCTGCGGCGCGCGCTGGACGTGTACACCGTGCTCTACAACACCGACCGGCGCCGGCGTTACTGGCATGGGATCAACGCGGTGGCCCTGCTGGCGTACGCGGACCGGAACTCGATGACCATTCCCGGCATCCCCGACCCCGGCAGCGTCGCGATCGAACTCGCGAAGGAGGTCCTTACCGTCGTTGCCGACGCGGATGACGCGTGGGCGAAGCTGACGGCGTGCGAAGCCAACCTCGCGCTCGGCGAGGTCGACGAGGCGCTTCTGCAGGCCAGGGAGTTCTGCGCCGCCAGTGCCACGGACGCGTTCGCGATCGGTGCGTTCCTGCGTCAGGTGCTCGAAGTGTGGCAGGTGACACCGACTTCCACGCTGGGCACGACGTTGGTTCCGCTGCTGCGCGCGGCCTTGGTTCGCAGAAGCGGGGGCTCTGTCGTCCTGGGCAGCGCTGATGTGGCGGCCTCGCGCATCGAGGAGCTGGGGCCGGGCGGGCGGCTCGAGAAGGTCTTCGGATCCGACCGGTATCAGACGTTGCGGTGGTGGCGAACCGGGTTGTTGCGGTGCCGGGCGGTGGTGCGCATCGACGACGCGATGCGCAACGGGCGCGGGACGGGTTTCCTCGTCAAAGGCAGCGACCTGCATCCGTTGTTACCGGAGTTCGTCGTCATGACCAACGGACACGTCGTTCCCGAAGCGGTCCAACCGGAGGACGCCACGGTCGCATTCCACGGGCTCGATGCCGACGAGATCCAATCGACGACGTCCACGGTGCGCAAGGTGTGGTGGTACTCGTCGTCGAGCAGTCCCGGACTGGACACCACGGTGCTGGAGATCGATGCGGTCCCGGCCGGGCTCGAACCCATTCCACTGGTCAAGAACCTGCCCGTGCTCAGCGACACATCGCGCGCGTACATCATCGGCCATCCGAGGGGATACGACCAGCCGCAGTTCTCCATCCAGGACAACCTGTTGATCGGGCACGACACCACCCGCCTGCATTACCGCGCGCCGACCGAGGGTGGCAGTTCGGGCAGCCCGGTATTCGAAAGCGGCGCGTGGAAGGTGATCGGCCTGCACCACGCGGGCAGCGTCACGATGCCCCGGTTGGACGGGCAGGGCACCTATGAGGCCAACGAGGCCCTCAGGATCGACGCCATCCGCACCGCGATCGGCACGGCCTTCGAACGCGACCCGCCTTAAACTTCCACGTAGCAGCACCGAATGTGCACGCACGGCGAAGAATCTGCCAGCGAGTTTCCCGACGTGAGTTCACATTCGGCGAAGCGTTGGGGCATCGCCGGTGAGCGCGCGACTCAACTCGGACAGGCGTTGCACGGTGGATGTCGTCGCGGCCCGTTCCGGTTGTAGCGCGCCGAGCAGCGCCTCGGTGAGCCGGATCTGCGCGACCACCGAATCAAGCTCGCCCACGTTGGGCGCTGCCCGCGCGATGGCATCGCGGTACTCGGACTTCAGCCGTCGCAGTTCCGCGTCCGCCGTGGTGTCGTTCCCGCCGAGTAGGCCGGTCAACAGCGCACGCGCGAGAGCCGCATCGGCCCGCGCGACGGCGGCGAAGAACGTCCGGTCGATGAGGAAGCGTTCACGTGCGGTCGCCTCGCACCGATTGATCAGTTCATCGGCGCCGGGGATCCGCTCACCGAGGACCAGTGCCATCGTCAGCCAGTTCAGTGCGGGGTACGGATCGAGTTCCTGGCGCTGCAGGTTGAGCTGATGTGCCAGCCGGTAGTTCTTGCGGGCCTTGCCGACCGCGGCTCGGACGGCCTTCGGGTCGGCTTCGGCGGCGGCTCGACGCTTGTAGGCGCCGCCGAGAAGACTGTGCCGCTCCGCCGTCGGGGCCACCGCGATGAGCTGCTCGAGGCGATGTATGGCGGACTTGTGCATCGCCAGACCGCGGGCGGCCTGACCGTTGGTGTGCCGTTCGGCAAGGCGCGCTTCGAAATTCGCGAGCTGCTCGACCGCGCGGAGTGTCGTGGTCGAGTTCTCGCCTTCACCGGTGAGAGCTCCCGCGAGGTACTCCATGGCCTTTTCGAACTGGCCGAGCTTGCCGTACGCGTAGCCGATGGTCATCTGCACATCGGTCTGTGCCTGCCAGCTGGCGGGGCACGTTTTCACCAGCTCATCGAGCCGGTTGATCGACGAACCGGGTGCCCGGCCGTCCTCCGCCGCGCAGCCGATGTTGCGGACCGCCTCGACGAACTCGGCGACGTCCACCTGATCCAGCTCAGCCCCCGCGCCTCCGGTCGCGGAGGGATCCAGCCGATAGTCGGGGTCGCCGTACGCCTGATACGCACCCCAGGTGTTGCTGTCCTGAAACTGTGCGAAGGTATCCACGCGCGCCGCCTTGAGCGCACGGCCGAAGGTCTCGCCCCGCAGCATGCATTCGTAGAACCGCACCGCGAACACCTTGGCGGCGGCGTCGTCGACCGCCCAGCCGGCGGCGACCACCGCGCGCACCCCCATCTCGATCAACTCACGGGAAACGCTGGCCGCCAGGCGATTGAACTCGACGGCGGGGGTCTGCGGCGCGGCACCGGATCCGGTCTGGCCGATGTGGCAGCAGTTGAGGAACACCAGCTCGGGAACCTGTTGCATCTGCTTCACCTCGACGGCGGTGAGGAAGATGCCGTTGTCGAGCACCATGCCGCTGCGAGCCTTACCTACGATGCTCCTCGCGTCCGCGGTACCTCCGATGCTCCTCGCGTCCGCGGTACCGTCCGCGGTGCCCGGCGGCTGGTAGTAGCCGTGTCCGGCCAGATGCACGATCCGGTACGGACGCTTGTACAGTCCGGCCAGCACCTCAAGCGCCGATGGCTTCGACAGCGGGGGGTCGACCTCGAATTCCCCGCGCAGCAGGTCGTACACCGCGCCGGCCTCTTCCTCGGCGCCCTTGAGCTGCCTGAACGGCGCGCTGACCTTCGGGTCGCCGACGACGTAGGCCGCCGTTCCCGCCCTGGTGCCGATCTGCGGCCGGTAGTTGGCGGTCTGCAGTTGTCGCACAAGGCCTTTGGTCAGACAGAGCGGCTTGTCGCCGGGGCTCATGAGCTCCCACGGGTAGGCGGCGCTCTCCGCGTCGAGGACCAGAACCAGGTTGTCGACCTGCGCGAGACCGGATTTGAGCTCGTTGGGCACGGTGAGCTCGAACAGCACCCGCGATTCCTCGGCCCGGTAGCGCGTCTGGCAGATCGAATCCTTGATCAGGCGCTCCACCAATTCGGGCTGTCGCTGTTGTGAGGTGGCCTCGGCGCGTGCGCGCGCGGAGAGGGTGAGGAACTTGATCTCGCGGTACACCTCCGGCGTCTCGGCGGGCTGCCCGATCGCCAGTTCGGCGAGCGCTTCGAGCAATTCGGTGTCGGCGTCGGTGGTTTCGAGCACCGCGCGCTTGAGACGGTCCGCGAGGGGCTTGGGTAACCGCGCGGGGGCCGACGAGCGGGCTGGTGTCTCCACGCTCACCTCCCACCGGCGCCAGGCATCGCGGTCGGACGTCGACCTCAGGCGGCTGCGGCCCTCGCGGCCGCGCTTGAGGAGCGGTACCGGCTCGATGGTTGCGCCGAGTTCGTTGCCGATAAGCGTCGCAAGCTCTTTGACCGCGTGGGCCGCCTCCGTCGCGCGGTCGGCGTAGAGCTCGATGATCTCCACTTCCTGGATCGTCAATGCCTCACACCTGCCGCCCGCGAGTTCCCGGTTGGCTTGTGCGATCGCCCGCAGGATGGCGCCGACGGAATCACCGACGGCGATGTTGGATGTCGAGTTGCCACCGACCAGCAGCACCGAAAGACCCAACTTCGGCGGGCCTTCGACGGCACCCGCCGAGGTGTCCATGGCGTCGCACCGCTGCAGCACGTATTGCAGCGCGGCGCGGCGCAGCAGGTTGGCGAGTTGCTCTGCGCTGAGTTCACCCCATTTGCCCAGCCCGATGACGACCGCCCCGTGGGGCAGGTGAAGCACTTCCTGCAAGGGCGTGGGCTTTCGCAAGACCACTGCGACGGAACCGAACTCGGCAGGGTAGAGACCAAGCGCGTAGCGCTGCTTGAGCACACCGCCCAGCAGCCTGTCGATGACGGCTTCCGCGCCGACGATCGTGTCGCCTTCGTAGTGGCCCACCACGATCGGATAGTGGGCAAAGCGCAAGTCGTCGTGGACGACTTCGACGCGGAAGCCCGGCCGCCCCCGCCGTCCGTACGACGCGCGCGGCTCCTGGCCGAGAAGTCCTGCCGCCAAGGATGTCTCGGTCGGGTAGAGCACCGGCTCCGGGAGGGTCCGGTACACGACGGCGCCGCCCCGCGTGGCACTGGCCGGGGTGGCGGCCAACCGTGACGTCTTACCGGTGTCGAGCAGGTCCGCGATCGCACGGAATCCCGGCCGGTGCGAGGCAAGATCGCCGTGCACCGCGTCCATGTACCACGTCAGAACTCCCGCAAGGCGGCCGGATTCATAGGTGACCCGGCCGTCGCCCTCGGAGGTGGCCTCCAGGACGACGCGACCGTCGACGACCTCGACCCCGGCCACGGTGCGCGACGAGGCTCCGGCCACGTAGTGCACGTGATCGGCGTGGGGGAAGAGTGTCAGCTGTGCGGCGAGACGCTTACGCGTTCTCGCAGCGGCCTCGAGCAGGTCCTTGTCGGGCACCGCGGATTCGTCGAGCTGACGGCGGTGGGACAGCCAGGTGGCGGTCTGGAAGTACTCGTCCCCGTCGGGCAGCAGTTCGAGCACGCCGGGGAACGTCGCGATGATGCCGACAACCTGCGCGGTGTCGTGCATGAGGTCGAGCATTGCGAGTTGCTGGACGCTTTGGGCGGTGCCGAGGACGGCCTCGACGATGTCGAATGAGCCGCGGTTCGGCGTGCCCAGCATGACCAGCCGGGCGCCGTCACGTTCGCATATGCGATCCCACAGGTCGGGCCGCGCCGCGATCATCGCCCGCACCACCAGCCCGCCCATGCTGTGGGCGACGAAACGCACCGGCTGCGAGGTCCTGGTCAGCACCTTCTCGACCTCGCGGGCCAGCAGCGCCGCCGCGTGTTCGACCGAACGGCGCCAGTCGTAGGCGAACGGGATGACCTCATGGGAGGTCTGCAGGTACTCGCACAGTCCCCGGTAGCCGTCCCCGACCAGGGATACCGGCTCCACGTTGGGTGCATCGATGCCGAGGTCGCCGAGGCCGCCCCACAGCAGGGCGGAATGGCACAGCCACACGTCACGGTCGCCGACGCTGAGGTTCGACCCCATGATCCCCGGCAACACGAACACCACCGGCTGGTCGGCACCGGAGCGTGTCTGCATCGACCTGAGCATCGTCACCGGCTCGAACCTGCCGGCGGGGAGCTCTTCGAATGGTTTGGGGCGCTGCCCCGGCGCGGCGGCCAGCCAGTCGACCAGCGCGGCACGCGTGCGTGCGTTCTTGAAGTAGTTGAAGTGGCTTACGTCGGCGCCCTGGTCGAATACGTAGCCGGCGACACCGTGGCGGGCTCCGTCGAACATCGAGTCGGTGTTGACGACGAGGTCGTTGTTGCGGCCTTCGTACACGATGTGGTCACTGGCGAACACACCGAGGCGCTTGACCCAGTTCCCGCCCTCGATATCGCCCGCGATGACGCCGATGGCGCCGTCGGCCGGATCCTTCAGGTTGTTCAACAGCGCCACCAGAGGTGACGGCGGCATCATCGCCTCAAGCCCGGGCACCAGCCCCGGCTTGGTCCGATTCTTGACGATCTCCAGCGTGACCCGCTTGATCACCTCGTACAGCGGGCTTCCGCCGACGCCCGGGATCAGCCCGACGAGGTTGGTGAGCACCGACAGGAAGGTGTCGATGTTCTGCGACGCGAGCAGCGTGCCCCGCGACGGGGATGCGCAGCGCACGAACCGTTCGATCCGCAGCTGCCGCTGCCCGATGAGGGTCGCCAGCCGTTCCAATTGCATTCGATCGCGTTCATCGGCCAGGTGCAGGTCGGGATCGTTGCGGTTGAAGCGCGCGAGCAGGTCGGTGCCGATCGACTTCAGTGAGATGAGATCGCCCACCAGCCCGCCGCGGGAATGCGACACCATGCTGACTCGGGCGTTGCGCGGCAGCGCGGTGAGCAGGTCGATGGCGTTGTCGATCGGGCTGTCGCTCAACGTGCGGTGTTCGAAGGCATAGATGTGCCCGTCGTAGAGCCGGCGCAGCGCCTGCCACTGCGCCTGCGCGTCTGGGTCGAGGAACCTGCCGAAGCTGCCGCGGGTGGACGACGCCGTGCCGTGGATGAAAACCAGGATCGGTTTCTCGGCGTCGAAGCCGTCGAACTTCGCGGGCCGGATGCCCACCGCGGCCGCCTCATCGGAGGGCTCGCGGATGGCGTCATCCCAGGTGTACAGGCCTGGGCCGGGCCGGAGGTTGTTCTCGAGGATGCGCATCAGCGCCTTGGTGATCAACCAGGCCGGGATCGTCACGGTGAGGTCGATCGCGAGGTCCTTCGCCTCCTGCAGGAGGTCGGCGGGCCACTGCCGGGGGTCGTTGCCGAGGGCGGTGATGCGGTCGGGCCGCAGGCGCAGCACGCGCAACTTGCTGGCCACCCAGTCGATGACCTCGCCGCGTTCGGACACCTGCGGCAGGGTGTCGACCGAGACGGCTTCGCCTGCCTTGGCCTGCGGCTTGAGCAGTGGGACGACCTCGTAATACCGCTTGGCCGAGGTCCACGCCTTGAACCCGCCCTCGACCTCGATCTCCAGTACGTCGTCGTCCTCGACCGGGAGGTCCTGCGGGCCGGCGGCCGCGTCGCGAGCCGCCGGCGTGACGTTGAAGGAGTGGACCACCTCGACCGCGTCAAGTAGGTCGGTCACCGCGCCGTCGGAGCCGCCGCGGGTCTTGGCCCGCAGCTCGTCGGCTTCGTCGCGTTGGCCGTAAACCCGCAGCGTGACGGTCATGGCTGGATTAATCGAGCGGGGCCAGGAACGGCTGGTCGAGCCGTGCCTTGTTACCTTCCAGCTGGGGGATCTGGTCGTAGCGCCCGCGCTTCAGCTTCGCGCAGGTCGCGTCGTGCAGTTCGCGGTAGGACAACTGTTTGGTCGCCTCGCCGATCGCCTCGACGAGGTTGTACGTGAGCGCGCCCGCGTATCCGCCGTTGATGGCGGCGTCGGCCGAGGTCTGGTCGGCGCGGCAGCCCGAGATCAGGACTTCCGGCATGTCGTCGACCGGAACGATGTCGCGCTTTGCGCGTTCCTCCTCGGGCGCTTTGTGCAGGGTCCCCCTGGTTGCTCCCGCCAGGCTTCGCCCGGATTCGACGGCGGCCAGATCCCACGGGCTCGGGAGGTAGCGCTCGATGATCGGTGCGTCAGGCGGCTCGAGGGCGCGGGTGACGGTGCCGGAATGGCAGGAGTCCGAGATCATCGTGAGGTTGACGCCGTCCCGTAGACCGTCGAAGACGTTGCGCAACCAGTCGTCGCGCAACGGGTCATACCAGTCCAGGTCCGTTGGGCAGAGGATCTCGTCGCGGTTATCGGCTTCGTCGCCGTTGTCGTCGGGGACGTTGGAGCCGTGCCCGGAGTAGTGCAGCAGCAGCACATCGCCACGGTTGCCGCTCTGGATCAGCCCGGTGATCGCATCCTGCATCGCCTTCTTGGTGGCGTCGAAGTCGGTGATCATCTGGATGTCGGCCGCGTCGAAGCCGTACAGCCGCTGCAGCAGGTCGGACATGTTCTTCACGTCCGGCACGCACCCGCGCAGGTCCGCACCGGGGATGCGGTAGCGGTTGATGCCGATGAGGACTGCCTTTTTCGCCATGTGCTCACTCCCTCGATGTGTGTGGTCACCCCGGCCCGCGCATCCCGCCTGAGGGTGCGATTCGAATCGTGCCGCCGATCCGGCGTCGCGACATGAGTACCGCACTACCTGAATTGGCTGAGGTCGTGTACTCAGCTAACGGGCGGCGCATGCGGGCGGCCGCGGCCCGTCCGGCGGGCAGGACCGGTGAGGACGACGATCGCTGACTGGAAATCTAGTGCGCGGGGCAGGGCGGCGTGGCCCCGACGGTTCGACGAATCACGCGGTCTCCAGGCCAGTTTCATTGCGGGGTGGCCGGAGATGGCGCCCGGGGCGAGTGCGGGACGGGCAGGCGTCGGATCGCGCCGGCGAGGGACTCGATCGCCCGCTCCACCGGTGCGATGTCACTCTTGTCTGGCAACCTTGTCTGGCAAACGAAGAGTGGATGCCGCCCGCGATCGGGGCTCTGTTCGACCTGGCCGCTCGTTCGGCGGGGCGATGATGCCGCAAACCGGCTGGTTGGCCGCGCAGCGCCTTGAGGTACCGATCCGGCGGTCAGCGGTCCAGGCGGAAGGTCAGAGGTCAGATTCCGAGGCCGTGAGGCGGCTCTACCGACCAAATCGGACACATATCCCCAGGTCGGTCATTCGGTGGTGCGCGGCGGCCCAACCGGTTGGTTAGGATGCCGGAGACACTGCCGTCAGGAGGGACATCATCATGACCACCGACGCAGTTGACCCTGCCGTGCGCACGATTTCGGCCCCCGACGTCGCCGGCACGGTCGCTCGTCTGCGGCGCACCTTCGCCAGCGGGCGGACCCGTGCATTGGAGTGGCGAAAGCGGCAGCTCAGCGCGCTGGAAGCGCTGCTGGCCGAGAACGAGCCCGCATTCATCGACGCGCTGCACGAAGACCTCGGCCGAAGCCCTTTCGAGGCGTGGCTGGTGGACTGCGCGCCTACCGTGGGTGAGGCCCGGTACGCCGCCAAGAACGTCGGCAAGTGGATGCGGCGCCGATACCGGCTGCTCGAGATGGCCCAGCTCCCCGGCCTCGGCTGGGTGGAGTATGAGCCGTACGGCACGGTCCTGGTCATCGGGGCCTGGAACTACCCGTTCTATCTGACCCTCGGCCCGGCCGTCGGCGCGATCGCCGCAGGCAACACGGTGGTACTGAAACCGTCCGAGATCGCGCCGTCCTCCTCGCGACTGATGGCCGACCTGGTTCCGCGCTATCTCGACGCCGACGCCATCGCGGTGGTGGAAGGCGACGGTGCGGTCAGCCAGGAGCTCATCGCGCAGGGCCTCGACCGGGTGATGTTCACGGGGAGCACGGAGATCGGCCGCAAGGTCTATGAGGGTGCGGCGACGCATCTGACCCCGGTCACCCTCGAGCTGGGCGGCAAGAGCCCCGTCATCGTGGCGGCGGACGCCGATATCGACGTCGCGGCCAAGCGGATCGCCTGGGTCAAACTGATCAACGCCGGTCAGACCTGCGTCGCTCCGGACTACGTGCTGGCCGACGCCGCCATCCGCGACCAGCTGGTCGACGGGATCGCCGATGCCATACGGGAATTCGGGGCCACGGACGGCAAGCGCATCGTCAACCAGCGCCAGTTCGATCGGCTGGCCGCCTACCTGTCCGCCACCGAGGGACGCGTCGTGGTGGGCGGCGGATCCGATCCGGCGACGCTGCGGATCGAGCCGACCGTCGTCGTCGACCCCGACCCCGGCGAGCCGATGATGCAGAACGAGATCTTCGGCCCAATCCTTCCCGTCCGGACGGTCCAATCCCTGGACGACGCAATCACTTTCGTGAACTCGCGGCCCAAACCGCTGTCCGCCTACCTGTTCACCAGGGCCAAGGCCACCAGGGACCGGGTGATCCGCGAGGTGTCCGCGGGCGGCATGGTGGTCAACCACATAGGATTCCAGGTGCTGACGGCCAAGCTGCCCTTTGGTGGCGTCGGCGCCTCGGGAATGGGCGCCTACCACGGTAAGTGGGGCTTCGAAGAGTTCAGTCACCGCAAGACGGTGCTCACCAAACCCACGCGACCCGATGTGTCGCGCATGGTCTACCCGCCGTACACAGACAAGGCGTGGAAGCTGGCCCGCAAGCTTTTCTAGCGGCCAGAAGGCAACAACACGGCGGACTGGACAGCCCGGTCCGCCAATGAGGAGAGGAAACAGATGCCAGGAGTGCAGGATCGTGTCGTCGTTGTCACCGGGGCGGGCGGCGGCTTGGGCCGTCAGTACGCCCTGACGCTGGCCCGGGAGGGTGCCAGCGTGGTCGTCAACGATCTCGGTGGCGCGCGTGACGGCAGCGGCGGCGGGTCGGCGATGGCCGACAAGGTGGTCGCTGAGATCAAGGAGGCCGGCGGCCGCGCGGTGGCCAACTACGACAGCGTGGCGGAGAGCGACGGCGCCGCGGGCATCATCCAGACCGCGCTCGACGAGTTCGGCGCCATCCACGGCATCGTCAGCAACGCGGGCATCCTGCGGGACGGTACCTTCCACAAGATGACGGCCGACGCCTTCGACGCCGTTCTGAAGGTGCACCTCTACGGCGGCTACAACGTCGTCCGCGCCGCATGGCCGCACTTCCGCGAGCAGGGCTACGGCCGGGTGGTGGTCGCCACCTCGACCAGCGGCCTGTTCGGCAACTTCGGCCAGGCCAACTACGGCGCCGCCAAGCTGGGTCTCGTCGGGCTGATCAACACGCTGGCCCAGGAGGGCGCGAAGTACAACATCAAGGCCAACGCGATCGCCCCGCTGGCCGCGACCCGCATGACCGAGGACATTCTGCCCGCCGAGACGCTGCAGAGGCTGAACCCCGAGTTCGTCGCGCCGGTGGTGGCCTTCCTGTGCACCGAAGAGGTGCCGGATACGGCGTCGGTGTTCATCGCCGGCGGTGGCCGGGTCCAGCGGGTCGCCCTGTTCCAGAACGAGGGCGTGCAGTTCGCCACCCCGCCGACCGTCGAAGACATCGCCGACAATTGGGCCAAGATCGACGACCTCGGCACCGCCGAATTCGCGACCTTCCAGCTGCGCTGACCGCAGCGAGACCCCGCCGCGGCTCATGCCCGATCGGCGCACTGCGCCGTAAGGTCGGTCCGTGAGCATCGGCGGGGTCTTACTGGTCGGCCTGGCCATCGCCATCGGGCTGACCGGCATCATCGTGCCGATCCTGCCCGGCGCCCTGCTGGTATACGGCGCGATCGCGGTGTGGGCGGTCGTTGTGGGCACACCCGTCGCCTGGGTGACGCTGGGGGTGGTCACCGCGCTGATCGGTGTCAGCACCGTCGTCAAGTACACCTGGCCGGTGCGGCGGATGAGGCAGGCCGACGTCGGCCGCTGGAGCCTGGTGGCGGGCGCGGTGCTCGGCATCGTCGGGTTCTTCGTGGTGCCGGTGATCGGCCTGCTGATCGGCTTCGTGGTGGGGGTTTACCTCGCCGAGCTGGCCAACCGGCGCAGCCATCGGCTGGCGTGGACGTCGACCGTGCACGCCCTCAAGGGAGTCGCCCTCTCCGTCGGGGTGGAGCTCACCGGCGCGCTGCTGGCCACGGTCGCCTGGGTGGTCGGCGTCGTCCTGTCCTGACGTGATTTCGGCGCGCTTATCGTCGCGTAGCGCACGTTTGCGCGCCGAAATCGCTCAGGTGAGGAGGGCGGCCCGCAGCCGGGTGAGGTCGTCGGCGGTCACGCCCGACGCCCGCAGGTAGGCGTCCAGCGAGCCGTAGTTGTCGTCGATCGAGCGCCGGGCGGCGTCCAGATACTCCTCGCGGACACCGAGCACCTCGTCGGTGAGCCGCGCCTCGGCGAACGTCAGCACCTCCGGTGTCTCGCCCGCGCGGCTGCGCACCGAATCGAGGATGCGCGCACGCAGCTGCGCCACCGCGACGTTGCTGCGCAGGAAGTCCGTCATGATCGCATCGCGCTCGACGCCGAGCGCCTCCAGCACCACCGCGACGGTGAAGCCGGTGCGGTCCTTACCCGCGAAGCAATGGGTGATCACCGGCCGACCGTCGGTGAGCAGCGTGGTCACCTCGCGCACCGCCCGCCGCGCGCCGCCGAGGGTCGGGAAGTGCAGGTACTCCTGCAGCATGAAGCGTTTGGCGGCGTCCGCCACGTCCTCGTCGTCGGGTTTCTCGCTCATCACCCGTTGAAACGTCGCCTCGTGGGGCGCCTCGCCGTCGACGGCGGCGACGTCGGGGAACGGCAGCAGATGTACGGCGACGCCGTCGGGAACCAGGCCGGGTCCGCGGCGCTCCACCTCACGGGGCGACCGAAGGTCGGCGACATCGGTGATGCCCAGCCGGCGGATCAGTGCGCGCCCGCCGTCGTCAAGTCCGGTGAGTTCGCTGGACCGGAAGAACCGGCCCGGCCGCACACCGGCGCTCTCGGCGACGTCGCGGAAGTTCCACGCACCGGACAGGTCGTCAGCGTCCACATCCGCGTCCTGGTTCTCGTGCACGCCCACTACCCGGCCGCCTTCGTCACCGCCGCAGCGAATGCCGACTTCTCGCGGTCCAGTTCCGCGCGGGCGATGGTGCGCATGTGGACCTCGTCGGGCCCGTCGAACAACCGCATCGCGCGGTGCCAGCTGTAGAGCCGGGCCAACGGGAAGTCGTCGCTGACGCCGGCCGCTCCGTGCACCTGGATGGCCCGGTCGATGACCTCGCAGGCGACCCTGGGCGCGACCGCCTTGATCTGGCTGACCAGCACGTGGGCCTCCCTGTTCCCGAACTGGTCGATGGTCCACGCGGCCTTCTCACACAGCAGCCGGGCCTGGTCGATCTCGTTGCGTGATTTGGCGATCGCCTCCCTCACCACACCCTGATCGGCGAGCGGCCTGCCGAAGGCGACCCGCTTCTGCACACGGTCGACCATCAGCGCCAGTGCCCGCTCGGCCGCGCCGAGGGCACGCATGCAGTGGTGGATCCGGCCGGGGCCGAGCCGGGCCTGTGCGATCGCGAAGCCGGCTCCCTGCTCGCCGAGCAGATTCTCGATGGGCACTCGCACGTTGTCGTAGACGATCTCGCAATGTCCGTGCTGATCCTGCCAGCCGAACACCGGCGTCGAACGGATGATGGTGACCCCGGGCGTATCCATGGGCACCAGCACCATCGATTGCTGGCGGTGAGTGGCCGCGTCCGGATCGGTGCGGCCCATCACGATCAGGATCTTGCAGCGCGGATCGGCGGCACCGCTGGTCCACCACTTGTGCCCGTTGATGACGAGGTCGTCGCCGTCGCGGGTGATCCGGGTCTCGATGTTGCGGGCGTCGCTGGAGGCGACGGCGGGCTCGGTCATCGAGAAGGCGCTGCGGATCTCACCGGCAAGCAGCGGTTGCAGCCATTTCGTGCGCTGCGCCTCGGATCCGAACAGGTGCAGCGTCTCTATGTTGCCGGTGTCCGGCGCCGCGCAGTTGAGGGCTTCCGGTGCGAGTTCGGGGCTCCAGCCGGACAGTTCTGCCAGCGGCGCGTACTCCAGATTCGTCAGGCCGGAGATGTCGGGCAGAAAGAGATTCCACAGCCCGCGCTCCCTGGCGGCGGCCTTGAGCTCCTCGATGACCGGCGGCACACCGTGATCGTCGGGACCTGCTTCCACCCGGTGGCGGTGGTAGCGCTCCTCGGCGGGGAAAACGAACTCGGTCATGAACGCACTGAGCCGCTTGTGGAAGTCCTGCGCCTTTGCCGACATCGCGAAGTCCATGCTGGCCACGATATGACAGCCGTCGCGGTCCACGATATGACTGCCGTCGCGGGCGCCCGCGTGGCCGTCTTTGCGGTAGTACAAACGTCTCATGACCGAACCCGAGAGCCGCCCGCCCTTCCCGCCGTTCACCCGCGAAACAGCGATGAAGAAAGTTCAGGCTGCCGAGGACGCGTGGAACACCCGCGATCCGCACCGCGTCAGCCTGGCCTACACCGTCGACTCCGAATGGCGAAATCGCGATCTGCACGTGGTGGGGCGCGAGCAGATCGTCGCGTTCCTCACTCAGAAGTGGGAGCGGGAACTCGACTACGTGCTGCGCAAGAGTCTGTGGGACTTCACCGAGAACCGGATCGCCGTGCGATTCCAATACGAATGCCACGACGCGGCAGGGCAGTGGTACCGCAGCTACGGAAACGAGCTGTGGGAGTTCAATCCCCAGGGGTTGATGGCGCGGCGGGAGGCCAGCATCAACGACGTGAAGATCGACGAATCGGAGCGGCGTTACTTCGCACCGCGTCCCGAATCCGAACACGGACAGGATATTCCACTGTGGTGACATGGCCGGGATCTGTGGTGACATGGCCGACGGCATGACCAGAGCCCCCTACGACTGGGCCGCGGCGCACGGCTGAGCGAACGGAAGAGGCCCTCCCCGCGTGTAGTCGGGGAGGGCCTCGGGGGAGAGCCCGGTACCGGGGCCGCCCTCACATGCCCGGAGGCGTGAAGTTGGCGGCGGCGGTCGGGTCGAGCAGCGACGGATGGTGACGGTGCCACCACCAGCCGGGGGTGGCGTCCGTCGCGGGCTGTGCGGACGTCTGCGGCACGGCCACGATGGCCGGCGACGGTGCCGGGGTGACGACTGCGGCGGCGTTGGCCGCTCCGGCCAGCCCCACCGCGGCCCCGCCGATGAGGCCGGCCGACACGATGGGCAGCGCGATCCGGCGCACGACGTTGGTCTTCATTTCAGTGAATCCTCCTGTGTGAGTGTTGCTTTGAACTTCGTTGCCGGTGGATTCCGGCGATGCGTCAACTCTCCCGCGCCCAGCGCGCGCCGTATGTCGGGCGAAGGGAGGTCGAGGCGGATGAATCCCGTGTCGTCCGATCGGACGACAGCGGCCTCAGCACTGCGCGTCGACGTGCACCGTCTGTCCGGTGATGGTCGTCGTCAGCGCCTTGCCCGACTCCGTGTTGCGGGGGACGCCGTGATCGGTGCGGGTGCGGGTCTGGCCCGGCCGGACGGCGCCGATCGTGCACTGGTCCAGCGGCTTGTTGCCGGTCCTGTGCAGCACGACGTTGTATCCCTGCGATTTCAGTTGGCCGACCGTCTGTTCCACGGCCGACGGGCCGGTGGGGGCGGCACTCGTTGGGCCTGCCAGCCCGAGCGCGGCCGCGGTCAGTGCGCAGCCCGCCAGACTCGCGACGGCCAGCTTGATGCGTGTACTCATGATGAATTCTCCTGTATCAGTGGTGTTTTCGGCGTTCTGCGCCGGGTTGTTCCGGCGATGACACAACTGTCCCGCTTCAGCGCGGCCAGGTCTGTCCGGTGACCGGCCCATCCGCAGGTGGAATCGCGTATCCCCCGATCGGGGGCGGTGCGCCCGGCCGATGTGCCAAGCTGCATCCATGCGTTCCACCGCGGACAGGGTGCGGGTGCTCGTCGGCGACGACCATCCGATGTTCCGCGACGGCGTGGTGCGGGCGCTGGTATCAAGCGGCACAGTGGAAGTGGTGGCCGAAGCCGAGAACGGGGCCGACGCGCTCACCCTGATCAAGGAGCATCGGCCCGACGTCGCGGTGCTCGACTACCGGATGCCGGGCATGGACGGCGCGCAGGTCGCCGCGGCGGTGCGCCGCGACGAGTTGCCGACCCGGGTCCTGCTGGTCTCGGCGTTCGACGACGCCGAGATCGTCTATCACGCGCTGCATGAGGGGGCGGCGGGGTTCCTGCCCAAGGAATCGTCGAAATCCGAGATCGTCGCGGCGGTCCTGGAATGCGCACGCGGGAAGGACGTGCTGCCGCCCAGCCTGGCCGCCGGGCTGGCGGGGGAGATCAGGCGGAGGGGTGAGCCGTCGGCGCCGGCGCTGAGCCCGCGTGAGCGGCAGGTGCTCGACCTGATCGCGCGCGGGCGCTCGATTCCGTCGATCGCACAGGAGCTCTACCTGGCCCCGTCGACGGTAAAGACGCATGTGCAGCGGCTCTACGAGAAACTCGGCGTCAGCGACCGCGCCGCGGCCGTGGCCGAGGCGATGCGGCGCAAACTCCTGGACTAGGTGTGCGGCACACCGTCGACCGGCTGGTGGAGTACTTCGCCGACGAACCGTTGCGGGTGTCGGCGTGGTTGCGGTTGCCGCTCCTGGCGCTCATCGTCGCCCTGGTCTCGATCGCCGACATCGCGCCGTGGTTCCCGGAGGCGTACTGGGGGGTGCTCGGCGCCTACGCCGTCTCGGCGGTGGTGTGGGTGGCGGTCGCGATCCGGGGCCGGGCGCCGGCGTGGGCCACCGCGGTGGCCACCCTGATCGACATCGTCGCGGTGCTGGTGCTGTGCATCGCGGCGGGTCCCGACGCGCGCAATCTGCTGCCGGTGCTGTTCCTGCTGCCGATCTCCGTCGCGTTCGAGGGCCGCCCACTGGTGACCGGTGCGCTCGGATTGACCGCGGCGGCAGGCTATCTCGTGGTCTGGGTCGTGTATTCCAAACGTGACGACAATTTGGGCTTTCCCGCGGGCGTGTACGTGGACTTCGGGCTGTTCGTGTGGCTGGCCGCGGCGACCACGGCGTTGTGTCTGGTGCTGGGCCGGCGGGCCGCGCGGGTGCGGAGCCTGCTCGACGTGCGCCGCCAGCTGGTTGCCGAGTCGATGAGCGCAGAGGAGCGTCACAGCAGCGTGCTGGCCGAACAGTTGCACGACGGACCGCTGCAGAACCTCCTCGCCGCGCGGTTGGAACTCGACGACATGCGGGAGCGGCGCCCGGATCCCGAGCTGGACCGGATCGACTCCGCGTTGCGGGACACCACCACGCAGCTGCGTACCGCGGTCACCGCGCTGCACCCCCACGTCCTCGCCGAACTCGGGCTCACCGCCGCGACGCGTCAGCTGGTGCGACAGTACGAACACCGGTTCACAATCGAGGCGGACCTGGATGAGGTGGGACGGCCCCCGGCGCAGGCCGTGCTGTACCGGGCCGTCGCCGAGCTGTTGGCCAACGCGCACAAGCACGCCCGCGCCGGCAGGGTGCGGATCGCATTGCGGCGCTCCGCGGACCGGATCGTGATCGTGGTGGCCGACGACGGCGCCGGATTCGATCCGGCCGCATTGGACGGCAGCGTCGCCGACGGCCACATCGGACTGGCATCGCTGACGGTGCGGTTGGACGCCATGGGCGGCTCGGTATCGGTCCGCTCGGTCCCGGGCGACGGCACCGAGGTGACGGTGACCTCGCCCCCGGGCGGATGAGCGCCGTCCGGTTGGCTATGTCGCCGTCAGGCTGCGGGCGATGACCAGCCGCTGAATCTGGTTGGTGCCCTCGAAGATCTGGGTGATCTTGGCTTCCCGCATGTAGCGCTCCACCCGGTAGTCGCGGGTGTAGCCGACGCCGCCGAACACCTGCACGGCGTCGGTGGTCACCTTCATCGCCGCGTCGGTGGCCACCAGCTTGGCCACGCTGGCCTGTGCCGAGTATGGCCGGCCCGCGTCACGGCGGCGCGCGGCGTCCAGGTAGGTCGCCCGCGCGCTGTGCACCGCTGCGGCCATATCCGCCATCAGGAACCCGAGCCCCTGATGATCGATGATCTTGCGGCCGAACGTCGTTCGCTGGTTGGCGTAGGCGGTTGCCTCGCCGAGCGCGGCCTGGGCCAGCCCGACCGCGACGGCGGCGATTCCCAGCCGGCCGGAATCCAGTGCCGAGAAGGCGATCTGCAGCCCCTGGCCTTCCGCGCCGATGAGGCGGTCCTCGTCGATGCGGGCGTCGTCGTAGAACGCCGAGGTCGTCGGGATCGCGTGCAGGCCCATCTTCTCCTCGGGTTTTCCGAAGCTCAGCCCGGGCAGATCACCGGGAACCAGGAAGCAGGACACCGCGCGCTCCCCGGTGCGGACGAACACGGTGTAGAAGTCGGCGAGGCCACCGTGGGTGATCCACGACTTGGCGCCGTTGATGACGTATCCGCCAACGGTTTTCGTGGCAGCGCAGCGCAACGCGGCAGCATCCGAACCCGCCTGCGGCTCGGAGAGGCTGTAGGCGCCGATCTGGTCACCGGAGAGCATTCCGGGCAGCCAGCGTCGCCGCTGCTCGTCGGTGCCGTACACCAGCAGCGGATGCGTGGAGAGGCTGTGCACGCTGACGGCGACGGCCACCGCGGCCCACCGCGCGGCGATCTCCTCGAGCACCTGCAGGTACACCTCGTAGGGCTGTCCGCCGCCGCCCCACTCCTCGGGCTGCGGCAGGCTGAGCAGCCCCGCCGCGCCGAGCTGGGCGAAGACGCCCTCGGGATAGGTCTCGGCCTTCTCGTGTGCGTCGACGATCGGATCCAGCAGTTTGTCGGCGATCTCGCGGGTCAGCGCGATCAGGTCGGCCGCCTCCCGGGAGGGGAGCATGCGGTCGACGGGCATGGTGGCGGCTCCTCGCTGGGTCAGCCCCCGACTGTATCGGTTTTGCGGGGCTCGTGACCATGCCGAGCCGAGCGCTCCGCATACGCTGCCGAAATGTTCTCGGAGACATAGGCTGCCGCAGTGTTCCCCGAGACGTTCCCCGAGACGTCCCCGGAGACCCGCTGCGCCCCGAGCGGGGACATGCGTGTGGCGCCGGGTAGGTCGACGCGATGACAGTGCTATCGCACGGAGCCCGGGTGTTCGCTTACATCTGGGACCAGCTGTGGAAGCTTCATGCCCGGGTACTGCGGCGAGTCGGCCACTACCCTTGGTTCGGCCTGCTCGCGGTGCATGTCGTCACGCCGATAGATCGGGCCGTGATCAAGGCAAGCCGAGGCCGACTGTCGATGACCGGTCCAGAGTTCAGCACCATGTTGCTCACCACCACCGGCAGGAAAACCGGTAAGCGGCGGACGATTCCGGTCGCCTATATCCGGGAAGGCGAGAAGGTGGTCGCGGTTTCCTCGAACGTCGGTCGTAAGACGCCGGCCAACTGGCCCAAGAACCTGCTCGTCGACCCGCACGCACGGATCGAGATCGCGGGTGTCGCTGCCGACTATCGAGCACGACTGGCCACCGACGACGAGGTCGCCCGCTGCCTACCAAGGCTGACCGATATGTGGCCCACGATGAACACCTATTACCGGCGAACCGGCGTGCGCATCGTGTTCGTCTTCGAACCCGTGCATATCGCGTCGAACGGGTAGCGAGGGCTCCCGCTCGGCCGGCGGTCTGCGCCCCTACCTGCGGCCGTGCACGGCCAGCAACTCCACGAGTTCCTGCCGGCTGGCCGAGCCCGTCTTGGCCATGGCGCGATAGATATGCCCCTCGACGGTGCGCACCGACACCGTCAGCGCTCTGGCCACCTCGCGACTGGACAGCCCCGCAGAGAGCAGGCGCACGATCTCGCGCTCGCGGGCGGTCAGCGGTAGTCGCGTCGCGGCGGCACACAACGCGGGCGTGCTTGCGCTGCCGCACTTCTCGGCCAGCGCCTCCGCCCACGTCGAGCATTGCAGGGCCGAGCCGCGCGCATTGTGCCTGCGGTACATCAGCGCCGCGTGGGCGCAGGCGTCCATGGCGGCGACGAGGTCGCCCATCCGGCTGAAATCCTCCGAGGCGGCGGTCAAGCGGTCGGCGTCGCCGTCGTGCAACGCCTCGGCGAACCGCGCCGCGATGGCGGCCCGCGGTCCCTCCACCAGCGCCGTCAACTCATGCAGCCGGGGTGCACACGACCCGTCCCCGAATTGGACCGCGGTCTGCAGACACACCACCTCCGCGGCGAACTGTCCGTTGCCGCAGGCGATGCCGGCCGCAGCGCGGGCCGACGCGATGGCCTCGCTGACGGCCCCGCAGGACGCCAGAACCCAGGCGCGGGCCAACTCGAGCGCGTAGTCCAGATAACGCCACGCGGGGTGCCGGTGCGCCTCGAGTGCGGCGAATGCGGTGGTGGCGTCTTCGCCGAGACCTCGCATGGCAAGCGCCATGGTCTGGAAGATGCGGCAGTGGAACTCCCAGCCGTTGGTGTCGGCCGCCTCCGACAGCATCCGGACGACTGGATCGAGCAACGACGACGCGGTTTCGAGCCGTCCCGCGCCGAGCGCTGCGCGGCCCGCAACCGCAGCGCTGTGCAGCCTGCCGGCCGGCGGTACATCGGCCGCCCGCCTGCCGAGGCGTTCGGCAGCGTCGAGCGCCTCGAAGACCCGGCCCGCCAGGAGCAGCGCACCGACGTGCCCGTCGGCCGCCAGGAACCGGATGTGGTCGACGTCGAACCCCGGCAGCGTATCGACATAGCCGGCCTCGGCGGCCGAGACGGCCCTGGTCGTGTGGCCGGCATCGCCGTGAGCGACCGACAGCGCCCACGCCGTCATCCGCACCGAAGCCCCGTCCGGCAGCCGACGCCAAGCATCGTCGACGGCCGCCGCCGCGGCGGCGGTGGCGGGCTGCCCCATCACCGCCCAGTAGACGGCGCGGACGGCGTCCAGGACGGCGCGCCCGCTCGGGGATGTGGCCGGCGCCGCGGCATCGATCAGTTCCTTCGCGCCTGCCGGATCCGCCACGGTGAACATCCGGGTCAGCACCCGCTGCCCGACGATCGCGGCGCGCTGCACATCGCTGAGCCCGTCGAGGGGGGCGTCGGCGTACACGGCCTCGGCCTCGCTGCCCCGACTGAGCCACGAGAGGATATAGCCGCGCAGCACCCGGGCCTCGGCACCGGCACCCGCACCAAGCGCGGCCGCGGACAACACGTCGGCCAGCGGCAGATCGACGAACCGGACCGCGGCGCGGGCGGCGGCGATCAGTTCGTCGGGATCGGGCTCGAGATCGGTGTCCAGCCGCAGCGTCGCCCGCCGGAGGAGCATCAGCGGATCGTCCCGGTCGGCGCGGGTTGCCAGCTCCGTGGCGATCACTGCACGCATCCGCCGCAGCCGAACGGCGCCCGCCTGTTCGCGGCGGATCTCCCCGAGCAGCGGATGCGCCAGTCGCAGATCCACCCCGTCCCGGCGCGGACTCAACGTGACCAGACCGCGCGCGTCGGCGCCGTCCACGGCGGCGGGGCTGGCGAGCCTGCAGAGCAGCCGCGCATCCAGAGGCTCGGCGACGGCCAGCGCGTCCACGACTTCGGCCACCGCCTCCGGCAGGCCGGCCAGGCGCGACTGCACCGCGTCGGCAAGATTGCTCGGGCGCACCGGTCCGGAGGTCAACGCCCCGTGCCCGGCGCGCCGGACCAGGCGCCCGTCGCTGGTCTCCCGGTCGATGACCGTCTCCAGGTACAGCGGGTTGCCCCGGGTCAGCTCCCACAGCCGCGCGGCGGCGTCGGGGTGTACGGCGCCGTGGAGGGCCGAGCCGGCCAGCCGTGTGGTCTCCTCCCGCGACAGGGGTTGCAGATCCAGCCGGCTGAAGTGGGCATCTGTCCACAGCGGCGCCGCTGAGCCGCCCGATTCGTGGTTGCGGACGGTGAGCACCACCTTGGCCGCTCTGCGGACGAGAAGTTGGCGGACGACGAACGCCGACAGGTCGTCGAGCAGGTGGGCGTCGTCGACGAACACCGCCACCGGCGCGCCCGGACTGGCCGTGGTGAGCGCTGCTATCACGTCACGCACCAGGTTGGAGGTGCCCGCGTCCGAGGTGTCCAGCCAGTCTGCCAGTGCGCCGAAGGGCAACGATCGTGTCGAGGATGCGCCTACCACCCAACGGGTTTCGTAGCCCTGCCGCCTGGCGGCTTCGAGCGCCTCGCTGGCGATGCGGGTTTTGCCCACCCCGGTGGGGCCGCTCACGACGATGCCCGTCGAATCGTCGGCGGCGAGGCTAGCGGCGATCAGGCGCATCTCCTGGGAGCGGCCGATGAGCGGACACGCCGAACGCACGATCACAGCGTAGAAGCGCCGCATGACCGGCGCAGTCGGTTTGCCAGACTTCGCGCCTCCCCGACGACAGGGTTTCGCTCGTGATGATCCAGACCGTTGAGTCCGGCGTCCGGCGCCGGTACCAATACCCGAGATGTCGTCACCCACCGGCGCGCGCTGCCGCGGACACGCCGTCGATTCCCGCCCAGGTCACAGAAAGTCTGCAAGCAACGTGTCGGTGTTCGTCGATATCGCCCCGGAGGAGGCCCGGCTCGACCCCGAGCGCGTCGCCCGGCGTGCGGGTAGCTGGGGTGGCCGGCTCACCAGGGCGGCGTTGCCGTTGCTGTCGGTGGGCGTCTTCTTCGCAGGCTGGCAACTCGCCGCCGCGAGCGGTATCTGGAACCAGACGTTCGTGCCGTATCCGAGCACCGTGTGGCGGGCCTTCATCGACGTGTCGACCACCCACGACGGCGTCCGCGGCTACGCGGGTTACCTGTTGTGGGAGCACCTCTATATGACCCTGCGGCGTGTGCTCGCGGGTGTGGTGATCGGTGTCGGCGCCGGTGTCCTGCTCGGCCTGGTCATGGGTTCGGTGAGCTGGGTGCGCAGTGTGCTCGAACCGTGGTTGACGTTCCTGCGGGCGCTTCCGCCCCTCGCCTACTTCTTCCTGCTGGTCATCTGGCTCGGCATCGACGAAGCACCGAAGGTCACGCTGCTTGCGCTGGCGGCGTTGCCGCCCGCCGCGGTTGCGACCACGGCCGCCGTCGTCGCCGCTCCGGTCGGCCTCACCGAGGCCGCGCGGGCACTCGGCGCAAGCCGCGCCCAGGTGATCCGCGACGTCGTCGTCCCGTCCGCGTTGCCGGAGACCTTCACCGGCATCCGGCTCGCCGTCGGCATGGCCTACTCGTCGGTCGTCGCCGCGGAATTGTTCAACGGCATCCCCGGGATCGGCGGCCTGGTCAAGGACGCCAGCAACTACAACAACACACCGGTTGTCCTGGTCGGCATTTTCGCCATCGGAATCTCCGGCCTGGTCATCGACGGCCTGCTACGCGCGCTGGAGCGGCGCGCCGTCCCATGGAGAGGAAAGATATGACGTTCAGGCGCCTTCTGGCAGGGGCCGCAGCGGCCGCCATGGCGGGTTCGATCGCGCTGACGGGCTGCTCGGTCGAACGCTCGGCGCAGGACGCCGAAAAGCCGACCATCCGCATCGCCTACCAGAGCTTCCCCAGCGGCGACCTGATCGTGAAGAACAACGGATGGCTGGAGGAGGCGCTGCCCGACTACAACATCAAATGGACCAAATTCGACTCGGGCGCCGACGTCAACACCGCGTTCATCGCCAAGGAAGTCGATTTCGGGGCGCTGGGCTCCAGCCCGGTCGCACGCGGGCTGTCCGCGCCGCTGAACATCCCCTACCAGGTTGCGTTCATCCTCGACGTCGCAGGCGAGAACGAGGCGCTGGTCGCCCGCAACGGCAGCGGCATCACCACGGTCGCCGGCCTGAAGGGCAAGCGGGTCGGCACACCGTTCGCCTCTACCGCGCACTACAGCCTGCTGGCCGCGCTCGCGCAGAACAACCTGTCGCCCAGCGACGTTCAGCTGGTGGACCTGCAGCCGCAGGCGGCGCTGGCGGCCTTCGACCGCGGCGACGTCGACGCCGTCTACACCTGGCTGCCCACGCTCGACGAGGTGCGCAAGTCCGGCACGCAGCTCATCAGCAGCAAGGAGCTGGCCGCGGCGGGTAAACCGACCCTCGACCTTGCCGTGGTGTCCACCGAGTTCGCCCAGCAGCATCCCGATGTCGTGGACGTGTGGCGCCAGCAGCAGGCCCGCGCCCTGCGGACCATCCACGACCAGCCGCAGGAGGCCGCCAAGGCGATCGCCGCCGAGAACGCGCTGGACCCGCAGGAAGTGGAGGGTCAGCTCAAGCAGGCCGTATTCCTCACACCCGAGGAAGTGGCATCGCCGGAGTGGCTGGGCACCGAGGGAGCACCGGGCAATCTCGCCGTCAACCTCGAGAGCGCGTCGCAGTTCCTGGCCGAGCAGAAGCAGATTCCCGCGCCCGCCCCGCAGTCGACCTTCGCCGACGCGCTCTACGTCAAGGGGCTGCCGGGTGTCCTCAGCCAGTGACGACGCGATCCGCGCAGCTACCGACGACGCTATCCGCGCGGCGACCGACGACGCTATCCGCGCGGCGACCGACGACGCTATCCGCGTTAGTGGCGTGTCGCACCGCTACGGCCGTGGCGACGACGCCGTCACCGCGCTGGGACCGGTCGACCTGACCGTCGACCGCGGGGACTTCCTGGTGCTCGTCGGGGCTTCGGGTTGCGGCAAATCCACCTTGCTGCGGCTGCTGGCCGGGTTCGAGTCACCCAGCCAGGGGTCGGTGCGGGTGTCCGGCTCGACACCCACACCGGGGGTGACCGCCGGTGTGGTGTTCCAGCAGCCGCGGCTGTTCCCCTGGCGCACGGTCGGCGGGAACATCGAGCTGGCGCTGAAGTACGCGAAGGTGGAGCGCGCCAAACGCTCCGCGCGCCGTGACGAACTGCTCACCCGGGTCGGTCTGGACGGCACAGCGGGCCGCAAGATCTGGGAGATCAGCGGCGGTCAGCAGCAGCGGGTCGCGATCGCACGGGCGCTGGCGGCCGAAACACCGCTGTTCCTGCTCGACGAACCGTTCGCGGCGCTCGACGCGCTCACCCGGGAACGACTCCAGGAGGACGTGCGTCAGGTCAGCGCGGAATCGGGGCGCACCACCGTATTCGTCACCCACAGCGCCGACGAGGCGGCGTTCCTGGGGTCTCGGGTCCTGGTGTTGACCCGACGGCCGGGCCGGATCGCGCTTGATCTGCCGATCGATCTACCGCGTACCGGGGTCGAGCCGGAGGAACTGCGCCGTTCGCCGGAGTATGCGCAGGTGCGCGCGGAGGTGGGCCGGGCGGTCAAGGCGGCAGCCGCCTGAACCCGGCCGCTGGGCGGAGGGGCCCGGCTCCTCCAGCACCAGGGGGTAGCCACCATTGGCGAGTCGCCGACCGTCGCTCGATGAAGTGCGGCCGTCGAAACGGCCGCGGCCCAAACAACCTGCATGAGGCGAAAGTCGATTTCAAGGGGAACGGATACGGTTTCGAACCGGTGGCGCGCGGCTCGTCAACCTCGACGGCTCTGATCTGCGGAATGGTAGATTTTCTGCCATGAGGACCACCATCGACGCGGCGGGGCGTTTGGTGATCCCGAAGCGGATTCGTGATCGCCTTGGCTTGCACGGGAACGCGCAGGTGGAGATCACGGAGCGTGATGGACGAATCGAGATCGAACCTGCGCCGACCGAAGTCGAACTGGTTCGGGAAGGTTCGGTCCTCGTTGCACGGCCGGACCGCGCGCTGCCTCCGTTGACCGACGACATCGTTCGCGAGACGCTGGACCGCGTACGGCGGTGATCGCGCCCGACACCAGCGTTCTCGTTGCCGGATTCGCGACCTGGCACGAAGCTCATGAATCGGCCGTGCGTGCTCTGAACCGAGGTGTTCATCTGATAGCGCACACGGTGGTAGAAACCTACTCCGTCCTGACGCGCCTGCCGCCACCGCATCGCGTAGCGCCTGATGTCGTTCACGCCTACTTGACCGATGTCACCTCCGCCGACTACCTCACGCTGGACGCACGACCGCATCGTGACTTGATCGATGACCTCGCTGCGCACAACGTCACCGGGGGTGCCACCTACGACGCGCTGGTCGGATCGACGGCGAAAGCTCGTGGAGCGACGCTGTTGACCCGCGACCGGCGCGCAGTCAGGATCTACGAGCTGTTGGACGTGGAATACGAACTGGTGACCTGACCGCAAGAAGTGTTCGCGCACAGCCTGATTCACACGACGGTGGCAGCTCTCCGGTCATCGCCGTCGGTTGGCGTCGGAATCGGACCCGGCGCGCCGCACCAAGCGTCGCGGTCAGGTTTCAGACCGGCGGGTACGCCGGGGGTGGGTAGCCGATGCCGGGACCGGACACCCCACGCAGCCCCCACGCGAGATACTGCATGAAGAACTCGATCTCGTCGCTCGCGTCGTAGTCCGGATTCGGATCCATCGAGCACCTCCCAGCTGTGGTCTGCCCGCAGTCTAGACCGAGGCGGCCGGGTGACGGCGGCGCTCCGCGGCGATTGCCTAGACTGGTCGACCAGCCAGTTGATAGACGCCCGCTCGGGCCCGTGATGAAGTGAGCCGCCATGTCCACCGACGCGTCATTCGATTCTCTTCGCGCGAGCGGCGCGGGGGCGGGCCAGAACGGCATGTCCCGCCGCGAAGAACTACTGGCGGTCGCCACCAAACTGTTCGCCGCCCGCGGCTACCACGGCACCCGGATGGACGACATCGCCGATGCCGTCGGCCTGAACAAGGCGACGGTCTACCACTACTACGCCAGCAAGTCGCTGATCCTCTACGACATCTACAAGGGTGCCGCGGACTTCACCGTGGACGCCCTGCACGACGATCCCTCGGCGTCGGCCCGCGAGACCATCTACCACTTCACCCGGCGGCTGCTCGTCGGCATCGCCAGCGACGTGGAACGGGCGGCGGTGTACTTCCAGGAGGGCCCGTACATCACCGAATGGTTCACCGAGGAACAGGTTGCCTACATCCGAAAGTCCGAGGCCACGGTGTACGAGCACGTCCGCGACGTCATCGACCGCGGCGTCGCAAGCGGCGAGTTCTACGACTGCGATTCCCATGTCCTTGCCCTCGGCTACATCGGGATGACGCTGGGCTCCTACCGCTGGCTGCGCCCGCAGGGCAGGCGCACCGCGCGGGAAATCGCCGTGGAGTTCAGCACCGCGCTGCTGCGCGGTCTGATCCGCGAAGAGGCCGTGCGGACCGATTCGCCGTTGGGTATCGACGTCATCCCGTCGAACTAGGGACACCCGCGATGAAGTCGACCCTGCTGTCCCGACGCGACCTCGACTTCCTGCTGTACGAGTGGCTGCGGGTGGACGAGCTCACCAAGCGGGACCGGTTCGCCGAGCATTCACGCGAAACGTTTGACGCCGTGCTGGATCTCTGCGAGCAGATCGCCACCCGCTACTTCGCCCCGCACAACAAGAAGAGCGACGCCAACGAGCCCACCTTCGACGGCTCGACGGTCACGGTGATCCCCGAGGTCCGTGAGGCGCTCGATGCCGTCGCCAGGGCCGATCTGCTCGGCATGGCGATGGACGCCGAGCACGGCGGCGCGCAGCTGCCGGTCACCGTCGCCCAGGCCGGGTTCGCGTGGCTGGCCGCGGCCAACATCAGCACCGCGGGATACCTGATGCTGACCATGGCCGCAGCCAATCTGCTGGCGGAGTTCGGCAGCGACGATCACATCGAGACGTTCGTTGCGCCGATGATCTCCGGCAGGTTCACCGGCACGATGGCGCTCTCGGAGACGCAGGCGGGCTCGTCGCTGGCCGACATCACCACCCGCGCCGAACCCCGGACCGACGGCACGTACCGCCTGTTCGGATCGAAGATGTGGATCTCGGGCGCCGAGCACGAGCTCACCGACAACATCGTCAACCTGGTGCTGGCCAAGATCCCCGGCGGTCCGCCCGGCACCAAGGGCATATCGCTGTTCATCGTGCCGAAGTACCTCGTGGGTGCCGGCGGCGTCATCGGGGAACGCAACGATGTCGCACTGGCCGGGCTCAATCACAAGATGGGCCAGCGCGGGATCACCAACACGGTGCTCAACTTCGGCGACGGAACCCACCGGCCCGGTGGCGAGTCGGGCGCGGTGGGCTATCTGGTCGGCGAGGCGCATCGCGGCATCGTCTACATGTTCCACATGATGAACGAGGCGCGGTTGGGCGTCGGAATGGGCGCCGTGGCGCTGGGCTATACCGGCTTTCTGAAATCGGTGAAGTACGCCAAGGAGCGGCCGCAGGGCCGTCCGTTGACCGTCAGGGATCCGGCGACGCCGCAGGTGCCGATCGTCGATCACCCGGATGTCAAGCGAATGTTGTTGGCGCAGAAGGCGTATGTCGAAGGTGGGTTGGCGCTGGCCCTGTACTGCGGCACCCTGATCGACGTCGCCCGCTGCGCGGATTCCGATGCGGAGCGCGACGCGGCGACCCTGCTGGTCGACATCCTCACCCCGGTGGCCAAGAGCTGGCCGTCCCAGTGGTGCCTGGAGGCCAACAATCTCGCCATCCAGGTGCACGGTGGTTACGGGTACACCCGCGAGTACGACGTCGAACAGCACTACCGCGACAACCGGCTCAACCCCATCCACGAGGGGACCCACGGAATCCAGAGCCTGGATCTGTTGGGCCGCAAGGTGACTCAGCGCAACGGCGCCAGCCTCGTCGCGTTGGGCGAGCAGCTGGGCAAGACCGTGACCGCGGCGTCGCAGGCCGGGGGCGAGGCCGCCGAACTGGCCGGGCAGCTCGACCGGGCATGGCTGCGGCTGGTCGAGGTCACCGCCGCGTTGTTCGGCTCCGGCGACATCGAGGCGGCGATGGCCAACAGCGCGGTCTATCTCGAGGCGTTCGGGCACATCGTGGTCGCGTGGATCTGGCTGGAACAGTTCGCCGTCTGTGGGGATGGCGATGTCGGGCGTGGCGACGGCGATTTCTACGACGGCAAACGTCAGGCGGCAAGATACTTCTTCCGCTACGAATTGCCCAAGACCGCACCGCAATTGGAACTGCTGGCCAGCCTCGACCGCACCACCCTGGAGATGAATCCGGACTGGTTCTAGCGATGGCTACCGACGAGCGGGAACTAACCGGCGCCGACTTTCCCGTGCACTGGCCGGTGCCGACCCGGTGGACCGACAACGACATGTTCGGCCACCTCAACAATGCCGTGTACTACGAGTTGTTCGACACCGCGATCAACGCGTGGATCAATACCACCACCGGCAACGATCCGCTTGCCGCGCCGTGGCTGGGCGTGGTGGCGGAGTCGGGCTGCCGCTACTTCGCCGAGCTGCAGTTCCCCGACCGGCTGGTCGTGGGGCTGGGCGTGGCGCGGTTG
The DNA here is from genome assembly GCF_044223235.1 of Mycobacterium sp. Classification (GTDB taxonomy): domain Bacteria; phylum Actinomycetota; class Actinomycetes; order Mycobacteriales; family Mycobacteriaceae; genus Mycobacterium. Next base: position 54,502 of record NZ_JBGAME010000016.1, read on the forward strand.
GGCCGTAGCAGCGTCACCTACCGGCTGGGGCTGTTCTCGGATCCGCCGGGCCAGGTCGCGGCGGTCGGGCACTGGGTGCACGTCTACATCGACCGTGAGACCCGGCGGCCGGTCGCCATGCCCGAGTCGATTCGTGCGTTGTTGGAGTCGGCTCGGGTCGGGTAGCCGGGTCCGCCGGTCGATGTGGATATGCTCGCCCCATGCCGCTAGTGAGCAAGACAGTAGAGGTCACCGCACCCGCGGAGGCGATCATGGCGATCGTGGCCGACTTCGAGCAGTACCCGCAGTGGAACAAGGAGATCAAGGGCTGCTGGATCCTGGCGCGCTACGACGACGGCAGGCCAAGCCAGCTGCGCCTGGACGTCGAGATCCAGGGCCAGTCGGGCACGTTCATCACCGCGGTGTACTACCCGGGGCCCAACCAGATCTACACCATCCTGCAGCAGGGCGATCACCTGGATAAACAGGAGCAGAAGTTCTCGGTGGTCCCGATCGGTGCGACGTCACTGCTGACGGTGGACCTCGAGATCGAGACGAAGCTGCCCATTCCGAAGCCGATGGTCAAGAAGGCGATCGGCGACACATTGGACTATCTGGCCGACAACCTCAAGACCCGCGCCGAGCAGCTCTCCGCCAGCTCCTAGCGCCGTCACCCGGCCGCCGGCCGCCGCCACGGTGGCGGCCGCGGATCGCGCCGGGATTGACGCCGACGAAAGTTACTCTGCGCCAACACTTTCTACCGGGCCGACCGACGTCCGGCGCCGCGCGGGCGTTTGCTAACGGTTGTGCGCTCAATCCGCCAGATGCGGTCCGCGGACGTGTTCCCATCGGGTACAGTCCTGTGATCTCACTTACCCATGAGTAGGGAGAAGGCCGTCACAGGTTCGGGGTCGGGGCAAGGAGGAGGCGTGCGAGAGGGGCAGTCGGTGCGCTGCGACGATCGTGCTCCCGCCGCGGGAGCGCACGCGTGACGGCCTCGTCTGGCCTGCCTGGCTACGTTCGTGACCAGGTCCGGCCTGGCCTTGAGGCCATCGGTGGCTTCGTGCGCATGTGCGTGCTCACCGGCAAGGCGCTGCTGCGGCCGCCCTTCCAGTGGCGGGAGTTCATCCTGCAGTGCTGGTTCCTCATGCGGGTAGCCTTCCTGCCCACCGTCGCGGTGGCCGTGCCGCTGACGGTGCTGATCATCTTCACGCTCAACATCCTGCTTGCCGAGTTCGGCGCCGCAGACGTCTCCGGCGCGGGTGCCGCGCTCGGCGCCGTCACCCAACTCGGGCCCCTCGTCACGGTGCTGGTCGTCGCAGGCGCCGGCTCGACGGCGATCTGCGCCGACCTCGGCGCGCGCACCATCCGGGAGGAGATCGACGCGCTCGAGGTGCTCGGCATCGACCCGATCCACCGGCTCGTCGTTCCCCGTGTGCTGGCGTCCACGTTCGTCGCGTTCCTGCTGAACGGCGCGGTCATCACCATCGGCCTGGTCGGCGGCTTCATCTTCGGCGTGTACATCCAGAACGTCTCCGCGGGCGCGTACGTGTCGACGCTGACGCTGGTCACCGGCCTTCCCGAAGTCCTCATCTCGATCTTCAAGGCGCTGACCTTCGGCCTGATCGCCGGGCTCGTCGGATGCTACCGCGGCCTGACCGTCGCCGGCGGCGCCAAGGGCGTCGGCACCGCCGTCAACGAGACCCTGGTGCTCTGCGTCGTCGCGCTGTTCGCGGTCAACGTCGTGCTCACCACCATCGGGGTTCGTTTCGGGACGGGACGCTGACATGGCCACGTCGACCGTCCTGCGTTCGCGCTTCCCGCGCGGGTATGCCCGCGCCGAACGCTGGGTCGGCGCCCCCGCCCGCCTGCTGGATTCGGTTGGGCACATCGCCTGGTTCGTCGTCACCGCCGTCGGATCCATCGGGCATGCGTTGCGCTACTACCGCCGTGAGGTGCTGCGACTGATCGCCGAAATCGGCATGGGCACCGGGGCGATGGCCGTCATCGGCGGCACCGTCGCGATCGTCGGCTTTGTCACCCTCTCCGGCGGGTCGCTCATCGCGATCCAGGGGTTCGCCTCGCTGGGCAACATCGGCGTCGAAGCGTTCACCGGGTTCTTCGCCGCGCTGGTCAACGTCCGCATCGCCGCACCCGTGGTGTCCGGTCAGGCCCTGGCGGCCACCGTCGGCGCCGGCGCGACCGCCGAGTTGGGCGCCATGCGGATCAGCGAGGAGATCGACGCGCTGGAGGTGATGGGCATCAAGTCCATCTCCTACCTGGTGTCGACCCGGATCCTTGCAGGGTTCGTGGTGATCATCCCTCTCTACGCGATGGCGATCATCATGTCGTTCCTGTCCGCACAGGTGACCACGACGCTGTTCTACGGCCAGTCCACCGGCACCTACGAGCACTACTTCCGCACGTTCCTGCGGCCCGACGACGTCGCATGGTCGTTCGTGCAGGCGATCGTCATCTCGGTCATCGTCATGCTCAACCACTGCTACTACGGCTACTACGCCAGCGGCGGCCCGGTCGGCGTCGGTGAGGCGGTGGGCCGGTCGATGCGTGCGTCCCTGATCGCCATCGTCGTCGTCGTCCTGTTGGCTTCGTTGGCGCTGTACGGTACCGACCCGAACTTCAACCTGACGGTATGAGATGACCGCCCCCGACCAGGTTCAGCTGCCGCCCAACGAGTCCAGAACGCCGCCGTACAAGCTGGCGGGGCTGGTGCTTCTCCTGATCGGCGCGCTGGTGGCGGCCCTGGTCGGTTTCCAGTTCCGCGGCGACGTGCCGTGGGACAAACGTGAACCTTTGACGTTGCTGTCGTCGCGTGCCGGCCTGGCGATGGACCCCGGTTCGAAGGTGACCTTCAACGGCGTGGAGATCGGCAAGGTCAAGGGCATCGAGGCCGTCGACGTCGGCGGTGAGCCCAAGGCGAAGATCACCCTCGACGTCGACCCCAAGTTCCTGCACCTCATTCCGGCCAATGTGGAAGCCGATCTCAAGGCCACCACGGTATTCGGAAGCAAGTATGTGGCGTTCTCCTCGCCGGCCAACCCGCAGCCCGAGCCGATCAGGCCGGGCCAGGTGATCGACGTCACCAGCGTCACCACCGAATTCAACACGCTGTTCGAGACGGTGGTCGACGTCGCGCAGCAGGTCGATCCCGTCAAGCTGAACCAGACGCTGACCGCCACCGCGCAGGCCCTCGACGGGCTGGGCGAGCGGTTCGGTCAGTCGCTGATCGACGGCAATGACATCCTGGCCGACATCAACCCCCAGATGCCGCAAATCCGTTATGACACACAGCGGTTGGCGGATCTTGGCGAGGTGTACGCCGACGCGGCACCGGATTTGTTCGACGGGTTGCAGAACGCGGTGACCACCGCGCGCACACTGAACGACCAGCGGGGAAACCTGGATCAGGCGCTGATGGCCTCGGTCGGTTTCGGCAACAACGGCGGTGAGATCTTCGAGCGCGGCGGGCCCTACCTCGTCCGCGGGTTGAAGGACCTGCTGCCCACGTCGGCGTTGCTGGACGAGTACAGCCCCGCGCTGTACTGCACCATCAAGCACTACCACGAGGTCGGACCGAAGGTGGCCGCCTCGCTGGGCGGCAACGGCTACTCCCTGCAGACCCACACCCAGATCGTCGGCGCCGGCAACCCGTACGTGTATCCGGACAATCTGCCCCGGGTCAACGCCAGCGGCGGCCCCGGTGGCAGGCCCGGCTGCTGGCAGACCGTCACCCGTGACCTGTGGCCCGCCCCGTACCTCGTCATGGACACCGGTGCGTCGATCGCGCCGTACAACCACCTCGAACTCGGTCAGCCGATCGCTATCGAATACGTGTGGGGCCGCCAGATCGGGGAGAACACGATCAACCCATGAAAATCACCGGAACCGCGATCAAGCTCGGCGCCTTCGCGCTGGTGCTGTTGCTGTTCACCGCGATCATCATCGTGGTGTTCGGCCAGATGCGCTTCGACCGGACCACCGGGTATTCGGCCATCTTCTCCAATGCCAGCGGCCTGCGCGCCGGACAGTTCGTCCGGGCCTCGGGGGTCGAGGTCGGCAAGGTCTCCGATGTCGAGCTGATCGACGGTGGTTCCAGGGTTCGGGTGGATTTCAACGTCGATCAATCGCTGCCGTTGTTCGACGAGACCACCGCGTCGATCCGGTACCTCAACCTCATCGGCGATCGCTACCTGGAACTCAAGCGTGGCGACAGCGACCGCAGGCTGGCCGCCGGTGGAACCATCCCGATCGAACGGACCGAACCCGCGCTCGACCTGGACGCGTTGGTGGGCGGGTTCCGCCCGCTGTTCCGTGCGCTCGACCCCGACAAGGTCAACAACATCGCTCAATCGCTGATCACGGTGTTCCAGGGGCAGGGCGGCACCATCAGCGACATCCTGGACCAGACCGCCCAGCTCACCTCCACGCTGGCGGACCGGGATCAGGCCATCGGCGAGGTGATCCGCAACCTCAACACCGTGCTGGACACCACCGTCCGCCATCAGGAGCAGTTCGACGAGACGCTGCAGAACTTCGAGGTGCTGGTGACCAGCCTGAAGAACCGCGCCGATCCGATCGCCGACGCCACCGCCGACATCAGCAACGCGGCGGGCACCGTCGCCGACCTGCTCGCCGACAACCGCCCGCTGCTGCGGGACACCGTCAACTACCTCGATGGCGTCCAGCAGCCACTGGTCGACCAGCGTGAAGAGTTGAACCAGTTCCTCATCGACTTCCCCAACGCGTTGAAGATCATCGGCCGCAGCGGGGGCATCTACGGCGACTTCTTCAACTTCTACTTCTGCGATCTGTCGCTGAAGCTCAACGGCTTGCAGCCGGGTGGCCCGGTGCGCACGGTGAAGATCTGGTCGCAGCCCTCGGGTAGGTGCACGCCGCAATGAGGTCACTGGAGGGATCGAACCGCGCCCGCCTCGGGCTCATGGGAATCATCCTGCTGGCGTTGGTAGTCGGGGTGGGCCAGAGCTTCGCCAGCGTGCCGATGTTGTTCGCCCAGCCGACGTTCTACGCGCAGTTCAATGACACCGCCGGCCTGAGCCCGGGCGACAAGGTGCGCATCGCGGGCGTGGACGTCGGCCAGGTGCGCTCGACGGAGATCGAGGGTGACAGGGTGCTGATCGGCTTCACGCTGGGCGGCACGCGCATCGGCAGCGAGAGTCGGGCGGCGATTCGCACCGACACCATTCTGGGCCGCAAGAACATGGAGATCGAGCCGCGCGGCGAGGACCCGTTGGGGGCCAGCGGGGTGCTGCCGCTCGGCCAGACCACCACGCCCTATCAGATCTATGACGCGTTCTTCGATGTGACCAAGGCGGCGTCGGGCTGGGACACCCAGTCGGTGAAGCAGTCGCTGAACGTGCTGTCGGAGACCATCGACCAGACGTCGCCGCACCTGAGCGCCGCGCTCGACGGTGTCGCCCGGTTCTCCGACACCATCGGCAAGCGTGACCAGCAGATCAGGGATCTGCTGGCCAACGCCAACAAGATCGCGGGCGTTCTGGGCGACCGCAGTGAACAGGTCAACCAGCTGCTGGTCAACGCCCAGACCCTGCTGGCCGCCGTCAACGACCGGGGCCGTGCGATCAGCGCTCTGCTGGAACGAATTTCGACGTTCTCCGACCAGGTGCGGGGCTTCATCGACGACAACCCGAACCTCAACAAGGTGCTCGAGCAGTTGCGCACGATCAGCGACGTGCTGGTCGCGCGGAAGTACGACGTGGTGGACACGTTGACCGCGCTGGCCAAATTCACCGGGGCGCTGGCCGAGGGTCTCGCGTCCGGGCCGTACTTCAAGGTGCTGGTGGTCAACCTGCTGCCGTACTGGATCCTGCAGCCCTTCGTCGACGCCGCCTTCAAGGAACGGGGCATCGACCCCGAGGACTTCTGGCGCAGCGCGGGCCTGCCCGCGTTCCGGTTCCCCGACCCCAACGGGCAGCGCTTGCCCAACGGCGCACCGCCACCGGCTCCGACGCCGCTGGAAGGGACCCCGGAGCATCCCGGGCCCGCGGTGCCCGCCGGGACGCCGTGCTCCTACACGCCACCGGCTGACGGCCTGCCCCGGCCCGACAACCCGCTGCCGTGTGCACACCTGAGCGTCGGCCCGTTCGGCGACAACCCGTTCGGCGCCAACTACGGTCCGCCGGATGTCGCGACGTCGGCGCCCAACCCGGATGCCCCACCCGCCGGACCCGGAATTCCCGCCGCGGCGCTTCCCGGCGCGCCGTCGCCCGCGGTGCCCGGTCAGCCGGTGCCGCTGGCACCAGGACCGCCGGGGGCGCGCACCGTGCCCGTCGGCCCCGCTCCCGGCCCGCCCGCCGAGTTCACGCCGGCGATCGCCCCGACCGTACCCTTCGTCCCGCCCGACAGCGTCCCGCCGCCACCGGGGCCGGGCCCGCAGCTGCCACCGGCGGGCACGCCGCCCCTGCCCGGTAATCCGCCATTCCTCCCGCCCGGGTCGCAAGGATAGGGCCGCCCGATGTCGACGATTTTCGATGTGCGAAACATGAAGTGGCCGAAGATGTCCCGGGCCGCGGTGGTGATCGGGACGCTCGTCGCGATCGCCGCGCTGGTCGCGGCGTTCGCGGGCTGGCAGCTCTACAAGAAGGTGACGACGAATACCGTCGTGGCCTACTTCCCGCAGACCCTGGCGCTCTATCCCGGTGACAAGGTCCAGATCATGGGAGTTCGGGTGGGGTCGATCGACAAGATCGAACCCGACGGCGACAAGATGCGGGTGACGTTCCACTACGAGTCGAAGTACAAGGTGCCCGCCAACGCGGCGGCGTCGATCCTCAACCCGAGCCTGGTCGCGTCGCGCACCATCCAGCTCTCACCGCCATACACGGGCGGACCGGTGATGGAGGACGGCGCCGTCATCCCGGTCGATCGCACGCAGGTCCCCGTGGAGTACGACGACTTCCGCGATCAGATCGACCGGATCCTGACCGACCTGGGGCCCACCCAGGAGCAGCCGACCGGCCCGTTCGGCGAGGTGATCGAATCGTTCGCCGACGGTCTGGCGGGTAAGGGACAGGAGATCAACCGGACGCTCAACGGCTTGTCCGATGCGCTGACGACGCTCAACGAGGGCCGGGGCGACTTCTTCGCCGTGGTGAAGAGCCTCGCGCTGTTCGTGAATGCGCTGTACCGCAGCGATCAGCAATTCGTCGCGCTCAACAACGATCTGGCCCAGTTCACCAACTCCTTCACGAACACCGACCGGGAGTTGGCCAACGCCTTGCAGGATCTCGAGCAGCTGTTGTCGACCACCCGCGGGTTCCTCGACAAGAACAGCGAGGTGCTCACGCACGACATCGACAACCTCGCCGAGGTCACCAACGCGGCACTGCAGCCCGAGCCGCTGGACGGCCTGGAGACCGGCCTGCATGTGTTCCCCAACCTCGCGGCGAACCTGCTCAACATCTCATCGATGAACGCGGGCGGCATCGTCACGGTGCCGGTCATCACGAGCTTCGCCAACCCGATGCAGTTCCTGTGCAGCGCGATCCAGGCCGGCAGCAGGCTGGGCTACCAGGATTCGGCGGAGCTGTGTGCGCAGTACCTCGCACCCATCCTCGACGCGATGAAGTTCAACTACCTGCCGTTCGGCTTGAACCAGGTCAGCACCGCGATGACGCTACCCAAGCAGATCGCCTACTCCGAGCCGAGGCTGCAGCCTCCGCCGGGTTACAAGGACACCACCGTGCCCGGGATCTGGGCGCGTGACACATTGTTCTCGCACGGCAACCATGAGCCGGGCTGGCAGGTCGCGCCAGGTATGCAGGGCGTCGACGTGCAGCCGTTCACCGCCAACATGCTCACCCCGGACTCCCTGGCCGCGTTGCTGGGCGGACCCGACCCGGCGCCGCCGACACCGGGTATCCGCGGCGGCGCCCCGCCCAACTCTTACGACGAGCGAAACCCGTTGCCGCCGCCGTGGTATCCGCAGCCAGGTCCGCCGCCGGCACCGGCGCCCGGTGTGATCCCCGGCGATCCACTCAGGGCGGACGCGCCGCCGGCGCCGGTCGCGCCGACGGTCCCGCCCCCTGGAGTGCCTGTTCCCGCGGCTCCCGCCGCACCGGCTCCCGCAGGTCCGCCGCTTCCCGCCGAGGCAGGAGCGACACCGTGACGAACGCCTGCATGAGAAGTGTCCGCCGGGCACGCCGGATCGCGTTCCGCGGCATCGCATTGTTGGTCGCGGCGGTCGTGCTGACGTCCTGCGGGTCGTGGCGCGGCATCGCCAATGTGCCACTCCCGGTCGGTCCCGGCAGCGGACCCGGCAGCATGACGATCTACGTGCAGATGCCGGACACGCTGGCGCTCAACGTCAACAGCAGGGTCCGGGTCGCCGACGTCTACGTCGGCAGCGTGCGCTCGATCGAGCTGAAGAACTGGGTGGCGACGCTGACCCTGGACATCGAACGCGGGATCACGCTGCCTACCAACACCCTCGCCAAGATCGGCCAGACCAGCCTGCTGGGTTCCCAGCATGTTCAGCTCGACCTGCCGCCCGACCCGTCGCCGGAGCCGCTGCGGGACGGCGACACCATCCCTCTGCAGAACTCGTCGGCTTTCCCGACCACCGAGCGGGTGCTGGCCAGCGTCGCCACCATCCTGCGCGGGGGCGGAATCCCGAACCTCGAGGTGATCCAGACCGAGCTCAACAATGTCCTGACCGGTCGGGCCGACCAGATCCGCGAATTCCTCAATCGGCTGGACACCTTCACCGACGAGCTCAATCAGCAGCGCGAGGACATCACCCGGGCGATCGACTCCACCAATCGGCTGTTGACCATCGTGGCGAACCGCAACGACACCCTGGACCGGGTACTGACCGAGTTCCCCCCGCTGATCCAGCATTTCGCCGACACCAGGGACCTGTTCGCCGACGCCGTGGTGGCGCTCGGCCGCATCAGCGCCGCCACAGACACCTACCTCGGTCAGTCCAGTGGCGACCTGCACGCCAACCTGCAGAACCTGCAGCGCCCGCTCAAGCAGCTCGGCCGGGCGTCACCGTTCCTGCTCGGCGCGCTGAAGATCATGCTCACCGCCCCGTACGCGATCGACAACATTCCCAAGGTGGTTCGGGGCGACTACATCAACGTCTCGTTCATGGTCGACCTGACATTCAGTGCGATCGACAACGGATTCCTCTCGGGGACGGGCGTTTCGGGCATGCTGCGCGCGCTCGAACAGGCCTGGGGCCGCGACCCGAACACGATGATCCCGGACATCCGCTATACGCCGAACCCGGCCGATGCGCCGAACGGCCCCCTGATCGAAAGGGGTGAGTAAGCAGTGATCCGAAGGTGATGCTCACCCGCTTCGTCAAGGCGCAGTTGGCTCTGTTCACGGTCTTGACGTTGATCGCGCTGGCGACGTTGTTGGTGTACTACCTGCGGGTGCCGAGCCTGGCCGGGGTGGGGCAGTACACGCTGCACGCCGATCTGCCGCGGTCGGGCGGGCTGTACGCCTCGGCCAACGTCACCTATCGGGGCACCACCATCGGCAAGGTCACCGCGGTGGAACCGACGGCGACGGGTGCGCGGGTGACGATGAGCATCGACAGCGGCTTCCGGATTCCCGCCGACGCCAGGGCCGATGTGCACTCGGTGTCGGCGATCGGTGAGCAGTACCTGGACCTGGTGGCCACGGGCGAGTCGGGTCAGTACCTCGGCGACGGCCAGCCGGTGGCCGCGGGCACCATCCCCAGCGAGATCGGACCCGCGCTCGATCAGGCCGAGCGTGGCTTCGCGGTGTTGCCGAAGGAGAAGATCGATGCGCTGCTGACCGAGACGTCGCAGGCGGTCGGTGGTCTGGGGCCCGCGCTGCAGCGGCTGGTCGATTCGAGTACCAACATCGCGCAGGGGTTCAGGGACAACATCGACCCCGTCAACGACATCATCGCCAACGCCGCCCCCATCCTGGACAGCCAGGTCAACTCCGGCGATGCGATCGAACGCTGGTCACGCAACCTGAACACCCTGGCCGCCCAAGCCGCCGAACAGGACCGGGCGCTGCGCAGCGGACTGCAGCAGGCCGCCCCCACCGCCGACCAGCTCAACGCGGTGTTCAGCGGGGTGCGCGAGGCGCTGCCGCAGACCCTGGCCAACGTCGCCGTCGTCGCGGACATGCTCAAGCGCTACAACAAGGGCCTCGAGCAGGGCCTGGTGGCCCTCCCGGAGGGTGCCACGATGCTCGAGATGGGCACCATCTTCCCCGATGAGGGCCTGCTGCATGTCTCCCTCACAGCGCTGGGACAACCCCCGTCCTGCCTGACGGGGTTCCTGCCCGCATCGCAGTGGCGCTCACCCGCCGACACCAGCACCGCGCCGCTGGAGTCCGGGCTGTACTGCAAGATCCCCCAGGACTTTCAGGGCAACGCGGTGCGGGGGGCGCGCAACTATCCGTGCGCCGACGTGCCGGGTAAGCGGGCGGCCTCCCCGCGGGAGTGCCGCAGCGACGAACCGTATGTGCCGCTGGGCACCAACCCGTGGTACGGCGACCCCAACCAGATCCGCAACTGCCCGGCGCCGGCGGCGCGCTGCGATCAGCCGGTCGAACCGGGCCTGGTGATCCCCGCGCCGACGGTCAACACCGGGATGAATCCCCTTCCCGCCGACCGGCTGCCGCCGAGCCCGGCCCCGATCAGCGACCCGTTGACCTTCCCCGGGCAGGGCACGGTCACGTGCAGTGGACAGCAACCCAACCCGTGCATCTACACTCCGGCACCAGGGACGACCGCGATCTACAACCCGGCCAGCGGTGAGGTCGTCGGACCCGACGGCGTCAAGTACTCCGTGAGCAATTCGAACAACCCAGGAGACAACGGATGGAAGGAGATGCTGGCACCCGCCGGCTGAACCCCACTGAGCCCGATGGTATGTGTGCTCCTGACGTCGAAGCTCCCGTTCACGACGAGAAGCATGACGAGATGCCAGACGCGCCGTCGGCGGAATCGCTGGACGAGTCCGTCGGCGCGGCCGTGTTGAACGAGGCGAGCGAAGATTTCCCCGCAGCGGACGACGGGACCGACATCGACCAGCGACGTCCGTCGCGGCTGGGCCGCGGCTGGGCCGTCGCGGTGTGCGCCGGGTTGGTGCTGCTGGCGGCGGGTGCGGCGACGGCCGGCTATCTGGCGTTGCGCACCAACGGCGAAAGCCAGGTGATGGCCCGCGATGACGCGGCGGCGGTCGCGGCGGCCAAGGACTGCATCGCGGCCACCCACGCGCCCGATGTCGCGGCGATGTCGGCGAGCCAGGCCAAGATCGTGGAATGCTCGACGGGTGCGTTCGGGGCGCAGGCGGCGCTGTACAGCGGGATCCTGGTCGACGCCTACCAGGCCGCCGACGTCAGGGTCCAAGTCTCGGATATGCGCGCGGCCGTCGAGAAACACAACACCGACGGGTCCATCGACGTGCTGGTCGCCGTCCGCGTGAAGGTCACCAATTCGGCGATCGCCGATCAGGAGCAGGGGTATCGGCTGCGGGTCCAGATGGCGCCCGCAGACGGGACCTACAAGATCTCCAAACTCGATCAGGTCACGTCGTGACGGCGGTGCTCGACGCCGACGTGAAGCCGCCCGACGCGCCGACAGACGAGCCGACCGCCGCGGTCATGCGGGGAGCCTGGCCGGCCAGGGCGGGAGCGTTCGCGGTGGACACGCTGCCCGGCGTCGCCGTGGTCGCGACGACGGCGCTGCTCGCGTTGGCGTCGCCGCAGTGGGGATGGCTGTGGTGGGCGCAAACCGCCGTCGCCGTCATCGCCGTCGTGCTCGTCGCCATCAACCGGGTGCTGCTGCCCGTCGCGAAGGGATGGAGCCTCGGCAGGGCGATCTTCGGGCTTCGCGTGGTCCGGAGTGACGGTGCGCCCGTCGGCATCGGCCGACTGCTCATCCGCGACGCGGCACATCTGCTCGACACCGCGGCGCTGTTCCTCGGATGGTTGTGGCCGCTGTGGGACCGTCGTGGCCGCACGTTCGCCGACATGCTGGTCGACACCGAGGTACATTCGGCACCGCCGCCGGCGCGGGATGCGCGCCGGCTCACCGTCACCGTCCTGGTCGCCGCGGCGCTGGCCTGCGTGGCTGCGGTTGGGCTGACCTATCAGGTGGTGTACCGGCAGGACAGGGCGCTGGACCAGGCCCGCGACGAGATCGCCGTGCAGGGGCCGAGGATCGTCGAGCAGATGCTCAGCTACGGAATCGACACCATGCCCGAGGATTTCGCGAGGGCACAGTCGCTGGCCACCGACGCCTACCGCCCGCAGCTGGCGGCCCAGCAGGAGGCGGTTCAGCAGGGGGCCGCGACAACCAACGAGTACTGGGCGGTGAGTAGTGCGGTGCTCTCGGTGGCGAAAGACCGCTCCACGATGCTGATGGCCATGCAGGGCCAGCGGGGCGTCGATCCCGCGGATCTGCGGTTCATCACCGCCACCGTACGGGTGGACTTCGTGAGAAGCCGCGACGGCGGCTGGCTCGTCGACAATCTCACCGTTCTCACCAAGCCGCGGCTGAACGGGGCAGGCCAATGAGTCCGCGCCGGAGGATCCCCGAGGACGAGTCGGAGTTCTTCGACGCCCCCCTTCCGCCGCGCCCGCCCCGGCGCTGGGGGCTCGCCGTCATCGCCGGTGCGGCGTCGTTGGTGTTGGCGGCGGCGCTGGCCGCGAGCACGTTCATCCTTATTCGGCACGAGACCGACCGCAGGACCCAGCTGCAGGATGCCTCGGTGCTCGGTTACGTGCGCGGGTTCATGACGGCGTACACGACGCTGGATCCCTTCCACGCCAACGACTACGCGGACCGCATCGTGGCGCAGGGCACCGGTGATTTCGCCAAGATGTTCAACGAGAAGATGAATGAGATCGTCGTGCAGGTCGCACGGGCAGAGCCGACCACGGGCACCGTCCTGGAGGCCGGTGTGCAACGGTGGAACGACAACGGCAGCGCCGATGTGCTGGTGGCGACGAAGACCACCGCCGCCTCGCCCGATGGAAAGTCGACGGTCGAGAGCGGAAGCCGTTGGGTTGCAACGGCTGTTCAGGAAGGACAGCAGTGGAAGATCAGCCAGCTGATTCAGGTGATCTGACCACCGAGCCCGCCCCGGCGCGGCGTCGTCACCGCATGCCGCTGAAGCGTCGGTTGACCACCGAGACCAGCGACGACGGGTCGCAAACAGCGGGGGAGGCCGTTTCCGAGGACGCTCCTGAGCCTGCGGTTGAGGCGATTGAGGACGCGCGCGCCGAAACAGCATCCGCCGGCACCGAATCCACCGCCCCCGAGAACGGGCGCCGGTGGGGATTCTTGCGCCGGTTGTCCCGGCGGCGTGCCGTGTCACCGGAATCGAACCTCCAGGATGGCCTCCACGATGATTCTGAAGCGCAGCAATCCACGGACGATGCGGCACCGACGGCGGATGTGACGCCGGCGCCCCGAACTCCGATGGGTAAGGCGGGCCGTGCGTCGCGGAGCGTGGTGCCCGCCGAGAGCGTCGGGGAGGTGGCCGATGAAAGCCTCGGGGAGGTGCCCGGCGAGGGCACAGCCGCCGAGGACGCCGCCGACGAGAGTTCCGTCGTCGACACCGGCGCGGAATCGGATGCGGAACCGCCCGAGCCGGACGGGGACGCGGGCGAAACCGACACATCCGCACCGCAGCTGCTGCCCCACCGGCCCGCGGGCACCCGGCTGCAGGTCGCGGTGGCCGCCGCGGCGGTCCTGTTCGTCGCGGGCGGGGCGTTCGCGGGTGCGACACTGCAGCCCTACCTGGCCGACCGTGCCGCCGTGGACACGAAGGTCGACGTCGCACGTACGGCCGCCGAGGCGATCACGACCCTGTGGAGCTACACCCCCGACGATATGGACACGCTCGCCGACCGGGCGTCGCATTTCCTCGGCGGGGACTTCGCGACCGAGTACCGGAGGTACATCGACGCCATCGTGGAGACGAACAAGCAGGCGCAGGTGACCAATTCGACGCAGGTGCTGGGTGCGGCGGTCGAGTCGCTCAGCGCGGCCGAGGCCACGGCGATCGTGTACACGAACTCCGTGTCCACCAGCCCGGTTTCGAAGAACATTCCCTCACTGCGCTACCTGTCCTACCGGCTCACCCTGCAGCGGGAGGACGCGACGTGGTTGATCACCCGGATGAACGCGGTCACGCAACTGGATCTCACGCCGCAGTTGTAGCGGGGAGACCGTAGGGCATGCCCGTTACGTCACCGGTTACCGACCGCTCGACGGTCGTGGCGCTGCTGTTGCTGACGTTCGCGACGGGACTTGTCGACGCGATCGGCGTGCTGGTGCTCGGCCACGTCTTCGTCGCCAACATGACCGGTAACGTCATCTTCCTGGGATTCTGGCTGGTCCCGCACACCACCGTGGATCTGACCGCGGCGCTGGTCGCATTCGTCAGTTTCGTGGCAGGCACCGTGCTGGGGGGACGGCTGTCGCGCCTGCTCGACGCCGACGCACGCCGCTGGCTGACCATCGCGCTTGGCGCGGAAGTGCTTGTGTTGCTCGGCTTGTCGATCCTGGCCGGTGCGGGGGTACTGGACTACCACGACAACACCAAACTGATCCTGGTCGCGGGGCTGGCGGTGGTGTTCGGCAGCCAGAACGCCGCGGCGCGCCAATTCGGCATCCAGGAACTCAGCACCACCGTGCTGACATCGACGATCGTCGGTATCGGTATGGACAGTCGGCTGGCCGGCGGCACCGGGCATCGCGAAAAGCTGCGGATATCTGTGGTTCTCACGATGTGCACCGGGGCGGCGGTGGGCGCGACGATGTCCCGGTTCACCGTCGCGCCGGTCATCGCGCTGGCCGCCGTGGTGGTGGCGATCAGCGCGGCGGCCTTCCGCTTCGGCCCGCCGCGCCGTGACGATGCGGCCGCGAGCGGTTAGCGTGAAACGGGTGTTGGCGTCGGGACCGGGTGCTGCCCGGTGTAATGGGTGTTGATGGACTTCGTCAAGCGCAATTCCGCTGCGCCGCCGGGCTTCTTCGCGCTGGAGGCCGAGGGCCTGCGCTGGCTGGCGGTCGACGGGGGCGTGCGCTGCGCACGGGTGCTGGCCGTCGAAGAGCATGCGCTGACACTGGAACGGCTGGACACCGCCGCGCCGTCGCGGGTCGCCGCCCGCGATTTCGGTGTCCGCCTGGCGGTGACACACGACGCCGGTGCGCCGTCCTTCGGCGCCGGGCCCGAAGGCTGGACGGGTGCGGGATATTTCGGCCCGCTGACCCACCCGCTGCCGATGTCGCTGACCGGCCACGATCGCTGGGGCGCGTTCTACGCCGAGGAGAGGCTGACGCCGATGGCCCACCGTGCGGCGCCCCGGTTGGGCGCGAGCGCCCGCGCGGCCGTCGACGCGGTGATCGAGCGTTGCGGTGCAGGTGACTTCGACGGCTTTGACGAGTGTGACAATGGCGATCGCCCGGCCCGGCTGCACGGTGACCTGTGGAGCGGCAACGTGATGTGGACACCGGCCGGTGTGGTGCTGATCGACCCGGCTGCTCACGGCGGACACCGCGAGACCGATCTGGCCATGCTCGCACTGTTCGGCTGCCCGCACCTCGCCGAGGTGTATGCGGGGTATCAGTCGGTGCACCCGTTGGCAAAGGGCTGGCCGGATCGGGTCGGTCTACACCAGCTCTACCCGCTGCTGGCGCACGTGGCGTTGTTCGGCGCGGGCTACGCCGGTGCGACGGAGGCGGCCGCGCGAGGGGCGCTGACAGCGGGTGGCCGGCGCTAGTGCAGCAGCAACGGACCGTCGATCAGTCGGGCGGGAATCGAGCCTGTCCGCGGCTTCAGGTGGGATGCCTCAGGATCCGTTCCGGTGTCGAGATCCCAGTCGTGGCAGACCTTGTCGATGCCGATCGGGTACACCGTTATGCCCTCGACGGTCACCTTCATACGCAGAAAGTTCTTGTAGTTCTCGCACCTGAATGACGAAAAGGCTTCTGTCTCATGACAGCCCAACGTCGTGAAGGTGATGAACAGGTATGCGCCGAACGTCAGTGACCCGATGACAGCACCCATCGCGAGGACGGCGGGAGTCGCGGCGGCAACGGTGGCCACCGGGTCGGTGAGCCCCAGCTCGCGACATACCCATAGCGCTGCCCACGCAATACCGCCCTGGACCAGGATGTGCACCGCCGTGTGTATCAAGCCGATGGCTGCGCGGTATGCCCACCTCTTAGAGGCCGGCAGCCCCTTCGGCACATCGAAGAACGCGGCGAGCATGCCCCACAACAGCAATGCCAGCACGATGCTCTCCGGACTGTGGGAGCCGAGCAACAGCTGACCATAGGATGGTGACGGGTCGTCCTGCAGCGATGCCATATTCGCGAGGAAGAGCAGCACATGGAACACGGCGGGAATGACCATGAACACCGGGTTGAACCAGCCTACGGCCAATGCCCGCGGCGTCAGCGCGCGCGAAGTCGCCTTGTCCGGGTAGCGGCTCTGCAGAACTAAAGGCTCTCGTTCTTCGTTCGCCAGCGGGGTGGCGGCCGACGCGGGCTGTGGTGTGGGCACCTGCACTTCTTCTTCAAGTTTGTGTGTCGCCGCGAGGAACGCGCCACCACCGCCCGCCGTAAGTCGAATTCGTTGCAATCCAGGGGAATCAGCCGGGGCGGCGTCGTAGCGGGCATAGTGGTGTTTGTCACCGGAGATCATCAACACCGTGGTGACATCGTCAGGCACGAGCACCTTCTCGACGAACCGAAGGTTGTCGTACGCGTGGGGATCGTCCGCTACGTCGGCCCAGCTCGGCTTGGCGGTGCACAGGATCAGGCGGTCTCCTGGCGCCATATCGCGCCGTGCGCGTAGAAAGTAGTCCATTTGAGCGACGTCGACATACGCGCCATTTTGAATGTCGATGCCCCACAACCAGTATGGGCCGGGCAGGTCTACCGCGAAATAACTGCGGGTCTGGGTGAGTCTGCGCCCGCCGATCCACCCGCCTTGAGCGAACATCCGCATGAAGCCGGTGAGCCCGTCATACCAGTCGTGGTTTCCTGGGATCGCCAACATGTGAAACCGCTCGCTGCGATTCGCCGGTGATTCGCACCATGGCATGGCGGCCCGGTACGGACCGCGGAAGCGATCCTCGTACTCCTTGGCTGTCGCATACGGATAGACCTGATCACCGCCGAGGACGAGCAGATCGCCACGCGGAAGCTCGTTCTCGAAGTTGTCGGGTTTGATGCAGCGCTGAGACACCGACCAGGCCACGGTGTATGTCGCATCGAACCCGTCGGCGGTGTCGGCGACGAAGTCGATCCATACCGCCTCATCGAGGGCGTCGATCCGCAGAACATCAGCGTCGAGGGACTGCTGCAACTCGCGTTTGTCGAGGTAGTCTCCCAGCGCCAGCGACAGGACGACCTTCGCAGCGGTTCTGGCCAGGTTCGGCGGGCTGAACCATTGCACCGCCTTACGTTTGTCGAAACCCAACTCGGCCTTGCTATTCGGTCTTGCCGGCGGCAACGGCATATCGGAACCTCCCCCAAGGCTTCGGACGTACCCCACACACTTATATCGGGATCACGCGGTCTCGCGGATACTCAGGCGGGAATCGTTCGTGAATGGGGTAGGGCACTACTCACCATATGAGCGGGGGCATGATGAGCGGGGCGAGATGAGCAACGGCAGGATGCGCCCGTCACACCATCGCGTTGGCGGTGGCGATGTGGCCCTCGTATCCGCACGCTTTGGCCATGGTCCGGTACAGGTCGACGGAATTGCGGAATCCGACTGCATCGCCGCGGGCCCGCGCCAAGAGCGCGCGGAGCAGCAACACGGTAACCTGCCGGATCGCCAGCCCGGCATCGGATCTGCCGCCTTCGAGGCGGTGGATGGCTTCTTCGGCTTCCCGTCTGTCGGTTTCGTCATTGCGCGCAAGGAGAGCTTCCACAAGTACGCGGGTGGTGTTGTTGCACCACCCGGGTACGCCGATGCGGAACAAGTCGTCGACAGCCGCCCTGATAATCGGAATGGCGCCGTTCAGATCGCCGTTCCTCGCCCGTTCCCGCGCGGAGAAGACGTCGACGACCGGCAATTCGGTGAGCGCATAGCGGCCCTGCGTGCACATCTCACGGATCTCCGCCAGTATCTCCAGACCTCGCCGGCGTTCCTGCGCCTCCTCGCGATGCACCAACAGCAGTCCCAGCGCGCACTGCACCAGCGCCAGGCCGAAGTCGTCGCCCGTCAGCTGCACGGTCTGCAGCGCTTCGGTGATGTGTTGCAGGGCGAGGTCGGTCGGCTGCAGCACACCCGCAGGGATCGCGGGGAGATAGATGTATCCGATCACGACCGCATGCGACAGCGGGTCTGCCCTCCTCGCGATGGCGAGCGCGTGCTCGAAATCTTCCCGCCACACGGACTGTCCCAGGCCCCAGCGAGCGAAGCCACGGGTAGCGGTCGCGACCGCCAACGGCGAACCGAGCACAAGATTGCCCTTTGTGGGATCCCCGGCTGCCAAGTCGATGACGTTCTGAGCCCAGCGCATCACGTCGGACAGCTCGTCGGTTTCGGCCTTGGTATGGATCGCCGCGAACGACAGCGCGATGGCGAGCACCGGTTCACTGATCGAATCGATGACGCCCATGTATTCCGAAGCGAGCGCGGACGCTTCGCGAAGCTCGGCCCTGTTGACGTGCTCCATGACCAGGCCGGCCATTCCGATCGCCAGCGACGCCTTGTCGCCGGCCTGTTCGCACAGTTGCCGCAGCTCGTCGAACAGGTCGCCGGAAATACTGGCGTGCACTCGCCACGCATTCCCGCACAGCAGGGTGCGCGGGGCGATGCGCATGGTTGTCCGCGCCGGGTCGTCGGCAGGCAGCGCGTCGGCGACGCGGCGGGCGCTCTCCCAGCTCAGGCGCGCGGCGGCGATGTCGAGATTGCCCGACCACCCGCCGGCGCGCATGTGCCACCCGTATGCCTCGTGCAGATCGCCTGCCGCCTCGAAGTGCTCGGCGATCATCGCGGCGTTCTTGTCGGCCGCCGCTGGCGCCCCGTGTTCGATTGCGGCGGCAAGGCGCCGGTGCAAATCGGCTCGATCCGAACGCAGCTGCGTCTCGTATGCAACAGCCCGGATGAGCGGGTGATGGAACACGAACTCCTCGCGCGGGGTGATCTGCACTCGGTCGACGAGCTCGGCCGCGATGAGGTCGTCAAGCATCGGGCGTTCGACGAGTACGCCGAGGAGCTCGGCGTCGAAACGCAAGCCGATCACCGAGGCAGCGCTTATCGTCCGTTTGGCCGCGCGTTGAAGTCGGTCGATGCGGGCGGCGATGGTCGTCTGCAAGGTCGCCGGAACCGATACCTCCGCAGCATCTTCCGCTGATACGTACGCGCCCCGACGGCCTTGCAGTACGCCGCGTTCCACGAGGTCACGCAGGATCTCCTGGGCGAAGAAGGGGTTACCCGCGGCTCGGGCAATGATCGTCTTCTGCAGATCGGCGACAGACGGATCCGGCCCGGTCATGTCGGAGATCATCGCCGAGATGTCTGAATCATGCAGCGGCGTAAGCACGATGGTCTGTGCGGTAGTTATTGCCGCCAACCGGCCGCGATATTCCGGCCGGTGGGTGATGAGCACGACCACCGGTGTCTGCGGAACGACCACCATGAAGTCCGCCAGCATCGAGTCGCTGACGTCGTCGATCCAGTGAACGTCTTCGATGACGTAGACGGCCGGTCGTCTTCGGTGCAGCTGGGCGGCCTTGACCAGCGCAGTCAACCGGCGGCGCCGCGCGTCGGGATCGATCTTCGGCAGCACTGCACCCGGTTGGCCGATGCCGAGAAGGTCTTCGAACAACACCACGTCCGACTCGTCGGCATCGTGGATGCGGGCCCGCAGCTGTATTCGCGCCGCCTCGTCGTCGAGCTCGGTCACGCCGAACGCGGACCGAAGCAGCCGGATCGCCAGATGAAACGGGACGTCGCCGGCATGGGATTCGCAGAAGGCCCAGTACACGTCGACGCCACGTCCGGCCGCCGACGCCGCTGCCTCTCGCGTGAGCCGACTCTTGCCGATCCCCGGCGAGCCCACAATGCGAGCGATACTTCCGTGGCCGTCCGCCGACCGCTCGAGCAGAGCGTCCAATGCGCTCACTTCCCACCGTCTGCCCACGAACTTCGACTCAGTGCGCTGGATCGGGTGACACTCGGTGTCGATCCGATTCAAACGGCGAGCGGGTACCGGGACGTCGCTGCCCTTGATGTGAACAAGCTCGGCGGGGCCGAGCACCGCCTTGTGCTCAACAAGCTTGGCGGTCGACTCGCTGATGGTCACCCCGCCAGGCGGGGCGATCGACTCCATGCGCTGGGCCATCCCGACATGTTGGCCCACTGCCGTGTAGGTCAGCGGATGGGAACCGAGCCCTCCGGTGATCACTTGCCCGGAGTTGAGTCCGATCCGCAACCGCAGATCGACGCGGTCACTGGAGCGCACCACTTCAGCGAGCCGGCCCGCTGCCTTCTGAATGTCCAGTGCCGCCAGGCACGCCCTGAGCGCGTGGTCTTCCTGGGCCACCGGGGCCCCGAACAGCGCCATGATGCCGTCACCGGTGAACTTGTCGACCGTGCCGCCGTAGCGCAGAACGACCTCGGACGCGCGCTCGAAGAGCTCGGTCAGTACCTCACGAAGCCGCTCGGCCCCCAGCAACTCCGCCATCCGCATCGAATGCACCAGGTCGGCGAACAGGACGGTCACCTGTTTGTACTCGGCGGCATCCGGCTCATGGGGGATGGGAGTGCCGCAGGCATCGCAGAAGCGCGCTTCTGCACGCAACGTCGTGCCGCACATCGTGCACACGCTGGCCCCCGCCATCCGAAAACCCGCCGTTCCTGCCAATCGGGCTACCGATTCGCTAAGAATAAGGCTTCGCGGAGAACCGCCGTATTCATTACCGACGAATTCTGCGCTCATCCCCGACGGGACATGGGTTTCAGAAGCTGGCAACCACCGCGTCGGCAGTTCGCTCAGCGAGAGCCGAGATGGTCATGACCGGGTGGAAGCCGATCGATGTGGGAACCACTGACCCGTCGGCGACGAACAAGCCGCGATAGCCGTGCACCTCGCCCTCGGGTGACACCACACCCGTACCGGGGCCGACCGAAATCGCACAACCTCCGAGAGGATGCACGGTGACGATGCGGCGGAACGCATTCCAGATGACAATGGGGGCAAACTTGCCGCGATAGTAGGTGGCGACGTCGGCCATTGCCTGTTGTTGGCGCTCGACAAGGTCTGCGTTCTCACGGTGGTAATCCCAGACCACGTCGAGGCCGTGGGAAGTGAGTTGCAGCCGGCCGTTCGCGTTATCGCGTCCGATGCCGAACAGGTTCGTCGAATGCCGCCAGTCCAGTTTGCCCGGGGCCAGGTACTTGAGCGGCCACGACAGCAGACCGTGTGCGAACATCTGCGGAACCGCCTTCGGCAGTGCCCGCCACAGCACCGGACCAAACGGCCGAAGCGCTCGCGCCGACGGCTGGCCGAAGGTGGCCAGAGCTTTCATCACCCCTTCGTTGAAGGTGGGCGCCGCAAGGGTGAATCCCGGTTCCCGATCGAAGAACTGCATGACGGAGGTGACGTCGGGGCCGCGCTCTGGGTGCAGGTCGTAGCTTGCCTTGTGGATGGAACCGAGGAAATCGCCGTTGGCCGAGAATCCCAGGCCCAGTCTCGAGCTCAGCATCGGAAGCGACCTGTGCACATCTCGGTTGCGCAGCAACAGTTCGTTCGTTCCAAGGGTGCCCGCGGCTAGCACGACACGCTTGGCCACCGTGACTTCCTCCACGCCCGTGATCACATCTCGGTGCGTCACTGCGTATCCGGCTGCCACGGGGTTCAGGCCGACGACCAGCCTGCCCGGCCGCACCGTAGCACCGAGGCGCTCCGCCTCGGCGAGATAGGTGGTGTCGGCGGTCCGTTTGGCGCCGACGCGGCAACCGAACTCGCACTCCGCCCGAAACTGGCACCGGGGATGCGAATGTCCCGAGTCGCCGGAGTACCCGGGCCACTGGACGGCTTCATCCGGGTCGAATACCAGCCGCCGCATGCTGATACCGGCGCTGTGAAAGACGTCCCTCTTGGGAAGACGTGCATCATGCGGCAACGGCGCGACGGCAAGCATATGTGCGACACGTGCGTAGTACGGCTCGAGTCCGGCGCGGTCCGTACCCCGAGGCCAGCGGGGGTCTTCGAAGACGTTCGCATGCGGCCGCACGTTGACGTTCGCGTACACCAACGAGCCGCCGCCGACGCCCGACGCGACGACGCATCCGAGAGCAGAGAAGAACCGAAGGTCGTAGAGTCCGATGGCCTGTCCACCCCGGCGCCTGCGCCAGAACAGGGCGTCGATGTCGGTGACGTCACGAGGGAAATCGCCTGGGGCATAACGACGTCCCCGTTCGAGCACCATCACCCGGCGGCCGGCCTGCGCGAGTCGGCAGGCGCTGATCGAGCCGCCGAAGCCCGAACCGACCACCACGGCGTCCACCGGTGGCGACGCCGTCCTCATGGCGTGGCCGTGGGCTCTAGACCCTGCAGGATGAGTGGATAGACATCGCGCACCGCGTTCTTGCCGAAGATGCAGTCGATATGGCCGTAGCTCGGGACGACGTGTCGGCGGTAGTAGGACGGCCCGTTGGCGGCCGTCAGCACGTCCATGGTCCGCTGCGTGCTCTCCGGCAGGAAGCAGGCGTTCTGTTCGCCGTGAACAATGGTGAGCGGCAGCGCCAATCGCTGCAGATTCGGCATGTAGCAGTCCGCACCGCTGGCGCCAACGAGCTGGCCGCGACGGACGATCGTCGCCAGATGGGCGAGGGCCGATGTGTTGACCACGCCGAACATTTCGGCCAGTCCGTCGTCGTGCGTGGATGTGTTCAGCTGCTGATGCTTGTAGAGCAGCGAGTAGAGGAACGTAATACGGTGGCACACCGCGCTTTCGCAGCCTTGGTCGCCCATCGGCCAGAAGTCCAGTGCCCGATCGAACAAGGTGTCCTGCCAGGGCTGACGATCGTTGGCGCGCGTGGTCATCGTGTACAGGCCGAGACGCTCGAGCACCTCGGGCACCCGAAGTCGCGACTTCAGCTGCGTGATGGTGGGCGCGACGACATGGGTGGCGATCTGTGAGCAGACCGCGGCGCGGACGTCCTGCAGTCCTGCCAGCATCGCGCACATGAACGTCGTCGAGCCGAAGCAATGGGCAACCACCTGAACATTCCGTGCATTCGTCTGCTGACGGATCATGTGAACCGCTGCGGGATAGTCGTACTTGGCGACCTCGTCGGCGGTGTGCTGGGTCTGGGACGCCTTGAGGTTGACGCTCGACCGGTAGTCCAGCAGCCAGACGTCAAACCCGTTGCCGCACAGGTACTCGACCAGGTTGGTCTCAATGGTGTCGATCGTGAAGATCTGGCTGGATACGCCGAGACCGTGGGATACCAGGACGGGTCCCTTGCCGCCGCCCTGGAATCGGGTGAGCAACAGGTCGATACCGTCGTCGGTGGTGAACGGGTAGAGCCGAGGTAGCGGCGCCAGCAGCGCGCGCTTCTTACGTGGGGGTCTGCCGGTGGCGATCAACCGGGACGGCGAGGCGACTCCGCCGTAGACATGAGCAAGTTCGGAGGCGAAGAACGTTGCGAATCGGGCCTTGGTCTTGACGATCTCGTCGATGTCGTGGGTGCCCGTCACACGTATGCTGCGTAGCTGCCGGGTGAAGTCCTCGACGCCGATCGTCAGAACACCGCGGGCGACGAGCCGACCTTCGCCCTTGTCGCCATTGTCGCCGTTGTCGGCCTTGTCGCCCTCGAGGATATCGGTGTAGAGGGTGGTGGTGTCGTCCCACATGTCCAAGCCGCGATCGTCGCGAATGTCTTTGCGGCCCTTCAGCAAGTATGTCCTTCCGTCGAGGCAGGTCAGCTTCGCCCGGTAGCGCATGTCGACGGTGCCGACGACGTCGGGGTTGGGCACCAACAGGTTGAAGGTGCCCTGCGACACCTGTATAGGCTCGTCGCAGAGTGCCGGGATGCTGACTGTGCCGATCAAGGCCGCTTCGCGGTAGGGATTGTCGAGGAACGCCTCAAGGTCGTCGACGATAATCGTGAACACGAAGGACATGTCGCTGTTCGCGGCCGCCCGGGCAGCTCTGTAGTCGTTCGGAATCCTGCCGCCGGTCGCCACCCGTCCCGCCATCCGCTCGGTGAAGAGGATGCCGGTCATGGTGGGACGCGGCGGCAACTTCGGGGTCGGTTTGAGGTAGTCGATCTCCCAGTCCCTGTTCTGTGCAAGCAGTTCCGCGTTTCGCTCGGCAAGCGCGCAGATGGTCAGCAGCGGGTTGACACCCAGCGAGGTGGGGATGATGGAGCCGTCGGCGACATACAGGCCCTCGTGGATGCCGTCGCCGAACTCGCCGCGGAAGACTTGGCCCAAGTGGTTGACCACACCGGACTCCGCATTGTCGCCCATCGGGCATCCGCCCAGCGGATGGACCGTGATGAGCTTCCTGCCCAACGCTTTTGACCACACGGGATCGATGATGTACTGGCCCTGCTGTCTGCTTGCGGCGGCTTGCAGGTTGCGGTTTATCGCCTCGAAGATGGGTTTGTCACCGACGTTGTTCCAGACCACCTTCACGTGGTCGTCTGTCAGTTCGAGGGTGCCGTCCGCGCCGTCGTGAGCCATGACGAGATAGGTGAGGGTGTTGTTCATCGCACCGGCCCGAGCCCCGCCGATCGCACTGTGCAGCTGCCGCCAGGCCTCGCCCAACTCGTCGAGTAACCCGCTGTCGGTGTCCTCACCGACCAATTGGTCGGCTGCGGAGAAGACAACCGACAGGTACGGAGCGAGACCTCCTGGGATGGAGCCTTCTTCGATCACCATCCCCTGGTCGAGTTGCCCGTTCCGAAGGTCGATGAGTCCGGTGATGCACGGGCCAACCGGGGGTAGGTCTTCGTGCTGGTGGGAACCCCACCCCATGCCGTTGATCACCTGGTCACCGTTGTACGAGAAGGCCAGCACGTCGCCATTGCCGCTGAACTTCTTCCCGAGCATCTCGGACAGCTCGATTTCCGCGCGGCTGCGCAGCAGGATCTCGGTGGATCCCAGGGTTCCCGCGGCGAGCACCACAATGTCGGCGGTGATCGTCGACATCCGCGCGTCGAATAGCTGTCCGCCCGTGTCGAGGAGTTCGTAGTGGACTGTCCAGCGGCCGTCCGGCGAGTGGCTGAGATGGTGCACGCCCACTTTGGTGAAGACCTTGGCGCCGTTGGCAACCGCGTCGGGCAGGTAGTTCATCAGAACGGTGTTCTTGGCGCCGGTGTTGCAGCCGGACATGCAGTCACCGCACATGTTGCATGTCTTCTGCTGAATGCCTGCGGCGTTGGGGCCATCGTCGAATGTCACGTTGAGCGGTGGCAGCGAGAAGCGCCCGCTGGGCAGTGCTTCGGCGGAGGACCTCAGCGCTCGCAGTTTCGGTAGACCGACGAACTGCGCGGGCAGCTGTTGCGGCCGAAGCATGGCGGTGGCTCGCTCGTAGCCCGCATCGAGTGCCCCTGTCTCCTGCAGTTCTTTCGGCCAACAGTCCCGTTTGAACACGTCGGGATCGGCGGCCAACGAGACGTTGGCATTGATCAGCGATGTCCCGCCGAGGCCGCAGCCCACCAGGACATTCATGTCGTCTCCAGCGCGCATGTCGAAGAGCCCGGTCCGGCTGCCGAGAACCGTGGAGCCGATGTGCACCTGCCCGTTGGTCAAGGCCTCCGGCAGGGTGTCGGGAAACTCACCGGGATGAAGTTCACGGCCCCGTTCCAGCACCCACACCTGCCGGCCGGCTCGTGCCAGCCGCGACGCGGTGATCGCCCCGCCGTAGCCCGAGCCGATCACCGCAATCGACACGTGGCCGGACAGTTCGGTGAGCGGCGAGGACAGCCGTGTCAGTGGTTGGCCGAGCTCTGCCGAGCTGTTGGAGCCACGAGAGCCACTAGAGCAACTGGAATTACTGGGAACATGGTCGGTCATCGTGGAACCCCCCCGCGGTCCAGAGATGAGAATGTGACCTCCTCAATTCTTCCGGCGCAGCCAGGGGACGATCTGAGTAGTGAGGTACTCCATTTCTGCCCCGCACCCGTTCATGGCTTGGTCAGGTCGGGCAGGGGCGCCGGACGTCAGGGACCGTCAGCCGAACGCGAGCCAGCTGGGAAGCGCGCGTTCCCGCGAATTGCACAACACCTGCCGCGTGTCGCAGTTGCCCCTGGGCGAGCCGGCACCGCTCCACATGCCGCCGGTGTCCCGGCGCAGCACGATGGCAGACGAACCGCCGCCGTCGAGCAGCACGGCGTGGCCGGCACCCAGCCCGCGGAACAGGTCCTGGATGTTGTCGGGGGTGTAGTTGCCGCCCTGGAAGACGTAGAGCTCATCGGCGGCGCCGTTGTAGCCGATGGCGGTGCGCGCCGCGCTGGGACCCGGATCGTTGAGCTGGCCGGTCTCGCCGGGGGCGAGCAGGCCGAGTCCCGCCACCGCCACGAACCGGGCGCCCTCGTCGACCAGCCGGGTCACCTCCGGTGACGCGGCGTCGTAGTCGGTGGTGGACTTCGGCATGATCACGTACGGAGCTCCGCCGACCGGAAGGATCATCGTCGCCAGCGCTGCCCAGCGGTCGTCGCCCCCGGAGAGGCCCTGTTTCCCCGCATAGGCGATGGTTCCGGTCACCGCGGTGTTGGCGCGCCCCTGCCCGCGGGTGTTGTCGACGTATGCGCCCAGCGGGGAGCTGCAGCCGGTGTCCCGCCACGACCCGCCCTGCTGTCCCCGGATATCGAAAAAGTTGGCGTTGACCGCGATCGTCGGCTGCCCCAGCACCTGCCAGGCCTGCAGCGGGGTGTACGTCTCCGACGCCTGCCACAGGCCCTCCCCGGTGCGCGCCCGCGGATCGCGTTCGCAGCGGGCCTGATAGCCGCGGTGGGAGTCGACCAGCAAGCGCGGACCGAGCCGGGTCGAAGCGTTCTTGATGGCCATCAGGTGACCGCCGTTGTTCAGCGTGTACTCGATGCCCGCCGCGTTGCGGAACGGCGCGGCAAACTGACCGCCGAAGTTGTAGACGAGGTAGGACCCCTTGGTGTTGGCGATCGCACCCAGCAACAACGATTTCGCGTCGCTGTCGGCGCCGGCGGCCGGCGCACCTGCCGTGGTCAGCCCAGCACACATGACGACGGCGGCGGCACCCGCCGCGATTCGCTGAAGCATCGTTGCCGGACCCGGCACGGTCTCCCTTTCATCGAGGTCACCCAGCTAAGAACAATAACCTCAGTGGTCCCAGTGTCAACTTCTGTAACAGCCTGATTGCGGTTGCGCACCGAGCCGGTCGCGCGGAGGAATCCGCGCACGTGGCAAATCGAGTAGTGCCTTACTCATGCGCACTGTGGCCGGCTCGAACGATGATTGCCACGGTGCCGGGCTCGCGTCCGGTTCTGGGCCTTCGGGCGAGCCCTACGACGCGGAAGTAGGCGCGGACGGATGTCGAAATCGGGTCGGTACTCGAGTGTGGGGTGCATGGCGCGTTGCGGTAACGCGACGGTGACGCGCACTGCGGGACGCTGCCGCAATGGACGCCGCGGCGTCGGGCGTGTGCCTGGTGAGGGTCGAGGAGCAGCCATCCGGCTTGCTCCTGACCGTCATCACCGATCATCACGACGATCCCGGTCCGTCGGTCAGGCGGCACTTCACCGACATCGACGAGGCGGTCAGGGCCGTCCGGGAGTTCCTCGCGCGATTCCCACAAGGGGGGCACCCTCCGCATGCGCGCTAGCGCCGTCCGCGCCTCCGGAGCCGCGTCGCCGGTCTGGCCGGGGCCGGCGGCTGGCGCGATGACCGCACAACTGGCGCACACCGACCGCGCCCAGTGCCTGCACCTGTTCACCGGCGCCTCGGATGAGGGTCCCTATCTCACCGTCGGCGGCGTGCGCAGCGACGTGCCGGAATGCGGAGTGCGCCTGATGGTGTGGCTGGCGTTGCGCCGCAGTCGGGTGGACCGGAACCTGACGGCAGGAACGCTGTGGCCGTGCGTGGACGACCGGCGCGCGGCGGGCAACCTGCGCACCGCGTTGTGGCGTCTGCGTGGTTGCGGTATCGAGTTGGTGGAATCCGACAAGACCAGCCTGGCGCTTCGTACCGACGTCGACGTGGACGTCCATATCGCCGCGGACTGGGCCCGGCGCGTCATCGGAGGTGAGCAGCGCGACAGCGACCTTCGGATCGTTCCCTGGTTCGCCGCCGCAACCGACCTGCTACCCGGCTGGGGGGACGACTGGGTGATCTTCGAACGCGAACGATTGCGCCACCGCACCCTGCACGCGTTCGAGCGGCTCAGTCAACTGCTCGGTGCTGCAGGACAATTCATGGAGTCAATCGCTGCCGCGCGTACCGTCGTGGCCGCCGACCCGATGCGTGAGAGCGCGCAGCGCGCCCTCGTCGAGGCCCATCTGTGCGCGGGTGACATCGCTGAATCACGCAGAGTGCTAAGGGATTACACCGTGCTGCACCGCAGGGTGTTCGGTGTCGATCCGTCACCGCTGCTCGGCCGCACCCTGTCGGCGTGGATCGCCGGGCGGACGGTGACGCGCGCGTGACGCGCCGGCGCCTAGCGTGTGTCTCTCCAGCCGCCTTACCGAGGGATGGGACTGTGGATACGCGTTCGCCAGGGGCGCACGCCGCCGATCGCGGCGCCTTCCTCCATCTGTTCGAGGGCCCGTATCTGACCTTCGACACCGTCCGCTTCGACCCGCCGGACGGCAGCAAGCGACTTCTGGCGCTGCTGGGCCTGCACGGCGGCCCCGTCGGGCGACATGATCTCGCACGACGGCTCTGGCCCGACGTCGACGGCCGGCGAGCGGAGGGCAACCTGCGGTCGGCGTTGTGGCGGCTGCACCGGACTGGCACGGACCTGGTCGACTGCGACGGACAGGCGCTGGCCTTGCGAACTGGACTGCCCGTCGACGTCCGGATCCTGGCCGCATGGGCGGACCGGATCCTCAGCGGCCGGACCCGCGGCGACGATCTCAGGTTGATGCCGGGCATCGAGCACGGCCTTTGCGTGCTACCCGGCTGGTATGACGACTGGGTTGTCCTCGAGCGGGAGCGCCTGCGCAGCAGCCTGCTTCAGGCACTGGAGCGGCTGGCGGGCGCGCTCTGCCGTGTCGGACGCTACGCCGAGGGAATCGAGGCCGCGCTGATCGCCGTCGCCGCCGACCCTCTGCGGGAGAGCGCACAGCAGGCCCTCATCGAGGCCCACCTCGACGAGGGCAACCTCATCGAGGCGCACCGGGCCAGGGACGTCTACCGCGACGTGCTGTACCGCGAACTCGGCGCACCCCTGTCACCCCTCATGCGTTCCCTCATCACGGGTTTCAACGCCAAGGTGGAACTGGCCCTGGTTCGCTGAGTCCGGTTCGTTGAGTCCGGTGCGTTGAGTCCGGTGCGCTGAATCCCGCGCGGGAGGCCGACCGTCGCCGGTGACGCCGCGGTGACAGCTCGGCGGCCATAGTCGCCGCATGGAGATGGACGGCGAGATCCTTTCCCCGGCAACACCATGAGCGTGCAGGTCGTCGACCCGATGGACGATGTGACCCGATGGACGACCGTGCGGCCCGACGGGACCAGTCCGTCGGGCCAGCTGACCGTCGTGAACGACAACGAAACCTACGGGACGGGCGGCGACAAGGTGAGCACCCAGCTCACCGCGGACGGCGACGCGACCGGGCATGCGTTGCGGCGAAGTCTGGCCGCCGTCGACCTGACGCAGTTCACCGAGTTGCGTCTGTCCATTCGGATGCCCCGTTCTCGGGCCGCCACTGGAGGGCGGTTCCTGCTCGAGCTGACGCTGGGCTCCGCCGCGGTGGCACTCGGCGACCCCGCCAACCGATGGCACCGGTTGATCTCCGTCGGCGCCGCAGCGCGGTGGGAAACACTGCACTTCAGCATCGACGACCTGCCTGCGAGCGTCGCCGGTGCTGTCACGGCTATCCAGTTCCGTTGCCTGCAACCGTCTTTCGTCGTCAACATCGACGACATCGTCGCCGCCCGGCCGCAACTGCTCATCGATTGCGATGACGCCGTCGTCGCGGCGCTGAACGGCATCAAGGTGGGCGACACCCCGGTGAGCGCGACGGTGCGAGCTCCCGAGCAGGCGCTGCCCGGTGCACCCGGATTGAACATCCGGCATGTCGACGCGCGGTACGCGCCGCACCGCCTGATCGACGCGCCCGCGCGGCGGGACTATACCGCCGACGGGTTCCGGCAGGTGACCGCAGGCACGCCGTACGACCTCGACTACGCCATCTCACCGGTGGCGGCAAGCCGCTCCGATCAGGCACTGCTGCTGGAGGCCGTGCTCAACCGGCTGCCTGCAAACGGCGAACTGGTCGTCGGGGGTGAGCCCGCGCCGATCCAGCTGGTGGCGCTCCCAGGCGCCGACCGTCTCGGCGGCTCCGCAGCCGAGGTGCCGGTTCTCACGTACCGGATCGGCGCGCGGACGCCGGCGCGGGTCGGCCCGCCCGTGCGTGAGGTGCAGGTGATCCGCGTATCGGCCGAAACGATGGTGATGTCATGAAACTCGCGAACACCACGACCACCCCGGTCGCGCTGCACCTCGATTCCGGTGTGGTGGTCCTCGGCGCGCTGGACGTCATCGAGTGCACCGAAGACGACGCGGCGCTGGGCCAGGTCGCCGCGCTGTGCCGGCGCGGCGTACTCGTCGTCCACCCGCAACCGCAACAGCCCGATGCGGCCGTGCGGCCATCCCAGTCGTCACCGAACCGCCGGCGCCGCAACCCCGCTCGCCGCACCACCTAAGGAGACACCCATGGCATTCGACATCGGCATCAATGTCGTCGAGGTCGACGGCGCCACGTCACCCTCGATCACCGGTGCTGCCACCTCGGTAGCGGGATTCAACATCCTCACCGAACGGGGGGTGCCGAACGATCCTGCGCGCGTGACCAATTTCCCCCAGTTCGTCGAGCGGTTCGGTGGCTACTTCACCGGCGGCAAGGGTGCATATCTGGTGCGTGGCTTCTTCGACAACGGCGGCCAGGTCGCCTTCATCAACCGGGTGGCGGACCCCGCGTCCACCTCCGCCAAACGGACCTTCAAGGACAGTGCAGGCGCGAATACCCTGACCGTGGAGGCGGGGTTCCGCGGCGCCGCGGACCCGGGCTCCTGGGGCCACGGCCTGTTCGTCCGGGTGGTCAACAGTTCGTCTGCGGGCAGCCCGCTGCGCGAGACGTCGCCGGCGACGGTGAGTGGCACCGCCACGCTGCCGGAGAAGATCGACATGTCCGCCGCCCCTGCGCTTTCCGTCGTGATCGACGGAGTCCCGAAAACGATCGGCTTCGACCCGGCAACGGATTTCCCGCCCAACCCCAAGGAGGCGAGCCGACAGCAGGTCGTGACCGCCATCAATGCGAAGACGCGATTGCTGCGCGCCGGGCTCGACGCCGACAACAAGCTGGTGCTGGTGTCGACGGGTGAACAGGCGATCCTGACCGGCGGCCCGACGAGCCTTCAGATCGACAAGGACAACGCGGCCCTGTCGCTGGTCAAGTCGGCCGACCCCGTGCTCGGCGAGGTGGCCGCGCTCACCGCGACGGGCACCTCGCTGGCGCAGGCGGGCAAATTCACGCCCGGCGACGCACTCGTGGTGAGCGACGGAACGGTCAGCAAACGCACCGTGCTGTCCGCCGTTGACACCACCACCGGCGCGGTGACGTGGAGTCCCGGGCTGACCAAACTCACCGACTTCACCGATCTACACGCGATCACGGTCTCCAACGAGGAGTTCGACCTGGTGATCGCGCGCGGTGTGGGCGACAACGACCACACCGTCGAAACCCACACGGGTCTCACGATGCAGCCGCGCCGTGCCAACAACGCGCTCACCCGGCTCAACCATCCATTGACCGGTTCGCGCTTCGTCCGCCTGACGGACCTTCTTTCGACGAACGCCGATCGCAGACCGGCTCCCACCGACGATCCACCGTGGCTGTCGCTGGACGACGACGGCTCCGACGGCGCCCCCACGGCCGGCCACTTCATCGGAGACGAGGCGTCCCGCAGCGGATTCCGCGCATTCGACGCCTACAACATCCAGCTGCTGTGCTGCGAGCGCGACGACTTCGAAGTGGCCAACGCCGCACTCGGATACTGCGCCAACCGCGGAGACGCGATGTTCGTCGGTGCCGCTCCCCAGGGCCTCGTCGATGCGAGCAACCTGTCGGCGGCGATCAGCTACGGCCAGAAATTGCAGGCGGCCAAGGCGTACGGGGCCCTTTACGGCCCGTGGATCATCGTGCCGGATCCGATCGGGGCCGGGGGCAGCCCGCGCATCGCGATCCCGCCCACGGGTCACGTGATGGGGGTGTACGCCCGGATCGAGACGACGCGGGGTATCTGGAAGGCACCTGCAGGCGATGAGGCGAACCTGCGCGGCGTCCTCGACGCGGAAGCCAAACTGTCCGACGCCGATCACACCGCGCTGGTGACCGAGGGCGCCATCAACGGTATCCGGGCCATGCCGCGGGCCGGTGTCGTCATCGATGCGTCGCGGACGCTGAGCAGCGATCCCCGGTGGCGCTACGTCAACGTGCGCCTGTTGTTCAACTACGTCAAGTCCAGCCTGCGCGACGGGCTGCGCTGGGCACGCCAGGAGCCCAACCGCGACGCGCTGTGGCGCTCGATCAGGGTGACCACCGTGACGCCGTTCCTGCTCGGGTTGTGGCGGCAGGGCGCGTTCGGAACCGGCTCGCCCGATCAGACCTTCACCGTCATCGTCGACGAGACCAACAACCCGCCCGATCAGGTCGAGCAGGGCATGCTCACCGTCGAGGTCTATTTCTACCCGTCGCGGCCGGCCGAGACGATCGTCATCAAGGTAGGCCAAAAATCCAGCGGCGCTTCGGTTTCCGAGGCGTGAGCACCAGCAGATCGCAGGAGTGAATCGATATGGCGACCCAGGAGTTCTACGAAGGTTACCGGGCCAGCGAGTTCGTGCTGGAAGTCGGCGGCATCCCCAGTCCCGGCGTCAGCAAGATCTCCGGCCTCAGTGAAGGTGAGTTGGACACGATCGAACAGGCCGACGGTGCCACCGGGCACGTGTACAAGATCTCCGGCGCGAAGGTCAAGTACGAGCCACTCACCATCGAGCGCCGTGTCGACGGCAGCGATCAGGACAAGCAGTTCCTCGACTGGTTCACCGAGACGTTCCGGCCCAAGGAGCGCACACCGTCGGGATCTGTCGTACGCCGCAGCGGGGTGATCACCAAGTTCCATTTCGGCAAGCCCGTGCTGATGTTCTCGTTCAAGGACGCGTGGGTGAAGTCCTCGAAATTCAGTGATCTCGAGGCGGGGTCGACCAATCTGCTCGTCCAGACGATCGTGCTCGAACACGAAGGGCTCGAACGTGAACCGATCGCCTAGCCCCGAACCCGCCCGAAGCGAAAGGATACCCCGATGACCATCCTGGAAGACGCGGCACCCGTCCCGCGGGCAGGCGCCCGCGAGGTCGAGGTGACCCTGCCGATCGGCTATGTCGACGGCGACGGGCATCAGCACAAGCGTGTGATGGTGCGCAAGATGACGGGCCGTGACGAGGCGCTGCTCGCCGACCCGGTGAATCAGCGCAACGGCGGCAGGTTGGTGACCGCCCTGCTGGACAGCTGCATCCGTCCGGTCGGCGACCTGCCTCCCCTCGGCCGCAGGGACATCGAAGGGATGTACTCGGTGGACCGCAACTACCTGCTGATCAAGCTGCGCAGCCTGACATTCGGTGCCGAACTGGCAGCGAGCTACACGTGTCCGGCCTGTGGCGAACGCTTTGAGACCGTGGAGAACCTCGACGAGCTGCCCACCACCATCCTGCCCGAAGGTGAACCACCGGAACATATTTCGGTGGAGTTGATGGACGGGTACCTGGACAAGGACGGTTCGGTGCACACGACGATGACACTGCGCCTGGCGCGTGGTGACGACGAGTCGGCCGCGGCCCCGCAGATGCGCAAGAACGCATCGCTGGGTAAGAACGCGCTGCTGGCGCGCTGCCTGTGCCGGTTGGGCGACCTTCCCGAGCACCGCACCGACGCGTTGGGTACCAAGATCTTCGCCGACCTGACTCTCGGGGACCGGCGCCTGATCGACCGGGCGTTCAACGACGCGGCGCCGGGGATCGATCTGGTGCGCGAACTCGATTGCCCGGCCTGCGGGCATGAGATCCGCGCCAGCCTGGACATGACCAATTTTTTAGCTCCGGAGTGAGCCTGGACCGGCTGCACCGCGAGGTCTTCTTCCTCGCCTACCACCTGCACTGGTCCCACACCGAGCTGATGGACATGGCCGTCGGCGAACGTCACCACTACGTCCGGCTGCTCGCCGAACAGATCGAGCAGGAGAACGCCCGAATCGAATCCGCACATGCCAGGTAGCGCCCGCCGCGAAAGGAGGTTCCGCCGGTGCCGATCGCCCTGCTGCTGCAGAAGCCCTTCATCACCCTGCCGACCCTGCTGGCGGGTGCGAAGGCCCTGATGCCGTGGATGGAGATCGTGCGGGCGGACATCGCGGTCATCGCCCGCGCCCGCGGGGCATTCCTGATCAGCTGGTTCGGTAGGACGGTGCCGCGCGACGGGCCGTTCGTGCTGGTCGCGATCGCCAACCGCACGCAGCTCGACGCCAGGCTGGCCGAGGTGCTCCGCTCGTCGACAGCGGGTGGGGCATCGGTGTCGACCCCGATCGCGGCACTGGCCGGGATGGTCGGCGGTATGTGGTTGAGCCCCATGGGCCAGGTCGTCGGCATCTGGCAGCTGATCCGATTCGGTGCCTTCAACATCACCACAATCCTGCTGACGGTGGCGGGCCTGGCGTTCTGGGCCGCCGTCGTCATCGCACCGGGTGCGACCATCGCCGTGACGGCCGGCGGCCTGGCCGCCGCCGGGCTGGCCGCAGGGGCGTTCGCATTCGCCGTGTTCCGCGAACAGGTCGACGCCGTCCTGGCGACGGCAGCGGCCGCCGCCCGCACCATGAACGCCGCGACCGCGTTGGTGCCGCAGCTCCTCGGGCCACGCGCACAGGTACGTAACCCCTTGCTACGCAGGCTCCTCGAGTTCGGCGACCGGGTCGGCGCGCTCGGCGCCCAGGTACTCGGCGCCGTTGCGTTCGTCATCGACGCGGTCGTACCGAGCTTGCTGCCCGCCGTGCGGACGGTGCTGGCGATCCGTAATGCGTTGGGCACCACCGGTGAGGTGCTCGGTGCGGCGGTCGAGACGTTCCAGACGGAGCGGCGTCGGCTCACGGACGGCGATCTCGCGATAGCCCCGCTGCTGGCCCGATTCGCATCGACCGCCACCGAGGTGATGTCGATCGCCGGCGACGCGATGCTCGCCGGTTTCGGCTTGGCCGCCGATACCATCCAGGGGGCCAAGGACAATCTCACCGCCGCGCTGCGGATGTACATGTACGACATCCAGGACTTCCTGCCGACACTGCTCACCGAGCATCCCGTGGGTAAGCGCATCCTGGCCCTGACCTCGAGCGGCGAGGAAGAGGCGCGCGACGCACGGAAATCGGGAAAGCCGGGATTCCTCGACATCCTCATCCCCAAAGTCGAGCTGCCGTCTCCCGGCAAAATCCTCGAGCAGGCCGCCGGCAAACCCATTCCACCGCTGGACTGGAAGGCGATCGAGAAGGCGGCGAACCGCCCACAGCCGACCACCATCGACCGGGTGCAGCTCGAGATCCGTGCCTACGTGGCGGTGGCCGGAATAGCGCAGCGGCCCAGCATCTTCGAGCCGCAACGCGCCGGCTACCCCGAAGCGCTGGCGCAGAACCGGGCCGAGCTCACCGAGCTGGCCTCCACGACCGCCACGCTGCTCGGCCAGTACCTCACCCCCGCCCTGTGGGGTCGTGTCGCCCCCCAGCTGGCGCCGGTCGTCGACGATTTCGTGGCCGTGGTCTACGGCAAGGATGCCCCCGGGGCGGAACCGAAGCGCAGATTGCCGGTGCTGCGCGCGGATCGGCCGGTGCCGGTGCACCCGCAGATCCGCACACTGCGGGTGCGCTGTCCCGAGGCCACGCCCACCGAGGCCGAGTCGTTGCGTGACAGACTCATTCGCCGAATGCAGCGCCAGACCTATGTGGTGGCGCCGGCCACCTGGGGCGGCTGAGATGCCCATCGACTTCGCCGCCATCGCGGCCCGATTCGCCGACCTGGCCGGTCAGGACCGGTATGCCAATATCGCGGGCCGGTCCATTCAGGTCGCGCTCGACCGGCGCCTGCAGGACGCCCGCGCCGCGGAATTGTCCACCCGCGACATGCCCACGCTGCGGTTCGAGGGGGCCGCGCTGGCCGTGCGGGTGGTCACCGCCGCAGCGGCGCAAGGCCTCCGGTTCGACGGTCCGGGTGCTCTGGAGACGGGGTGGCGGCGCTCGATGCACGCCGCCGCCGACCTGCCCGCCTTTCTGGAGGCGACCGACCGGCTGCTGGCCGCCGCGGATGTCTCGATCACCCGGTACGCAACGCCGACGCCCGACCTGTTCACACCCGCGGGGCGCACGGTATTCGACATCGCCGGTGTGGCAGCGGCGTTCTACGCGGCGATGCAGACGGCCAACGCGCCGGGCGGAACCTTCGACCAGCTGCGTGACGCGCTGATGATGCCGGTGGCGTCGCTGCGTGGCATCCCGCCTGTCGCAGCCGGTCCCAGTGGCCCGGGTACGGATACCGCCGCCCCCGCGGGGGCGGCGCCGGTGGGGTTCGGCGACGAACCCGACGCGATGGTGCTCGCGGCGGCGTTGCTGGCGGCGGCCGCGCCACGGTTCGTCTCACTGATACTGTCCGCCGTCGACATCCGTGTGCACCTGATGACGCTGGACGCGCTCGCCATGGTGGAGAAGGCGGTTCGGGTGCAGATCGCCGGCGTGTATCAGAAGGTGTTCGCGACGCTGCGCGGCCTCGCCTTCCGTCTCGAGCAGCTCGTGCGCGCGATCCAAGAGGTCGTGGGCGGTGTCGTGGCCGCCGCGATGTCGTTCTATGTCGGATTCGGCACCAAATTCGGCGCCGCCATAGGGGATTTCGTGTACCAGGTCGCGCACTTCCTGAAGGTTGTGGTGTTTCTGGCCGTCGTCGTCGTCGAGATCCTGGCGTTCCTGGGCTTCAACTGGTCGGAGCTCCCGGAGGCCCCGGCGCTGGGCGTTCGGTTCGAGTTCCCCGACATCGGCACCACGCTCGGCGGCGCCGAGGTGCGCGGCCGGGTCGGTGACATCGTGCGCACCGCCGACGAGGGGATGCGCACCGCGATCGCCGACGGCTTCGCCAGGGCCGCGGACGGTCTGCAGAAGGCCGCGGTGGACTTCTCCGGCATGGCGACGACCGCGATCAACGCCGAACCGCCCCTGGCCGCACCACACCTGGATGCCCATCTGATCGCGGGTGAACTCTTTCCCACCGAGCCCACCCGCGGCCGCCACGACGGGGTGGCACAGTCCTTCGAATCGTGGCTATCCCGCAGTGAAACCTGGATCGGCACACCGGAATCGCTGGTCGCGGGCGCCGGAATCGGCGTACTGATCGCGTTCATGCACGGCAGTGCGCGCGAGGTGGCGCGGCAGTGGCGGTCCCGCTACACCGAGGAGTCCCCGGCGGGCGGACCGCAGGCCGGCGTCCCGGCCCCCACCTCCCCGCACATCCTGCGCCGGCACGCCGCGCCCACCCGCGTCCAGCTGCCGCGGATGCTCGTCCGGGCCGGCGGGATGACGACCGACGACGACCTCGACACGATTGCGGCCGAGTTGGCCGACGCCGTCCGCGGTGCCTACCGGCAGGCGCAACGGCGGCTCGCATCCCAGCGGTGGGGCGGGTGACACATGGATGACGTCGTCACCCAGCTCGGTCTCCTCCTGACACAGACCCGCTTCGCCCGCCGCGCGCTCGAGGACATCGAACGGGCCACCGCCCGCTACGGATCGTTCGCGGTCACCGCGGCGGTCGGGGCTGCAGGCACCGGCCTGACGGCCCCGCCGCTACTCGACGGCGCGCTACGGGTGCACGTCGTCAACATCAACGACCTCGCGCCTGGCAGCAGTGACACCATCACGGGGTTGCTCGGGGGGATCGGTAGTTTCGTCGGCAACCTCTTCGGCGGCGCGGTGGGCGGCACGATCGGTTCGATCACGCTGGCCGAATCTCTCGGCACGATCAACACGCTCGTGGAACGGATCGAACGGATCATCACCAAGCTCGGGATCGGCCAGGGCGCGACGCAACCGGCGGAGGCCACGGCACAGGCGGCGGCTTCCGCGCACGCCGGGGCCTCTGGCGCGGGTGCGGCGGCAACGCCTGCGGCGGCGGGCGGCCAGATGGAGTTCGTCGCGATGCTGAAAAGCGTTCAGGGCAAGTTCGACACCGTCACCGCCCTGCTGCAGGCGGCCAACGGCACTCCGCCGGGGCCCGGTGCCGCGCCAACCGCGCTCGACGCCCCCGACGCCGGCAGGTACCGCGGCTGGCTGGACTCACTCACCGCCGCCCTCGAGACGGGGACGCGGCTGGTCGGCGGTCTGGTCGCGGCGATACCGACGGCGATCGCAGCGCTGTCGTGGCTGCTGGACCGACTACCCGACCTGCGCAACGCGATCACCGAGACCTTGCAGTTCATCGTCCGCAACGTCCTGGTGCTGCGCGGGGCGGTGCTCGTCCTGGCATTCGAGACCATCGCGATGGTCGCCAGGGTCGCGGCGATGGCCGTCCGGCTATTGGCCGCGGCTGTCAACGAGGCGCTGGCCGCGTTGTTCGCCGCGCTGGCCAAACTCCTCGACGCGGCACTGGAACTCGGGAAGGTGCTCGGCAATGCACTCAAGGACACCATCGACAAGCTGCTGACCTGGCTGGTGCCGACGGTCTACAACGTGTTGTGGAAGCTCGGCGAGCTGCGGCTCTTCTACGTGGTCGAACAGCTGATCAAAGGCATCTCCGCGATCGGAAAGGTGTTCGAGAAGGGCGGTGCGGGGCAGAAGGCAGCGGAGGCGACGGGGCAGTCGTCGCAGGAGCCGTTGAAGGTGCCGCCGCCGCCACCGCCACCGCCCGATCTGAACGCGATCATCACCAAGGCCGCCGCCGACGCCAAGGCGGCGACCGACAAGCTGACCGGTTCGTCGAAAGAGCTGGTCGACAAGCCCACCACCGCGCTGCGAAAGAGCCTGTCCGACTTCGGTAAATCGATGGACGAAGCGGCGAT
This sequence comes from Mycobacterium sp., assembly GCF_044223235.1. Taxonomy (GTDB): domain Bacteria; phylum Actinomycetota; class Actinomycetes; order Mycobacteriales; family Mycobacteriaceae; genus Mycobacterium. The sequence continues at coordinate 93,786 of NZ_JBGAME010000016.1, forward strand.
CAAGGAGGCACACCTCACCGACACCAACCTGGCAGACCGGCTCAAGACCATCGGCGACAAGTCGACGGAGGCGGCGCAGAAGCTACTGCCCGCAACGGCGGGCAAGGGACAGCAGAACGTGTGGGACAGGCTGCGCGCCCAGACCCCGTTCCATCCCATCGCGGCGGCCTACGGACAGTGGCTGGCCTCCGGGGGACTCACCCAACTCCTCGACTCGATGTCCACCTACTTCGCGACACCGGCCGCGCAGGCCACCCCCGCCACACCGGGAGGCGCGGAGCCGGCGGCCGTCGTCGAGATCGGCGAGGTGATCATCGATCTCACCCCGGCAGGTGCACCGGTGCCGGCGCGGGAGCCCGAGGGCAATGCCTCAGGGCCAGCTGAATTCCCGATCCTGGGTGGCCACGACGCGGAGCGTCTCGACCGCCGGGACCGACTCGACGCGGTGCGCGGGATCCGCGGTCAGCGTCGTCCGCACGTACCGATCTTCGACTTCACACCCTAGGAGCCCGGATGTCCCGCAAAGGCTATATCGCCAACCTGCTCGTGGCGCCGCCGTTGATCTTCAAGTTTCAGTTCCACCCTGAAATGCTCTCGGAGAAAAAGAGCTTCGACTACAACAACGATCAGGACGACGGCAGCTGGAAGTTCGACAAGACCAAGGAGGGGATCGGCAAGGTCAAGAGCGCCCCCGGCCTCGGCGCCGCCGCCCTCAAGACCCCCACCGTCGCGTTCGGATTCCTCGGTGACGTACCGCATTTCGGCCCCAAGCTGGTGGCGACCCGGTCGTTGAAGCCTGCCACGGGGCGGCCACGCAGCTTCGCCCTCGAGTTCGCCCTGGACGCGCGCGAGAAGCCCGGTGAAGCGGGATCACCGGTGGGCCGCATCGAGCCCGATCTCGCCGTGCTGCGGTCGTTCATGAACCCCGGCTTCGACCTGGTACGCGACATCCCTGCGCTCGCGGGTGGCGCGGAGATCTGGAAGGCGCCGCCGACCTGCAATCTCAGGCTTGGCGACATCGACCTGACCTGCGTGATGAACGACCTCAACATCAAGATCACGAAGTTCAAGCCCGACCTCACCCCCGAACGTGCCGAGGTCAGCATCACGCTGTCCGAGGACACCCGATCCTGGTCGACGGTGCTCGACGTCATCACGCGCAACGTCGAGGCGCTCAGGTATCTGTTCGGCGGCAAGCTCACCGGTGAGGACGTCGCGCAACAACTGCCCGGGTACGGGCTCGCCCAAGACGTCTTCGACTAGGAATCAGGAAGAGACATGGCGGTTTCCATCAACTCGCGCTATCGGCAGCTCAGCGCCTACCCCGCCACCGCGGCCGACGGCACGGTGCGCGCGACGCTTCCGATCCGGCGCACCCCGCAAGTCGGGGCGACCTATCGTCACCGGGTCACGGGGGTCGAGGACGTCGAGTATCTGGCATGGCGGTACCTGCGCAACAGCCAGGCGTGGTGGGCGCTGGCCGACGCGAACCCGGTGGCGTTTCCGCTCGACGTCGGCCCCGGCGACATCCTGGACATGCCGGTGGGTGAGCGGCCCGACGGCACCGACCGAACCCGGCTGTTCCGATGACGACCACTGCCACGGTTCTGGTCAGCGCCGACGGCGCCGACTGGCGCGACGTGACCGCCCCGGTGTACCAGGTCAACGTCGAGGACGATGACCGGCTCACCGACAAGGCGGTGGTGCGCCTGGACGACAGCACCGGAATGCTCGCCGACGCATCCTTCGAGGGACTGGAGATGCGGATCGCCCTGGGCGACAACGACATGCGCACATACATCTTCGAGGGCGTGGTGATCGGCGCCACCGTGCTGGCCACCCCGACCGGCCAGAAGATCGAGGTGACCGCGCTGGACTTCACCTACCGCATGAGCATGCGCGATTACGATCCGGCGGAATGGAAACCGGGGGAGACCCTGCGCTCGGTGCTGACCCGGATCGTGGGCAGGCCCGAGTACGACATCACCGCATTCCAGATCGAACCCGCCGCGGACACCGTGCTGGACAAGCGCAGGCCGCCCCGCCCGGCGAACGTCAACGAGTGGGAGTTCGTGCTCGACCAGGCGCAGCGTCAGGGCTGCCTGGCGTTCTGTGAGTTCGACGGCGCCGACGCGTCCAACTTCTATTTCGTCCCGCTGGCGAAAGTCGTGGCCGCCGAACCGGTCGGCGAACTGCACTACGGCCGCGGCGGGGGCAACCTGACCGAGTTCTGCTATGAGCGCAGCACGTCGACCGCCGTCCCCCTTCGGGCCGTGACGACCATCGACCCCGTCACCGGTGGTCCCCGCAGCTCTCCCCCGCCCCCGCCCGCGGCGCCCCCACCGCTGGGTGCGCCCACCCTCGGCCGCGTTCCCGACCTCGACGAGGGCAGGCGTGCAGCGATTCTGGCGCTGTCGGAACTTGCCGCCGCGTCGGCCGCGAAGCTGTCACGTCCCGTCGAGCGGGTCAGTGGCGAAGCGGCAAGGACTGCAGAGGAACTCGCCAGCAGCAACCCAGCCGACCCGACCACGGCGTTGGGTTTCCACGGGCGTGGGGTCGCTTCGGGAACGGTGGGGTTGCGCGCGAAATCTCGCGTGCACATCACCGGGGTGTCGGGTTGGGCCGAGGGTGACTGGTATGTACGCCGGGTCAACCACATCTACGAACGGGCCGGGACCGGCGGCGGCGCTGTGTACTCCACCGAGTTCATGGCCACCAGGTAAGGAGCGGGGATGCTGGCCGAGGAGCACAGCCGCCACGTCGGGCGGTATTACGGCAAGTTCCGCGCGACCGTACTCGACAATGCCGACGCGGAGCACCGGGGCCTGCTGAAGGTCGAGGTGCCCGACGTCTTCGGGTCGGGGGTGGCGGTGATGGCAGAGGCATGTCTGCCCTACGGGCAGTACTTCGCGCCGCCGCAGGGTGCCACCGTATGGGTCGAATTCGAAGCCGGCGATGCGGGGCGCCCGCTGTGGGTCGGGGTCGCGGTCACCGGATCCGAACCGACCAAGGTCGAACCGGCCAAGGTGCTGTTCACCCACACCGGCAACGCGATGGTCTCGATCGACGACAACGGCAGCGTGCTGCTGTCGAGTTCGTCGGGCTCGTTCCTGCACATGGACGCGGTCGACAACTCGGCCACGATCGCCGAGGGCCACAGCAACTTCATCGCGATGGGTGAGAGCGGGGTCAGCATCAGGAACAAGGACGGCGCGGTCGTCAACGTCACCAAGGACACCGTGCACATCCGGGCCGCCAAAGTGGTTATCGAGGCGACGACGGTCGCGCTCGGGGCCGGCGCGACGGACACCGCGGTGCTCGGCACCGGGATGGAAGCGCTGTGGACACTGCTCGCCACGCACACCCACCCCACGGCGGCGCTTGGACCGCCATCTCCGTCTCCGCAATTCCTCGCCGTCCCCAAGCTCATTCCCGGTGTGCACCTGAGCAGTTCGGTGGTCATCAAATGAGCAGATGCGCCTTCCCGCCGTTGCCGTCCATCACGGTGCCGTTGCCGTCGGTGCCTGGGTTGCCGAAGATTCCGGACATTCCGGAGTTGCCGTCGCTGCGGTTGCCCGATGTGCCCGGCGTCAAACTGCCCGCGTTGCCGTCGATCGCGGTGCCGTTGCCGTCGGTGCCCGGGTTGCCGAAGATTCCGGACATTCCGGAGTTGCCGTCGCTGCGGTTGCCCGATGTGCCCGGCGTCAAACTGCCCGCGCTTCCCTCGATCACGTTGCCGCTGCCCGCGATTCCCGGGTTGCCTGCGATACCCGACCTGCCGCAACTACCAGAACTGCCGGCGCTGCCGGCATGTCCGCTCGATTGACGGGAGACACGACGATGACCGACGAGCGCTTGCGCGAGGAGCCGACGTGACCGATCCGCGAGGACCCTCCATTCCTTTTCGCATCGATCCGCGGACCGGGTCGGCGGTGTGGAGCGAAGGCGCCGACAAGATCCGTGAGGATGTCATGATGCTGCTGGGTACGCGGCAGGGCGAGCGGCCCATGATGCGCGAATATGGCTGCAACGTAGCCGGACTCGTACACGAGCCCGATGACGATATCACTGCCGACCTGCTGCGCCGGCAGGCCCACGAGGCGCTGCTGCGCTGGGAGCCGCGCATCGTCGTGGCCAGCGCGCAGATCGACCGCACCGACGACCGGCTTCAGCTGGTGCTGCAGTACGTCCACACCGACGCACCGGTCACCGGCCAGATGATCGTCGCCCTCAACGAGCACTAGCCCTCACCGCACACTAGGAGCCGAACCCGATGAGCGTGCCCGCGATCGACTACACCGACAAGGACTTCGCGTCCCTGCGGGCGGCGATGCTGCGGCTTGCGACCCAGCGCCTGCCCGAATGGACGGATCGCTCACCGTCGGACCTCGTCATGGTCCTGATCGACCTGTTCGCCTACTGCGGCGATATCGTCGCGTACTACCAGGACCGCATCGCCAGCGAGATGTTTCCGGAAACGGCGACCGAGCGAGCCGGCCTCGTCGACCTGCTACGGCTCGTCGGCTATGAGTTCACCCCCGCGGCGCCGGCCCGTGCCGACCTGCGACTGACATTCGACCCCGCCAAGGCGGCGGCACAGAACGGCCTGGTCACCATCGCGCAGGGCAGCCGGTTCCGCGCAGAGGTGCCGGTGCACGGCCCGATCGAATTCATCTACCGCGGTGCGGATCTGACGATCAATCTGGCATCCGATCAGGTTCTGTCCGACCCGGATCCGGATAGGGCACTGGTCTACTACGAGCCGTTGCCGGTGGAACAAGGGGTGCAGGCGGCACCGATTCCGACCCTCGGCTCGGGCACCGGCGAGCCGAACCAGACCTTCGCGCTGCCGGAGAAACAGGTCGATCTGGATTCGGTGGGAATCGAAGTCGACGAGGGAGCGGGATGGGTACGTTGGTATCGGGCAGCGGCCGGGCTGCCGTCACCCGATCCGCTCGCCCGCGAATTCCGGCTCACCGTCGACTCCTCCGACACGCCCCGCATCGTGTTCACCAACCGGCCACCACCGGTCGGCACCGACAATATCCGCGCCGGCTACCGGGTGTGCGTCGGCGCCCGCGGCAACGTCGCCGCAGGCCAGATCAGCGAAGCCATCACGCCGATCCCCGGCCTGGTCGCGCTGACCAACCCCGTCGCCGCCGCGGGTGGCAGCGACGCGGAAGCACCCGACAGTGCGATTCGCAACGCGCCGAAGATGTTTCGCTCGATGCAGCGAGCCGTCACGGCAGAGGATTACGCGGCGCTGACACGCGCCACGGGTTCGGTGGCGAAGGTCCGCGTGTGTGCGACGTCGTGGAATCGGGTGCATCTCTACGTCGCCCCGGCGGGCGATCGCCTCACCCCGCTGTCGGAGTCGCTGCGTAACCACCTGTTGGCCTACTTCGAGGACAAGCGCCCGCTGTGCACCTCCGTCGATGTCGTCGGCGCACGCCCGGCGCCGATCGACATCGGCTGCGCGATAGCGGTCGACGAGCGATTCGCGCCCGCCACGGTCCTCGGCAACGTCCGTGCGGCGATCGCGGGCCTGCTGGCGTTCGACACCGTCGACTTCGCTCAGACGCTTTACCTCAGTGAGGTCTATGCCACCGTCGAGTCGGTGTCCGGTGTCATCGGCGCCACGGTGCACCGGTTCCGCAGAGCCGACCGCGCCGAACCCGACATCGACGCGCAGCTCGCCCGGTCCGGCCTGCCGCCGCTGGCGCGGATGCCCGACTTCATCCGCTCGGCGATCTCGGCAGACCTGCAGGCCGACGGCCGAATCGACGTGGGGCAGTTCGAGATCCCCGTGCTCGGTGCGCTCGACGTGCGAATCCAGGCGCGATGAGCGTCACCGAACTGACCGCGACGGCCGACCTGTGCGGACCGCGAATCCTGTTGCGCTGGGTAATCTTCCCGGACCAGGACGGCGCCGATCCGAGGATCACCGTCCTGCGCAAGCAGCGGGACTTCGACTTCCCCGCGGTCACGACCCCCTATGTGATCTATGACAGCGGCTCGTTTCCGCCCGTGGCCGAGCCCGGCCACCTCGAAGTGCGCCGCTTGGCCGGCGCCATCGGCGTTGACGGTGACCTGCAGTTCGCCGAGGAGGTGTGCAGCGTCGCGCGGATCGTGAACGGCCGTGCCATCGAAGAGCTGCGGCGCACGGTGCGCACCGTCCGGCGCCGCGATCACGCCCTGGTCCGCCGGGAGGTCGAACTGCTCGACGCGGGCACCGGGCAGGTCCCACTGATCCCCTCCTGCACCTACTATTACCGGCTCGACAGCGGACCGGATGTGAACGGATCGTTGCGTGCCAGTGCGAGCCCGACCGCCGCCTACCGCTATCACCATGTCCTGTACGACGCGTTGCCTGCGGTCTACCGCAGTCGTGACACGACGAGCCGTCCCGCGGATGCCGGCACCGGCATGATGCCGGAAGCCAACGCGTCCGGCGGCCAGTTACGCCGGCTCATCGATGTATTCGGGGCAACGGTGGGTGCCCTGCGCAGCTCGGCGGACGGCCTGCGCGGTCTGCGCGACACCGACCTGACGGACGCTCGCTATCTGCCGCTGCTCGCGCGCTGGATCGGCTGGAATCTCACCAGCGAGGACATCGCCAGGCGCCGTAACGAGATCGCCGCGGCGCCGGCGCGCTACCGCAACGTCGGCACCGCAGCCGGGCTGCATGAGATCGTCGATCACTACACGGGGTGGTCGGTCCGGATCGGCGAAGCGGCGCAAAGCATCTCCCGCTCCAACGATGCGCCGCGACGTAATGTGTTCGCCGCCGTCGAGAGCGCGGACGGCGGCTGGGCCGCTCCCGACGATGCGGGCGCGGTCCTGGGGCTGTCCGGCTCGGGTGTGGAGCTGACCGGGACGGCGAGCGAACCGTTCCGCCTTTTCGACGGCATGTCGATGTCGCTTGCGGTGGACGGGGCCGCGCCGACGGTCGTACGGTTCGCCGCGGGCGATTTCACCGATCCGTCGGCCGCGACGGCCGCGGAGGTGGCCGCGGCGATTGCCGGTCAGCTGCGCGGCGTCGGTGCGTCGGCGGTGGCCGGACAGGTCCGGTTGCGTTCCGAACGAGACGACGACGCCGCCCGCGTCGCGGTGGTGGCGGCGACGGCCACGCTGGTGGCGCTGGAGGGTGCACCCCGGGGACGTCTGTCCGTGGCCTGCGGCGACGCGGATGCCGGGTGGCTGGCGTATGCCACGACCGCCGGTCCGGGCGCTGCACCCGCACTGCGGATCAAACCGCGCCGGTTCGGAAGGTTCTACGACGCGCAGCCCATCGGCGGCGAGCCCGGAGCTCAGGCCGACCCGGCCGTCGCCGTTGTCGCGGAAGACATCTGGTGTGCATGGGTGAGCGACCCGTCGACGCAGCGTTCGCGGCTGAATTACCGTGTCGGAACGGCGTCGTCGCCCACGCCGGCACGACTGACCGGCGACGCGCCGGGGCCGTTCGCCCTGACTCCCGACACCGTGCTGGTCATCGACGGGCCGCGCACCAGCCACACCTTCACGGTGCGTGCGGCCGACTACGACGATCCCGGCTCCGCCACGGTCGACGAGGCGGTGGCGGCGCTCAACGACCAACTCGGATCCGATATCGCCGCCGGATCCACCTCCGACGGGAGGCTGGTGCTCAGCACGGCCGACGCGGGCCCGGCTGCCACCGCGGCGGTTTCGCTCGCCGGGTCGACGGCGGCCCGCCGGCTGGGGTTCGGCGCGCGCGGGCTGACAGCCCGCGGTGGATGGGATGCCGCGCTGGATTGGGGTCCACCCCTCGATGTCGGCCAGATCGGACCTGGGCGCCACGCCGAATGCACCGCGGTTGCGGAGGCCGGGGGTGCGGTGCGGATGTGCTGGAGCACCCATGACGGGAGCGCGTGGCGCCTGGTCACCGCGCGGTGGGTCCGGCAGATCCTGGCCGCAACCGCATCGGGCCTGAAAATCCTCTCCGACGAAGGCATTGCCAGCGTCGGCGCGCCAGACGGGTTGCCCGCCGACGATGTCCGCCACGCCGTCGCCGACGCCGACGGCACGGTCTGGGTCGCCACGGCGGCGGGTGCGGCGTCGCGCGCGCCGGGCGGGACGGTCACGACGTTCACCACGGCCTCGACGGCGGGCGGTCTGCCCGCCGACGACGTCCGTGGTGTCGCCGTCGGCCCGGACGGCACCGTCTGGTGCGCCACGGCAGCGGGCCTGGGCACACGCAGTGTCGATGGCCGATGGCGGTCGGTCGGCACCTCAGACGGTCTGCCCGGCAACGATATCCGCGCGGTCCTGGCCCTGCTCGACGGCTCGGTTTGGGTGGCCACGGCAAGCGGCGTCGCGGTGTTGCGGGCCGGCGGCTGGCACACGTTCGCCGTGCCTGCGGCCGAAGCGCGGCGGCTGGCGGTCGCTGCGGACGGCTCGGTGTGGGCGGCGACCAGTGGTGGCGTCGCCAGGATCGGCGATGACGGTCGCGTCGTCGTCAAGGAGGTGGCGGGGTTACCGGCGGCCGCGTCCGATGTGCGTGACGTGGCCTGTGAGGGCGCCACGGTGTGGTTGGCGACAGCCGCGGGTCCCGTGGAACTCGGCGCGGACGGCGGCACGCGCCTGCACACCGACGACAGCATCGCCGTCAGTGACTGCCGTGCCGTCACTTCCGCGGGTGGACGCATCTACGTCGGTACCGCCTCGGGTGCCGTCGTCCGCGACATCGACGGGCGCTGGAGTGAACTGCCGTCAGGCGGTCCGGTCGTCGCGCTGTCGGGGTGGTGGTCCGCGCCGATGTTCGTGCCTGGTCCCGGCGGGGGTGAACGCGAGCCGCACCTGGCCCGCGACGGCGACGCTGTGCTGCTGGCCGCAAGTAGGCGGGTGCGTCAGCCCGGGGGTGATCTCTGGCAGCTGACGCTACGGCGGCGTGAACCCGGGTCCGACTCGTGGAGCGACGCGGAGGCGCTCACCGGCGCTGCGGCCGTCGACCGCGAACCGGCGGTGGTCGCCGACCCGAACGGCCAGTCCTGGGTGTACTTCCGGTCCAATCGTGGCGGCGGCGCCAGGATCTGGCGGATGAGCCTGACCGCGCAGGACCCGGCGCCCGAACCGGTCACCACCGGGTCGAGCACAGACACCGACCCCGTCGTCTTCGCCGGTCCGCAGACACTGCTCCTGTTCCGCAGCGACCGCAGCGTCGCCCATTCAGCCATTCCCGGTGCCACGGGAGAGGCTGGCGTGCAATTGATCTCGCAGCATCGCTACGCAGGCAGCACGACAGCGGTACCGGCGGACTCGGCGCGCAACGCGGGCCGGGACACCTTCGACGACCTGCTGGACTACACACCGCAGCGCCCGCGCGGTGACACGCCGGCTCCGGACGAACGGCACACACCTGCCGCGATCACCGTCTTCTTCGGCCGGGGCCGTGCCGATCGGCCGCTTCAGCCCGGCGACGCGGACCGTCTGCGCCGGCTGCTATCCCCGTTCCTGCCCGCCAACGTGCGGGCCGTCCCGATCGCCGATGTCTGAAAGGTGAAGCCATGGCACTGATCTCGGCAAGCACGTTCGACCCGCTCGCGCGGTATGTCAATGTGCGGATGCAGCAAGGCGTGCCGATCGTCGACGCCGATATCAACGAGCTCGACGACATCCGCCAGTTCGAGCTGCGCGCCTTCCTCAAGTGGTTCGTGGGCGACGGTGTGCCCGACGGCAACGACGGGTTCCGCATCGAGGGAACCGGGGCGGCAAACGATTTCACGATCAAGGCGGGGGATCAGGCCGGCACGGCGGACGCCGGACCGGACGAGCGGGGACTGCGCCACGTCGGCCGCATCATCGCCGACGGACTCGACGTGATCATCGACGCCGACATCGCCTTCACGAAACAGCCTCTGCACGAGTCCAACCCGGGCGCGCAACAGCTCGCCGACCGGCTTGGGGTCGGCGTCGTCACCGCCGTGCCGCGGGGCAACTCGCCGGTCGCGGTGTACCTGGACGTCTGGGAGACGGTGGTGACCGCCGACGACCAGCCCGCGCTGCTGCACGCCGGCGTCGGTGTGGAGACCTGCGCCAGGATCCGCCGCGACTGGGTGGTGCGGGTCCGCCAGGGCGACGGGGCCCCGCAGCCCGGCGACGATGGGTACATCCCCCGGCATTCCTACACCCTGCTCGCGGTGATCACCCGCCGCGCCAACGATCCGCAGGTCCGCGATGCCGACGTGGCCGACCACCGGCACCGGCGGTTGCGGCTGCCGCCCGCCACCCTGGTCGAGGATGTGATGGGCACCAGCGCCGACGACTACCGGGCCGGATCGCACCGCCCGCCGATCAGCCTGCGGGAGGCGGTGAATGCGCTGCTGCGCGGTGAACTGCCGATGACCCCCGACGCGAGGGTCACCGCCGCGCAGGAAGCCAACGCCACCGACGCGATGTCGCGGGCGTTCCTGCTGGACAGCCAGCGCGGTCTGGTCGCGGTGTTTTCCAAGGTGCTGACCAACACCGAGCAGATCTATGTCACGCGGATGGGCCTGGACTCGACTTCGGCGGGGTTCGCGACGCCGATACCGCTGACCTCCGGTGTCAGCCACACCCGTCCGTCGGTCGCCGAGTTGCCCGACGGCTCGCTGTTCATCGTGTATCAGTCGGAGAACGCGGCCAACGCGGACATCCAGAGCGTCCGCGCCACCTTCGCCCAGCTGGCCGCTGGAGGCCCGCCGGCACCGTCGCCGGTGGCTGCCACACCCGCCCCGGTCGGCGAGGACAGCCCGTTCGTGGTGGCCACCGGCCAGGTGGTCACGGTGTTCTTCCACAAGTCGATCCCGGGCGACCCGAACACTCCTGCCGTCGAACGCTGGTTCTACCGCCGCTGGAGCCTGGCCAGCGGCTGGGTGGACACCGACGCCAAACAACTCGCCGACATCGATACCAAACGCCGCGACTTCCATGCCGCGGCCGACAGCACCGGCAAGATCTGGGCGGTGGTCAACGCCACCGGCGCCAGCGGGGGCTTCTACGTGGTGAACCTCGACCCGGCCGGGGGCGCCGACCCCACCCGGACCAAGATCGGGGACGCGCCGACCGGCGGCACGGCACCGCCTTTCGTGCTCTGTCCCCGCAGCGGTGGGGCCTGGGTCTTCTGGCAGGCCGACGGCATCTTCGTCAACCGGATCGACGGTGCGCCATCGCAGGTGAACACGGTGAAGATCGACGGGACCGACCTCAACGACCGCGAGCCGTGCGCGATCGAAGACGGTGAGGGGGCGCTCTGGCTGATCTGGAGCCGCGGCGAGATCGGGAATCGCGACCTGCTCGCCCGCAGGCGTGACAACCTGGGGCAGTGGGGCATACCGCATCGGGTGGTCACGTCGGACAGGGACGACACGGTGCCGTTCGCGGTCGCCGGGTCGGACACGACGGTGTGGTTGTTCTGGGGTAGCGACCGGGACGGCACGTTCAGGATCTACTACAAACGTCTGGTCACCGCGATCTGAAGGAGAAGGTCATGGCTGCCATCAGCCCCGCGGGCCTCGGCTCCACCGACTACACGGTGTCCGCGTCACGCGGGCTTGTCGTCGATCTTCGGCTCGACGTCGGGAGCAGCCCGCCGTTCCCAGCGTTGCAGCTGCGCTTCCCGGTGGCGGCGAATGGTGTCACGGTCTCCCTCGAACGCGGTGCCCGATCGCTGGCGCTGCCCACCACGAACGGCAGCGCCCTCAACGACACCACCACCGTCACCACTCGCCGGGTGAGTGCCCAGACCTCGAAAGCCGGCGACCAGATCGTCGTCGACTGTGAGATCAGGGCGACCGCCTCCGCCGCGGAGAATGAGGTGTGGTCCGTTCGGGCCCACGCGCCCGAGCCCCAGACCTGGCGCTTCAGCCAGAACGACGACAATCCCGCCGACCCCGTCATCACCAGGGTGATGTGCGACCCGCTATCCGAATTCGCCATCAGTGCGGCGACTTTGGCCAACGGGACGGTACGGGAGAAGGATGCCGTGACGCTCACCGCCGCCGCGGGAACCGGAACGGCTGCGGGTCCGACTGTCGTCGGGGCACCGCTGCCCGGCATCAGCTACCGCTGGAACAAGACGGGTGTCGTCCCGGTCGCCGCCCTGCCGTCGTGTTCGGCGAGTCCGGTGCTGACATTCCAGGCACCGCCGGTGCCCGCCAGTCAGCCGTGCACGCTGTCCGTCGATGTCTGGTTTGAAACAGATTGCAGCACAGTCGGTTTTCTCAATTCCACCTCGGCTCCGCAGACCCTGACGGTGGTTCCGCGCCCCGCCAACGCCATGCCGGACCTGGTCGGGGAGTCCGCGGACGCCGTCGTCAGCCTGCTGTCCTGCGTGAACCTGGAGGGTGTGGATCACTGCCTGGATTTTCTCGGTCACCAACTGGACGCCTTGACCAAGAACACCCCGCGCGATCTCGGCAACTTTTTCTTCACCGTCACCAGGAGCAGGGTCAAGTTCGACCTGCAGGGCGATCCGAACGGGGCGCGAATCGTCTCGCAGTTCCCGCCAGAGGGCGTCCTGGTGCCCCCGCAGGCGACGATCAGCTGGCGGTACACGCACTGACGTGCTCGGCCATCTCGATCCTGAGGTGTCGCTGTTATGCGGGCAGGGGGTAGATGCGGGCGGTGGTGTCGGTGCTGGCGGTGGCCAGGGTGGTGTTGGTGGGGTCGATGGCCAGGGCGGTGACGGGGCCGTCGTGGGTGAGTTTCGGTGGTGGTGTCGTAGATGCGGGCGGTGGCATCGGCGGCGGCGGTGATCAGGCGGGTGGCGTCGGTGGTGAAGGCGACGGCGTGCACGGGGCCGTTGTGGGGCAGGGTGTGCAGTTGGGTGCCGGTGGTGGTGTCGAAGATGCGGGCGGTGTTGTCGGCGGCGGCGGTGGCCAGGCGGGTGGCGTCGGTGGTGAAGGCGACGGCGGTGACGGGGCCGTTGTGGGGCAGGGTGTGCAGTTGGGTGCCGGTGGTGGTGTCGAAGATGCGGGCGGTGGCATCGGCGGCGGCGGTGGCCAGGCGGGTGCCTGCGGGGTTGAAGGCGACGGCGTGGACGGCGCCGTTGTGGGCCAGGTTGAGCAGTTCGGCGCCGGTGGTGGTGTTGTAGATGCGGGCGGTGCCGTCGGCGCTGCCGACGGCCAGGCGGGTGCCTGCGGGGTTGAATGCGACGGCGTGCACGGTGTCGTCGAGGGTCAGGCGGCGCACGATGGTGGCGGTGTCGGGGTCGATGAGGCGTGCGGCGCCGTCGGTGCAGCCGGTGGCCAGGCGGGTGCCGTCGGTGCTGGCGGTGAGGGCGGTCAGGGCGCCGGGGTGGTTGATGGTGGCGCGTTGGGTGCCGGTGGTGGTCTCGATGATGCGGGCGGTGGCGTCGGTGCTGGCGGTGGCGAACCAGGCTCGGCTGGGGATGGCGCACACGGCGATGACGGCGTCGTTGTGGGTGATGCTGAATTGTGGTGTGCCGGTGGCCAGGTCGAACACCCGGGCGGTTTTGTCGGCGCTGCCGGTCAGCACCCGGGAGCCGTCGGTGTCGAAACCCACCGCACACACCGGGCCGCCATGAGCCAACCGCAGCCGTTCGGCGGCGGGCAGTTCGAAGACCCGCACGGTGCGATCGGAGGACACCGCGATCAACCGACCCACCGGATCCAACGTGGTATCGCTGATCCCGGTCTCGCTGTCGGTGGGGGTGTAGCTGAACAGGTCCACCCCGGTAGCCACATCCCAGATCCGCGCGGTGGATCCGGTTTCCCCGGTCAGGACCGTGCGCGAGTCGCGGCCGAACTCCAGCCAGCCCGCGAACCCATCGGGCAGTTCCCGCTTGACGGCGAACGTATCCGACTCCAGCACTTGGATGGTCGGGTTGATCCCGTTGATAGTCACGCTCACCACGCCGAGCAGCCGGTCGTCGCCGCTGAAGACGATGCGCAATACCTCCCGCCGGTCACCGTGATGCGGAACCACCGGGTTGGGCAGCACCCGCAGTGCCTGACTGGTGGTGTCGAGTATCCCGATCTCTCTGTCGGCGCCGAAGGCTACAAACCGTCCGGTGCGTGAAAATGAAAGGGCACGAACCGGACTCGGGCGCCCGACGCGCTTGCGAACAGCGCCGTCGCTCGTGCCCACGAAGACGATCTCGCCGCTGTCAAGTCCTTGACCGGTGCCGATCGCGACGGTGGACCCGTCGGGGCTGAATTCACCCCGGTACAGTGTTTGTCCTTGCTGCGCATCGAAATTCCATCGTGGTGTGCCCGTCGCGGCATCGAGCAACTGCGCGGACTTTTGGCTGCGCACCAGAATCGAGCTTGCGTCGGCGCTGAATCCGCTGATGATCGACGGCACCGAGGTCTTGCGCCATCGCTGCGACCCTGTTACCGGGTCGAACGCAATGGCGGGCCTCGGCCCGTTGACGCCGGCACCGAATCCGCTTACGGCCACCGTGGTTCCGGTGGGGGCGTAGGCGACGGCGAACAATTCGACGTCGGTGGCCACGACGGTCGGTGCCGCGCCCGGGGTCAGGTCGTAGATGCAAAGGGTTTGGTTGGCGATGGCCGCGAGTTGGCGTCCGTTGGGGTGGAACGTGATCGCCGAGACCTGCTCGTCGTGGGTGAAGCTCAGTATGGGTTGGGGGTTGTCGGCCATCTCGATCCTGAGGTGTCGCTGTTATGCGGGCAGGGGGTAGATGCGGGCGGTGGTGTCGGTGCTGGCGGTGGCCAGGGTGGTGTTGGTGGGGTCGATGGCCAGGGCGGTGACGGGGCCGTCGTGGGTGAGTTTGCGGAGTTCGGTGCCGGTGGTGGTGTCGTAGATGCGGGCGGTGGCATCGGCGGCGGCGGTGATCAGGCGGGTGGCGTCGGTGGTGAAGGCGACGGCGTGCACGGGGCCGTTGTGGGGCAGGGTGTGCAGTTGGGTGCCGGTGGTGGTGTCGAAGATGCGGGCGGTGTTGTCGGCGGCGGCGGTGGCCAGGCGGGTGGCGTCGGTGGTGAAGGCGACGGCGGTGACGAGACCGTTGTGGGGCAGGGTGTGCAGTTGGGTGCCGGTGGTGGTGTCGAAGATGCGGGCGGTGGCATCGGCGGCGGCGGTGGCCAGGCGGGTGCCTGCGGTTGAAGGCGACGGCGTGGACGGCGCCGTTGTGGGCCAGGTTGAGCAGTTCGGCGCCGGTGGTGGTGTTGTAGATGCGGGCGGTGCCGTCGGCGCTGCCGACGATGGAGCAGATTGCCTGCGGGGTTGAATGCGACGGCGTGCACGGTGTCGTCGAGGTCGAAGCGGCGCACGATGGTGGCGGTGTCGGGGTCGATGGGGCGTGCGGCGCCGTCGGTGCAACCGGTGGCCAGGCGGGTGCCGTCGGTGCTGGCGGTGAAGGGCGGTCAGGGCGCCGGGGTGGTTGATGGTGGCGCGTTGGGTGCCGGTGGTGTCTCGATGATGCGGGCGGTGGTGTTGGTGCTGGCGGTGGCAGCCAGGCTCGGCCTTGGGGATGGCGCATAGCGCGACCAGGCGGCGTCGTTGTGGGTGATGCTGGATTGTGGTGTGCCGGTGGCCAGGTCGAACACCCGGGCGGTTTGTCGGCGCTGCCGGTCAGCACCCGGGAGCCGTCGGTGTCGAAACCCACCGCACACACCGGGCCGCCATGAGCCAACCGCAGCCGTTCGGCGGCGGGCAGTTCGAAGACCCGCACGGTGCGATCGGAGGACACCGCGATCAACCGACCCACCGGATCCAACGTGGTATCGGTGGCGCCGTCGTCGGGTACGTAGTTGAACAGGTCGGCCCCGCTGGTCACGTCCCACACCCGGATACCCTGGCCTTCCACCGTCATCACGGTGCGTGAGTCGCGGCCGAACTCCAGCCGACCCCAGAAGGAGCCCTCGGGGATGTCGCGGATGACCGTCAATGCATCGGCCGCGAGCACGCGGGCCGACGAGAATATCCCGTTCAGACGTTCGCTTATCAAGCCGATCAGCCGGTCGTCGCCGCTGACAACGATTTTCAACACATTGCGTAGTTCGTCCTCGGCATGCGGCAGCACCTTCAGCGCTTCGCTGGTGGTGTCGAGTATCCCGATTTCCCGGTCGGTCCCGAAGGCCACGAACCGGCCGGTGCGCGAGAAGAAGCAGAGGTTGCGGACCGCGTTCGGACGGGCGGTGCGCTTGCGGACGGTGCCATTCGCGGCGTCGAGCAGAACGATCTCTCCGCTTTGGATGTCCATTCCCGTGCCGATCGCCACCGTGGTGCCGTCCGGGCTGAACGCCGCACGATGCAGCGTCTGTCCTTCTTTCGCGGCGAAACTCCACCGCGGTGTCCCCGTCGCCGGGTCGAGCAGCTGCGCGAGTTTGGGTTCGTAGACCAGGATCGCGGTGCCGTCCGGGTTGAAGGCGCACTTGATCGACTGTTGTGACGCCGCGGTCTTCTTCCACCGCACAGTGCCGGTGGCCGCGTCGACCGCGATCATGTGCAGCTTGAAGCCGCCGAACCCGGTAGCGGCCAGTGTTGTTCCGGTGGGGGAGAAGGCCACCGACGAGAGTTCGAAGTCGGCGGTGGTGCTCACCGATGGGGTGCCTGCGGCCAGGGTGTGCACCCGCAGGGTCTTTTTGGCGATGGCCGCGAGTTGGCGTCCGTTGGGGTGGAACGCGATCGCCGAGACCTGGTCGTCGTGGGTGAAGCTCAGCATGGGTTGGGGGTTGTCGGCCATCTCGATCCTGAGGTGTCGCTGTTATGCGGGCAGGGGGTAGATGCGGGCGGTGGTGTCGGCGCTGCCGGTCAGCACCCGGGAGCCGTCGGTGTCGAAACCCACCGCACACACCGGGCCACCATGGGCCAACCGCAACCACTCCTCCAGCGCTGCGGCGACGGGCCGGCATGGGCCACACCAGCGGGCCCAGAAGTCGACTACGACGGGGCGTGGTGAGGACAGCACGACTTCGGTGAACGACGAGTCGGTGACCATTGTGGTGGCTGCCATTGGCGCGCTCCGATCTTGGCGCTCAGCTTCGCCCGCGAACGGGCAGCGATCGCCGCGGCGGCGGTCCCGGTGTGTGCAGCCGGCGCACGGCGTCGCAGACGGTCACTGTTGGCATGGTCGCCGTCAGTGTGTCACCCGGCCGTCACCCGGAATCACTGGGGAACACGGAAGATTCGGACCGTGCTGTCGGCGCTGCCCGTGGCGAAGAGGGTGGCGGTGCCGTCGACGGCGAGTGCCGTGACGGGGCCGTCGTGCGGGTAGCTGGCGAGTTGGGAGGCGGTGGCCAGCACCCACAGGCGGACGGTGCGGTCGGCGCCTGCGGTGGCGAGCAGCGCCCCACCCGGGGCGAAGAGCACGGCGCGTACCGGTGCGCCGTGGCTGAACTGGTGGCGTTGGGCGCCGCTGGCGGCATCGATCGCGCGGGCGGTGCCGTCGTCACACCCCACCGCCACCAGGGCTCCGTCGGGGCTGATGGTGACCGCGTTGAGCGGGGCCGGCATGACGATCCGCCACACCTGGCTGCCCGAGCCGGTGTCGAAGAGGCGCACGATGCCGTCGGCCGAGGCGCTGCCCAGCCGATTGCCGGCTGGGCTCACCGAGATTGCCCGGATCTCCCCGCTATGCGGCAACGTGAGCAACTCCGCCCCGGTCGCGGTATTGAAGACCCGCGCGGTGTCGTCGTCGGCCGAGGTGACCAGGCGGGTGCCGTCCGGGCCGAACGCGGCGGCGGTGACCGCCGCATTGTGGATGAGCCTGCGCACGACGGTTCCAGTGGCCACCTCGGTCAGCCGCACGACGCCGTCGACGCCCGAACTGGCAAGCAGCTGACCGTCGGGGCTGGCAGCCAGCGCGTTGACCACCCCGCCATGCTCGATTCGAGCGGACTGAGCCCCGCTGACGGAATCGAACAGCCGGGCGCTGTAGTCGGCGCTGCCGGTTGCCACCAGCGGGCCGTTGCCGACCCACACCACCGTGCGCACCGCCCCGTCGTGATCCAGCCTCGACCGCTGGGAGCCGCCGGCCAGTTCGAAGACCCGTGCGGACCGGTCATCGGCACCGGTGGCCACTGAGGACCCGTCGGGGCTGAAGGTGACGGCATTGACCGCTGCGGTGTGCGAGAGGCGGTGCACGGGCTGGACGACCGACGGCCCGAACCATCCGCGGCCGATCTGCGATCCCGACCGGGGATGCCAGCCCGACGTTCCGGTGGCGTCCGGCTCACCGTTGCCGAGGTACTTGTACCAGAACATCTTTCCGCTTGGCTCGATCGCGTACAGTGCGATTCCCGTGCCACCACGGTCGTCGGGGCAGCCCACGATGCGCTCGAAACGGTGCCAGCCCTTCGCGATGACGTTGCGGGAATTGGGGTGCCAGCCGGTGCCTCCGGTGACGTCGGCGGTGCCGTTGCCCTGATACCGGTACCACCGGAGGTCCCCGTTCTGCTCGACGCCGAACAACACGTCGGACGCTGCGGCGAGGATCTTGAACCCGTGCCACCCTCTGCCGATGGGGTTTCCGGACTTCGGTGCCCAGCCGGTCCCTCCCGTCGGGTCTGCGGTGCCGTCGCCGACGTAGCGATACCACAGCAGGTCGCCGTTGGGCTGCACTCCGTACAGGGTGCTCGCGGGGCTGGTGCCCGCCTTCGGTGTGCAGACGAGGTTCAGGAAACCGGCCCATCCTCTGCCGATCGCATTGCCGGACTTGGGCGCCCAGCCGGTGGCTCCCGTCGGATCGGCGGTGCCCTCGCCGACGTAGCGGTGCCACAGCAGATTTGCGTTCTCCCTGACGGAGAACAACACGCCGTCGCCGCCCCCGCAGACGAATTTCGGCGACGTCCAGCCAGAGCCGATAACCTTGCCGGAGTTGCCCGCCCAGCCGTTTGAACCGTCAGCGCTCTGCTGGCCCGATCCGTCGTAGCGGAACCATTGCAGGCCGCCGTCGGGCTGCACACCGAACAGTTCCCCGACCCGGGGCAGCGCGCCGGCCTGTGTCGGACCAGCGCCGCCGCATACGAGGTGGGTGGAGATCATCGGAACCTCCCTCCAGGGATTGGGCACGATCGGCCCGATGGGCACGGCTCGGCGGTCCCGCGCGTCACACCGGAGTGTCCCGTCGCGGACGTCACCCGGGCGTCACCGCGCCGGATGCGACAGGTGGGTGAAATGCCGCGGATGCGGGTACGCGCTTGCATGCCAACCGTCAGCAGGAGTTCTCCGTCCACGCGACACCAGAGCGCGTCGTCGAATACCTCAAGGACTTCGCCGCCCTCGACGCCGACTGGCCGACTCCCTGCGGGACCGCGAGATACCCTTCGTGCGCGTCAGCCGACGCTCGAACGCTCACCCCAGTGTGACCTGTGACGACTACCAGGGCAGGCAGCTCGCTGCCGAACACCTGCTCGCGCTCGGACGCACGCGCGCGGGTGTGATCGCCGGAGAACCCGACGCGAGCACCGCAGTGGACCCCGCGGCCGGATTCGCAGACACGTATCGCGTAGCAGGCCAACCTATTCCACGCCGGCGGATCCTCCCGTGGCCGTTCGACGTGGCAGGAGCAAGACCGCAGAACGACTGCTCAAGACCACGCCGCCGCCTACCGCGCTGTGCGCAGTCAACGATTTCGCAGCCGGCCTGCGAGCGGGTACGTCCATCTGGACCTTGCCCGCGGTCTGGCACAACACCAACGCCCGAACGAACAGGTGCCCCAGCGCTGAGAGGTGGCGTTTGCGGAACCTCGCGGTCACCCGGCGGACTAGATCCCCTTGCGGCCCCTCGGCTTGGGCGGGCTCGTTGTCGAGCGCACGACGAGTGTGGTCGGGACGGTGATCGCGGTGGGGCTCGCGACGTTCGGCTCGACGCCGTCGAGTGTGTTCAGGACCAGACGGGCGGCGATTGCACCTTGTTCACGGACCGCTTGCCGCACGGTGGTGAGGTCGGTCAGTTCCGCCAACGGGTGGTCGTCGATGCCGACGACGGAGACGTCGTCGGGTATCTGCAGTCCGCGGCGGTGCAGGGTGCGCATGACACCGAGGGCAAGTTCGTCGCTGTGTGTGTAGACCGCCGTCGGTGGGTCGGTGGCGTCGAGGATGTCGTCCATGGCTGCGGCGGCGTGAGTACCGCCCCAGTCGACGTCACGCACTAGGTCGTCATGCACCTCGATACCGGCCTGGGTGAGCGCGTCAGCGTAGGCCTCGGACCGACCGGAGCGGGCTGGCCAGCCGGGCTGGTCCGGATCGTGGGCGGCGATCATGGCGATTCGGCGGTGGCCGAGCGCAACAAGGTGATCGACCGCTTGCCGGCCGGCGCGGTAGTCATCGATACAGACGTACGGGTATTCCACGCTCTGCCCGCCGGCGGCGATGATGCTGACACCCAGCAGGGCGAGCCGTTCACGTTCGGCCTCGTCCACCGGAAAGGCGACGACGACCACGGCGTCGACTTTGCGCCGCGCCGGTAGCCGGGTGAAGAAGTCGGCTCGGTCCCGTGGTCCGCCGACATGATAGAGCAGCACGTCGATGTTGGCCTGGGAGAGAACATTTTCGATGCCGGCGACCATCGCCCCGAAAAACCAACGCTCGATGTGGGGGACCACCAGAGCCACGCGCCGGGTGCCACCGCTGGCCAACCGCACCGCATCGGGCGATACGACATAGTCCAGGCGTCGAGCAGTGTCGAGTACCTTCTCCCGCGTCGCGGCGGACACGCCATAGGCGTTGTTGAGCGCGCGGGACGCGGTTGTCAGGGACACGCCCGCTTCGCGGGCCACGTCGCTGAGACTTAAGGCGGCGGGGCGCTGAGACACAGCAGAAATACTAGGCGCCCGGGGGTTGCTTTCGGAAGCGCTTTCGATCTACGCTTCGGAAGCGCTTCCGATTGTGATGCAGATCTCTATGGAGGAGTTCATGAGCACAGCTCACACGCTCAGGGCCGCTCGGGCCCGGATCGCTGCAGCAGCGTGCGCGGCGATCGTTGTGCTGGCGGCTTGTGCGCCCCCGGGCAGCGGTAATACGAGTTCCGCCGAGAACGCCCCGGTGCAGGTCAGCGCGGATCTGGGTACCGGGCCGGTCGAGCTGACTCTGTACGACGGTGCGGGGTTGAAGAAGGTCGACGACGCGCTGATCGCCGCGTTCAC
>NZ_JBGAME010000043.1:0-23665 GCF_044223235.1 Mycobacterium sp.
GATCGGGATCATTACCTCCGGTGCGGCGACGAGGGCGTTGATGGTCAACAGACCCAGCGATGGTGGACAGTCGATGAACACGTAGTCGAAGTCGTGGTTCTTCAGCTCGGCCAGCGCGGACCGCAGTCGGCCCTCTCGGGCCACCATGCTCACCAGCTCGATCTCGGCACCGGCCAGGTCGATCGTGGCCGGCACACAGAACAGCCGGTCGTTGTTCGGGCTACGTTGTATCGCTGCCCGCAGCGGCACCTCGCCGATGAGTACTTCGTAGGACGACAGCGTTCCGGGCCGATGTTCGATTCCCAGCGCCGTGCTGGCATTGCCCTGCGGATCGAGATCGATCACCAGCGTCCGCATGCCCTGCAAGGCGAGCGCGGCGGCGACGTTGACGGCCGTGGTCGTCTTGCCCACCCCGCCCTTCTGGTTCGCCACCGTGAACACGCGCTGCCGCAGGGGGCGCGGTATCTGGCCGTGCTTGATATGGAGCAGGCGCATCGCACGTTCGGCTTCGGCAGCGATTGGCGTGTCCGACGCAGCATCGCTGCTCCACCCACCGACCGACGAGGGTCCGGTCGGGCTCCATGTTTCACGTGAAACATCGGCGCGACTGATAGTCGGCGCCGGGACGCTTGTGCCGTCGTCGACGTCTGGAACGGGGTTCATGCCCTTCTCCTGCTCGCTCGTACCGATCCGTGCCGAGCCGGAATCGCCGTTGCCCGTCTCGCGACCACCACGGTCACGGGTGGACTCAAATAATCCGCGCCACATCTGACCAGCCTGACATCCACCGCACCCAGATCCGCCATCACACGCCGGTGCTCCTCGATTTCAGATTCGGCACGCTCACCCTTGAGCGCCAACATCCGGCCGCCCGCCCGCAGCAGAGGCATACTCCACCGGGCAAGCTTGTCCAACGACGCCACCGCACGCGAAGCAACAGCGTCCATCTCCCCCAGTTGGTCCCGCACCGCTGCGTCCTCGGCCCGGCCCCTCATCACCACCACATCGAGTGCCAACTCGTCGACTACCTCGGTGAGGAAATCGCTCCGGCGCAACAGCGGTTCGACAAGGGTGACGGTCACGTCGGGCCGAGCCAACGCTAACGGTATCCCGGGTAGACCCGCGCCACTACCGATGTCAGCGATCCGTTCCCCGGGGGTCAACAGCTCAGCGATCGCCGCACTGTTCAGGACGTGGCGCTCCCAGATTCGGTCCACCTCGCGAGGTCCGAGGAGCCCCCGTTCGACCCCGGCGCCGGCCAGGATCTCCGCGTACCGGCGTGCCGCGTCGAGATTGTCGGCGAAGACAGCGGCGGCGCCATCAGGCGGCGGCGCCACCTCGCCATGTTTCACGTGAAACATCCTCCGGGATCTCACGACGGCCATCGGCCGGAACCACTGCGGAACCCAAGGTCCCGGAACTACACCTGTGTAACTTTGATCCGTGTAATTTTGCTGGAAATCAGTCGACCAGGACGACGACCCTACGGGTGGGCTCCACACCCTCGCTCTCGCTGTGCACACCCACCACCGCGGCGACGGCATCGTGCACGATCTTCCGCTCGAACGGTGTCATCGGGGACAGTTCTTCACGCTCACCGGTCTCCAGCACCCGCCGAGCCACCTTGTCGCCGAGCGCGGCGAGCTCGTCACGCCTGCGCCTGCGCCAGCGCGCGATGTCGAGCATCAGCCTGCTGCGCTCGCCCGTCTTCTGATGGACTGCCAGCCGGGTCAGCTCCTGAAGCGCGTCGAGCACCTCACCCTTGCGCCCGACGAGCTTATTGAGGTCGGTGCCGCCGTCGATGCTGACCACCGCACGGTCCCCCTCGACGTCCAGATCGATATCACCGTCGAAATCCAACAGATCCAGCAGCTCTTCGAGGTAGTCCCCGGCGATCTCGCCTTCGGCGACCAACCGCTCTTCCAGATCGTCGCCACCGCCGGGCCCCGACTCGTCCACCGATGCCGCGGCGGCACCCAGTTCTTCGTCGTGTTCGGTGATCTTCGCGTCCGTCATCTGTTTCTCCTCCGCAAGTCCAGAACTGGTCAACGCTTTCGCCTCTTAGGTCGCGCGCCGGGCCGCGGCGTTCGATTGCCCGGGGGGTTCGCCGCACCGCCGGGCGGATTGGCCCCGTCGCGGTTCTGTCCGTCCGCACCCGTCGAGGTGCCATCGTCGACGACGCCGGCGCTATCGGTAATCTCTGCGCCCAGCTGCGGCGCATCCTGCACCTCGCCGCCGGCCGGTTCCGCGGGCTTGCGCGGCCGGTTCGGCTTGGCGCCGGGCGCCGGGGCGTTCGCGGACCGGCGTTCCAGCGTCTCGAGCTTCTTGGCCTCTTCCTCTTTTTCGATCTTGCCGAAGACATAGTGCTGCTGGCCGTAGGTCCAGATGTTGTTCGCGAACCAGTAGAGGAGAACGGCCAACGGAAGGAACGGGCCGCCGACCACCACGCCGATGGGAAACACGTAGAGCGCGAGCTTGTTCATCATCGCGGTCTGCGGATTAGCCGCGGCTTCCGGGCTCTGGCGGGCGACCGATGCGCGGCTGTTGAAGTGCGTCGCCACGCCCGCCAGGATCATGATCGGCACCCCGACCGCAATCACCGCGGGCCGGTGGAACTCGGTGAAGGCGTCCAGGCCGTTCTGCTGGATCATCGTGGCGCCCAGCGGTGCCCCGAACAGATTCGCGTCCAGGAAGTGCTGCACGTCGGTGGCGCTGAACACGTAGTTGCCGAGCTGGCGGTTCTCCTCCACCGACAGTCCCAGCCTGCCGATGCCGGTCATCGTCCGGTTGAACGACATCAGCACGTGGTACAGCCCGAGGAACACCGGGATCTGAGCCAACATCGGCAGACAGCCCAGGATCGGGTTGAATCCGTGCTCGCGCTGCAGCTTCTGCATTTCCAGCGCCATGCGTTGGCGGTCCTTGCCGTACTTCTTCTGCAGCGCCTTGATCTGGGGCTGCAGTTCCTGCATCTGCCGCGTGGTGCGGATCTGCTTGACGAACGGCTTGTAGAGAATTGCGCGCAGCGTGAACACCAGGAACATCACCGACAGCGCCCAGGCGAAGAAGTTCGTGGGGCCGAGCACAAAGGCGAACGCCTTGTACCAGACCCACATGATCGCCGAAACCGGGTAGTAGATGATGTCGAGGCTGAACCAGTTAAACAAGCGGACTGCTCCTGACTGGGTCGGTGGCGTCGGTCTGTCCGCACGCCGCGTGCCCTGGGACACGACGTTCGGGTATTGGGTCCCATCCTCCCGGATGCCACGGTCCGCACTTGAGCAGCCGCACGACCGTCAGCCATGTGCCGCGCAGCAGTCCGTATTCGGTCAGGGCGTCCACGGCGTATTGGCTACAGGTCGGCATGAACCGGCATGTCGGCAGCCGCAGCGGGGAGATGGCGTGGCGGTAGAACTGGATGAGAACGATCAACGCGCGGGCCGCGGCACCACCCAGTCGACGAATCCGGGTCATCGGCGGCTCATTCCGCAGACCATCTCGTGGGCTTGTTCGCGAGCTGTTTTGCGAGCTTTTTCGCGGGTTTCTGCACCGGCCCCCCGCGCTCGCGCACCCGCTTCAGCGCTTCTCTCAACTCTTGCTCCAACCGAGGGGATATCGCGTGGCGACTGCTGGGGAGCGCACGGATCACGATACGGTCCCGCGGATCCAGCTCCCCGATCGCGGCGTAGGCGACGTGACGCAAGCGACGAGACACCCGATGACGCTGCACAGCGTTCCCCACGGCCTTGGAGACGACCAACCCGATACGCGGCCCACCGTCGTGCTCACCGCGCCTGGCATGCACGACAAAGTCGGGCTGCGCCGCGCGCACTCCGCGGCTGACCGTCTCGGAGAACTCCGCCGACCGTGTCATCCGATATCGAGCTGGAAGCACCGTCCCAGGCCTCGCGTCGGATCACGCAGTAAGTGAGCGACGGCCCTTGCTACGGCGGTTCGACACGATGGCGCGGCCTGCCCGGGTGCGCATCCGCAGCCGGAAGCCGTGCACGCGTGCCCGACGCCGGTTGTTGGGCTGGAAGGTCCGCTTGCCCTTGGCCACGGCTACATCTCCTTGCTGCGTATGGCCACCACGACACCCCGAACCACTTGAGGTCGGTCGTGACGTGATCGCCGTTGGTAAGCTCGTCCGTCTCGCTTGCTAGCCGGCGCGTCCCCCGGAACCCACCCGGGCCGCTGCCGTATCGCCACGTGCGGGCGACTGTTCGAGGGTACTGACGAGATTTGACTGGGTCAAACTTCGCCCGGACTGTCGGCGCTCGGTTGACAACCGTCACAGTTTTCCCCGCCCGCCACGATCCCGCAAGGATCCTGGCAGGATGTTGCCGAACGGTTGGCACATTGAGAGAAAACTGTTAGCTTCTGGCAGAACCGTTTCACTGCGGAACGGCTTACGGACAACAAAGCGAGGACGTCACCCGGCCGCGAGCCCCACAGGCTACACACTCCGTGGCGAGTTCCGACCCGATGTCCCCGCCGGCAAGCAACGAGAACGACGACTACTGTCTTTATCCACAGTCTGTGGATAAAGATGTGGACAGATTGTCATCGTTCATTCGGTCGGTTGTTGGATCGACCTTGAGGGGGTATCTGGCTTTGACCGCAGACCCCGACCCCCCCTTCGTCTCCGTATGGAACACCGTGGTGGCCGAACTCAACGGCGATGCCGCACCCGTCGGACTGACCAACGGGGATTCCCTGCCCACCCTGACACCCCAGCAACGCGCCTGGCTCAAACTCGTTCAACCGCTTGTCATCACCGAAGGGTTCGCCCTGTTGTCGGTGCCCACACCCTTCGTCCAGAACGAGATCGAGCGGCATCTGCGCGAGCCGATCGTCACGGCACTGAGCCGTCACCTCGGTCAGCGGGTCGAGCTCGGGGTGCGGATCGCGACACCATCACCCGACGGTGCGCCTGCACCGGAGCCGGCGCCCGCCCAGGATCCCGACGAGGTCGACGACGACCGCGAAGCCCGGGCCAGCGCCGAGGAGAGCTGGCCCACCTACTTCGGCGCCGCCCCGAAAGACACCGCCGTCAGCGACGCCAACGCGGTCAACCTCAATCGCCGCTACACCTTCGACACGTTCGTCATCGGCGCATCCAATCGGTTTGCTCACGCCGCAACGCTTGCGATTGCTGAAGCTCCCGCCCGCGCGTACAACCCGCTGTTCATCTGGGGCGAGTCCGGTCTGGGTAAAACCCACCTGTTGCACGCCGCCGGTAATTACGCCCAGCGGTTGTTTCCCGGGATGCGCGTCAAGTACGTCTCGACAGAAGAGTTCACCAACGATTTCATCAACTCCCTGCGCGACGACCGCAAAGCCTCCTTCAAACGCAGTTACCGCGATATCGACGTCCTGCTCGTCGACGACATCCAGTTCATTGAAGGTAAGGAAGGCATCCAGGAGGAGTTCTTCCACACCTTCAACACGCTGCACAACTCCAATAAACAGATCGTCATCTCCTCGGACCGTCCGCCCAAGCAGCTGGCCACCCTCGAGGACCGGTTGCGCACGCGTTTCGAGTGGGGGCTGATCACCGACGTCCAGCCGCCCGAATTGGAGACGCGGATCGCGATCCTTCGCAAGAAGGCACAGATGGACCGCCTGGACGTTCCCGATGACGTCCTCGAACTCATCGCCAGCAGCATCGAGCGCAACATCCGCGAACTGGAAGGTGCGCTCATCCGCGTCACCGCGTTCGCCTCTCTGAACAAGACACCGATCGACAAGTCGCTGGCCGAGATCGTCCTGCGTGACCTGATCGCCGACGCATCCACCATGCAGATCAGTACGGCCGCGATCATGGCGGCCACCGCCGAATACTTCGAAACCACCATCGAAGAGCTGCGCGGGCCCGGAAAGACGCGCGCCCTGGCGCAATCCCGCCAGATCGCGATGTACCTCTGCCGAGAGCTGACCGACCTGTCGCTGCCCAAGATCGGACAGGCATTCGGCCGCGACCACACCACGGTGATGTACGCCGAGAAGAAGATCCGCGCCGAAATGGCCCAACGCCGTGAGGTCTTCGATCACGTCAAGGAACTCACCACGCGCATCCGGCAACGCGCCAAGCGCTGAAGCCCTGGCGTAGGTAGCAAAAAACTTTCGTCACATTGACACCACCGGCAACGGATCTGCGCTGTGAACGATGCTGTGCACAACCTGGTGGTAATCCGGCCGCGCACAGCCGACTTGCTGCACAACACATCCAGAATTCCACAGCACCGGCCGGCATCGTCACGAAGGCTCCACAGTCAGCTCACAACCGGACACGCTGTGCGGCCTGCGTCGACATGTGTCCATCCCCAACTTTCACAGTCCCTAATACTGATACCTGAATATCTCCTAATGATTCTTCTCAGAAGAAGCACCTTGGGGACGAGCCGCATCGAGCCGCACAAACCGGCTTCCCACCGATCTCCCACCGATCGATGTCAGCGTGATCCGTTAGCTTTCAAGTTGGGCCGGAAAGCTCTACGGTGATTCCTCGACAGCCGTTACGCTCGTTCGCAACGCTTCTGGGAGACTCGGGGTGGGCCGCCGAGAACACGCTGGCTGAAGCTCGTTGCGGTGTTGATCGAAGGGACTCTATGGACGTGGCGACGACGACTGCAGGCCTCACGGATCTGAAGTTCCGCCTGGTACGCGACGACTTCGCCGATGCGGTGGCGTGGGTGGCCCGCAACCTGCCCACTCGGCCGACCGTTCCGGTGCTGGCCGGTGTGCTGCTGACCGGCACCGAGGATGGGTTGACGATCTCTGGCTTTGACTACGAGGTGTCAGCCGAGGTCCGAGTGCCAGCCGAAATCGCTTCCCCCGGAACGGTATTGGTGTCCGGCCGGTTGCTGTCCGACATTACCAGGGCATTGCCGGCCAAGCCGGTCGATGTGGGCGTCGACGGCACCCGGGTGTCGTTGACCTGCGGCAGCGCCAGGTTCTCGCTGCCGACCATGGCGGTCGAGGATTATCCGTCGTTGCCTGCCCTGCCCGATGTGACGGGTGTCGTTTCCTCGGAGTTGTTCGCCGAGGCTATCGGCCAGGTCGCGGTTGCGGCCGGCCGGGATGACACACTGCCGATGCTGACCGGCATACGCGTCGAAATCTCCGGTGAGACTGTGGTTTTGGCGGCTACGGACCGATTCCGGCTGGCGGTGCGGGAACTGACCTGGTCGGCGTCGACGCCCGATATCGAGGCCGCGGTGCTGGTGCCGGCGAAAACCCTTGCCGAGGCGGCCAAGGCGGGGGCACCCGGTGCCGATGTTCACCTGTCCCTGGGAGCGGGGGCCGCCGTCGGCAGGGAAGGGCTGCTCGGGATCCGCAGCGAGGGGAAACGCAGTACCACCCGGCTGCTGGATGCGGAGTTCCCCAAATTCCGGCAGCTGTTGCCCGCCGAGCACACCGCCATCGCGACAATGGGGGTCGCCGAACTGGTCGAGGCGATCAAGCGTGTGGCTTTGGTGGCCGACCGGGGTGCGCAGGTACGGATGGAGTTCGCAGAGGACACCCTGCGACTCTCGGCGGGAGCCGACGATGTGGGTCGCGCGGAAGAGGATCTGCCGGTTTCGTTCTACGGCGAGCCGTTGACCATCGCGTTCAACCCGAGCTACCTCACCGATGGACTCAGCTCGCTGCATGCCGAGCGAGTGACTTTCGGCTTCACGACACCGAGTCGACCCGCCGTGTTGCGGCCGGCGGGTGACGACGGAGACGTCGTCGCCGGTCCGTTCCCGGCCACGCAGACCGATTACGTCTACTTGTTGATGCCGGTGCGGCTTCCCGGCTGACCGGCCCGATCGCCACGAGAGAGGGCGCCGAATGCAACTCGGCCTGGTTGGCCTTGGCAAGATGGGCTTCAACATGCGGGCGCGTCTGCGCGAGGGTGGTCACGAGGTGATCGGCTTCGACCCGCGGCCGGAAGTCAGCGATGTGGCTTCCCTCGAGGGACTCGCCGCCGCGCTGGAGGCTCCCCGCGTGGTGTGGGTGATGGTCCCGTCTGGCCGCATCACCCGCGAAACGATCGAGGGACTGGCCAACGTCCTCGACGCGGGCGATCTGGTCATCGACGGAGGTAACTCCCGCTACACCGAGGACGGACCGCACCAGGACCTGTTGGGCGAGAGGGGAATTGCCTTCGTCGACGCGGGTGTTTCGGGAGGGATCTGGGGTTTGACCGAGGGTTATGGCCTGATGGTCGGTGGCAGCGACGCCGACGTCCAACGGGCCATGCCGATCTTCGATGCGTTGCGGCCGCCGGGTGACCGAGCGGATGGGTTCGTACACGCCGGGCCGGTCGGCGCCGGTCATTACGCGAAGATGGTGCACAACGGCATCGAGTACGGCTTGATGCACGCGTACGCGGAGGGCTATGAATTGCTCGCCGCGGAGAAGCTCATCGTGGATGTGCCTGCGGTCATCCAAGCGTGGACCAACGGGACGGTGGTGCGCTCCTGGCTGCAGCAACTACTGGCCAAGGCGCTGACCGAAGATCCCGATTTCGAGCAGATCTCGGACTACACCGAGGATTCGGGCGAGGGACGGTGGACGGTCGAGGAGGCGATCCACCATCGGGTGCCGATGCCGGTGATCGCGGCGTCGCTGTTCGCGCGGTTCGCGTCCCGCCAAGACGAGTCCCCCACCATGAAGGCCGTCGCAGCGTTGCGCAACCAGTTCGGCGGTCACGCGGTCAAGCGAATCAGCGAATCCGGCTAGGTATGGATGAATGCCGTTCTGGGAAGGGATGATTCGCAACTCTGAAGCCTTGCCCCTGACTTGGACATCAACCAAAGGACCACCGTGTACGTCCGGCAGATCGGTTTGACCGACTTCCGATCGTGGGCACGCCTCGAACTCGACCTCGCACCGGGTCGTACGGCGATCGTCGGTCGAAACGGCTTCGGGAAGACCAATGTCCTGGAAGCGTTGTGGTATTCGGCCACGTTGGGATCACATCGGGTCGCGGCTGCCGCCCCGCTGATCCGGACAGGCGCAGACCGGGCCGTGGTGTCGACGATCGTGGTCAATGCCGGACGTGAGCTGGCCGTCGATCTCGAGATCACCTCCGGAAAGTCCAACAAGGCCCGGTTGAACCGGTCCCCCGTCCGCAGCGCGCGTGAGGTACTCGGCGTGCTGCAGGCCGTCCTGTTCGCCCCGGAGGATCTGGCACTGGTGCGGGGCGACCCCGGTGACCGCCGCCGCTACCTCGATGACCTGGCCACCATCCGTCGTCCGACGGTCGCGGCGATCCGCGCCGACTACGACCGGGTCGTCCGTCAGCGCACGGCGCTGCTGAAAACCGCCGGCGCCAAACGCCGTGCCGACCCCACCGTTCTCGACACCCTCGAGGTCTGGGACGGTCATCTCGCAGCCCACGGCGCACAGCTGATGGTGGCGCGCATCGACCTCGTCAATCAGTTGGCACCGCAGGTCGAGAAGGCCTATCAACTGTTGGCGCCGGGTTCGCGGCCGGCTGGGATCCGGTACCGCAGCAACCTCGACACGATCCACGATGACACCGAGGGCGGCGTCGGAACCGAGGTCTATGAGGGCTATGAGCAAGCATTGCTGACCGCGCTCGGCGCCAAGCGGCAGGCCGAGCTGGA
The DNA here is from genome assembly GCF_044223235.1 of Mycobacterium sp. Classification (GTDB taxonomy): domain Bacteria; phylum Actinomycetota; class Actinomycetes; order Mycobacteriales; family Mycobacteriaceae; genus Mycobacterium. The sequence continues at coordinate 9,621 of NZ_JBGAME010000043.1, forward strand.
ACGAGGGGTGTGCCTTGTCGGACCGCACCGCGACGATCTGGAACTGCGGCTCGGTGACCAGCCCGCCAAAGGGTTCGCCAGCCACGGGGAATCATGGTCGATGGCGCTCGCACTCCGGCTGGCCGCCTATGAGTTGCTGCGCGCCGACGGCCGTGAGCCGGTGCTGATGCTCGACGACGTCTTCGCCGAACTGGATACCGCACGCCGCCGGGCGTTGGGAGCGGTTGCGGCCGGCGCGGAGCAGGTTTTGGTCACCGCCGCCGTGCCGGAAGACATCCCGGCCGATTGGGATACCCGCAGGATCGAGATCGTGCTGCGCGACCAGGACACCGGCCGGGTGTCGGAGGTGGCGCGGTGAGTGAGGATCCGCTCGATGTCCCCGAGCATTTGGCCGGGTTGACCGGGATCGATCTGGTGCGCCGTGTCCTCGAGGACGCCCGTGGGGCGGCCCGTGTGCAGGGCAAGGATGTCGGGCGCGGCGGTAAGTCACCCAGACGCAGGGTGGCGGGCGCCGGTGGGCGCCGCGCATGGTCGGGCCCCGGCCCCGATTCGCGAGATCCGCAGCTGCTGGGTGCGCTCACCCGTGACCTGGCCCGCTCGAGGGGATGGTCACCGCGGGTGGCCGAAGGAACCGTTTTCGGCAGCTGGCAGGGGGTGGTCGGCGACCAGATCGCCGAACATGCAACGCCGGCGTCGCTGCGCGACGGCGTTCTCACGGTCTCGGCGGACAGCACGGCGTGGGCAACACAGCTCAGGATGGTGCAGGCACAGCTACTGGCCAAGATCGCGGCGGCTGTCGGCGATGGAGTGGTGACGTCGTTGAAGATCGTCGGGCCCGGAGGTCCGTCCTGGCGTAAGGGCCGTTATCACATCGCGGGTCGGGGCCCGCGGGACACCTACGGCTAAGGGCTCCGCGGGTAGTTGCCTGAGAACGCCGAGAACCTTGTGAACGGTAGTCTTCGGCGTCCTCACGCGCGGTCACTCGAAAAATTCCGCACAGGGCTCGATTAGGTATGTGGAAACGCCGCCTGAGGATCGGTCCAGGTAGTACCTCACGGTAGACTGTCGCAGGTGACTTTCCGGCGGCGCTTCGCACCGCCGACTCCGACCCGCCGTCAAGAGAGTAGGGACGCTTCCGCCCGTGCCTGGCCAGAAGAAGAACGCAAAAGATGAGTACGGCGCCCAGTCCATCACGATCCTCGAAGGGCTGGAGGCCGTCCGCAAACGGCCGGGCATGTACATCGGCTCCACCGGCGAGCGCGGTCTGCACCACCTGATCTGGGAGGTCGTCGACAACGCGGTCGATGAGGCGATGGCCGGATACGCGACGCAGGTCGACGTCGTCTTGCTCGATGACGGGGGTGTCGAGGTCGCCGACAACGGCCGCGGCATTCCTGTTGCGATGCACGCCACCGGAGTACCCACTGTCGATGTAGTGATGACGCAGCTGCATGCCGGCGGCAAGTTCGGCGGAGAGAACAGCGGCTATAACGTCAGTGGCGGCCTGCACGGCGTCGGCGTCTCCGTGGTCAACGCGCTGTCCAGCCGCGTCGAGGTGGAGATCAAGCGCGACGGGTACGCCTGGTCGCAGTACTACGATCGGGCCCAGCCGGGCACCCTCATGCAGGGCGATGCGACCAGTAAGACCGGAACGACTCTCCGGTTCTGGGCCGATGCCGGCATTTTCGAGACCACCACCTATGACTTCGAGACGGTGGCGCGGCGCCTACAGGAGATGGCGTTCCTGAATAAGGGACTGACCATCAACCTCACCGATAAGAGGGTCAGGGCTGACGAGGTGGTGGACGAGGTCGTCAGCGACCTTGCCGAGGCGCCGAAGTCGGCCGAGGAGAAAGCCGCCGAAGCCGCGGCGCCGCAGAAGGTCAAGAACCGCACCTTCCACTACCCCGGCGGTCTGGTCGATTACGTCAAGCACATCAACCGCACCAAGTCAGCCATCCACCAGAGCATCATCGACTTTTCCGGCAAGGGCACCGGCCACGAGGTCGAGATCGCCATGCAGTGGAACGGCGGCTACTCGGAATCCGTCCATACCTTCGCCAACACCATCAACACCCACGAAGGCGGCACTCATGAGGAGGGCTTCCGGGCGGCGTTGACGTCGGTGGTCAACAAGTACGCCAAGGACCGAAAACTCCTCAAGGAGAAGGATCCCAACCTCACCGGCGACGACATCCGCGAAGGTCTGGCCGCGGTCATCTCGGTCAAGGTCAGCGATCCCCAGTTCGAGGGGCAGACCAAGACCAAGCTCGGCAACACCGAGGTGAAGTCTTTCGTCCAGAAGGTGTGCAACGAACAGTTGACGCATTGGTTCGAGGCCAACCCGGCAGAGGCGAAGACCGTTGTCAACAAGGCAGTCTCGTCCGCGCAGGCTCGCATCGCGGCACGCAAGGCCCGGGAGCTGGTGCGCCGCAAGAGCGCCACCGATATCGGTGGTCTGCCCGGCAAGCTCGCCGACTGCCGCTCGACCGATCCAAGCAAGTCGGAACTGTATGTGGTGGAGGGTGATTCGGCGGGCGGCTCGGCGAAGAGTGGCCGCGATTCGATGTTCCAGGCCATTCTGCCGTTGCGCGGCAAGATCATCAACGTCGAGAAGGCGCGCATCGACCGGGTGCTGAAGAACACCGAGGTGCAGTCGATCATCACCGCTCTGGGCACCGGCATTCACGACGAGTTCGACATCTCCAAACTGCGTTACCACAAGATTGTGCTGATGGCCGACGCGGACGTCGACGGCCAGCACATCTCGACGCTGCTGCTGACGCTGTTGTTCCGGTTCATGAAGCCGTTGGTGGAAAACGGACACATCTTCCTGGCGCAGCCGCCCCTGTACAAGCTGAAATGGCAGCGCTCAGAACCGGAATTCGCCTACTCCGACCGTGAGCGCGACGGCCTGCTGGAGTCCGGCCTGAAGGCGGGCAAGAAGATCAACAAGGACGACGGCATCCAGCGCTACAAGGGTCTGGGTGAGATGGACGCCAAGGAACTGTGGGAGACCACCATGGATCCGTCCGTGCGGGTGCTGCGCCAGGTGACCCTGGACGACGCCGCGGCCGCCGACGAGTTGTTCTCGATCCTGATGGGTGAAGACGTGGAAGCCCGCCGTAGCTTCATCACCCGCAATGCGAAAGACGTTCGTTTCCTGGATGTTTGACGATTCGCCACTTGTTCACGAATAAGGCTGAAACACCATGACAGATACCACGTTGCCTCCGGGCGGCGAAGCCGGAGACCGCGTCGAGCCGGTTGACATCCAGCAGGAGATGCAGCGCAGCTACATCGATTACGCGATGAGTGTGATCGTCGGCCGCGCCCTTCCCGAAGTGCGCGACGGACTCAAGCCTGTGCACCGCCGCGTGCTCTACGCCATGTTCGACTCCGGCTTCCGCCCCGACCGCAGCCACGCGAAATCCGCACGCTCCGTTGCCGAAACGATGGGTAACTATCACCCGCACGGTGACGCGTCGATCTACGACACCCTGGTGCGGATGGCCCAACCGTGGTCGCTGCGCTATCCCCTGGTGGACGGTCAGGGCAATTTCGGTTCACCGGGTAACGATCCTCCGGCGGCGATGCGGTATTGCGTCACTGGCGACGCGATCGTCAGTTTGCCCGAGGGGAAGTCCGTCGCAATCGGTGACGTGGTTCCTGGTGCGAAGCCCGACTCGGACAGCGTCATCGACCTGAAAGTCCTTGGGCGCTATGGAGAACCGGTGGTGGCGGATCGGTTGTTCCACTCCGGCGACCACCAGACCTTCACGGTGACGAGCACCGACGGCCGGTCGCTCACCGGTACCGCGAACCATCCGATGCTGTGCCTCGTCACCATCGCCGGTGTGCCGACGCTCGAGTGGAAGTTGATTGAGGACATCCGGCCCGGCGATCGCCTAGCCACACTCGCCGAGTGTGAAACCAGGGACGGAAATCGGGCCCAAATCGTCCGTGAGTTCACACTCGGCAACTACACGTACGCACGCGTGGAGTCTGTCACCGACGCCGGCGTGCAACCGGTGTACAGCCTGCGGGTCGACACCGAAGACCATGCGTTCATCACCAACGGATTCGTCAGCCACAACACCGAAGCGCGGCTCACCCCGCTCGCGATGGAGATGCTGCGTGAAATCGACGAGGAGACAGTCGATTTCATTCCGAACTACGACGGTAGGGTGCAGGAGCCCACGGTTCTGCCGAGCCGGTTCCCCAACCTGCTCGCCAACGGGTCCGGCGGCATCGCGGTCGGCATGGCGACCAACATCCCGCCGCACAATCTGCGCGAACTCGCCGAGGCGGTGTACTGGTGCCTGGAGAACCACGAGGCCGACGAAGAGGCCACTCTGACGGCGGTCTGTGAGTACGTCAAGGGGCCCGACTTCCCGACCTCGGGTTTGATCGTTGGTTCGCAAGGTATTTCGGATACCTACACCACGGGCCGCGGGTCCATCCGGATGCGCGGCGTGGTGGAGATCGAAGAGGATTCCCGCAACCGCACCTCGATCGTCATCACAGAGCTGCCATATCAGGTCAACCACGACAACTTCATCACGTCGGTGGCCGAGCAGGTCCGCGACGGCAAACTCGCCGGCATCTCCAATATCGAGGACCAGTCCAGCGACCGCGTCGGCCTGCGGATCGTCATCGAGCTCAAGCGCGACGCCGTGGCCAAGGTCGTGCTGAACAATCTGTACAAGCACACCCAGCTGCAGACGAGTTTCGGCGCCAACATGCTGTCGATCGTCGACGGTGTTCCGCGCACGCTGCGGCTGGACCAGCTGATCCGCCTCTACGTGGCCCATCAGCTCGACGTGATCGTCCGCCGCACCCGCTACCGGTTGCGCAAGGCCAACGAACGGGCCCACATCCTGCGCGGTCTGGTCAAGGCGCTCGACGCGCTGGACGAGGTCATCGCGCTGATCCGGGCGTCGCAGACCGTCGACATCGCCAGAGCTGGCCTGATCGAGTTGCTGGATATCGACGAGATCCAGGCGCAGGCCATCCTCGACATGCAGCTGCGCCGGCTGGCCGCCTTGGAACGTCAGCGCATCGTCGACGATCTGGCCAAGATCGAGGCCGAGATCGCCGACCTCGAGGACATCTTGGCCAAGCCGGAGCGGCAGCGGGCCATCGTGCGCGACGAACTCAAGGAGATCGTCGACAAGCACGGCGACGACCGTCGCACCCGCATCGTCGCCGCCGACGGTGAGGTCAGCGACGAGGATTTGATCGCCCGCGAGGACGTCGTCGTGACGATCACCGAGACCGGCTACGCGAAACGCACCAAAACCGACCTGTACCGCAGCCAGAAGCGCGGTGGCAAGGGTGTGCAGGGTGCCGGGCTCAAACAGGACGACATCGTCAACCACTTCTTCGTCTGCTCCACCCATGACTGGATCCTGTTCTTCACCACGCAGGGTCGGGTGTACCGAGCCAAGGCCTACGAGCTGCCGGAGGCCTCCCGCACGGCCCGCGGCCAGCACGTCGCCAACCTGCTGGCATTCCAGCCGGAGGAGCGCATCGCCCAGGTCATCCAGATCAAGGGCTACGAGGATGCGCCTTATCTGGTGCTGGCTACTCGCAACGGGTTGGTGAAGAAATCCAAGCTGACCGACTTCGACTCCAACCGGTCCGGCGGCATCGTCGCGGTGAATCTGCGCGATGGTGACGAACTCGTCGGCGCGGTGTTGTGCTCGGCGGCCGACGATCTGCTGCTGGTGTCGGCCAACGGCCAGTCGATCCGCTTTGCGGCCAACGACGAGGTGCTGCGGCCGATGGGTCGAGCAACGTCGGGCGTGCAGGGTATGCGATTCAACGCCGATGACCGGCTGCTGTCGCTCAACGTTGTCCAGGAGGGCAAGTATCTGCTGGTCGCGACCGCGGGCGGCTACGCGAAGCGCACCGCGATCGACGAGTATCCGGTGCAGGGCCGCGGGGGCAAGGGGGTACTGACAATCCAGTACGACCGCAGGCGTGGCAATCTTGTCGGAGCGTTGATCGTCGATGACGAGGCCGAGTTGTACGCCATCACCTCCGGCGGAGGTGTCATCCGGACGGCCGCCCGCCAGGTCCGCAAGGCCGGACGGCAGACGAAGGGGGTTCGGTTGATGAACCTCGGCGAGGGCGACACACTGATTGCCATCGCGCGTAACGCCGAAGAGGACCCGGAAGCCGAGGCTGCCGAGTCCGACGTGCCGTGACGCGAACCACCGGGGCCGCGGCCCCACGACCGAGCTAAGGAGCCGTAGTGAGCTCACCGAACGAGCCGGCACACCCGCGAGCGGGCGAGCGCCCAGCCGGGGGGACCAACGGCTCCGTCGGACCTGGTCACGACTCCGGCGCTTCGTCCACGGGGTCGGGTCCGCTGCCAGCGGCAACGTCGACCGGCGCGGTCACCGAGCCCGCCGACGTGCCGCCCTGGCAGCGCGGTGGTTCGGGGCAGGGCCGGCCCGCCAAGCCTCCGCAGCGAACGGTGCCCGAGACATCGAGCCGACCCGACAGCAACCCGAGGGCAGCGTCGGCACCTGCCACGCCGTCGGGTGGCATGGAGGCGCGACTCGACCGGTTCATCTCGGGCGGGCCGACCGCCGCGCCCGCGCCTGACGCCGAGCAACCGCAGCCCGCGGCGCCGTATCAGCCCACCGTCCAGCCGCCGCCGGCCGGTCAGTCGCCGCCGGCCGGTCAGTCGCCGCCGGCCGGTCAGTCGCAGCCCACGGTTCAGACCCAGCTTCCCGTTCGCAGCGACGCCGGGCGCATTGACGCCTACCCCAGCGAGCTGCCGGACCTGTCGGGGCCGTCGCCGCGTCCGCCCCAGCGCAAAGCGACCCCGGCCGACCCGCCCCCCGCTCGGGTGGCCACCCCGACGAGCAAGGTGCAGGTCGGCAACCGTGCCCGGGGGCCGGTGCGGGCGAGCATGCAGATTCGCCGCATCGACCCGTGGAGCGCGCTCAAGGTCTCGCTGGTGTTGTCGGTGGCGCTGTTCTTCGTGTGGATGATCGCCGTCGCGTTCCTGTACCTCGTGCTCGGCGGTATGGGGGTGTGGAGCAAGCTCAACAGCAACGTCGGCGACCTGCTGACGAGCACGAGCGGAAGCGCCGGCGGAGAGCTGGTGTCCAGCGGCACGGTGTTCGGCGGGGCAGCCCTGATCGGGCTGCTCAACATCGTGATCCTCACGGCGATGGCGACCATCGGGGCGTTCATCTACAACCTGACCACGGATCTGGTGGGCGGCGTCGAGGTGACGCTGGCCGACCGCGATTGACCACCGCGAAGGCGTCGGGCGATACCGGTTTGGGGCCGCGGTCGGGTTTACGGTAATCTCGTCGCTCGGCCGTGTTCGGTTACGGGCCTATAGCTCAGGCGGTTAGAGCGCTTCGCTGATAACGAAGAGGTCGGAGGTTCGAGTCCTCCTAGGCCCACGGAAGGGTGCACGATGCGGCTGGCGGTACTGATCGTGGCGGTCGCCGTGGCGGTGCTGGTCTGGCGCTCGCGGCACACCGACGAGGTCTGGCACGTCGCCGCCGATCAGCCTTCTTGACCCAGGCCGGGGCCTTAGCTCAGTTGGTAGAGCGCTGCCTTTGCAAGGCAGAAGTCAGGGGTTCGAATCCCCTAGGCTCCACAACCATCGGCAGGGCAGGCCGACGACGCCGGTCGTCACACCCGCCCCTCAGGGCCGCGGTTCCACCTCCACGCTCGGCGGCAGCGGTGACGGCTCGGGCCGAGTCGAGCGCCGGACGATCGAGAATGTCACGGCACCCCCCGCCAGCACGGCGACCCCGACGGCCGCCAGGACCAGCGGGCGACGCCGACGCTTGGGCTTGCGCGCCGACTGCAGCCGCTGCGGCAGGTTGGCGACCACCTCCTGGGCGGCGGCGATCTCATGCGAGAGCGTCTCCTGAGCCGCGGCCAGCTCCTTACGCAGCTGTCCCGTCTGATAACGCCTGCGAAGACTCGACGCCGCGGACTCCGCCGACAGCACGCCCAGCCCCACCACGCCGCGGGTGACATCGACCGGTCCCATCGTGGAGTACTTCAGGCCGCGGGCAAGCCGTGCCCTCGGGGCCAATCGGGCGTCGTTCTTCACGCTCATGTTTCACCTTTCTGCGGCCTCACCGAACCGGAATTCCAGCCTGCCATCTTCCACCGGCGTGGGCCCGCGCAGGCTGGTAATCGGCGGATGGCACACTGGGTTCCCGTGACGAGCCCCATCCAGACAGGGACCGCAACCCTGCATACCAATCGCGGCGACATCAAGATCGCCTTGTTCGGAAATCATGCCCCGAAGACCGTGGCCAACTTCGTCGGATTGGCGCAGGGGACCAAGGATTACAGCACGGGTAACGCATCCGGGGGAACCTCCGGACCGTTCTACGACGGAGCCGTGTTCCACCGGGTGATCGGCGGCTTCATGATCCAGGGCGGTGACCCGACGGGCACCGGCCGCGGCGGACCCGGTTACACCTTCGCCGATGAGTTCCACCCCGAGCTGCAGTTCGACAAGCCCTATCTGCTGGCGATGGCCAACGCCGGACCGGGCACCAACGGGTCGCAGTTCTTCATCACCGTCGGCAAGACGCCGCATCTCAACCGGCGCCACACCATCTTCGGCGAGGTCGTCGAACCGGATTCGCAAAAGGTGGTCGACGCGATCGCCACCACCGCGACCGACCGAAACGACCGCCCGACCGAGCCCGTGGTCATCGAGTCGATCACCGTCTCCTGACAGCACCCCGCTGACCCTCAGCCCCCGGCGAGAATGCTCGCCGGGGGCTTTCCGTTGGCTGCGAGCCCTTGGCCGTGAGCGTGCCAAGGGTCAGCGGCCGGCGTAACCCGCGGCCGTCAACGCGTCCAGGACGATCACCGGATCGGTGCCAAGATCCCACCGGGTGAACACCATCAGCCGCCCGTCATGGGTGTCGACCTCGAGCAGTCGCGTCCTGCGCCCGATCCGGCGGAACTCGGTGATGCGGATCAGCTTGACGTCGCTGCGGGTCAGAACCTGCGTATGCCACCATCCCCGAATGGTCAGACCCGCATCGGTGATTGCCAGCTTGGGTCGCGCCCGCCACGCCATGCCTGCAAAGGTGAGGAGCCCCACAGCAGCGACGCCGGTCAGAATCCGTCCCGGCAGGTCTGTGACGACGGTCACACAAACGGTAGCCATCGCCAGCCCGAACACGCCACAACCAGCGATTCCGGGCGTGGACGGGCTCCATTCAGTTCGCTGCACGGGCTCGCAACACTGTCCTACCGCAGCGGATGGAGTTATCCACAGGTGCTATCCCCAATGGGGATGAATCACATCGGTGTGATTGAACGATTCGAAGGTTGCTAAACCGCGGGCACCCGCGACCCCAAATGACAGCATTCGGGCCGGAGGTACGCGTCACCGCCACCGCATGGTGAGCAACAATCCGGTGATCATGAAAGCAAACGCGATCGCGTAGTTCCACGGACCCAGATCGGCCATCCACTGCAGGAGGCTGGGCGTGTCGTACGGATTGGTGGCTGCCAACTGGAAGACCAGTAGCCAGACCAGGCCGAACAACATCAGCCCGATGAACAGGATCACAAACCACATGCTGGACGGACCGGCCTTGACCTTGACCGGGGTCCGGCTCACCGGATTGATGGTGAAGTCGTTCTTCTTGCGAACCTTGGACTTGGGCATGGCTACCTTCGCGGACGGTCGGCGCCGCGACCCGGCGCCGGTGTGAAAACCGGCTACTCGGTGCGACGATGAAGCAGGATGTCCACGAGCCTAACGCAGGAGAGAGTCCAGGAGAGAACCCGATGGACCTGCCATGACCTCAGACGTTCGCTCACACGATCGTCCCCGACGGTCCGCGTGGCGCTTCGGCGTCCCGGTGGTGTGCCTGCTGGCCGGGCTCCTGCTCGCCGCTACTCATGGGGTGTCCGGTGGCGACGAGATCCGCCGAAGCGATGCCCCGCGGCTGGTCGATTTGGTGCGGGAGTCGCAGCGAACGGTGGACAGGCTGGGCGCTGAGCGGGATGCGCTGGACACGTCGATCGACACCCACCACGGCGGCTCCCCCGGTTCCGATGCCGCGCTCGCCGCAATCACCGCCAGAAGCGACCGGCTGGCGCGGGAGGCCGGACTGGAGCCGATGCGGGGTCCCGGGCTGATCGTCACCCTCACCGACGCCCAGCGAGACGCGGAGGGGCGGTTCCCCCGCGACGCCTCCCCCGATGACCTCGTCGTACACCAGCAAGACATCCAGGCTGTCCTCAACGCGCTGTGGAGCGCAGGCGCGGAAGGTGTGCAGATGCAGGACCAGCGCATCATCGCCACGTCGGCGCCGCGGTGCGTGGGCAATACGCTGCTGCTCAACGGGCGGACCTACAGCCCGCCGTACGTCATCACCGCGATCGGCGACGCGGCGGCCATGCAGGCCGCGCTGGCCGACGCCCCGCTGGTCGACCTTTACAAGCGGTACGTTGCGCGGTTTGGACTTGGCTACACGGAGGAACCGCGCACCGAGGTGCAACTGGTGGGCCACCCCGACCCGGTGAGGCTGCGCTACGCGGTGCCGACCGAGCCGATCCCCTATTGATCGCCGGGCGCCGCCGGCCTCTGAGCAACCAGTAACCTGGGCTGATGCGGGTCTTGGTCGTCGACAACTACGACAGCTTCGTCTTCAATCTGGTGCAGTACCTGGGCCAGCTCGGCGTCGAGGCCGAGGTGTGGCGCAACGACGACGCGCGGCTGGCCACCGACGCCGACATCGCCGCGGCGGCCAACGGGTTCGACGGTGTGTTGCTCAGCCCCGGCCCGGGCACCCCCGAACGGGCGGGCGCCACCATTCCGCTGGTACGGGCGTGCGCGGCCGCGACGACCCCGCTGCTGGGTGTATGCCTCGGGCACCAGGCCATCGGCGTGGCGTTCGGAGGGACGGTCGATCGTGCACCCGAGTTGCTGCACGGCAAGACCAGCGTGGTGCACCACAGCGGCGTCGGTGTGCTGGCGGGTCTACCCGATCCGTTCACCGCGACCCGGTACCACTCGTTGACGATCCTGCCCGAGACGGTGCCCGACGAACTCGAGGTCATCGCGCGGACCGGCGTCGTCCAGGGCGAGCGCAGCGACGGGACAAGCCCCGGCGAGCGCAGCGACGGGACAAGCCCCGGCGAGCGCAGCGACGGGACAAGCCCCGGCGAGCGCAGCGACGGGACAAGCCCCGGCGAGCGCAGCGACGGGGTGATCATGGCGGTTCGCCATGTCGAACTACCGATCCACGGCGTGCAGTTCCATCCGGAGTCCATTCTCACCGAAGGCGGTCACCGGATGCTGGCCAACTGGCTGGGCTACTGCGGTGCGGCCCCGGCCGAGGCGCTGGTCCAGGAACTCGAGCGTGAGGTGGCCAGCGCAGTGTCCGCCACGTCCCGATCCGCCTAACAGCGTCCAGGCGCGCCGTGGGTAACGTGACGGCGGCATCGGGGCGCATCTCGCGCCCTGGCGTTACCGTCGCGGGAGGCCGACGTGGGCTTAGGAGCCGAACCTCAGCGTGATCGTCCCGCTGTAGTTCACCCCGGTGCCCGGCGACGGTGACTGACTGACGACGCGCGCGCGGTTCTGGTCGCCGGCCTGCACGTCGGCGCCCTTGTCCATCGATCCGGTCCAGCCCAGCGCCCGCAGCCGGGGTTGGGCGTCGTCCCAGAACATGCCGCTGAGGTCAGGCATGACGAACTGGTTGCCCCGCGACACCTGCAGCTCGATCACCGTATCCAGCGGCACCGTCTGACCCGCCGCCGGGTTGGTGCCGACCACCTGCCCGGCCGTCTGCGTACTGTCCACCTGGTTCTGGATGGTCTTGGTGAACCCGAACACGTTGAGGTTGCTGGTCGCCTGGTCGACCGTCTGACCGCTGAGGTCGGGCACGGCCGCGGTCTCGGGTCCGGATCCGACGACGATGGTGATCTCGTTGGTGATCGCCGAGGTCTGGTTGGCCGGTGGATTGGTGCCGACCACCCGGTCCTTCATCTCGGGCGTCGACGGCGATGCCGACTGCCGGAACCGCCCGAACCCAGCGTCGGTCAAGCGGCGGACAGCGTCGGCGTAACTCAGCGACGACACATCGGGCACCGCACGCTGCTCGGGGCCGGTGGAGACGTTGATCGTGATCTCGTCGCCGGCGCCCACGGCCGTGTTGGACTCCGGGTCGGTGTTGATGACGTGGTCGGGCGGCACGGTGTTGTCCGGCTGTTGTTGGGTGCGGGTCTTGAAGCCGCGGTTCTGCAACGCCGCGATCGCGTCGGCCGAAGCCTGCCCGCGCACATCGGGCACCTGGACGTCCCGGGTTTCGCCGCCGAATACGTTGATCGCGACGGTGACGAGGACGGTGAGCACCGCGAGCACCGCCACCGCGACGAGCCAGCGGGCCACCGATCCGCCACGGTCGCGATCGCCGTAACGGGAGTCGGGCCCCTCGACAGGCGGGATCGGGTCGTGGGTGGGCGTTGATGCCAGCAGCGAGGTGCGCTCGGCGTCGGTGAGCACCTTGGGCGCGTCAGGCGCTTCGCCGCTGTGCACCCGGACCAGGTCGGCGCGCATCTCCGCGGCGGTCTGGTAGCGGTTGTCGGGGTTCTTCGCCAGCGCCTTGAGCACCACGGCGTCCAGCTCCGGGGAGATCCCCTTGTGACGCTCCGACGGTGGCACCGGGTCCTCGCGGACATGCTGGTAGGCCACCGCGACGGGTGAATCGCCCACAAACGGCGGTTGACCGGTGAGGATCTCGTAGAGGACGCAGCCCAGCGAGTACACATCGGAGCGGGCGTCGACGGAGTCGCCGCGCGCCTGTTCGGGCGACAGATACTGGGCGGTGCCGATGACCGCGGCGGTCTGGGTGACGCTGTGCGAATCGGCCAGCGCCCGGGCGATGCCGAAGTCCATCACCTTCACCGCGCCGGTCTTGCTGATCATGATGTTGGCGGGTTTGACGTCGCGATGGATGATGCCGTGTTGGTGGCTGAAGTTGAGGGCCTGGCAGGCATCGGCGATCACCTCGATGGCCCGCTTCGCCGGCATCGGCCCCTCGGTGTGCACGATGTCACGCAGGGTGACGCCGTCGACGTACTCCATCACGATGTAGGGCAGCGGTCCGGTCGGCGTCTCCGCCTCGCCGGTGTCGTACACCGCCACGATCGCGGGATGGTTCAGCGCCGCGGCGTTCTGCGCCTCGCGCCGGAAGCGCAGGTAGAAGCTGGGGTCGCGGGCCAGGTCGGCGCGCAACACCTTGATCGCGACGTCGCGGTGTAACCGCAGGTCACGCGCCAGATGGACTTCGGACATGCCGCCGAAGCCGAGGATCTCGCCGAGTTCGTATCGGTCGGAAAGGTGCTGCGGGGTCGTCATCGCCATGTCTGTTCTGGGTCCCGGGGCGCTCCCGGCAATGCCGGTGACGCCGATGTGTCGTGTCGGGATACCCCGAGTATGTCTCCACGATGACCGATAACCCCGGCATCGTGCCAGCCGGTGGGAGCCGTAGGCGTCACGGCCGGGGTGAGCAGCCCCGGGCTCGCGGCGGGCGATTGATAGGGCGTGGTCTCGGTGATCGTGTTGGTGATGGTCGGCGGCGGGGTCTGCCGATCCCTGCGGTCCTGTGCGTTGAGCACGATGAGGATGGCGATGACGATCGCCAGCGCACCGAGCACCCCGGCCGCCCACAGCAATGCACGCTGGCCTGATGAGAAGGTGCGCCGCGCTGGCGCTGGCCGGTTGGCTGCCGTCGCCGGTCGCGATCGCGCCGCCGTTGCCGGGCCGCGGGCGGTGAAGTCGGCAGCGGCACGGGCCTGCGCGGCCGACGGTACCGCCGCGGGCGCGGCGCGCCCGATCGTCGGCTGGGCGTTGGGCCGGGGCGGTCGTCGGCCCGAGCGCACCGCCGCAACCGCGTCGGCGAACGGGCCGCCGGAGCGGTACCGCATCCCCGGATTCTTGACCAGGGTGATCTCGATGAGCTCCCGGACGTTGGGCGGCAGGTCGGCGGGCAGCGGCGGCGGGGACTCCTTGATGTGCT
>NZ_JBGAME010000044.1:0-22569 GCF_044223235.1 Mycobacterium sp.
AGGCCCACCACGTCACCGGCTGGGCCACCGACGGGCACACCAACATCGACGACCTCACCCTGGCCTGCGGCCCGGACAATCGGCTCATCGACACCACCGCGTGGACCACCCACACCCGCGACGACGGCCTCATCGAATGGACCCCCCCACCCCACCTCGACACCGGCCAACACCGCATCAACCACCTCCACCACCCCGAACGCCTCCTCGCGCTCGCCAACAACGACAACAAGCAGGACGAGGAAGACAACCAAGAGGAGGAGGTGGAAGACAGCGGGTGACGATGGCTGAACGCAACAGGGCCCGGCGTGAAGCACCGTCACGCCGGGCCGGTCGAGCCGACAGACCGGGCCGGGGCGGCCGCACCCCGTCCGGCAGTGCCCTCCGTGTCGGCGTTCGATGTGGCTCCGCAGGCTACGTCAACGAAGTGCGACGGGAAGCCTCACGTAAGCACCAGCTAGTCCCGGGCCGGGCCGGCGCGTCTGCCGTGGGTGGGCGTGTCGTCGGGATCGGCCCGGGAATGGCGGCCAGCCACGCGGTGCGACGCCAGACCGGATGTCTCGTCGTGTCGGCTAGGGCGGGAGCGGTCGTCGCCCGCGTCCGCCGAATACCGCGACCCGGCCGCCCGCCCCCGCACGTCCGATGTCCGATCCGTGCGGTACACATCGAACCTGTTGCGCAACATACCGATCGGTTCCGCCGGCGGAGCAGGTCCTGGATCGCCTCCGTGCGACGGTGCCGGCTCGACCACCGCCTCGTCGGGCAGCGCAGGCGGCCGGGGCCGATCCGACTCGACCGTATGCCCGCCATCGTCGCTGCGGTCGCCGAAGCCGACCAGGAACATCGCGGCAATCACGCCGAACAACGCGACGAACGCGGGCAGCAGCGTCGACTGCGACATCGCGGCGGCGAACGGTTCGTGCAACACATCGGGCAGACGGGTCGGCGCGTCGCCGCCGCGTGGCCCGCCCGCCGGCCCGCCGGCCGATCCCATCTCCGCGCCGATTCGCGACGTCATGAACGCGGCGATGCTCGCGCTGCCGAGCACCGAGCCGACCTGCCTGGTCGTGTTGTACACACCCGATCCGGCACCCGCCAGGTCCGGCGCCAGTTGTCGCGTCGCCGTGGCGGCCAGCGGCGACCAGATGAAAGCCATGCCGATGCCCATCGCCGTCAGCGGAAGGACCAGCCGCCAGATCGGTGTCACCGGGGTCATCTCGATCGACAGCCACGTCAGCGCGATCGCCGACACCGAGAAACCGAAACCGATCACAGGCCGGGGATGGGAGCGGTCCACGATGCTGCCCACCCACGGCGCCAGCACACCCGTCGCGATCGCCATCGGGGCGGTGAGCAGCGCCGCACGGGTCGGCGAGAGCCCGCACACCGCCTGCGCGTAGAACATGACCGGCACGATCATGGCGGTCACGACGAAGCCGATCGTCGCGATGCCCAGGTTGGACAGGGTGAAGTCGCGGTCGCGGAAAATCCGCAGCGGGATGAGCGGATCGTTGGCGGCGTTGACGTGCTGCCAGTAGACGAAGGCGGCCATGAACCCGACGCCACCCGCCAGCATCCCCCAGATCCACAACGTCCACTGGTGCGACTGGCCCTCTTGAAGCGCGAACACGATGAGGAACATCCCGGTCCCCGACAGCACGACGCCGAGCACGTCGAAACGCGACGAGCGGGTCGGTAGCACCGGGATCAGCCAGACGGCCAGGCTCAGCCCGACGATGCCGATCGGCACGTTGACGAAGAAGATCCACTGCCAGCCCAGCCCGTCCACCAGCACGCCGCCTGCCAGCGGCCCGACCAACGTCGCCACTCCCGCGGTCGCGCCCCACACACCCAGCGCCACCCCACGGCGTTCGCTCGGGAAGATCCGCGTGATCGTCGACAACGTCTGCGGGGTGAGCAACGCGGCGCCGACACCCTGCACCACGCGTGCCGCGATGAGCATCTCGATGCTGCCCGCCAAACCGCACCACAGCGACGCAGCGGTGAACACCGCCAAACCAAGGATGTACAGATTCTTCGGGCCGAATCGGTCGCCCAGCCTGCCGGACAGCAGCAACGGCACCGCATACGCAAGCAGATAGGCGCTGGTCACCCAGATCACGGTGTCGTAGTCGCTACCCAGGCCCGCCATGATCGCCGGATTGGCGACCGCGACGATGGTTGCGTCGACCAGGATCATGAAGAAGCCGACCAGCATCGCCCACAACGCGGCCCAAGGGTTGGGGTCGTTCGGGCCGCGCGCGGTCAGCGGCTGGGACATCGGCTGTCGAGTCGTCGGATCAACGATTTCGCCGACGCTACGGTCCGACCCCGACTGCGACAAGTCGGGCTCTCAGGCGGCTTCGGCGGCACTGTCGTCCACGATGGCGACGGCGGCGGCGTCGCGATCGGACCGGGACGCGGCGGTCACGGCCACCAGTCCGCACAACGCGATGACCATCCCGGCGGTCATCGTGACCGCCAACGCCAGTTGATCGTTGCCCAGCGCGCCCACGAGTGGCGCGATCGCGGCGCCCGCACCGAACTGCGCGGCACCGAGCAGCGCCGCCGCGGTACCCGCGGCTTCGTGGTGGCGTGACAGCGCGACCGCCGGCGCATTGGGTAGCACCAAGCCCATCGCCGCGAGGATCGCCAACACCGGCACCAGGAAGCCGGCCAGCCCGCCGATGCCGGCGATCGTGACGGCGATGAATGCGGCCCCGGCCAGCGAGGCCGCCACCAGCGCCCACAGGGCGATCGTCTGCGGTGAGAACCGCCGCAGCAACAGCACGTTGAACTGCGTCGCACCGATCAGCGCGATCGCGCCCGCACCGAACACCAAAGCGAACGCCTGCTGATCCAGGCCGTAGCGGCCCTGCAGCACGAACGGCGCCCCGGCGATGTAGGCGAACAGTCCCGACATCGCCAGCGCCGCCGCGAGGGCGAGGATGACGAACCTGGTGTCGCGAACCATCGAGACGTAGGTGGCGGCGATACTGCGCACCCGCAGCGGCCTGCGGTGCGCCACCGGGAGCGTCTCGGGCAGCGCCAGCACCGCGAGCAACAGCAACGCACCCGCCAGAACCACAAGAGCGGCGAAGACCCAGTGCCACGACGCGTGCAACAGCACCGCCGCGCCCAGCGACGGCGCGATCACCGGCGCGACGCCGAGCACGAGCATCAGGCGGGACAACACCGTGGCCGCCACCGAATCGTCGAATTGGTCACCGACGGCCGCGATCGCCACCACCATCGTCGCCGCCGCTCCGATTCCCTGCAGGACACGGCCGACGCCGAGGACGGCGATGTTGGGCGCCACGACGCACAGCAACGATGCGGCCATGTGCAACACGATGCCCGCCATCAGCGGTCGCCTGCGGCCCAGGGAATCCGACAGCGGACCGACGATCAACTGACCCAGCGCGAGCCCGGCCAGCGTGCCGGTCAGGGTGAGCTGCACGACCGACGAGGAGACCGACAGATCGTCCGCGATGCCGGGCAGGGCGGGGAGATACATGTCGATGGTCAGCGGGCCCAGCGCGACCAATGCGCCGAGAACGACGATCATCCGCACCTGGCTGGCGGCTGGGCGGCGATCGACTGTTCCGGACTGCGGGCGCGTGTGATCCACGTCGGACGATGTTGCCATGAAAATAGTTAGCACCGCATATCAATTTTTTCTTCCCGCTCCGCGCAGGTTCTTTCTCCTCGCTCCCGCTCCCGCCGTGCGGCATGACCGCCGCCACACCCGGGCACTAAGCGATATTCGCCGAACGTTAAAGGGGCGTTAGCCTTGAGAAGTCTTGGTTAATCCGGGAAAACCGGCGGTCAAGCTGCCGATCCTCACAGGGCCAGCAGACGTAATGGACACAGGAGGTCCCCATGAGTGCTCGGTCCCGCGCGAAGAAGCAGCTGCCGCCCGGCGCAACGGAACCGGCGGAAGATCCGAGCGCCGCCGCCCGCGCACTCTCCACGCTCATCGAACGCAGCTCTCGACTCCAGGCCCCGGCCGTGAAGGCCTACGTGCAAAGGCTGCGGGACCATTCGTCTAGCGCCACCCCGGCCGAGATCATCGCCAAGCTGGAGAAGCGTTATCTGGCGGCGGTGATGGCCAGCGGTGCGGCGGTGGGTTCGGCGGCGGCCTTCCCCGGCATCGGCACGCTGGCGGCGTTGTCCGCCGTGGCCGGTGAGACGGTGGTGTTCCTTGAGGCCACCTCGCTGTTCGTGCTGGCCGTCGCGGAGGTCCACGGCATTCCGGCGGATCACCGGGAGCGTCGCCGTGCCCTGGTACTGGCCGTGCTCGTCGGAGACGAGGGCAAGCGCGCGGTCGCCGACCTGCTCGGAACCGGTCGCACGAGCGGTGCGTGGCTGTCCGATGGCGCCGCGACACTGCCGCTGCCCGCCGTCTCACAGCTCAACTCGCGGCTACTGCGCCACTTCGTCAAGCGGTACACCCTCAAGCGCGGAGCGATCGCGTTCGGCAAGCTGCTGCCGGTCGGTATCGGCGCTGCGGTCGGCGGAGTCGGCAACCGGATGATGGGCAAGAAAATCATCGGTAACGCGCGCCGTGCCTTCGGTACCCCACCACCACGCTGGCCCGCGACACTGCACCTCCTGCCAGCCGCCCGTCTCTAGTGTCCTACCGCACACCGACTGGTTCCGCCGTGCGTTGCTCACGGCGACGTGGGACGCGTTAGCCTTTATGCGGCGGATAGGCGGGTAACCGCACATAGGGAATCATCAAAGACGAGTGGCGAGCGGCATTCGGCACGCTTGCCGGACATAAGAAGCGAGGCGAGTCGCTGCCGTGAGCAGTTCACCATCACCATTCGGACAGAACGAGTGGCTGGTCGAGGAGATGTACCGCAAATTCCGCGAGGATCCCTCGTCGGTGGATCCCAGTTGGCATGAGTTCCTCGTCGACTACTCCCCCGAACCAACCACCGAAGCGGCCGCGGCGAGCGGAAATGGACAGCCCGCCCAGCAGGCCGCAGCACCAGCCGCGGCGCCACCGGCACCGGCGCCCGCGGCGCCGCCGGTAGCAAAGCCGGCAGCCAGCAACGGCGTTGCGGCGCCGGCGGCGAAAGCCGCCCCGGCCAAGGCCGAGAAGCCAACGGCACCGGCGGCCCCACCGGCGGAGGGTGACGAGACCCAGGTACTGCGCGGCGCCGCCGCGGCAGTCGTGAAGAACATGTCGGCGTCGCTGGATGTGCCGACCGCGACCAGCGTGCGCGCCATCCCGGCCAAGTTGATGATCGACAACCGGACCGTCATCAACAACCACCTCAAGCGCACCCGCGGCGGCAAGATCTCGTTCACCCACCTGCTGGGATACGCGATCGTCCAGGCGGTCAAGAAGTTCCCGAACATGAACCGGCACTTCGCCGAGATCAACGGGAAGCCCAACGCCGTCACCCCGGCCCACACCAATCTGGGCCTGGCCATCGACCTGGCGGGTAAGGACGGCAGCCGCTCGCTCGTCGTCGCCGCGATCAAGAAGTGCGACACCTTCCGCTTCGGGCAGTTCATCGCGGCCTACGAGGACATCGTGCGGCGCGCCCGCGACGGCAAGCTCACCGCCGAGGACTTCTCCGGCGTGACGATCTCGCTGACCAACCCCGGCACCATCGGCACCGTGCACTCGGTACCCCGCCTGATGAAGGGGCAGGGCGCCATCATCGGTGCGGGCGCCATGGAGTACCCGGCCGAGTTCCAGGGCGCCAGCGAGGAGCGGATCTCGGATCTGGGTGTCGGCAAGCTGATGACGCTGACGTCGACCTACGACCACCGCATCATCCAGGGTGCGGAGTCGGGCGATTTCCTGCGCACGGTGCACCACCTGCTGCTCGACGACGAGTTCTACGACGAGATCTTCCTCGAACTCGGCATCCCCTACGAGCCGGTCCGCTGGCGCGTCGACAACCCCGACTCGATCGAGGACAAGAACGCGCGCGTCATCGAACTGATCGCGGCCTACCGCAACCGCGGCCATCTCATGGCCGACATCGACCCGCTGCGCCTGGACAAGAACCGGTTCCGCAGCCACCCCGACCTCGACGTGCTCACCCACGGCCTGACGCTGTGGGACCTGGACCGCGAGTTCAAGGTCAACGGGTTCGCGGGCAAAGAGCAAAAGAAACTGCGCGACATCCTTGGCCTGCTGCGCGATTCCTATTGCCGCCACGTGGGTGTCGAGTACACCCACATCCTCGACCCCGAGCAGCAGAAGTGGATCGAGGAGCGCATCGAGGTCAAGCACGAGAAGCCGACGGTCGCCCAGCAGAAGTACACCCTGAGCAAGCTCAACGCCGCCGAGGCGTTCGAGACCTTCCTGCAGACCAAGTATGTCGGCCAGAAGCGATTCTCGCTCGAAGGCGCCGAGACCATCATCCCGATGATGGACGCCGCGATCGACCAGTGCGCCGAGCACAACCTCGATGAGGTCGTCATCGGCATGCCGCACCGCGGACGTCTCAACGTGCTGGCCAACATCGTCGGCAAGCCCTACTCGCAGATCTTCACCGAGTTCGAGGGCAACCTGAACCCGTCGCAGGCACACGGCTCCGGTGACGTGAAGTACCACCTCGGAGCCTCGGGTACCTACATCCAGATGTTCGGCGACAACGACATTCAGGTGTCGCTGACCGCCAACCCATCACACCTCGAGGCCGTCGACCCGGTGCTCGAGGGCTTGGTGCGGGCCAAGCAGGACCTGCTGGACAAGGGCAACGGCGAGGACGGCTACACCGTCGTCCCGCTGATGCTGCACGGCGACGCCGCATTCGCCGGCCAGGGCGTGGTGGCCGAGACGTTGAACCTCGCGCTGCTGCGCGGCTACCGCACCGGCGGCACGATCCACATGATCGTCAACAACCAGATCGGTTTCACCACCTCGCCCCACGACTCGCGCTCCTCGGAGTACTGCACCGACGTCGCCAAGATGGTCGGCGCGCCGATCTTCCACGTCAACGGAGACGACCCGGAGGCGTGCGTGTGGGTGTCGCGGCTGGCGGTGGACTTCCGGGAGAAGTTCAAGAAGGACGTCGTCATCGACATGCTGTGCTACCGCCGCCGCGGACACAACGAGGGTGACGACCCGTCGATGACCCAGCCGGGTATGTACGACGTCATCGACACCAAACGCGGTGTGCGCAAGACCTACACCGAATCACTGATCGGCCGCGGCGACATCTCGATGAAAGAGGCCGAGGACGCCCTGCGCGACTACCAGGGCCAGCTCGAGCGGGTCTTCAACGAGGTGCGTGAGCTGGAGAAGCACGCCGCCGAACCGAGCGAATCGGTGGAAGCCGACCAGATGGTTCCACGTGGCATGACCACCGCCGTGGACAAGGCGATGCTCGCCCGCATCGGCGACGCGCACCTCGCGGTCCCCGAGGGCTTCACCGTGCATCCCCGGGTCAAGCCGGTGCTGGAGAAGCGCAGGGAGATGGCCTACGAGGGCAAGGTGGACTGGGCATTCGCCGAGCTGCTCGCGCTGGGGTCGTTCCTCGCCGAGGGCAAGCTGATCCGGTTCTCCGGCCAGGACGTCCGCCGAGGCACGTTCACGCAGCGGCACGCGGTGGTCATGGACCGCAGGACCGGCGACGAGTTCACCCCGCTGCAGCTGCTGACCACCAACCCCGACGGCACCCCCACCGGTGGACGGTTCCTGGTGTACGACTCTGCGCTGTCGGAGTATGCGGCGGTCGGCTTCGAGTACGGCTACTCGGTGGGCAACCCGGACGCGCTGGTGCTGTGGGAGGCGCAGTTCGGCGACTTCGTCAACGGTGCGCAATCGATCATCGACGAGTTCATCAGCTCCGGTGAGGCGAAGTGGGGCCAGCTCTCGGACGTGGTGCTGCTACTGCCGCACGGCCACGAAGGACAGGGCCCCGACCACACGTCGGGCCGCATCGAGCGGTTCCTGCAGCTGTGGGCCGAGGGCAATATGACGATCGCCGTGCCGTCGACGCCGGCGAACTACTTCCACCTGCTGCGCCGCCACGGCCTCGACGGGGTGCAGCGGCCGCTGGTCGTGTTCACGCCGAAGTCGATGCTGCGGAACAAGGCCGCCGTCAGCGATATCCGCGACTTCACCGAGCAGAAGTTCCGCTCGATCCTGGAGGAGCCGACCTACACCGACGGCGACGGTGATCGCACCAAGGTCAAGCGGATCCTGTTGACCAGCGGCAAGATCTACTACGAGCTGGCCGCGCGCAAGGCCAAGGACAAGCGGGACGACATCGCGATCGTGCGCGTCGAGCAGCTCGCGCCGCTGCCCAAGCGCCGACTGAGCAACACCTTGGACAGCTATCCGAGCGTCGAGCAGTACTTCTGGGTGCAGGAAGAGCCTGCCAACCAGGGTGCCTGGCCGACCTTCGGGCTGACGCTGCCCGAGCTGCTGCCGGACCAGCTGGCCGGGATCAAGCGGATCTCGCGGCGGGCCATGTCGGCGCCGTCGTCGGGTTCGTCGAAGGTGCATGCGGTCGAACAGCAGGAGATCATCGACGAGGCGTTCGCCTGAGCGCCGCCCGGTGACGAAGCGGGGCGAGGAACGAGCCCCGTGGAGGAACCGGGCAATCAGGCAGCGAAGGGAACGCCGAGGAGAATTCAGCCTGCACGAGGCGTTCGCCTGAGTTACCCCGCCGAGTGTGAACTGGCGGCGAGTTTCACGACGAAATGTCGCCCTCCGTTCACACTCGGCGGAGTGCTGTGTGGGCACAACGACTCCGTGTCGGTGCCGGTCGGCACACTTCCCCGCATGGTGGAACCGTTCGTCGGCAGTGAGGCGCTTGCTGCAGGCACTCTCACGCGGTACACGCTGCGCAGCGGATTTGTCGCCGTGTACCCCGATGTCTACCTCGCACGGGGAATCGAGTCCACGGCAATCGCGGGAGCCAAGGCGGCCTGGCTGTGGTCCAAGCGCCGGGGCGTGGTGGCGGGGCGGTCGGCCGCGGCGATGCTCGGTGCCAAGTGGGTCGATCCGTGGGCCGCGGCCGAACTCGTCCACGACAACCGTCATCCCCCGCACGGGGTCGACACGTGGTGGGACCACCTCGACGACGACGAACTGGTCACGATCGGCTCGATGCGGCTGACGACTCCGGTCCGCACGGCACTCGACATCGCCTGCCGACGCCCGCTCGGCCGGGCCGTCGCCGAGATCGACGCGTTGGCCCGCGCCACGCATCTGAAACCCGCCGCCGTCGAGCTACTCGCCGAGCGTTACCGGGGCCGCCGCGGCATCAGATCCGCCCGCACCGCACTGGACCTCGTCGACGCCGGCGCGGAGTCCCCTCGCAAATCATGGCTGAGGCTACTGCTCGTGCGCGGGATTCCCTCGACCACAGACACAGATTCCCGTCCACGACGAGTTCGGCATGCTGATAGCGGTTCTCGATATGGGTTGGCCTGAGATCAAAGTCGCCGCGGACTACGACGGTGATCACCACCGGACCAGCCGCACCCGCTTCAACCGCGATATCCGGCGCGCGGAGGAGGTGGCCCGGCTTGGCTGGATCGACATCCGCGTCACATCCGAGGACACCGAGGCGGGCATCATCGGGAGAGTGAGGGCGGCGCGCGATCGCCGATTGTGAACTCACGGCGGCTCTATCGCCTAGATCTCGCCGTGGCTTCACACTCGGCGGGCGAGAAGGCTAGAAGCCCAGCACGGAGAGCGGGATGAGGCCGTCCCCGTTGACCATCCGGTCGACCGCCGCCGGGCAGAAAACCGAAATTGCCAGCCCGGTGAACATAGTGGCGGGCCCCAGCGGCCTGCCGATAGCCTCGGCGACATCGGCGGCGAGGTTCGCGGCGTTCTGACCCGGCTCGACCAGACGCGGGCAAATGGACTGCCCGACCGCGACGGCGGTCGCCGGATCGATGCCCGTCAGGCCCGCGTCCGTCAGCGCCGAGACGAACGCATCGGTGTCGGTATCGGCCTGCGCCGGGGCGGCGACACCTGCGCCGACGGCCGTCAGTGCGGCAACGGTGACCAGTGTCGCGACGGTCGCAGTGCGGTATGACTTCATGACTTGGGCATCGTATGTCGGCCACCTGCCGTTACCCGCTGAACACCCCCGGACGAACGGTACCCAGCGGTACCGACTACCCTCGACCGCGACCACTGACACGAAGGAGAACGTGTATGGACGGCTTTGCCGGGAAGGTCGCCGTGGTGACCGGCGCGGGGTCGGGTATCGGACAGGCACTGGCGCTCGAGCTGGCACAGTCGGGGGCCGCCGTGGCGATCAGCGATGTCGACACCGAAGGGTTGGCGGTCACCGAGGAGCGCGTGCGATTCATCGGCGCACAGGTCAGGGCCGACCGCCTCGACGTCACCGAGCGCGAGGCTTTCCACACCTACGCCGACGCCGTCGCCGACCAGTTCGGAAAGGTCAACCAGATCTACAACAACGCGGGTATCGCCTACACCGGCGACGTCGCGGTAAGCCCGTTCAAGGACATCGAGCGGGTGATGGACGTCGACTATTGGGGCGTGGTCAACGGCACGAAGGTGTTCCTGCCGCACCTCATCGCCTCCGGCGACGGCCACGTCGTCAACATTTCCAGCGTCTTCGGCCTGTTCGCCGTCCCGGGCCAGGCGGCCTACAACTCCGCCAAGTTCGCGGTGCGCGGATTCACCGAGGCATTGCGCCAGGAGATGCTGATGGCCGGTCACCCCGTCAAAGTCACCACGGTGCACCCGGGCGGCATCAAGACCGCGATCGCTCGCAACTCGACCGCCGCAGAGGGTCTCGACGCCGACGAGCTGGCCCAGTTGTTCGATACCAAGCTGGCACGGACCTCACCGGAGCGGGCGGCGCGGATCATCCTCGAGGGCGTCCGCAAGAACAGGGCACGCGTACTCGTCGGCGCCGACGCCAAGGTGCTCGATCTGATCGTGCGCGTCACCGGATCGGGCTATCAACAACTGTTCTCTGCGGTGGCGGGCCGACTCATACCGCGGCACTGACCGTCTTGGCGCCCGAGCCGTCTTAGCGTCCGAGCGGGTGGGCGGCCAGCCACTCGTCCGCCACCGCCGCCGGATCTGCACCGCCGGCCACGCGCGCTCGCATCTCCGCCAGCGCGGCCGTGTCCAGCACCCCGGCGATCTCGTTGATGGCCAGCACCTGGGATTCGCTGAGTTCGTTGCGCCGGTAGAGCGGCACCACGTTCTCCGCACGGATCAGCGAGGTGCGGTCAGCCAGGACGATCACGTCGGCAGGCACCTCGGGCGCGGCGGTGGTGGTCCACGCCGCGTCGATCTCCCCAGCCCGCAGCGCGGCGTACAGCGCGGCGTCGTCGGGGAAGGTTTGCGCTACCGGCAGCCTGCACCCGCCTATGGCCGCGGGCACCCGTGCGCCGGATACGCCGCCCACCCGCTCCCCGGCGCAGTTGCGGACCAGCGCCGACACGTCGCGGCCACCCCACGCTCGTGCGGTCGACTCGCTGACCGCGACGGCGGGTTTGTCCTCCGCGGCGGTCGTGTAGTCGCCGGCGGCGACTCCTTCCGGCAGCGCCGACACCATCTCGCGGTAGACCTGCACGTCGCCGCGCGCGCGGGCGTCGGGTTCGAACCTCGACAGCAGGCGTCCGGTGAGACCCGGAACCACATTGACGTCGCCGCCGTCCAGACCGGTCAGCGGGTCAGACGTGGCTTCGACGCGGGTGGCGCTGCCGTAATACCGCAGCGCCGCAGCGTACAGATGAGCCAGCAGTGCCGATTCGGGGTTCTGGTCCGCGCCGACGGTCACCGACGGCGGTGGAGCAGGACCGCCACACGCGACGATCACCAATGCCAGCAGCCCCGACGCCAGAACGCGCAACCTGGTTACGACGCCCGTGCGAACTGAGCCCATCGGCGACTCAGGGGTTCGACCGCGACGCCGCTCCGACCGCGCTGGCCACCGCCGGCGCCACCCGCGGATCCAGTGCGCTCGGCACGATGCGGTCGACGGCCAAGTCGTCGCCGACGACCGAGAAGATCGCCTCGGCGGCGGCCACCTTCATCTCCTCGGTGATTCGTCGTGCACCGGCGTCCAGCGCCCCGCGGAACACGCCGGGGAAGGCCAGCACGTTGTTGATCTGGTTCGGGAAGTCGCTGCGACCGGTAGCGACCACGGCCGCATACTTGCGCGCGGCGTCGGGATGGATCTCCGGGTCCGGGTTCGACATCGCGAACACGATGCCGTCGGGGGCCATGGTGGCGACGAGTTCCTCGGGGACCACGCCCGCCGACAGCCCGATGAAGACGTCGGCACCGGCCAGTGCCTCGGCGAGCCCGCCGGACAGTCCACGTGGATTGGTCCTGGTGGCCAGCTCGGCCTTGAAGCTGTTGAGGTCGCCGCGACCGGAGTGCACGATGCCCTTCGAATCGAGCACGGTGACGTCAGCGATGCCGGCCGCCAGCAGGATGTTCGCGCACGCCACCCCGGCTGCGCCGGCGCCGACGATCACGACACGCAGTCCGGCCATCTCCCGGTGGAGCACCGTCGTGGCGCCTCGCAGCGCCGCGAGCACGACGATCGCGGTGCCATGCTGGTCGTCGTGCATGACCGGGCAGTCCAGCGCCTCGATGACGCGCCGTTCGATCTCGAAGCAGCGCGGCGCCGAGATGTCCTCCAGGTTGACCGCGCCGAACGTGGGGCGCAGCCGGATGAGGGTTTCGACGATCTCGTCGGGATCGTTGGTGTCGAGCACGATGGGGATCGAGTCGAGCCCGCCAAAGGTCTTGAACAGCGCGCTCTTTCCCTCCATCACCGGCAGTGACGCCGCGGCGCCGATGTCGCCGAGACCGAGCACCGCGCTTCCGTCGCTGACGACGGCCACCAACCGGTTGGCCCACGTGTACTTGGCGGCCAGCGTGCGATCGGTGGCGATCGCCCGGCTCACCTTCGCGACGCCGGGCGTGTAGGCGATCGACAACGCCCGCTGCGTGTCCAGCGGAGCCCTCAGCGCTACGGAGAGCTTCCCGCCTTCGTGGGCGGCGAAGATCTCGGCGTCATCAATGAGGACCTGGGGAGTGCGCACCATTTCCGACACGGCGCCAGGTTACTCGACCACAGGGATCCATATGGCCAGGTTGGTCACTCGTGAACCGATCGAGACGGGGACGCCCGGCGTACGATTGCGGGTCGATGTTATCCGCTGTTACCCAGGGTTTCCGCCGCGAGGGGAGGTCGCACATGCCGTCGTTCCGGGCACTACCGCCGTCGCTGCTCCGCACCACCGGCCGCAAACCCATCGCCCCGCTCAACGCCAGGAGCATCCACGTTCCCGTCGCACGCGCGATGGTGGACTGCGCCATCTACGTCGAAGGCGCGCGACTGCCCGGCAAGTACACGCACGCCGCCGCCGTGGATAAGGTCCGCGAGATCGAGGCGGGCGGTCAGCAGGCTTTCGTGTGGGTCGGGCTACACGAACCCGACGAGCACCAGATGCAGGCCGTCGCCACGGTGTTCGGCCTGCACCCGCTCGCCGTCGAGGATGCGGTGCACGCTCACCAGCGCCCGAAACTGGAGCGCTACGACAACACGCTGTTCCTCGTGCTCAAGACGGTCAACTATGTGCCGCATGAGTCTGTCGCCTCGGCCCCCGAGATCGTTGAGACCGGCGAGATCATGGTGTTCGTCGGGCCTGATTTCGTCGTGACGGTGCGACACGGCGAACACACCGGGCTGGCCGGGGTCCGCAAGAAGATGGAGGACGAGCACAAGCACCTCGCGCTGGGCCCGTACGCCGTCATGCACGCCATCGCCGACCACGTGGTCGACAGCTACCTGGACGTCACGCGGCTGATGGAGTGCGATATCGACGCCATCGAGGAGGAGACCTTCTCCCCCACCAAGAAGACCGACATCGAGCAGATTTACATGCTCAAACGCGAGGTCGTCGAACTCCGCCGCGCCGTCGCCCCGCTGTCGGTCGAGCTTGGCCGGATCAATTCCGAACACAAGGATCTGCTGTCCAAAGAGGTGCTGCGCTACATGCGCGACGTCGTCGACCACCAGACGCATGCGGCCGACCGGATCGCCAGCTACGACGAGATGCTGTCGTCGCTTGTCCAGGCGGCGCTCGCCAAGGTCGGAATGCAGCAGAACATCGACATGCGCAAGATCTCGGCGTGGGTCGCCATCGCGGCGGTGCCGACGATGGTGGCTGGCATCTACGGCATGAACTTCGAATACATGCCCGAGCTCAACGCGCGGTGGGGTTATCCGGCCGTGCTGACCGGAATCGCGTTGGTGTGTCTGCTCCTCTACCGGGCCTTCCGGCGCAAAGACTGGCTGTGAGCCCGCTCTAGTTGGATCAGCGGCCCGCCGCTCAAGTTGGATCAGCGGCCCGCCGCTCAAGTTGGATCAGCGGCCCGCCGCTGTGCGTCGAGGGTGTCGACCCCGTCCGCCTCCCACGCCTCCCGCATCGCGTCGGGCCCCATCAGCCGCACCCACGCCGCCTCCGTCGCCGTGATCGGCGTCGCCGAGAGGATGACAACGGAGGGCAGCGGCGATGGCAAGGCGACATCGTCGATGTCGCTCACGCCCAACAACATGGCAGTAAACGGAGACCCCTCCCAGATCGGCGAACCGAGATCGATCAGGGCGTCGGGCTCGAGCATGAGCCCCTCCACGGCCGGGGCAGCGGCCAGGACGGCGACGGATCTCGCCAGGCCGTTGGGCGTCGGTCCCCGCAGCGTCACCACCACCTCCGCCCGCGGGCCGTGGATGGCATCCGTGACCAGCTCGGCGGGATCGAACATCGGGTGCCGCGAACAGCCAACTGACACATAGTGATACGCACCGTCGCGACCGGGATCCGGCCCGAACCGCAGTATGTCGATGCGCTCGGCGCCCAGGAACGTCACGCTGGCCTCCTCCGGCCGCGAGGAAATTCCGTCGCGGACGAAGTGGTCATGCACGTGTGCGCGAACCGCGGCCAGGACGTCGGTCACTCGGGTGGCTGCGCAGTCGACAGGTCCGCGTCGGGCGGCGGCGTGAGATTGATCCCGGAGTCCGCGTCGAAGATCAGCAGTTTGGAGGTATCCAACGCCAACACCAGCTCCTGGCCTTTTGTAGCCGTCGATTCAGCGGAAACCCTTGCAATGAACTCATTTTCGGGACCACTGGAGGATTCGGCCAACTCCGCCAGCTGATCCGACCGCGCGCGGGCCCCCTCAAGCGTGAAATGCACGTACTTGTCGGCTCCGAGCGATTCGACCAAATCGACGATCACGGTGAACGTCAGCGCCCTGATCCTGGCGTAGCCGTCCAGCAGCGAAGCGTCCTCGATCCGCTCGGGCCGGACCCCGACGATGATGTCGGCGGGTGCCTTTCTGGCCAGGTGGTGGGAAACCGCTTGCGGCAACACCACTTCGCCGAACGGCAATTGAACTCCGACCTCGGTGAGCGACGCCGGGAAGAAGTTCATCGCGGGTGACCCGATGAATCCGGCGACGAACAGATTGGCCGGGTGGTTGTACAACTCGTCCGGCGTACCGACCTGCTGGGCCACACCGGCAAGCATCACCACAACGCGATCACCCAACGTCATCGCCTCGGTTTGGTCATGGGTGACGTAGACGGTGGTGGTGCCCAATCTGTGCTGAAGCCGGGCTATCTCGGTGCGCATCTGCACCCGCAGCTTGGCGTCGAGGTTGGACAACGGCTCGTCCATCAGAAACGCCTTCGGACTGCGTACGATCGCCCGTCCCATCGCAACCCGCTGGCGCTGCCCACCGGAAAGCTGCCCGGGCTTTCGGTCCAGAAGTTCGATCAGATCAAGGATTTTCGCGGTCTTCTCCACCTTCTCCGCGATGTGCGCCCTATCCGCTTTGGCCAACGTCAGCGGGAACGCGATGTTCTGCCGCACCGTCATGTGCGGGTAGAGGGCATACGACTGGAAGACCATCGCGATGTCGCGGTCTTTGGGCGCCTTCTCGTTCACCCGCTCACCGGCGATGCGCAGCTCACCCGAGGTGATCGGCTCGAGTCCTGCAATCATGTTCAGCGTCGTCGATTTCCCGCACCCGGACGGCCCGACGAGGATGACGAACTCTCCATCGGCGATGGTGAGGGACAGGTCCTTGACCACCTCCCGGACGCCATTGACGCTTCCGCCGTCGGGGTAACTCTTGGTCACCCCGTCCAACACGATCTCCGCCATCGACTTACCTCTTCATCGCTCCCCAATTTCCAACCAGCGACGATGCCGTACAGGGAAGACTAGAACAAAGTTCGAGACCAGGATCGCGGCGACCCGCGCCGCACACCATGCGAGCGACGCGGCGTGCAGCACCCGCCGTTTATCTAGATCTTCAAGCGCGCCAGCAGATCCCGGCCCTTCTCGGCGCTCTGAGGATCGCAGAGGACGTCGTACCGTCCCGCCACGAGCTGCATGGTGGAACTGAAGTCTCTTGTGCCGCGCGCCATCGAGTAGGGGATCGCCGAGGTGATCAGGCCGAAGAACACGCCGGCGATCAGGCCGGTCAGCAGTGCGCTCCACGGGTTGGGGCTGAAGAACCCGAGGATCAGGCCGATGAACAGGCCAAGCCATGCTCCGGTGAGGACCCCGCCGCCCAGCACCTTGGGCCAGCTCAGGCGGCCGGTGACACGCTCCACCTGCATCAGGTCGACGCCGACGATCGTGACCTGCTGCACGGGAAACTGTTGGTCTGACAGGTAGTCCACGGCGCGTTGCGCCTCGGCGTAGGTCGGGTAGGAACCGATCGGCCACCCCTTCGGGGGCGTCGGCAGGGCCACCGGACCACCACGGACGGGACTGCCCGCGCCGGGTGTGACGCCAGGGCTTTGACCGGGCTGGAATGGGCTCGTCATCAATTCATTCTCCTCCAGGCAGTGCCTGATTCGCAGCTGCTCTCGTCGGCGCAACGATCGGGCGCGCCGATTCGTGCCCCCGCCGCGCGAGCCGTAACGGCGGCACAGGCGTTGCGCTAGGTTGAACAGCATGACAAATCCCGGCGGTAACGCAGGCGAAACGTCACCATCCGACCCCGACAAGGAACCGGACAAGGAACCGTCGGAACCGACGTCGGGTGGTTACGAGGCGCCGCCGATCGAGCAAATGAAATTCTCCGAGCCGGACGCGACGAACGAACCGACTGGCTCCGGGGGATACACGCCGCCGCCCGCCTACTCGCCACCGAGCTATCCGCCTCCGGGCCCGGCGCCGAGCTACCCACCGTCCGACTTCTCACCGCCGGACTACCCGCCGCCCCCGAGTTACCCGCCGCCGCCTCCGAGCTACCCGCCGCCGAGCTACCCGCCGCCTGGCGCCGGTCCCCAACAGGGCTACCCGCCGCCCTACCCCGGCCCACCCGGCTACGGACCACCCGGGTCCGCGTTCCCACCGCAATTCGGCGGCCCGCCGCCCGGCAACTACCCTCCGCCGCCGGGCTACCCGGCCCCCGACTATTCGGGGGCGTACGGCAGCACGCCGCCGAAGACCAACACGATGGCGATCGCCGCGATCGTGTCCGCGGTCATCGGTGTGCTGTGCGGCATCGGGTCGATCGTCGGCATCGCCCTCGGTCTGGTCGCGATCAACCAGATCAAGAAGACCGGCGAAGGCGGCCAGGGTCTTGCCATCGCAGGCATCGTCGTTGGCGGCCTGACGCTGTTGATCAACCTGATCTGGACGATCTCGGTGCTGAACGCCTGACCATGTCCAGCGGGCCCGAGCAACATCCGTCGCAGCCGTTTGGAGGGGCGGAGTACCCGGCGCTGGAGGGCTCGCCGCCGCTGGACTATCCCGACAGTCCCGACCCGAGCTGGCAGCAAGGCGACGCCGGGCTGCCGCCCCCGCTGTACCCGCCGCCCCATCCACCGCCGCCCTATCCCGGGCCGATGCCGTACTGGGGTCACCCCGGGCCTCCCGGGTATCCCCTCGGCTACCCGTACCCTGCCGATCCTTACGACCCGTATCGCCCCATGCGGCCGCCCGGCACCAACGGCAAGGCCATCGCGGCGCTGGTGACGTCGCTGGTCGGGCTGCTGTTCTGCGGCCTGCCGTCGATAGCCGGTCTGATCCTCGGATTCATCGCCATCCGCGAGACGCGCCAGACCGGCCAGGACGGCTACGGGATGGCGCTGGCCGGCGCGATCATCGGCGGCCTCGCGGTCGCGTTCTGGGTGCTTTACTTCGCGGTCGTGATGTTGATCGCCGTCAGCGGGTTCCAGTACGCGCCGTAGCCGCCGTCGCGATCATTGCGGGGGACGGAACGGCTGGCCGGTGCGGGACATCCCCGCCGCCCGGCCCTTGCCCGCGATCACCAGTGCCATCTTTCGGCTGGCCTCGTCGATCATCTCGTCACCCAGCATGACCGCGCCCCGCGCGCCGCCCGCCTGCGACGTGTGCCAGGCATAGGCGTCCAGGATCAGCTCGGCGTGGTCGTAGTCGGCCTGGCGGGGGCTGAAGATCTCGTTGCCCGCCGCGATCTGGTCCGGGTGCAGCACCCACTTCCCGTCATAGCCGAGCGCCGCCGTGCGTCCCGCCACCCGCCTGAACGCATCGACGTCACGAACCTTGAGGAACGGGCCGTCGATCGCCGCGACGCCATGCGCCCGGGCGGCGACCAGGATGCGCATCAGCAGGTAGTGATAGGCGTCGCCGACGTCGTAACCCTCGGGCTGCTCGCCGACGACCAGGGTGCGCATGTTCAGGCTGGCCATCAGGTCGGCGGGTCCGAGCACCAGTGCCTGCACCCGCGGCGCGGCCGCGATCGCGTCGATGTTGGTCAACCCCACCACGTCCTCGATCTGGGCCTCGACCCCGATCCGCCCGACGGGTAGCCCATGGGTCCTCTCCAGCTGGGTCAACAGCAGGTCAAGCGCATGGACGTGCTTGGCGTCGGACACCTTGGGCAGCAGGACCACGTCGAGTTCGGCACCCGCGGTCGACACCACCTCGATCACGTCCGAATACGTCCACGGCGTGGTCCAGCCGTTCACGCGAACGCCCCGCAGCTGCCCGGACCACCCCGGCTCGGCCAGCGCAACCGACACCTGGGTGCGGGCTTGCTCCTTGGCCTCGATCGCGACGGCGTCCTCGAGATCCAGGAACACCAGGTCGGCGGGCAGCCCCTTGGCCTTCTCGATCATCCGGGCGCTGCTGCCCGGAACCGACAGACATGTCCTTCTCAGACGGACCGAAATCTCCTGGTTGCGCCGTCCCGGCGGTGTCCCGCATGTCTCAGTCACGCCTTACTCCTACTCTTTGACACATGGCGGCGGTGAACAGGGTCTACGCGGCGCGGCTCGCGGGGATGGTCGTGCTGGGCCCCGACGGAGAGTCCATCGGCCGTGTCCGCGATGTCGTGATCAGTATCAGCATTGTCCGTCACCGGCCGCGCGTACTCGGCCTTGTCGTCGAATTGCTCACTCGCAGAAGGATTTTCGTACCAATTCTGCGGGTCACGGCAATCGAACCGAGTGCGGTGACACTTCTCACCGCCAACGTGTCGCTTCGCCGGTTCCAGCAGCGACCCGGCGAGGTCCTGGTACTGGGGCAGGTGATCGAAACACGGGTGCGTATCGATGATCCAGAGCTGCCGCAGCTGGCGGGCATCGACGTCATCGTCGTCGACCTCGGCATCGAACAGACCCGCACCAGGGACTGGATGGTCACCCGCGTCGCGGTGCGCCCGCAGCGCCGGCTGGGACGGCGCAGCAACATCCAGGTCGTGGACTGGGAGCGTGTGCAGGGACTCACCCCGTCCGGGCTGGCGATGCCGGACCAGGGGGTGGCATCGCTGCTCGAACAGTTCGAGGGACAGCGCCCGATCGAGGTTGCCGAGGCCATCCGCGAGTTGCCGGCGAAACGCCGCTACGAGCTGGTCAACGCCCTCGACGACGAGCGTCTGGCCGACGTGTTGCAGGAGCTTACCGAGCAGGAACAGACGGATGTGCTGCTGCGACTGAAGACCGAACGCGCCGCCGACGTGCTCGAGGCCATGGATCCCGACGACGCCGCGGACCTGTTGGGCACGATGACCGCCGCCGACGCGGAGACGCTGTTGCGCCGCATGGACCCCGAGGATTCCGAACCGGTGCGCAGGTTGCTGAGCCACTCACCGGATACGGCGGGCGGTCTGATGACGTCGGAGCCGGTGGTGCTCGCCCCCGACACCACCGTCGCCGAGGCGCTGGCCCGCGTTCGCGACCCCGATCTGACCCCTGCGCTGGCATCGCTGGCGTTCGTGGCGCGTCCGCCGACGGCCACCCCGACCGGCCACTACCTGGGCTGTGTGCACCTGCAGCGGCTGCTGCGCGAACCGCCGGCATCGCTGGTCAGCGGGATCGTCGACACCGACCTGCCGTTCCTGAGCCCGGAGGATTCGCTGGCCGCGGTGACGCGCTATTTCGCGGCGTACAACCTGGTCTGCGGTCCGGTGGTGGACGAGGAGAACCACCTGCTTGGCGCCGTGTCGGTGGACGACGTCTTGGATCACCTGCTGCCCGACGACTGGCGCCAGCGCGAGGAACCTGAGCTGGCCGAAGCCGTCACGGACGTCACGGGCAGGACAGCCCCGGGAGACGCCCGGTGAGCGAATCGGCGGCGCGCCAGCGACTGGACACCCCGCGTTCGGGGCGCGGGTTCACGTTGAACGTGGACGTCGAGGCCGTCGGCCGCGTCAGCGAGTCGATCGCGCGGTTCCTCGGCACCGGCCGCTACCTGGCGATCCAGACCATCATCGTCATCGTCTGGATCGCGCTGAACCTCGTCGCGCTGCGCATCCAGTGGGATCCGTACCCGTTCATCCTGCTGAACCTGGCGTTCTCCACCCAGGCGGCCTATGCCGCGCCGCTGATCCTGCTGGCCCAGAATCGGCAGGAGAACCGCGACCGGGTCGCACTCGAGGAGGACCGCCGCCGCGCCGAGCAGACGAAGGCCGACACCGAGTACCTCGCCCGTGAGCTGGCCGCGTTGCGGCTGGCGGTCGGCGAAGTCGCCACCAGGGACTACCTGCGGCGCGAACTGGAGGAGTTGCGCGACATGGTCGCCGCCCTGCAGCAACCGGGCGGCGTGGCGGGTAAGAGCCCGAAGCGCAAGCCCGACGGCGGCGAACGACGCGCGAAGCAAAGGTCTGAACCACTCTGAGCAATGCAGCAACACGCGCAACACTCAATGGGTATGGTGGCGTGGTTCACACGCTGGTCCGCAACGCTAGGACGGTCCGATGCGGGGAGGAGCCGCGCTCAAGCGAGCACGACGCTGGTCCGGGTATGCCGTGCGCAGGCCCGCGCTCGGCGTTGCGGTGCTCACCCCGGTCATCCTCGCCGGCGCCGTCGGGGCGTCGTCGCCGGTGCCGCACCGTCCGGTCGTCGATGAAGCCGTCAGCCAGATGGCTGCGGTAGAGGCCGCCCCACGTGAGCTGACGGGCCCCGAGGTGGTGGCCGTCACCAAGACGCCGACCGCATTCCGGATCGCTGCATCGAGCGGGTCCGCCCCGCCGCCCTCGATGGTCGTGAACTCCCCTGGCAGCCTTCGCATTCCGTCCGTCGCGCTCACGGCCTACCGGAATGCGGAGCGGATGATGTCCGCGGCGTCGCCGGCGTGCGGGGTGAGCTGGAACCTACTGGCGGGCATCGGGCGCATCGAATCCATGCACGCCAACGGCGGCGCCACCGACGCCCGCGGTACCGCGGTTCGGCCGATCTACGGTCCCGCATTGGACGGCAGCCTGCCCGGCAACGAAATCATCGTCCAGAGCCGCACGGCCGACCGGGTGGTCTACGCCCGCGCCATGGGACCGATGCAGTTCCTTCCCGGCACCTGGGCGCGGTACGCCTCCGATGGCGACGGCGACGGCAAGGCCGATGTGCAGAACGTGTTCGATTCGTCGCTGGCCGCCGCGCGCTACCTGTGCAGCGGCGGACTCAACCTGCGCGACCAGTCGCAGGTGATGACCGCGATCCTGCGCTACAACAACTCCGTCGCCTACGCGCGCAACGTGCTCAGCTGGGCGGCCGGTTACGCCACCGGGGTCGTCCCGGTCAACCTTCCGCCGATCAGCGGGGCCGCACGGCCCATCGGCGACGCCCACCTCGATCGCCGCGAGGGGCTGGGCCCGGGCCTTCCGATCAACGCCACCGGGCTGCCCGCCGACGATCCGTTGGCGCTGATTCCGGTGCTGACCCGCACCGAGGCCAGCCGGATGCCCAGCTCCAACGTCCCCGGCTTTGCGCCGGGACAACAGCTCGGACCCCTGCCTGGACCGCTGCCCGAGGGGCAGTCGGTCGCGCCGGTCCAGCCGCCGCCGTGGCTGCCGCCCTGGATGCAGCCGCCACCGCCCAAGTGCGTCGTGTTCTGCCTCGGCGACCAGGTCCCGCCTGCCCCGCAGGGGGCTCCGATGGTGGCGCCACCCGCCGCGCCCGCGCCGGTTCTGCCGCCACCGGCGCTGGTACCGCTGGAACCGGTGCCCCCGCCCGCCGCTCCGGCACCGGCACTCCCGGCCCCCGACGCGCTGCCTGCAGCCCCGGCGCCCGTCGGACTCCCGCCCGCCCCCACCCTGCCTGCTCCCACCCTGCCTGCTCCCACCCTGCCCCTCCC
>NZ_JBGAME010000017.1:0-107245 GCF_044223235.1 Mycobacterium sp.
CGTCACCGATGTTTCCGGCTCCCTGGTTGCCGTTTCCCTGATTGCCCGTGCCCG
Organism: Mycobacterium sp.; assembly: GCF_044223235.1. Taxonomy (GTDB): domain Bacteria; phylum Actinomycetota; class Actinomycetes; order Mycobacteriales; family Mycobacteriaceae; genus Mycobacterium. The sequence continues at coordinate 55 of NZ_JBGAME010000017.1, forward strand.
TGTTGCCGTCGCCGGAATTGTCGTTGCCGCGGTTGCCGCTGCCCACATTGTTGTTTCCGCGGTTGCCATCCCCGGCGTTGTCGCTGCCTTGGTTGCCGCTACCTAGGGCCAAGGGCGCGACGGCCGCGGCGTCCGCCGATCGGGCCAGCGAGTTACGGGGCGGTGCCCCGTCACCGACGCGCACTGCCGGCTGATTGAGGACGCCGTCACCATTCTGTCGCCGCGCCAAGCCCACCACCACCCACCCCAGCGGGGGTTCCGCCGGAGCGGGCCGGTTCGGCGTCTTTGGCCCCGACCCGCCCGTCTGCAGTGGCTGAAGGGACCTCTTCACTGTCGGGGCCGGGGCATCCGACGGCGGCGACTCCTCCGACGACGAAACCGCCGCCGAGTTCCCATTCGAACGGCGGGGGCCGACGGGCGTCGTGCGAACGGGCGTGGTGCCGACCCGATTCACGCGTGATTCCGAACCCTTTCGCGTCAACCCTGGCCCGGCCTTCGGGCCGGATGACGTCGCCGACGTCCCTGGGCGGGCATCAGCGCCCGAGGCGCCCTCCGACGAATCCGAACTGTTCGACGTCGACGGCTCCGCCCACGCCACCGCCGACCCAGCGGTCGCCACCGCGGCGCCCACTCCAAGTGCGACCGCGAGCGCCCCCACCCGACCGACGTACCTGGCTGCATCCATCACGCACTCCTCGCCGGCCAAGGGGCGGCCGCACGACAGCAAAGAATGCGACCCGGCTAACTCATAACACACGAAGATCGGTATCGGGCGAAATTTCGTGGAGACGCGAAGAAGAGAGGTCAGCTGGCCTTTGGAGATCCGGCCACGGTCGTACTGTGCCGCTGCAGCCGCAAACCGCACGGGTTGACCCGGCGACTTGCCGCTGTCACACCGCTGTCGGGCCTGGAACCGAGGCGAAACGCAATCCTCATCCGTCAACAAGGTCGACGGGCGCCCATGGATGCGCCGCCGAGCGCAAACCCGTCGAGATTGGAGTAGTCCACTACTCAAATCCGCGAGCCCCCGCCGACCTACCCTCCCTGAATTGGGAGAACGCGCCGGAGCGCTTATCCGTGCGGTGTGGGTGGACGACGGTGGCCACTCTCCCAAAGGGATGCCCGCGATCGAATTCCGTTGGCAGGGGGGAAGTATGGCGATTCATCGATGGCCCACCGTGGAGACCGGACCGCTCGGAAACAGGATGGCGAAGTTCCTGGAGTCCTATCCGAAGGCCGACGACATCTACATCACGAGCGGCAAGGACGGCAACCACGGTCGCAGCTCGCATCACTACGGCCTGTCATACAACAACTCACCGACCGCCGCCCTTGACATCGGGGCGGGCGGGGCCGGCGCCGGCTCGGTGAAGATGCGCGACTTCGCCAAATGGCTCTACGACAATTTCGCCGCGTTCACCGTCGAGCTCATCCACTCGACCCCCTTTGCCGACGATGACGGCTTCTACGTCAAGAACCAGGTCAAGTATCCCGGCGGCGGGCCCTACGGCGGACCGGGCTCGATCGGGCACTTCGACCACGTCCACTGGGCGACGTCGGAAGCGATGCTGACTGAGCTCGAGCACCGTGCGCGCCAGTCGGCGCCTGCGCGGGTGCACGCCGATGTGGTCAGTGTCAGCGCGCAGCCCATCGTGGCCAATACCGCACCGGTCTGGGGTTGGGACGCGTCGGACTATGACTGGGACCGCGGTCCCATGAATCTTGTTGCCGCCCAACGCGACGGCATCTCATTCTTCGTCCACAAATCCACCGAAGGCACCGACTGGCGAGCCAAGCACTACCAGGAGGCCCTGGAGAGGGCACGGGCCGCCGGAATTCCCGTACTGGGTAGCTATCACTTCCTGTGGCCGAACGACATCGAGTCGCAGGTGGACTTCTGGATGAAGACCGTCGACGCGAAGACGCCATGGTGGAAGGAAGTGCCCTGGATCTGGCAGATCGACGCCGAGAAATCGCCGAGGGCGCCCCGCACCGCGAATCCAGCTGAGATCCTGCGGACAGTCCACCTCGTCAAGCAGCGCCTGGCCGACAGCGGGAACGCTGGCTATGTCGTCGGATACACGCCGAAGTGGCTCTACGGCGACAGCCTGACGGGTGACTACGACATCTGGGCGAGCAACTACACCGGCTCGGGGGCAGCGCGTCCGTTCAAGGAGCAGTACCAGGGAGTGACCGACTTCCAAGCCGGCTGGAAGCCCGTGAGTGGGCGCAAACCACGCATTCTGCAGTTCGCCTCGGATGGACAGGTCGGAACGCAAGATACCTGCTGCGTAGACAAATTCGACGGTGCCCTCTTCGACCTGATCCGCCTATGCGGGCGCGCACCACAGGCGACCGGCGTCCTCCCTGCCGATGTGCGCATGTCGGGCACCAACGGATTCAACGGACACAAGTCCGCGCGACGGCAGCTCCGCGAGCAGTCCCAGCTTCGGCACGAAGTAACCGTCGCACCAACGGCTCTCGGGACACGCGACGATGTCACCGGCGAGGGATATGGCTTGTCGGGCGACGAAGATCTCTGCTTCTCGCTCCTGGAACGGCTCGCCATCACCTATGCCGATCGGCAGGCCGTTGCGTTGCTCAAGCAGGTGGTCCGTGCCGCCGAATTCCCGGGCCGGCGCGCTGACGCCGAACGGGCCGCCTCCATCTTGGACATGGTGTGCGCGCGAGCGGGAAATCGCAACTGACACATGTACAACCCTGACAAGCACAACCATGAGGAAGGACGGCCATGACAACTTCGAGAAGCACCACACGGCAAAGGACGGACCAGGCGGTCAACCTCACGGCGTCGAAGGAAGTGGAAACGGCCGGCTTGATCGACGGGATCGTCGCCGACCGAAGCCTTGACATCTCCGAGTTCACCGAGGAATACGTCTTCACCCCAGCCGATCTGGACTATCGCAGCTTCGGTGCGAACGCCTCGACGACTGCGGCTCGCGGGATCAACTTTCGCGACCTGAAGGACGAATACACCAATCTGTGGGCCGAAATGGCGATCCGGCGAAACAAGCTCTCCGAGGTGGATTCCATCGTCGACCGGATCGTGCGTCACAAGGAAAGCTACCGCGCCGTCGAACGGCTCACCAACGTTCCCTGGTATGCGATCGCCGTCATCCACAGTCTGGAGGCCGGCGGCGACTTCAACTGCCACCTGCACAACGGCGACCCGCTGAGCCGTCGGACGGTGCATGTACCGGCGGGGCGACCCGTCGCGGGCGATCCGCCCTTCAGCTGGGAGGACAGTGCCACCGACGCTCTGCAATTCGACGGGCTCACGACGGTCACCGATTGGTCGGTCGAACACCTTGCCTACCAGTTCGAGCAGTTCAACGGGTTCGGATACCGCCTCCATCACCCGCATGTGAAGTCGCCATATCTGTGGAGCTACAGCAACCTGTACACGAGCGGAAAGTACGTCGGTGACGGCCAGTGGTCGGAGACGGCGGTCAGCCGCCAATGTGGCGCGATGGTGCTGCTCAAACGGCTCCAGGAGAAGGGCGAAATCCGGCTCGACTACGCGCGATCCGACGCTACGGTGAACCACCGCACACTCGACACGATGGCAGAGGTCGAGCCCCAGTCGACCAACCCGATTGCCGACAGAGCCGACCGCAGCGCCGGTGTGGAGAAGGTGCTCCCCTTTGACCAGAGTGTGGCCGGACAGGACACGCGCTACTACTGCGGCCCGGCGTCATGCCAGATCGTGCTCAACTCTCGGGGAATCTTCATCGACGAGCACACGCTTGCACGCGAAATCGGCACCACCGAGAACGGCACTGATTTCGTCGGCATGATCGAACGGGTGCTGGACCGGCGCGTACCCGAAGCCAACTACACGTCGGTTCCCCTGCGCCGCGACCCGCCGACCCCCGACCAGCGAGAGCAGCTGTGGCGCGATCTGGTGCGCAGCATCGACGCCGGGTGGGGCGTGATCATGAACTGGTGGGCCCCGCCGAACAACTACCCGCGCGGCGTGAAGGGCACGATGTCGCCGAGCTATCACGGCGGCCTGGTCAAGCACTACGTCGCCGCCATGGGGTATGACAGCACACCGGGCGCACGGGCGGTGTGGATCGCCGACTCCGGGTTCTGGCCCCGCGTGTACTGGTGCAGCTTCGATCAGGTCGCCACACTGATCCCGCCGAAGGACTATGCGTACGCCAACGTCGGCGCATGAGCAATGGTCGATGACGGCCTGAGGCTCAGGCGATGTCGGCCTGGAAAATGGTGCAGCCACAGGGGCATTGCTGTTGCTCATAGTTCGCCGAGAACATCGGCTCCGCGATGGGCGCATTGGACGGCATCTCGTAGATCGGCTCCCGGTAGATCAACGGAACCGATGCAGCCACTGGCACATGGACGGACAGCGGATCACCGCAAACACACTGATACTTGTTCATTTGACGTCATCCCCCACAGGTCGATGTCCTGGTCTGTGCATCGCCGCGGCGTTGAGGATGCGAGTCTGGGGGCCACAAGCCCTACGCGTCCGAGGGTACGGGCGTGACAGGTCGAGTGCATTTCCGAGTTCGGCACATCACACGATGATCCCGTTTGTGACTTCTCGCGATTTGGGCACGAATCACGAGAAAAAGCAAGGGCGCCCGCGCGGGGCGCCCCTGATGTTCGAGTCGGACGGTCAGCGGCTCTGGTGCACCGTCGAATCCACCTGCGGGACGTTCACGCTCGGCTGCAGGACGTCGATCCAGGTGCGGTGATCCACACCGGCCGAGATCGTGGTCGACGACACGAGCGGCGACGCCTGGGCGACTGCGGGCGCGGCCAGACCCACGATGGCGGCCGTCAACGCGCTGGCTGCTGCGGCGGCGATTCCGAACTTCTTCATTTCCGGGCCTTCTTTCGGTGTCTGCGGACCGGGGATGTTGAGCTCGTCCGATCCGCTCTGACTGAGTAAACGCACTGGTCAGGGCAATAATTCCGGTGGCAGTAATTGAACGCCGACTGGCAGGAACCGCCCGCCGACGACACCGGTTTGCGTATCGGGAAGGCCATCGCGCACGACTACCGGCGCGGGGTGTGACATTCAGAGATCCCATTCAGAGATCCAGGGTGAGATCGGTGCACGGCACGGCCGTGCAGATGAGTACCGCTGCGGCTGGGGGCTCTTCAAGCGGCGGTGGACTGTAGGAGAACGTTCCGTCGACGACCTCGGTTTGGCAGGTGTGGCAAACGCCGCTGCGGCACGAATAGCGGGTCGGCACATCGCAGGCGTCGGCGAGATCCAGGATGGAGCGGTAGTCCGGCGACCAAGTGACGCTGAGCCCGCTGCGCGCAAACGTGATCCGCGGCCCGCCGCCTACCGGGCCGCCCGGAGGATGCGGCCGCGCCGTCGATCGGGCGCCGACCACGCCGGGGTTGACAGGGGGTAACCCACCGAACGATTCGGTGTGAATCAAATCGCCGTCGATGCCGACGGCGATCAGATCAGCCCGGATCGCCTCCATGAAATGAGCTGGACCGCAAAGGTATACGGCGGCATCCGTCGGCAGCCCGAGGGCGGCGATGGACCGGCGATCGGGGCGCCCGGCAGTGCCCGTGTAGACGACGTGCTGACGCGCGTGGGGCACCGACGCGAGCAGCGCCGAGACCTCCTCGGCGAAGGCCTGGGTCTGCTCACTGCGGGTCGTGTGCAGCCACCGGATTTCGCGCGGGCTGCTCGCCGCGGCCAGGGCATGGGCCATCGCCAGTACGGGCGTTATCCCGATCCCTGCCGACACCAGCACGACCGGGCGGTCCTCGTCGACCAGGACGAAGCTGCCCCGCGGCGCCGCGGACTCGATGACTGAACCGACCTCGAGATGGGTGTGCAGCCACCGACTGACCCGCCCGCCGTCCTCGCGTTTGACGCTGATCCGGTAGTGGCCTGCGGTCGGGGCGCCCGACAGTGAGTAGCTGCGCAATGGCGGCGGGTCGGCTGCGCCGGGCACCCTGATCGTCAGGTACTGACCGGGCAGCGGGATCGGCAGCGGGCCGTCGTCGCCGGGTCCGAGGCTGATCGACATCACCGCGGGGGTCTCCCGTTCGAGTGCGGTCACCGTGAGCGCGCGAAAACCGGTCCACGCGGAAGTCCTCGCCACGGCGACGTTTTCCTCCGCGACGAGGAGTTCGCGGAACGACTGCCGCCACCCCGGACTCAGCGCGGGGACGTCGACAACCCGGCGCATCCGGTCCATGTCGCGATTCGGCAGGTAGAGCAACGCGTCGGTGTCGGCCACACTGACCGCGTTGGCGCCCCGCCGAGTCCGGACGATGTCGTCGCCGGCGCGCACCAGGCCCTCGGTTATGACGCGGAAGTAGAACCCGGGACGGTGGTGGGCGACCAACAGCGACGACATCCGGGGCTCGCCGACACGCATCCCCACCCGGAAACACGTGACGCGCGGCTGCGTCACCTCGAACTCGGCCTCACCGATGCGGTACCGGTCGCCGATGCACACCTCGCTGTCGCTGAGGCCCTCGACGGTGAAGTTCTCCCCGAAGTGGCCTGCCCGCAAATCGGTGCGGCAAAGGACCTTTCGCCAATAATCATAGGATTCGGTCTGGTAGACCATGACGGCGCGATGCTCGCCACCGTGCCCGGCGAGGTCGCCCTGGCCGTCCCCGTCGATGTTGAGCCGCCGCACCATCACCGCTCCGTCCACCGGCGCCTTCCAGATGCCGGTGCGGACGGTCTTGTCGCGCCACGACACGTCCCTCGGCATGCCGACGTTCACCGAAACCAGCCTTGCCACCATGGTCTCCTCGCGTTCGATCCGATGGACGCGTCGCCGACGTGGCCTTCCGTCGCGCCGAAGACCACAAAAGGCGCAGTGCTCACCGACGGTTTGTCCGCCTTCAGCATGGACCGGGTCCGCGAAGTGGGGTCGGTCGGCGGTTCGGAACGAGGTCACAACTTCCTTCGCCGCTGATCGGTACCAACGGAACCACGCCCACCGCGTTGGCGCCGACGTTGTTGATCCGGCGCATCGCGGGCGGACCGGAGGATACAGTCAGCATGTCGCCGTCAGCCGGAGATCGGCTGGGAACGTGAGGTGCCGACTGACCGATGCCGAAGGCGACGACCGATGTCCGACGCCACCTGCGATTACGTGTCGTCGTTGGCGAACACGGGCCACAGGTCAGCCCACGAAGGGAACCCTGGAACAATGACCCGAGCGCCGGGCGTGCTGGTTTTCGACGTGAACGAAACGCTGATCGACATCGAGTCCATGGCGCCGCTGTTCGAGGAGATCTTCGGCGACCCGCACGCGTTGCGCAGGTGGTTCGGCCAGCTCGTCATGTATTCCATGACCACGGCACTATCGGCGTGCTACGTCGACTTCTTCAGCCTCGGGCAGGCGATGCTGCGGATGATGGCCGACATCGACGGCCGCCAGGTCGGCGACGCCGAACTCGACCGCATCGAGCGGGGCATGCTCACGATGCCCGCCCACCCTGACGTCGCCGACGGGCTGGGCGCTTTGCTGGACGACGGCTTTCGGCTCGTCACGCTGACGAACTCGCCACCCAACCCCGACGGTCCCAGCCCGCTCGAGCACGCCGGACTCGGCGACTACTTCGAGCGGAAGTTCAGCGTCGACGCATGCCGCACATTCAAACCCGACCCGGCCGTGTACCGCTACGTGTGCCGGGAACTCGACGTGGAACCCGCGGACTGCATGATGGTGGCTGCCCACGTGTGGGACACGATCGGTGCGCAGGCGGTGGGCTATTCCGGTGCGCTGATCACGCGTCCCGGCAACGTGCCGATACCCTTGGCCGGGCTGCCGCAGCCGTCGCTGGTCGCGAGCGATATCCGGGAATTCGCGGTGCGCCTGCGCGAGCTGTGAGCCGCCGGTGTGCAGCAAACTGCGGCGCGTGAAACCCACAGTGCGCCTACCTAATTCACAGTCAGGCTAATGCGATCGCCCGCTGGGTTGACTATGGTGGTTGGCGGGACGGGAAATGCTGGGGTGTGAAGCGCAAGAACCCGGAGGTGGGACGTGAAACCCTCGAAACTGCTCAAGAAGGCCGCCATCGGCCTCATCGCGGCGGGGTTGCCGGTGGGCGCGGCGTTCACCCTCGCGGCACCGGCCTCGGCTGGTCCGGATGTCTGCGCCGCGGGACCGTGGGGGTACGCCTACGCGTGCATCGACACGCCCGGCTGGGTTGACTACTGGTACGACGGCCCGAAGGGTCCTCCGCCCTGGGCGCGGGGTCACGGTCCGCACGGCCCGCACGGTCGCTAGACCCCGCGCGTATCGATCACCCGCTGCGCAATGTCGACCAACCTCGTGTTGCTCTCCTGCGACAGCGCGCGCAGCATCTCGAAGGCCTGCACGTCGTCGACGCCGAAGCGCTCCATGATGATGCCCTTGGCCTGACCGATCCGATCCCGGGTGGACAGCGCCGACTCCAGCTGCTGCCCTTCGGACGCGGCGAGGATGGCGGCGGCGGCGTGCGCTGCCAGCACGACGCCAACGGTTTCGGCCTCGCCGTCCCAGACGTCGGCCTGGAAGCCGAACAGGTTGAGTGCGCCCGCGGTGCGCTCGGCGGTGTACAGCTTGAACGACATGGCGCTGAGCACCCCGAGCTCGACGACCGCTGCCGAATACCGCGGCCAGCGTGATTCGGCGCGGAAGTCGTTGCTCCGCACCACCAATTCATCCAACGCGGCGTCGACGCACGGGCCCTCGCCGAATTCCATCTGCAGTCGATCGAGGAGACGGGGCAGGTCCGAGGTGCCGGCGTGGGTCTCGAACCTTCCGCCCTTGCCGATCAGCAGGACTCCGGCGGTATCCACTCCCGCGATGACGTCGGCGGCCGCCTTCGTGACGCCGGCCAGGACGTCGTCGAGGCTGCGCGGCGCGGCAACGGTACGCACCAACTCGGCCATCCGCACGGCGAGATCGTGGCTCTCCGAAGGCGTCATACAGACAGAGTTCCCCATTCGGCTGATCGGCACACCGAACCGTGTTTGTGTTGGCCTGGTGCTGGTAATGCTGCTCAGAGGTAGTCGCGGTGGTCGACCAGGCGCGCCTGCTCAGGTCTCGTCGGTTCAGACCAGCAGCCGGCGGGGCCGCCCCTGGGCCCGGCGTGGCGGGTCGGGCCTCGTGATGTCCGGCAGTGGCCCGTCGGCGACCTGTCCGGGCCGGACGAGCGTTCGAGCACGACGACCTCGGCGCCCCCGCGCACCAGCCGGTCGGCCACGGTGAGGCCCGCGATGCCTGCGCCGCGGACTACGACTTTCATCGATCCTTATCGCCCCTGTCGCCCCTGTCGACGTTCACGTTTCGGGACGGAACGCGGGCGCCACGAGGTCAGCGACCGCGACCCAGCCTGAAGCGCAGGTTGGCCCGAACGGCGGGCCATTCGATATCGAGGATCGAGTACACGACGGTGTCGCGACGCGACCCGTCGGGCAGAAGCTGGTGGCTACGCAGCACCCCGTCGAGTTTCGCACCGAGCCGTTCGATGGCAGTCCGGCTGGTGAAATTGAAGAAGTGCGTGCGGAATTCCACTGCCACACAACCCAACTCATCAAACGCATGGCCGAGCATCAACAGCTTGGCTTCGGTATTGACGCCCGTGCGGCGCACCGACTCGGCATACCAGGTGTGGCCGATCTCCAGCCGCCGATTCTTCCCGTCGACGTTCAGGTAGCTCGAGGAACCCACCACCGTCCCGTCCAGCCTCCGCACCACGAACGTCACACCGCCGTCGTTCGCCCGCAGGACCGACATGCGGTCGACCCATTCCCCCGCGGTCCGTGGCGCCGGCGCGCTGGTGAACCACAGCGTCCCGACATCCCCGACGGCAGCAGCCGCGATCTCCGGAACGTGCTCTCGGGTCACGGGTTCCAGCCGCACCCAGTCCTGTCCGGTGAGTACGACCGGCCGCACGAAGGGTGTCACACTGATCCGGCTGCGGTGAACGCCACCACCGTCGCCCAGGTCGAGCACAGCACCGCGGCGGCGGCCACACCCAGCCCGACGTAGAGGCCGTAGGCCGCCGCGACGGGCGGCGCCACATTGAGCCGGTAGTAGAACACCGTCAACACCACCAGCAGCACCGAAATCGCCACGGCCGCAATCGCAGCAAGCCGTGGATACAGGCCGCGGGCCGCCATCGCGCCCGCCACGACCAGCGTGGACGCCAGCAACACGATCAGCTGGCCCGCGCCGAAGCGTGGGGGCAACTGCAGGTTTCCCACGGTTCCGCCGATCGCGCTGGCCCGGCCACCGCCGTCGGCGCTTGTGGTGAGCCACGGGAGCCAGGCACTGACCATCAGCACAGCGGCGAAAAGCGCCACCAGCCAACCGGGGCGCACGCGCAGCATGCGACGAGCCTATCGTGCGCGGCCGATGATCACCCTTAGTCTGGAGCCGACCTCGACAAAGGCGGTACCCGCAATGACCGACCTCCCCGACTGGGCGCGCACGCTGAACCTGTCCCCCCACCCCGAGGGGGGCTGGTACCGGGAAACTTGGCGAAGCGAGTTGACGATCGGTCAATCGGTGCTGCCGCCCGACTACACGGGCGCACGTAGCGCGGGCACCGCGATTCTGTTCCTGCTCATGCCCGGCCAGCAGTCGGCCTGGCATACCGTGCGCAGCGCCGAGCTCTGGCTGCACCATCGCGGCAGCCCGCTGCTGCTCGAGACCGGACACGAACAGCACGGCGCCACAACGTATCTGCTCGGCAGCGACTTCGCTGACGGGCAGCACCCACAGCTGGTGGTCGCGCCGGGTCACTGGCAGCGGGCGCGCCCCCGCGACGACGAGCCCGCGCTGGTCAGCTGCGTCGTCGTACCCGGGTTCGACTTCGCGGACTTCGCGCTGGCCGGACCTAGCGACTGAGCAACTCCACCGCGGCCGCAACCAGATCCGCGTTGCCCGCGGGGCTCGAGCCGTCCGGCAGCAATACGGTGTCCTCGAGGCCGATGCGGGTCTGAACACCCCGCACGCCCGCGTGTTCGAGCAGCGGCCAACAGCTTTCGTCAAGACCGTGCAGCAGCACCGGTGCCGGTGATCCGGCGGCCATCACCTGGCTGAGCAGCTCGTCGGCGGTGGCGACGTCGCCGTCGCCCTGGAGTTCGATCATCACGCGCATGCAGTGCTTGGCGATCTCGGAGCCGGCCCACGACGCCGCGGCCTCGGCGTGGAAGATGCCGACCTCCACGCCGAGCCCCTTGCTCAACAGCAGGCCGGCGAGTTCCTCGGAGCCGGGTTCGTGCCAGTTGACCGACGCGAAGTCGGGCAGCACAGTCCAGGCGTCCACCGCCTTGAGGCGCTTCTCGGCGTCCGGCAGAGCCCAGTAGCCGGTCGTCACCCCCAGCGGCAGCCCGGGCGCGGCGTGCCGCACCGCCGACACCGCCGCGGCGACGACATCGGGCTGCAGGGAGTCCACGCCGTCGGGGGTCTTGGGATGCATGTGCACCGCCTTGGCGCCCGCCTCGTGCGCAGCGACGGCCTCGGCCGCGAGCTGATCGGGGCTCACCGGCAGGTTCGGGTGCTGGTCGGGCGTCCGTGCGCCGTTGATACAGGCCTTCACATAGATCTTTGGACTCGTGGGCATGTCCCTATCTTCACCCGTCGCTTACCAGATTTGCGCAGTAACGTTCGTCAGAATGGACGGACATACGATCGTCTGCGGCTCGGACGCGCTAGCGCAGCGCATCTGCGAGGAGCTTCGCGGGGCGGGCACCGTCGTGGTTGTTCTCGACGATCCGCACGCACTTCACGGCGCCGGGATCGCCACCGCGCGAGCCGTCGTATGCGCGGCCGACGATGACGCCGTCAACCTCGAAGTCGCCTTGCTGGCAAGGCAACTGAGCTCGTCTGTCCGGGTCGTCGCACGGCTCGCCAACGGCGTGTTGCGCGAGGCCGTCGCGCTCGGCAACGGCCCGGGGGCGGTGCTCGACGTGGCCGACCTCGCGGCGCCCTCAGTGGTCGAGGACTGCCTGGACCGCACTACCCACACCATCATGGCCGCGGGAACCCAGTTCATCGTCTCCGGGGCCACCGCACCGCGCGACGCGACGCTGCGCGAGATCCACGGCGACCTCGCTCCCGTGGCGGTGATCCGCGGGGATCAGTCGCAGGAGCCCGGCGAGGTGGTGGCCTGCCCCGGTCGTGACTTCCGGGTGCAGGTAGGCGATTGGACGGCGATGATCGGCACGGCGGACCAGCTGGCGCGCGAGGGCATCGCCGTCCCGGATCCGCTGGCAGGCATCCGCCTGACCAGACCGGCCTGGCGGCGCTTTCTGGACACCGTGCGCGTGTTGCGCGACGACATCAACCCCATGTTCTATCGGGCGCTGGCGGTCTCGCTCACCCTGCTCGCCGGCTCGACGCTGCTGCTGCGGTTCGCCTACCGGCGCCCCGGCATGGGATGGATCGACGCGCTGTACTTCAGCACCGAGACCATCGCCACCGTCGGCTACGGCGACTTCAGCTTCGCCGACCAGCCGACCTGGTTGCGGCTGTGGGGCATCGCGTTGATGTTCGCCGGTGTCACCACCACCGCGATCCTCGTCGCCTTCGTCGCCGACGTGCTGCTGTCCCGTCGGCTCGCATACTCGGCCGGGCGCCGCCGCGTGCAGCACCTGCGCAACCACGTCGTCGTCGTCGGACTGGGATCCTTCGGCAACCGGGTCATCGGCGATCTCACCGAAGCCGGCCATGACGTCGCGGTCATCGAACGCGACGTGGACAACCGGTACCTGTCCACCGCGGCGCAGCTCGACGTGCCGGTGATCTTCGGCGATGCGACGCTGCGCCGCACACTCGAGTCGGCCAGGGTGGAGCGGGCCCGCGCGGTGGCCGTGCTGACGGAGAACGACATGGTCAACGTAGAGACGGGAATCGTGTTGCGGGAGATGCTCGGACCCCGGACCCGCCACGCCCCGATCGTGCTGCGCGTGTACGACCGCGCGCTGGGTGCCGCGGTGGCACACCGGTTTGGCTTCGACCACGTGCGCTCGACCGTCGAGCTGGCGGCACCGTGGTTCATCGGTGCTGCGATGGGCCTGCAGGTACTCGGCACGTTCTCGGTGGGTCAACGCTCGTTCATGGTCGGGGGTGTCGACGTCGAGCCGGGTAGTGAACTCGACGGCATCCGGATGGCCGACCTGTCGACCCAGACTCGCGTCATCGCCATCACCCGGCCCAACACCGAAACCCGGCTGCATCCACGCCGCGACGCGCGCATCACCGCCGGCGACACCGGATACCTCGTCGGGCCCTACCGGGAGCTGCTGGCCACGCTGCGCAAGGGCCAGGCCGCCCCGCGACCCGGCCTCAGTACGTCAGCGAACAGAGGTTGAACCCGGGCCCGGTCGGGTCGGCGACCGCCGCCACACCTGAAACTCATCGGCGTCTACATCGGGGCTAGCGTTGGGCCGTGCACATCGTGATCGCCGGAGGGCACGGCAAGATCGCCCTGATCCTGGAACGCCTGCTGACTGCCAGGGGCGATTCCGTCGCCGGACTGGTCCGGAAACCCGAGTACGGCGCCGACCTGGAAGCTGCAGGCGCGGAGGCCATCCTGCTCGACTTGGAGCATGCGGCGGTCGACCAAGTGGCGGAGCATCTGACCGGGGCCGACGCGGTCGTCTTCGCGGCCGGGGCGGGTCCGGGCAGCGGCGCGGCGCGCAAGATCACCGTCGACCACGATGCGGCGGTGCTGCTCGCCGACGCCGCGGAACAGGCGGGCGTACGGAGGTATCTGATGGTCTCGTCGATGGGCGCTGACGCCGAAGCGCCCGATGACGTCGGCGACCCGGTCTTCGTGGCGTATCTGCGCGCAAAGGGCGCTGCGGACGACAACATCCGCGCCCGCGATGGGCTGGATTGGACGATCGTGCGGCCCGGCCAACTCACCGACGACGCGGGCACGGGCCTCGTGACGATCGCCGGGTCGACCGGGCGGGGGGCCATTCCCCGTGCCGACGTCGCCGCCGTCCTGGCCGTGGTGCTCGACACACCGGACACCGTCGGCCGCACGTTCGAGGTGATCTCGGGTGACACACCGATCGCCGACTCGGTGTGACCTCACCGAACGCCCGCTACGCCGAAAGTACGGAAGTTGTACGCGTTTCGCGAGTGAGCCCGCCAACAACCGTACATTCGGCGGTAGAGAGGTCAGGGCGCCGGGGCGAAGACGGACTTGAACCGCTCCAGCGACTCCCTGATATCGCTGCGCAAGGCACCCGCGACGATCATCCCGATCGGACCGAACAGCGCGGGCCCGCCGAGATGTACATCCATGGTGACCTTCGACCCGCCCGACCCGTCGGGGCCGTCGAGCCCGTCGGGGCCGAGAGGCGCGACCTTGCCGATCAGCTTGACCTTTACCCCGCCCTTGCCCTCACCGTTAAGCGTCATCGACTGCGGCGGCTTGTAGTGCACGATCGTCCAGTGGATCCGGTTGGGCATGCCCTTGACCTCGACGATCGAATCGACGACGGCGCCCTTCTCCAACGGGTCGGGCAGCGCGGAGCGCCACACCCGGTGGATCGTCAGCCACTCCTTGTAGCGCGACAGGTCGGAGGCACACTCCCATGCCGCCTCCGGCGGCAGCGGAACGTCGACGGAGACTGACAGTTTGGCCATCCGTCAGGACTGCGGCGGCGGGTTGAGCTTGTCGACGGCCTGCTTCGCGGCGTCCTGCACCTTGTCCACCGTGTCGGCGTACTTGTGCTGTGTCTTCTCGTCGACGAGGTCACCGGCCTTGTCGATCGCGGCGTCGACCTTGTCGGCGTTCTGGCTCAGCAGATCCTTGGCCTTGTCGAGAAATCCCATGAGCGCCAGCCTATCTATCTATTCGGAGTCAGCGTGATTCTGCCCGGTCGACGGCTCCCGCCACAAGCGTCGGCGCTCCCCCAGAACCCGGCCCTGGACCCACCACAGCACCTCGATCGCCACGGCCCCGGCAAGGCCGACGCCGAGGGCTAACGACGTGGTCGCCGTGTCGGTGGGATCCAGCATGAACAGCCGCTGCGCGGCGGGCATGCTGAGGATCACCACATACGCCAGGCCGGACGTCACCACCAGCGCGACCCGCCACCACTGATACGGACGGGCCACCACCGCCAGCACCCACACCGCAGTCACCAGCAAGGTGATCAGGGCGGCCGTCGACGCCTGGGTCTGCTGCACCGGGGTGGCCGACCGGCCCTGGTAGGCCGCCAGGTACGAGACGAACGTGGCGACGCCGACGACCAGGCCCGATGGCAGCGCCTGAGTCATCACGCGGCGCACGAAACCCGGATGGGCCCGCTCGTTATTGGGCGCCAGCGACAGGATGAAGGCCGGGATTCCGATGGTGAACCACGCCGCGATGGTGACGTGGATCGGCTGGAACGGGTACAACAGCGGATCGGCGCCGAACAGCTTGGACGCCAAGCCCGCCAGGCCGACGAGCATCGCCAGCAGCACCGAATACACGGTCTTGGTGAGGAACAGGTTGGAGACGCGTTCGATGTTGCCGATCACCCTGCGACCCTCACCGACGACGTAGGGCAGCGTCGCGAACTTGTTGTCCAGCAACACGATCTGGGCCACCGCCCGGGATGCCGAGCTGCCCGATCCCATCGCCACCCCGATGTCGGCGTCCTTGAGGGCAAGCACGTCGTTGACCCCGTCGCCGGTCATCGCCACGGTGTGACCGCGAGACTGCAGGGCGTGCACCATGGCCCGCTTCTGGTCGGGGCGGACACGGCCGAAGGTGGTGTACTCCTCCAGGGAGTCGGCCAGCTTGTCCGGCTCCGTCGGCAGCTTGCGGGCATCCATCGTCTCGCCGCTGAGCCCCAGCGTGCTCGCGACGGCCCCGACCGACACCGCGTTGTCCCCGGAGATCACCTTGATCGAAACATGTTGTGAAGCAAAGTAGTCCAGCGTTTCCCTGGCGTCGGGGCGGATCCGCTGCTCGAGCACGACCAGCGCCGCCGGGGTGACGGTTCCCGGCGCATCTGCGGCTTCGACGGATCGGTCGCTGGAGCCGAGCAGCAGCACCCGAAGGCCGTGTGAACCGATCCGCTCGGCTTCCTCCGCGACGGGTGAGGCCGGGTCGAGCAGGACGTCGGGAGCACCGATCACCCAGTTGCCGTGCTCACCGAACGACGATCCGCTCCACTTGGTGGCCGACTTGAACGGCGCCGTCGCCGTGGGGGTCCAGCCCGGCGGGTTGCTGTACACCTCGGCGATGGCCTGCATGCTGGCGTTGGGCCGTTCGTCGTCGGCGGCGAGCTGCGCCAGCACGTCCTCGACGAGCCCGGCGGCATGGCGGTCCCTGACGTCCGCGACGTCGCCGAGGTCCTTGAGATCCGAGACCTGCATACCGTTCTCGGTCAGCGTTCCGGTCTTGTCAGCACACACCACGTTGACACGGGCCAGGCCCTCGATGGCGGGTAACTCGTTGACCAGACACTGGCGCCGCCCCAGCCGGACCACCCCGACGGCGAACGCGATCGAGGTCATCAGCACCAGGCCCTCGGGCACCATGGGCACCAGCGCCCCGACCATGCGCAGCACCGATTCTCGCCAGCCGGCGTCGGTGGTGAACAGCTGGGTGTAGATGATGAGCAGCCCGGCGGGCCACAGCAGGTAGGTGATGAACCGCAGGATCTTGTTGATCCCGCTGCGCAGTTCGGATTTCACCAGCGTGAACTTGCTGGCCTCCTCGGCGAGCTTGTGGGCGTAGGCCTCCCGGCCGACCTTGGTGGCGCGATAGGCGCCACTGCCCGCCACCACGAAGCTTCCCGACATCACCTTGTCGCCTGCGTCTTTGGCGATCGGGTCGGCCTCGCCGGTGAGCAGCGATTCGTCGACCTCGAGGCTGGCCTCCTCGAGGATGTCGCCGTCGACGACGATCTGATCGCCCGGCCCGAGTTCGATGACGTCGTCGAGCACGACTTCGTTGGGCGCCAAGGGCTTGCACGCCGGCCCGGACGGGGTGAGCCTGCGCACCATCGGTTTGGCCTGGCCGACGATGGCCAGTTTGTCCAGCGTGTGCTTGGCACGCAGCTCCTGGATGATGCCGATCGCGCTGTTGGCGATGATCAGCAGGCCGAACGCGCCGTTGATGATCGAGCCGGTGGACAACACGATGACGAACAGCACACCGAGGATGGCGTTGATGCGGGTGAAGACGTTGGCCCGCACGATATCCGAGACGCTGCGGGCGGCGCGGCTCGGGACGTCGTTGGTCTTACCGTCGGCGACGCGCTGGGCCACCTCGGCGTCGCTGAGTCCCGTGGTCACTGAGGTGGTCATCGTGCGCTCCTGAGGAATGTGCCCATCCCATCGTCGTCGAAGAACTCCAGCGTCAGCTTGTCGCCGTCGAAGGATGCCTTCGAAACCGTTCCAGGGGGCGCGTTTTCGGTGACGAACGTGAAGGTGTAGATGTTTCCGTCCCAGTGTGTCAGCGGGTAGGTGTCGCGCGGGCCGAGCGCGAGGGTGAGCGCGCCGTCGCGTTCGGTGATCCGGGCGGGCCCCCAGTAGGGATTGTCATAGGTGCCGGCCAGGTCGGCCGGCGGTGCGGACGGTGCGGGATCGGCGGGTGGCGTCTTGCCGACCAGCTCACCCTCCGGTTCGTCCATGTCCGCGTAGGCGCCGCGGTAGAGCTCGTACCAGTTCTCCCGCACCTCGCCAAATTGCACGAGGTCGGCGAACTCGGCGGTCAGTGCTTCCGGCACCCCGGACGGGGTGGCGTTGGTCAGCGCCACGATGGCGACGTCGGCGGAGGGCAGGATGACGTAGTTGGTTCCCGAACCCAGCTCGAAAGCGCCTGAATGGCTCAGCTCCATCCGGGCGCCTGACGTCGTGTTGACCCCGAATCCGAAGCCGTAGAAGCCCGATCGCATCGCCGGCTCGGTCGCCCGGCTCGACACGGCCTGAGGGGTCACCGCGGGCAGCAATGCCTTGGCGTCGACGATCTGCCTGCCCTCGTAGCTGCCGTCGGCCAGCACCATCGCGAGCCAGCGGGCCATGTCGTCGACCGTCGAACTCACCCCGCCCGCCGGTGACTGGGCTTGCGGGTCACGGACGTAGAGCGGCTCGTACTTGCCGTCGACGTGGATGTGGCCCAGCGCGCGATCGGGCCTGGCGGTGAAATCCTCGATGCGCGAGCTGGTGTCGGCCATCCCGAGTGGCTGGTAGAGCACCTGCTCGGACAGGTCCTCCCACGGGACACCGGCGCTGACGGCCACCGCCTCGGCACCCGCGGTGAAGCCGAAGTTGGTGTAGGCGTAGGAGATCCGGAACGGGTCAAGGGGCACCATCCGCAGCTTCTCCAGGATCGCGCGCCGGTCGTAGCCCAGATCCTCAAGCCGGTCACCGGCGTGATCGGGCAGACCGGAGCGGTGCGAGAGCATGTCGCCGACGGTCACCATCGGCGTCACCGCGGTGTCGGACAGCGCGAACCACGGCAACTTCGACACGACCGGCGTGGACCAGTCCACCGCGCCCACCCCGACCTGATGGGCCACCACCGTCGACGCCAGTGATTTGGACAGCGACGCCAGCTGGAACACCGTGCCGGGGTCGATCCGATTCTCCTCGGTATCACCGATTCTGGCGTCCTTGACCCCGAAACCCTTTGCGTAGACGGTTTTTCCGCCGTGTACCACCGCGACGGCCATACCGGGTATGCCCGATTTGGTCATCAGCTCCTCGGCGAGGCCGTCGAGCCTGGCGACGGCATCGTCGACCGCGTTGTCGGGCAGGTCCATCGCGGGAACCAGCGGCGGCGGAACGTCGGAACCCGTCGGTGCCGCCGAGGGTTGCGAATCCGGCTCCGACCGGTCGCGCTGCCCGGCGGCGCACCCGGTCGCCACCAGCAGGACGGCCGCGCAAACGGCCAGGACTCGGGGCATCGTCACAGCCAGCAACGGTAGCCGGTTACCGCTGCCACCACCGCTGGATCACCGACGCCGTGTCGCGGTCGACCCGTTCGCCGGGCCGGGGCACGACAACCCGCACACCGGCGGTCTCCGCCGCGGCGATCAGCCGCTCCGCCGGCTCCGACCACGGATGCGGGGCCAGCCGGAACGTCGCCCAGTGGATCGGCACCAGCAGGCCGTCGTCGGCGACGTCGCGGTGGGCGCGCACGGCCTCCTCGGGGTTCATGTGGATGTCGGGCCAGGCCCGGTGATAGGCGCCGATCGGCATCAGCGTGACGTCGAACGGCCCGTGATCCACCCCGATCTCGGTGAAGCTCTTCGTGTAGCCGGTGTCGCCGCCGAAGAACGCACGGTGGCGGGGGCCTGCGATCACCCACGACGCCCACAGCGTGGTGTTGCGGGTGAACAGCCGCCCGGAGAAATGCCTGGCCGGAGTGCAGGTCAGAGTGAGCTCGCCGATCCGCTTGCTCTCGTACCAGTCCAACTCGACGATGCGGTCCTCGCTGATGCCCCACCTGCGCAGGTGGGCACCGATACCGAGCGGGACCACGAAGGGCGCGCGCTGGCTGCGGGCCAGTCCGACGATCGTGTCGACGTCGAGGTGGTCGTAGTGATCATGGCTGACCAGCACCGCGTCGACGGCGGGCAGCCCGTCCAGCGGCACCGGGACCTCGTGCAGGCGCTGCGGGCCGACCACCCGCGACGGTGAGCAGCGCCGACTCCACACGGGGTCGGTCAGCACCCGGTAGCCGTCGACCTCGACCAGCGCGGTGGCATGCCCATACCAGCTGACGGCCAGATCGGCGGCGGGCGCCTCGGGCGGCGCGGGCGGTGCGATCGGGATCGGGATGCCCGGCCGACCGTTTCCGCGGAATCCGATCAGCTCGCGGATCAGCATCCGCCGCTCTTCACGGTTGAGGGTGATCGGCGAGGCGGGATCGACGTTGACGAACACCCCGTCGCGGTAGTGCGGCGAGCGGCCGGCCACCGAGCGGATCGCCGCAGGTGTCGCGCCGACGGCGGCGGGGGTTCCGCTCAGTGCCCGCAGCACCCATCCACCGCCCAGCGCCGACGCGGTCCCCAGCCCGAACCGAAGCGCAGTGCGCAGCATGCTCACGCCCCCCGGAACCTGGGCGATCGCTTCTCCACCCTGGCCACCTGCGCCTCGACGACGTCGTGGCTGCCCCACGCCCGGTCGAACAGCTCCTTGTGCTCGGGACGCTGATCCTCGTAGGCGCCGTCGTCGTTGAGCACCCGCTTGGCGTGCTGCAGCGCCAGCGGGGCCAGCCCGGCGATCTCCGCGGCCCAGGCCTGCGCATCGGCCAGCGTGCCGATGCGATTGGCCATCCCGGTCTGCAGCGCGACCTGCGCGGTCAACTTCTCCGCGGTCAGCATCATCGACCGCGCCCTGCCGTATCCGGCCAGCGACGACAATCGGCGGATGCTCCAGTTGTCCAGCGCCAAACCATATTTCGCCACCGGGAACTGGAAGAACGCGTCGGGGGCCACCACCCGCAGATCGCAGACCATCGCCAGCTGCAGCCCGGCGCCGATGGCCGGCCCGTTGATCGCCCCGACCACCGGCATCGGCGCCTGGTCGATGGCCTTGTGCAGCGCGATCAGGCGGCTGGGATAGTCGGCCGCGAACGCATCGCCGGAGAGATCCGCCCCGGCGCAGAACACAGTCCCCTGTCCCGTGATCACCACGGCACGGACATCGTCGGAGCTGGCCAACTCGACGGCTTCCCGAAGGCCCTCGACCAGCTCGGTGTTGAGTGCATTGCGCCGCTCGGGACGCCGCAACTCCAGCGTCGTCACGGCGCCGTCACGGGTGACACCAATCATGAACCCAACCTAATGAAGCTCCGAGCGGAAGTCCTGCGCGGCGCCTTGCCACCACGAAACTGCATTTCAGCAGGCCCCTACCCGCACGTTCGCTGCCGAAACGCAATTTCGCGACGCTAGCCTCAGTCGTGTGAGCCGAACCGGTGCCCTGCAGCTTCGCGACGCGGTGCTGGACGAGGGGTCCTTCCGCAGTTGGGACCGGCCGCCGCTGCCGGTGGCCGCCGATGACGCGTATCGCAGGGAACTGGCGGAGGCGGCGGCCAGGAGCGGGCTCGACGAATCCGTGCTGACCGGCGAGGGCACCGTGTACGGCCGGCGCGTCGCGCTGGTGGCCTGCGAATTCGACTTCCTGGCCGGGTCGATCGGGGTGGCCGCGGCCGAGCGCATCACCGCCGCGGTGGAGCGCGCCACCGCTGAGCGCCTGCCGCTGCTGGCGTCGCCGAGTTCGGGTGGCACCCGGATGCAGGAGGGGACGGTGGCATTCCTGCAGATGGTCAAGATCGCCGCCGCCGTTGAGCTGCACAAGCGCGCGCACCTGCCCTACCTGGTCTATCTGCGTCACCCGACCACCGGCGGGGTGTTCGCGTCATGGGGTTCCCTCGGGCACGTCACCGTTGCCGAACCGGGGGCGCTGATCGGTTTCCTGGGGCCGCGCGTGTATGAGCACCTCTACGGCGAACCCTTCCCTTCGGGGGTGCAGACCGCCGAGAACCTGCGCACACACGGTGTGATCGACGCCGTCGTCGCACTCGACGCGCTGCGGCCCGCCTTGGACCGCGCCCTGACGGTGATGTTCGGTCAGCCCGGCGACCCGCCGCCCGCGCCGCTCGACGAACCGCTGCCCGACGTTCCCGCGTGGCAGTCGGTGGCGGCGTCGCGGCGGCCTGACCGCCCCGGCGTGGACTTCCTGTTGCGGCACGGCGCGACGGAGTCGGTCCTACTGTCGGGCACGGGCCGGGGCGAGTCTGGGACGACGCTGCTGGCGCTGGCCCGGTTCGGCGGGCAGCCGGCCGTGGTGCTCGGCCAGCAACGGGTGATCGGAGGACTGGTGGGGCCCGCGGCCCTGCGGGAGGTCCGCCGCGGGATGGCGCTGGCCGCCGGGCTGCGGCTGCCGCTGGTGCTCGTCATCGACACCGCAGGCCCGGCCCTGTCGACGGAAGCCGAACAGGGCGGGCTGGCCGGCGAGATAGCGCGGTGCCTGGCGGAGCTGGTGACGCTGGATACGCCGACGGTGTCGGTGCTGCTGGGCCAGGGCAGCGGTGGCCCCGCACTGGCGATGGTGCCCGCCGACCGGGTGCTGGCCGCACTGCACGGCTGGCTCGCGCCGCTGCCACCCGAGGGCGCCAGCGCGATCGTCTACCGCGATGTCGAGCACGCCCCGCAGCTGGCCG
The DNA here is from genome assembly GCF_044223235.1 of Mycobacterium sp. Lineage (GTDB taxonomy): Bacteria > Actinomycetota > Actinomycetes > Mycobacteriales > Mycobacteriaceae > Mycobacterium. The sequence continues at coordinate 22,219 of NZ_JBGAME010000017.1, forward strand.
CCGCGCAGGGGGTGCGGTCGGCGGATCTGCTGCGGAACGGCATCGTCGACGCGATCGTGGCCGAACACCCCGACGCCGCCGACGAGCCGCTGGCCTTTACCGAGCGGCTGACGGCGGCCATCGCCAACGAGCTGCACCGGCTGCGCTCGGTGCCCAGCGAGCGTCGCCTCGGCATCCGGCTCGACCGCTACCGGCGCATCGGGGTGGGCTGACCGCGGATCCTGCGCTGAAGTCCAGCGAAATAGCGCTCAGGGCTGTGGAATCACCGATTTCGCGACCCTGGGCGCTATCTCGCGGTGACGGCGGCGAGCCGCCCATGCGGTGGGTTGGGTTGCCAGCTGGTGGCATCCTGGCGTTGTGGCGCCATTGCTCGAATTCGCCGGCCACTTCTGGTGGCTGGTCTTCCCGTTCGCCGGCGTGATCGGTGGAACGGTGAAGGGGGTCGCCGCCGCCAACGAACGCCGTGCGCAGCGTCGTTTGGAGCGCTACCGCATCAAGCAGCAGACCAAGGTGGCGCTCGCGGAGGCTCAGGCGGCCGCCGCGGCGAATTCGGCCGGCAAATCGGCGGGACGGGCGCGCGGCGGCCGTGAGCTTGCCAAGGTGCTCGCACAGCACGACGCCACCGACGCCCGCTGGCTGGACTATGAGATGGACATCGCCAAGCTGCTGGACTTCCCGCTGATGACCGATATGCGCGATCCGCTGACCATGGGCTTTCACCGCGCCAAGAGCCGCGCCGAGCTGCTGCGCCCCGACAGCGTCGAGGACATCCTCGACGACCGCAACGCCCAGCTCGAATACCGCGACGCGGTACACGAGTACGTGTCGGCGTTCGATGTCGCCGAGGCGGAGGCAATCCGGCGCAGGCGAAGCGACTTCTCCGCCGACGCCCAGGAGCGGCTGGCCCGGGCGCAGCACCTGCTTCGGCTCGCGTCCGACGATGCGGCCACCCCGCAGGAGCGCCAGAACGCCTACGCGAGGGCCCGCAAGGAGCTCGACGGGTTGGTCGTGCTGCCGGCCGTGACCCGGGCGAGCATCGAGCGCAGGGTGGCGGGCGAGATCGAGGCCTGACGGGTCACGCCAGGGCCAGTGCGGTCAGCATCGCCACGCAGGCGATCAGCATCGCCGCCGAGCTATGCGTGCGTCGGCCGTTGTCCGCCCCTGCCGTCGATGGACAGTGCGCGGCTGCGGCAGTACAGCACCGCCGCCGCGGCGGCGACCTCGACGGCGGCGATCAGGGTGGCGACCGCCAGCACCGTCGACGGTGCGGCCGGGGACCCGCCCCCGTCGTGGTGGTGCGCGGGCAGGGGCGCGTGCACGGCGATCATCGCCAGGTTCATCAGCGCGACCAGGCACCACGCCCGCGTGGAGCCCCACCGCCACAGGTCGAGCGCGCAGAACAGGCACGCCAACGCCATCGCGCCCAGCGACGCGGCCACCAACACGCTGCCGGAGTGGGTCAGCATCACCGCGTGCAAGGCGGCCGAACCCGCCGCCAGCACCGCGCACGCGCGCCGCCCCACGATGGCGGAGGTGGACGCAACGGACGACATCACCCCACTGTGGCAGCAGTACGACCTCACCGCAGCGGAACGTGAAACTGCGCTGCGCGCGACCTGCCGAATATCTTGCCGCACAGCCGGATTCAGCCGATCAGAGTTCACCCCGGCTCAGCAGCGCGGCGCTGCGCTCACGCATGTCCACCTTGCGGACCTTGCCCGTGACGGTCATCGGGAACTCCTCGACGACGTACACGTAGCGCGGGATCTTGTAGTGCGCCAGCTTGTCGGCCGCGAACGCGCGCACCGCGTCGGCCGTCAACGGTGGGCGGCCCGGCTTCAGTCGGACCCAGGCACAGAGTTCCTCCCCGAACTTCGCGTCGGGCACCCCGACGACCTGCGCGTCCTCGACGTCGGGGTGGGTGTAGAGAAACTCTTCGACCTCGCGCGGGTAGATGTTCTCCCCGCCGCGGATGACCATGTCCTTCATGCGGCCGACGACGTTGCAGTAACCGTCCTCGCGCATGACGGCCAGATCCCCGGTGTGCATCCATCCGTGGGGGTCGACGGCGGCGCGGGTCTTGTCGTCGTCACGCCAGTACCCGAGCATCACCGAGTATCCGCGGGTGCACAGTTCGCCGGTCCGGCCGCGCTCGACCACCTCCCCCGTCTCGGGGTCGATGATCTTGATCTCGACATGCGGGTGGGCCCGGCCGATCGACGAGGTGCGCCGCTCCAGATCGTCGTCGAACAGGGTCTGGCACGACACCGGGGACGTCTCGGTCATGCCGTAGGCGATCGCGACCTCGGACATGTGCATCTCGTTCACGCACCGCTTCATCACCTCGACCGGGCACACCGAACCCGCCATGATGCCCGTGCGCAGGCTGGACAGGTCGGTGGTTGCGAAGTCGGGATGGCCGAGCATCGCGATGAACATCGTCGGGACGCCGTAAACCCCTGTGCAGCGCTCCTTTTCGATCGCGGCGAGGGTCAACCCCGGGTCGAATCCCGGCGCGGGGATGACCATGGTGGCCCCGTGGGTGCTACATCCGAGATTGCCCATCACCATGCCGAAGCAGTGGTAGAACGGCACCGGGATGCACAACCGGTCCGCCGCGCCGAATTGGATCAGCTCGGTGACGAAGAACCCGTTGTTGAGGATGTTGCGGTGCGACAGCGTGGCGCCCTTGGGGAAACCCGTTGTGCCCGAGGTGTACTGGATGTTGATGGGGTCACGGTTGTCCAGTGTGTCCATGCGTCGCCGCAATTCGGCGTCGGGCACCGCGCCGTCGCGAAGTCCGGCCCAGTCGGATCCGCCGAGGAAGACCACCTGTTCGAGGGTCGTCGCCTCGGGACGGACCGCAGCGATCATGCCGACGTAGTCGGAGCCCTTGAACGCCTTGGCCGAGACGAGCAGCCGCACGCCGGACTGGTTGAGCACGTAGGCCAATTCGTGTGTCCGGTAGGCCGGGTTGATGTTCACCAGGATGGCGCCGATCTTGGCCGTGGCGAACTGCACCATGGTCCACTCGGCGCAGTTGGGTGCCCACATCCCGACACGATCACCGCGCTGGATCCCCAGGCCCATCAAACCCCGTGCGACGACATCGATCTCGGCGTTGAGTTCGCCGTAGCTCCAACGCCGGCCGGTGCCGACGTCGACGAGAGCCTCGGCGTCCGGATCGGCGCGCACGATCCGTTCGAAGTTCGCCCCGACCGTCTCCTCGAGGATCGGGACGTCGGTCGGTCCCGCGTCGTAGGACGCCCTCATTCAGTCCACCAGATCCTCGAAGCGATACTCCGTCGGAATGGCCTCTCCCGCTTGATGTGCCGCGTCTTCGCGGCGTCGCAGCTCGACCCGGCGGATCTTGCCGGAGATCGTCTTGGGCAGCTCGAAGAACTCGATCCGGCGCACCTTGAGGTACGGGGGCAGGTGGTCGCGGGCGTGGAGCATGATCTGCCGCGCGGTGTCGGCGTCGGCCGACCAACCGCTGGCCAGCGACACGTAGGCCTTGGGCACGGTCAGCCGGGTGTCATCGGGTTGCGGCACCACGGCGGCCTCCACCACCGCGGGATGCTCGATGAGCACGCTTTCCAGCTCGAACGGCGACACCTTGTAGTCCGACGACTTGAACACGTCGTCGGTACGTCCGATGTAGGTGATGTAGCCGTCCTCGTCGCGGCGCGCGACGTCCCCGGTGTGGTAGTAGCCGCCCCACATCACCATCTCGTTGCGCCGGGGATCGCCGAGGTAGCCCGTCATCAGGTTGACCGGCGCCTCCCCGAGGTCCAGGCATATCTCGCCCTCGTCGGCCGGCTGGCCGGTCAGCGGGTCGACGAGGACGACGGGAACGCCGGGCATCGGGCGGCCCATCGAGCCGGGCTTGACCGGTTGGCCGGGTGTGTTGCCGACCTGCAGCGTCGTCTCCGTCTGCCCGAATCCGTCGCGGATGGTCAGCCCCCACGCCTGTTCGACGCGGGCAATCACGTCGGGATTGAGCGGTTCGCCGGCACCCAAGATCTCCCGCAATCCCTCGGGTCTGGCACCGAGATCGGACTGGATCAGCATGCGCCACACCGTCGGCGGCGCACAGAAGGTGTTCACCCCGGTACCGCGGATCTGATCCAGCAGGGCCTGCGCGTCGAACCGGCGATAGTTGTAGACGAAGATCGTGGCTTCGGCGATCCACGGCGCGAAGAAGCAACTCCACGCGTGCTTGGCCCAGCCGGGTGAGCTGATCGCCAGATGCACGTCGCCGGGGCGCAGCCCGATCCACGCCATCGTCGACAGATGCCCCACCGGGTAGCTGACCTGGGAATGCTCGACGAGTTTGGGTTTGCTGGTGGTGCCCGACGTGAAGTAGATCAGCAGCGAGTCGTCCACGTCGGTACGCGTGGTGAACGGGCCCGCCGACGTGACCTCGTCCGCGTCGGCGTAACGGTGCCAGCCGTCGACGGGATCCCCGATCGCGATGCGGGTGTAGTCGCCCTCGACGCCGGAGAACTTGGCGGTGTCGGCGGAATTGGCGATGACGAACTGGGCGCCGCCGCGGCCGATACGATCGGCCAGGTCGTCTGTCCCCAGCGCGCCGGTGGTGGGCATGATGACGGCGCCGAGCTTGGCGATCGCAAGCATCGACTCCCACAGCTCAACCTGATTGCCGAGCATCAGGATGACCCGGTCGCCCTTGCCGACACCGAGACTCGCCAGCCAGGTCGCGACGCGGTCGGAGCGCTCCGCCATCTCGGCGAAGCTGACCTTGTGTTCGGTGCCGTCCTCGCCGACGATCCACAGCGCGGTGCGGTCGTTACCCCTGGCGATGACGTCGAACCAGTCGATCGCCCAGTTGAACGCGCCGGTCAGCCGGGGCCACGAGAACGCGTCCACCGCTTTCTCGTAGTCGCTGATGACCGCGGTCAACTGATCGCGGGCACTGCGATAGATGTCGGTGTTGGTCGTCATGGTCGATATGATCGACGTCACAGCAAGTCCGACGCTACCCCCGAAAGTGGGTGCACGTGGTGTCCGATCGCAGGCCGGGGCGTTCCTCGCTGATGCGGCCGCGGGATGCCGACGCGGTGCGGGCCGAACTACGTCACATCGCGGTCGAAACCAGCCTGCCGGTGACGTTCGGCGGCGAGGTGCGCGACGACGCCCTGCTGCTCACCGAGTTCGTCGGCACCCGTACGTCGGCCATGCGCGGGCTGGCGGTGCGGCCCAATGCCGGCCTCGGCGGCGCCACCATAGTGGCCCGGCGTCCGCTCTCGGTGGCCGATTACCGCAGGTCGTCGTCGATCACGCATGACTATGACGGCCCGGTGCTCTCCGAGGGCATCACGTCGATCCTCGCGGTCCCCGTGGTCGTCGACGGCAGAGCCCGTGCCGTGCTCTACGGCGCCTACCGAGCGGCGGCACCGATCGGTGATCGCACCGCCGACGCGATGGTGGCATCGGCGCGCCGACTGGCAACCGAGCTGCGGATCCGCGACGAGGTCGACCGCAGGATGCGTCTGCGGGAGGCGCAATTGGCGAACTTCGGCGACGCGGTGGCCGGGGCCGAACAGGTCCGGGAGGTGCACGCCGAGCTGCGCCGGCTGGCAGCCGATTCGACCGCAGCGCCCGCGGCCCGCACGCAGCTGCGCGACCTGGCGGCCAGGCTCGGCCGCGCGCTGTCCGGCGACTCACCGACCGTCAGCTCGCCGCTGACCGAACGCGAGCTCGACGTGCTGTCGCAGGTCGCGCTGGGGTGCACCAATGCCGAAGCGGCCCGGCGGCTGTCGCTCAAACCCGAGACGGTCAAGAGCTACCTGCGCAGTGCGGCGGCCAAGCTGGGCGCCCGCACCCGCCACGAATCGGTGTCCAGAGCACGCCGGTCGCGCCTCATCCCGTGAACACCCCGCGTCAGGCCAGCGATTCGACCCAGGCGCGGTGCAGCTCGGCGTAGTGCCCGTCGCCGCGGTCGATGAGATCGCCGGGAGCGCCGTCCTCGACGATGTGGCCGTGTTCGAGCACCAGCACCCGGTCCGCGATCTGGACGGTGGACAGCCGGTGTGCGATCACCAGCGCTGTGCGATCTTCCAGCACGGTCTCCAACGCGCGCTGCACCATGCGTTCGCTGGGGATGTCCAGCGACGAGGTCGCCTCGTCGAGAATCAGCACCGCTGGGGCGGCCAGGAAGGCGCGGGCGAAGGCGATCAGCTGGCGCTGCCCGGCCGAGAGCCGGCCGCCGCGCTTGGCGACGTCGGTGTCGTACCCGTCGGGCAGCGCGGCGATGAACCTGTCGGCGCCGACGGCTTCGGCGGCCGCACGGATCTGTTCGTCGGATGCGCCGGGCCTCCCGAAGCGGATGTTGTCGGCGACGGTGCCCTCGAACATGAAGTTCTCCTGCGTCACCATCACGACGTGACTGCGCAGCTCGCGTTGTGCCAGATCACGCAGATCGACGCCGTCGAGCGTCACCGACCCCGAGGTGGGGTCGTAGAACCGGGCGATGAGCTTGGCGATCGTCGTCTTGCCCGCGCCGGTGGTGCCGACCAGAGCGACGGTCTGGCCCGCGGGCACCCGCAGTGTCAGCCCCGGCAGCACCACCCGGTCCGGCACATAGGCGAACTGCACATCGTGAAACGCGACGTCACCGCGGACCCGACGCAGCGTCACAGGGTGTTCGGGTTCGGCGATGGCCGGCCGTTGCGCCAGGACACCCGCCAGCTTCTCCAGCGCCGACGACGCAGACTGGAAAGTGTTGAAGAACTGCGAGATCTCCTGCATCGGCTCGAAGAACATCCGCAGGTAGAGCAGGAACGCCGTCAGCGTGCCGATGGTCATCTGGCCGTCGAGCACCAAGTAGCCGCCGTAGAGCAGCACCCCGCCGGTGGTGATGTTGCCGACCAGCTTGACGCCGGGCATGAAGATGGCCAGCAGCTTGAAGGTCTTCTCGTTGATCTCGCGGTACTGGTCGGCGACGTCTTCGAAGATCTCCTGATTGCGGGGCTCGCGACGGTAGGCCTGGACGGCCTTGATGCCGGTCATGGTCTCGACGAATTGCACGATGACCAGGGCGGCGCTCTCGCGCACCTGACGGTAGGTGCGGGCGGATTCGGTGCGGAACCACCACACCAGCGCGATCAGAAAGGGGAACGCGGCCAGACACATCAGCCCCAGCCGCACGTCGAGCGCGATCAGCAGGATCGCCGTCCCGACCAGCGTCAACACCGCCGTGATCAGGCCGTCGAACCCGGTCTCCAGCATGTCCTGGATCGCCTCGACGTCGTTGGTGGAGCGGCTCACCACCCGACCGGAGGTGTAGCGGTCGTGGAAGGCGACGTCGAGCCGCTGAAAGTGGCGGAACAGCCGCCGGCGCAGCTCCCGCAGCACCTTCTGGCCGATCCGGCCCGACCGGCGCAGGAAGAACATCCGGCTGCTGGCCTGCACGACGACCACGCCGCACAGCGCACCCACGATGAGCAGGAGTTCGCGCGCCGCCCCGCCGTCGATGATAGGCGGGATGCCGTGGTCGATGCCGCGTTGAACCAGAAGCGGAACCGAAAGGCGCGCAACGTTTTCCACGACCACGACGACGGCAAGCACGCCAACGGCCACGCGGTAGGGCCACAGCAGCGAGCCGAGCAGGGCGCGGGCGTCGCGGCGGCGGGGCACGTTCTCGTCGATGGGCAGGTCGTCGTCCTGGCCGTCGCTGAGGCGGCCCCGCCATTCGGTGTTCTGGGCCGTCATGTGCGATCGGCCTCCGATCCCGCGAAGCGGCCCGCGCGCCGGGCGCCCGCCCGGTCGACGGCCTCCAGCTCCTCGTGGACCCGTTCGAGCCGCTGCAGGTCGTCGTCGTCCTCCCAGGCGCAACTGCGCTCGGCGTGGTCGTCGAGCTCGTCATCGGCCGCCAACAGATACCGGTAGCGCGGCACCGTCGCCAGCAGTTCGGCATGGGTGCCGATGTGGGTGATGGTGCCCGCCCCGTCGACCACGTCCAGCAACGCGACCCTGTCCGCCAGCAGGACCGTCGACGCCCGGTGCGCGACGACGATGCCGGTGACCTCACGCAGAACGTTGCGAAGCGCCTCCTCCACGACGGCCTCGGTGTGCACGTCCAGCGCCGACAGCGTGTCGTCGAGCACCAGGATCCTTGGCGCGGCCAGGATCGCCCTGGCCAGCGACAGCCGTTGCCGCTGGCCGCCGGACAGGCTCATCCCCTGCTCGCCGATGCGGGTGGCCAGGCCGAACGGAAGGTCGCAGACGAAGTCCGCGGCCGCGATGTCGAGCGCCTGCGCCAGCTGCTCATCGGTGGCGTGCGGGCGGCCCAGCCGCAGGTTCTCCGCGACCGACATCGAGAACAGCGTCGGATCCTCGAACGCCGTCGCGACCGCTGTGCGCAGCGCGGGCAGGGTCAGATCGCGGATGTCGCGACCGTCGATGAGGATCTGCCCCTCGGTGACGTCGTAGAGCCGGGACAGCAGGGCCGCCAGCACCGACTTCCCGGAGCCCGTGGACCCCACCAGCGCGACGGTCTCTCCCGGTTCGACCGTCAGGTTCACGTGCCGCAGCGCCCATGAACGATCGTCGGGACCATCGGCAAACCGGAAGCCGACGTCGACGAGTTCCAGCCGCCCGCCCCGCGGCGGCACCCGCAGCGGCCCATCGGTGATCTCCCGCGGCGCGTCGAAGATCTCGGCGATCCGGTCGGCCGCCGTGAACGACTCTTGGGTCATCGACAGCAGGAAACCGAGCGACGCAACGGGCCAGACCAGCGACAACATCATCGTGATGAACGCGACCAGCGTGCCCATGGTGACGTAGCCGTGGCCGGCGGCGTAGGCGCCGAAGCCCAGCACGATGATCAGCGTCAGGTTCGGGATGACCTCGAGCACGGTCCAGAACTTCGCCGACACGGAGACCCTGCTGACCTGTGTCCGATACAGGTCGGTGAGCTGTCGGTCGAATCGGTCGTAGACGTAGTCCTCGCGGCCGAACGACTTGACCACCCGGATACCCAGCGCGGATTCCTCGACGTGGGTGGCGACGTGGCCGGACTGGTCCTGCGCCAAGCGGGACAACCGGGTGTACTCGTGCTGGAAGTGCAGCACCGTCATGGTGATCGGGACGATCGACACCAGCACCACGACGCCGAGCGGCCAGTACATCGCGAGCAGGATGGCCGTGACGACGGTGATCTGCAGAGCGTTGAGGATCAGGAACACCAGCCCGAAGGACATGAACCGCCTGATCGTGCTCAGGTCGTTCATCACCCGCGACAACAGCTGCCCGGATTGCCAGCGACCGTGAAACGACATGGGCAGGATTTGCAGCCTGGCGTAGAGGTCCTTGCGGATGTCGGCCTCGACGCCCATCGTCGCGCGGGCGACCAGCCAGCGGCGGATGAACCAGAGCGTCGCCTCTGACATGCCGACCGCCGTCGCGGCCGCGCCGAGTGTCCACAGCCCGCGCGGGTCCTGGTGCCGCACCGGGCCGTCGATGACCGCTTTCGTCATCAGTGGAATCGCGACGGTGGCGCCCAGGCTGAGGATCGCGACGGCCACCATCGCGATCCACCGCGCCCGATAGGGCATGAGATACGGGAGCAGCCGCCACAGATCGGAGCCGGCCCGCCGGCGGCGCGGCGGCGGCGCGATGGCAGGTGCAGAGCGCAGTGCGCGATCCTCGGCCTTGTCCACTTAGTTGATCTTCCCACTGAGCGCAAACGGTTAACCGTGCCGACACGGGCGTCGGCGCTATCAGTGGATATAGCGCCGCGCGGGGCGAATCTATTCGCCGGGCGGGATCACTCCGTGTTCGCGTGCGCCGCACGGGCGGCGGCGTTGTCGACCTCGCGCAGCAACGCCAACCGCAGGCAGGCGGCGTCGAACACGACGTGACACACCTGATCGAACAGGCTCGAAAGCGGCTGGATCGTGGCCGCCTCGCCCGCGCGGCGATACTTGGTGGCGGCGGGCACCACGACGGCCGTATCGGCGTGTTGGATGAGCGCCGACGCTGGATCGGTGGTGACCGCGACGACGCCCGCGCCGACGCTGCGTGCCTGCTCGGCGACGCGTACCGTGCCGGCGGTGGTGCCCGAGCCGGACACCGCGACCAGCAGGTCGCCGCCGCGGAGCGCCGGTGTCGTGGTCTCGCCGACGACGTGCACATTGAGGCCGATGTGCATGAGCCGCATCGCCAACGCCCTTGCCATGAAGCCGGAGCGGCCCTCACCGGTGACCACGACATGCGCCGCGCCATTGAGCCGGTCGGCGAACCGGTCGAGCGAGCTGTAGTCGAACGCCGCCAGGACTCCCTGGATCTCACCCAGGATCGTGGGTACGAGGGTCGCAGTGCCCGATGCCTGCTCGACGGCGGTCATCGCAGTTCCTCCACGCGTGCGGCGGCGAGCAGCTCGTCGACGGCGGCGAGTGGATCGCGGCTGGCCGTGACGGCCGAGCCCACGATCACCCGAACGTCCCGGCCGGCGAGTGCGGCCAAGTCGGCGGCGCCGAGACCCCCGGCCACCGCGACCCGGCGGCCGTCGGCCCATGGACCCAACTGATCGAGCGGATCGGATCCAGCGCCCTGGGCGTCTTTGCTGACGTGCGCGGCAAGCACCACCTCGTCGGGCACCCGGGCGGCCAGCGCGGCCCGCGCCGCGGCGTCGAGACCCATGAGGTCGACGACAAGTTCGCGGCCCCATTGCCGGGAGACCGCGACGGCGGTGTCGATGGTCGCGTCCGGCGCCAAACCCAGGACGGTCGCCGAGTGCGCCCCCGCGTCATAGGCCATCGTCAGCTCCCAGCGGGCGTCGTCGGCGATCTTCAGGTCGGCGAGCACCGGTGTGCCGCCGGCGGCGTCGACGACGGCGCGGATGAACGCGGCCCCGTCGCGTTTAATCATCGAGGTGCCCACCTCTATCCAGTCCACCCGTGGTGCCACGGCTTCGACGACGGCCAGCGCCGCCGATACCGGCATCCGGTCGAGCGCGATCTGCAATTCCATCTGAATCGGTCCTTTCGGCTTCACACCGGGGCGCCGCGCATCGGCGCGGTCGCCGCGATGAAGGCGTTGAGTGTGGTGCGGTTCGGCAGCCCGTCCTTATCGCCGGGCGAAGTGGTGGCCAGTGCACCCACGGCGCTGGCCCGGTCCAGGGCGGCTTCGGCGCCCAGCCCGTCGAGGTGGGCGCTGATCAGTCCGGCGGCGAAGCCGTCGCCCGCGCCGACGGTGTCCACGACGGTGACCGGGAACACCGGCCGCCGCCACACGCCGTCCACGGTGTACAGCGCTGCACCCCGGCAGCCGTCCTTGACGACGACGCGGTGCACACCTTGGCTCAGGTAGGCCTCGGCGACGCCGGCCTCGCTGGCCGCGCCGGTCAGCAGCGCGCCTTCGGCGAGCCCCGGCATGACCCAGTCACACAGCCGGGCCATCTCGCCGATCACCGTGATCATCTCCGCCTGCGATCGCCACAGCGCCGGGCGCAGGTTGGGGTCGAAGGAGACGGTGGCCCCCGCCGCCCGCGCGACCTCCACCGCGCGGAACGCGAAGGTGCGCGCGGTCGGGGACAGCGCCAGCGGGATGCCGGTGAGATGGAGGTGGCGGGCGCGGGCGAGGTAGGCGTCCGCCGCCTGCGACGGCGCCAGTCTGCTGCCCGCCGAGTTCTTGCGGAAGTAGACGACCTCTGGGTCGCCGCCCAGCGCCATGCTCTTGAGCTGGAATCCTGTCGGCGCGCCGTCGTCGACGCTGACCTCTGACACGTCGACGCCCTCCGCGGCGAGTTCGTCGACGGCGAAGCGCCCGATCGGGTCGGCCCCGACCCGGCCGATCCAGCCGACCCGGTGGCCCAGCCGAGCCAGGCCGGTGGCGACGTTTGCTTCCGCGCCGGCCTGGGCCAGTTGGTATCCGCGAATCCGATGCAGCGGGCCGGGCGAGGTGGCGACGAACATCCCCATCACCTCGCCGAACGTGACGGCGTCCAGTGCGGTCATCACGCCACCTCCCGCTGAGCTCCAGATGCGGTGACTACGTTGCGCAGTTCGCCAACGCCCGACACCGCCGCGGTGACGTGCGCACCCGGGCAGATGGGCGCCGTCGCGCCGGGCGCTCCCGTGAGGAGCACGTCGCCCGGGTGCAGCGTGACGATGCCGGTGACGTAGACGAGGCACTCCACGATCGAGCGCGCCAGGTCGGTCGTGGAAGCGGACGGCAGGACGACGCCGTCGACGGTGAGCGTGACCTCCAGATCGTCGAGGTCCGACCCGGTGGCGATCCACGGGCCCAGCGGGGTCCAGCCGTCGAACCCCTTGGCGGCGAACCAGAGCGGATCGCTGCGCTGCAGATTGCGCGCGGTGACGTCGTTGCCGACCGTGACACCAAAGATGTGCCCGGCGGCATTGGCGGCACTCAGTCGTGAGGCGGTTCGTCCGATCACCACCGCCACCTCCGCTTCGGCGTCGACCCGCCCGATGCCTGCGGGCAGCGGGATGTCGGCACCTGGGCCGGTGACCCCGCCCGCCGGCTTGAGGAACGCCTGCGGCGGCAGCTCGCGGTCGGCGGACCCGGTGTTGTGTGCCATCCCGACGACGGTCTGGGGGCTGACCGGAGCCAACAGCCGGACCGTGTCGGCGGGCAGCACCTGCCCCGTGTGCCGCAACCGGGCGGCGAACGGATCTTCCACGAGGGCGAATCCCTCCGGTTCGACGGTGGCGTGGTGCACGCCGCCTGCGTGTGCGACGCGGGCGATGAACGGGGCGCTCATGCCAGGGTCTTCGGGGCGCGTGCGGTGGACGGGCAGGACGGTGCCGAGTGGCCGGCGGGGCCGGATCCGGGCGCCTTCACCAGGAACATCAGTCCGGCGGCGACGAGTAAGCAGGCCGCCATCAGCAGGAACGACGCGTCGGTGGATCCGGTGGTGCCGTTGAGCCAGCCGATCAGGTAGCTGCCGGCGAATCCACCGACCGCGCCGAGCGAGTTGATCAGGGCGATCGACGGCGCGGCCTGGTCACGGGGCAGCAGTTCGGGGATGTGTGCGAAGTAGGGTCCGTAGGGCGCATACATGCACGCACCTGCCACGACGAGCAGCGCGAACGCGGCCCAGAAGGTGTCGTGCATGACGTAGGAGCCGTAGAACGCGAGCCCTCCGACCAGCAACCACGGCCATACGCACCGTGACCGCTGCCCGGACTTGTCGGAAACCCGGCCGTTGACGATCATCGCCACGACCGCGAACGCGTAGGGGATCGCCGCGATCAGCCCGGTGGCGCCGATGCCCTGGCCGGTGGCGTCCTTGACGATCGACGGCAGCCAGAACACGAAGCCGTAGATGCCCAGGCTCCACAGGAAGTACTGGACCGACAGCACCACCACGTTGCGCGAACGCAGGGCCTGCAGGTAGCTGCCGGACTTCTTCTCGAATCCGCGCTGCTCGTGCTCCAGGGCGTGCAGCAGCGTCGTCTTCTCCGTGTCGCCGAGCCAGCCGGCCTCGGCGGGCCGGTCCTGCACGAGTTTGCGGAACACGAATGCCCAGAGGATCGCGGGCAGCCCCTCGATGATGAACATCCCCCGCCAGGACGTCGCCTCGATGAGGTAGCCGGACACGGCGGTCAGCCACAACACGGTCACCGGGTTGCCGAGGATCAGGTAGGTGTTCGCCCGTCCGCGCTCGGCCTTGGTGAACCAGTGCGACAGGAAGATCACCATCGCGGGCAGGACGGCCGCCTCCACGACGCCGATGAGGAATCGCACGGCGATCAGCAGCGCAGAGCTGTGCAGCAGCCCCTGCACGGTGGCCAGCGCCCCCCACAGGATCAGCGACCAGAAGATCAGGTTCTTGACACTGCGCCGTTCGGCGTAGATCGCGCCGGGAATCTGAAACAGGAAATAGCCGAGGAAGAATGCCGCCCCGATCAGTGCGGCGACGCCGCTGGAGATGGCCAGATCTTCCTTCATGCCGCCTGCGACGCCGACGGAGAAGTTGGATCGGTCGAGGTAGGCCAGCGAGTACGTGATGAACACGATGGGCAGCAGACGCACCCAGCGCTTCCTGCCGATGACGCCGATGGGACCGCCGGGGGCGGAGGCGTCGGGTGAATCGGGTGAATGGGCCACCGCGGAGTCCTCTCATCTCTTTGCTTCCATATTGTGGAAGCTCCTTGCATGATGTAGAACACAATGGCAGATGGGTGTGAGTGCGGTCAAGAGTTTCTGCCGAATAGCGGATATACCTTCCACTATGTAGAAGAAATCGCCTATGGTGGCGAGATGCCTCCCCCAGAGACGGGCCAAACAGCCGCCCGGACCGACATGGTCGGCAAGGCGCTGCGGGTGTTGCAGACCATCGGCGACGGTGGGGCCTCCGGCCTGACCCTCAGCGAGATAGCCAGGCAGACGGGCTACCCGCTCTCAACCGTCCACCGCCTGGTGGCCACCCTCGCGCGCGAGGGCTACGTCGATTCCGACGAGCAGACCAAACGTCACCGCATCGGTCTGACGGTGTTCTCCCTGGCGCAGCGGGCATCCTCCGCGCGCGGGTACGACGGGACGGCATTACCCGTCCTGCGCCGGGTGGCCAATGAGACGCAGGAATCCGCGCTGATGTCCGTTCTGGACCGCGGCCACCAGCTCTACCTGCATCACATCCACGGCCCAAGTCAGATCAACGTCATCGGCGAGCCGGGCAGCCGGGGACCGCTGCACTGCACCGCGATGGGCAAGGTGCTGATTGCCTTCGCACCCCCCGACGTGCGTGACGACCTCGTCGCGACACTGGAATTGACGCCTCGGGGACCGCACACGATCACCGACCGCCAAGCCTTCGCCGAGGAGATCACCCGCGTGCGCGCCGACGGTTACGCCATCGCCGACGAGGAACACGAGGCGGGCATTCGCGCAGTCGGCGTTCCGGTGCTGGCCGCCGACGGCACGGCTACTGCCGCCATCTCCGTCGCGGCGCCGTCGTTCCGCAAAACCCGGGCGAATCTGGTGGCGCTCGTGCCGACACTGGCGCTGGCCGCCAAGGAACTCGCGCTCACGCTTCCGACGCGGTGACCTTCACCCCACGCTGACATCTCCCACCCACCCAGCCCGCTGACATCTCCCACCCACCCAGCCCGCCCCGTGTCAGGCGGCGGCGCCGTCCGCCTGCTCCCCGAACTGGGTCCGGTACAGCTCGGCGTACCAGCCGCTGCGACAGCAACTGCTCGTGACGGCCGCGTTCGACGATGCGGCCGTCCTCGACGACGAGGATGACGTCGGCGGCCCGGACCGTGGAGAGCCGATGGGCGATGACGATCGACGTGCGCCCGGCCAGCGCCTCGTTCAGCGCCTGCTGGACCGCGGCCTCCGACGCCGAATCCAGCGAGGCCGTGGCCTCGTCGAGCACCACCACCCGCGATCTGCCCAGCAACAGCCGTGCGATGGTCAGCCGCTGGCGCTGCCCGCCGGAGAGCCGGTAACCGCGCTCGCCGACGACAGTGTCCAGGCCGTCGGGCATGGCGGCGACGACGTCGGCAAGGCGTGCGCGGCGCAGCGCATCCCACAGTTCGTCGTCGGTCGCCGCCGGCGCGGCCAGCCGCAGGTTGGCGCCGATGGACTCGTGGAACAGGTGACCGTCCTGGGTGACCATGCCCACGGTCTCCTTCAGCGAGTCGAACGTGGCGTCACGCGCGTCGACTCCGTTGAGGCGCACCGCACCCGAGTCGACGTCGTAGAGCCGCGCCAGCAGCGACGCGATCGTCGACTTTCCGGCACCCGACGACCCGACCAGCGCCACCATCTGACCCGGCGCCACGTCGAACGTCACGCCGTGCAGGACCTCGGTTCCGTCGTCACGGTCGGACAGCACGGCCACCTCCTCCAGCGACGCCAGCGACACCTTCTCCGCGGACGGATACGTGAACCGGACGTTATCGAAGGCCACTGACACGGCGCCGTCGGGAACAGCGACCGCGTCGGAGCTCTCCCGGATCAGCGGCACCAGGTCGAGCACCTCGAAGACCCGTTCGAAGCTGACCAGCGCGCTGGCGACCTCCACCCGCGCGTTGGCCAGCGCCGTCAACGGGGCGTACAGCCGGGTCAGCAACAGCGCCAACGACACGATCGCCCCGGCCTGCAGGTGCCCCCCGATTGCCAGCACGCCACCCAGCCCGTACACGAGGGCCAGCGCCAGCGCCGACATCAGCGTCAGCGAGTTCATGAACGTCGACTGCAGCATCGCCGAGCGAACCCCGATGTCGCGGACCCGGCCCGCCCGGACCTCGAACTCATGCGACTCCCTCGCCGGGCTGCCGAACAGTTTGACCAGCGTCGCTCCGGGCGCCGAGAAGCGCTCGGTCATCTGGCTGTTCATCGTCGCGTTGTGTTTGGCGGCCTCCCGGGACAGCCGCGCCATCGTGGCGCCGATCCGGCGCGCGGGCACCACGAACAGTGGCACCAGCAGCAGTGACAGCAGGGTGATCTGCCAGGAAATCCCGATCATCACCGCCAGCGTCAGTGTCAGCGTCACCAGGTTGGACACGACACCGGACAGCGTGTCGGAGAACGCGCGCTGGGCACCGATCACATCGTTGCCCAGCCGGCTCACCAGCGCGCCGGTGCGGGTGCGGGTGAAGAACGCCACCGGCATGCGCTGCACATGGTCGAACACCGCCGTGCGCAGATCCAGGATCAGCCCCTCGCCGATCGTCGACGACAGCCAGCGGGTCACGAGCGACACGGCCGCCTCGCCGATCGCCACCGCGGCGATGACCGCCGCGATCAGCACCACCACGCCGGGCGCACCGCCGCCGACGATCTCGTCGACCACCCGGCCGGCCAGCACCGGCGTCGCCACGGCAAGCACCGCACTGACCACGCTGACCCCGACAAACGCCACCAGCCTGCGGTGATGCCGTGAGGAAAAGCGCCAGATGCGCCGCAGCAACGCCCGGTCGGCCAGCGATCGCAGCTCACCGCCGTGGGCATGCATCTGCCGGTACAGCGTGTAACTGGCCACCGATTCGATGCTCATAGGCTTCACGGTAAAACCTCAACAATTGTTGCGGTCAACAGCTTCCCGCAGTTGGGGGCGGATATCAGGCAAGATTGCGTGCATGGACAGTGGTGTTGCCTCGCCGCGGGTGCTCGTGGTGGACGACGACCCCGACGTGCTCGCGTCGCTGGAACGCGGACTGCGGCTGTCCGGGTTCAACGTGTCCACGGCCGTCGACGGCGCCGAGGCCCTGCGCAGCGCCACCGAGACGCGGCCGGACGCGATCGTGCTCGACATCAATATGCCGGTGCTCGACGGCGTGAGCGTGGTGACCGCGCTGCGCGCGATGGACAACGACGTCCCGGTGTGCGTGCTGTCCGCGCGCAGCTCGGTGGACGACCGGGTGGCGGGCCTGGAGGCCGGCGCCGACGACTACCTGGTGAAGCCGTTCGTGCTGGCCGAGTTGGTGGCGCGGGTGAAGGCCCTGCTGCGCAGGCGCGGATCGTCGGCGACGTTCTCGTCGGAGACCATTCAGGTCGGGCCGCTGGAGGTCGACATCCCCGGCCGCCGCGCCCGCGTCAACGGCGCCGACGTCGACCTGACCAAACGCGAATTCGACCTGCTGGCGGTGCTGGCCGAACATAAGACGGCGGTGCTGTCGCGGGCGCAGCTGCTCGAGCTGGTGTGGGGCTACGACTTCGCCGCGGACACCAACGTGGTCGACGTGTTCATCGGATACCTGCGCCGCAAGCTGGAGGCCGGCGGCGCCCCGCGCCTGCTGCACACCGTACGAGGCGTGGGATTCGTCCTGCGGACCCAGTAGGTCCGGCGATGGCAGCGCTGTCACGCATCTTCCGCCGCACCCCGTCGCTACGCACCCGCGTCGCGCTGGCCACCGCGATCGGCGCCGCGATCGTCGTCGTCATCGTCGGCACCATCGTGTGGATCGGCATCACCAACGACCGCAAGGAACGCCTCGACCGCCGGCTCGACGAGGCGGCCGGCTTCGCGATCCCGTTCCTGCCCCGCGGGCTCGACGAGATCCCCAAGTCACCGAATGACCAGGACGCGGTCATCACGGTGCGTCGCGGTGGAGACGCCACCTCGAACTCGGAGGTGGTGCTGCCGGAGCTGCCGCCCGGATACGCCGACACCTACGTCGACGGGGTGCGGTACCGGGTGCGCACGGTGGACATCGAGAACCCGCTGGGTCCGATGCAGGTCGCCGTCGGGGCCACCTACGACGCCACCATCGCCGACACCAACAATCTGCACCGCCGGGTGCTGGTGATCTGCGTGTTCGCAATCGGCGCGGCGACCGTGCTCGGCTGGTTGCTGGCCGCGTTCGCCGTGCGCCCGCTGAAGCGGCTCGCCCAACAGACCCGCCAGATCGACGCGGGCGACGAGGTGCCCGACGTCGAAGTGCGCGGCGCGACCGAGGCCGTCGAGATCGCCGAGGCCGTCAACGGCATGCTGCAGCGCATCTGGAAGGAGCAGGACCGCACCAAGGCCGCGCTGGCGTCGGCGCGCGACTTCGCCTCGGTTTCCGCGCATGAACTGCGCACACCGCTGACCGCCATGCGCACCAACCTCGAGGTGCTGTCCACCCTGGATCTGCCCGACGAACAGCGCAAGGAGGTCGTCAACGACGTCATCCGCACGCAGTCGCGCATCGAAGCCACGCTGGGGGCGCTCGAACGGCTGGCGCAGGGAGAACTGTCGACGTCCGATGACCATATGCCGGTGGACATCACGGAGTTGCTCGACCGGGCCGCCCACGACGCCATGCGGGTGTATCCCGACCTGGACGTCTCGCTGGTGCCTGCTCCGACGGTGATCATCGTCGGGTTGCCCGCCGGGCTGCGGCTGGCCGTGGACAACGCGATCGCCAACGCCGTCAAGCACGGCGGCGCGCGGCGGGTGCAGCTGTCGGCGGTCAGTTCGCGCGCGGGGGTGGAGATCGCGGTCGACGACGACGGCGTCGGCGTGCCCGAGGAGGAGCGCAGGGTGGTGTTCGACCGCTTCACCCGAGGCTCGACGGCGTCGCGCTCGGGTTCGGGGCTGGGCCTGGCGCTGGTTGCGCAGCAGGCCGATCTCCACGGCGGCACCGCGTCGCTCGAGGCGAGCCCGTTGGGTGGGGCGCGCCTGCTGCTGCGGCTCCCCGGCCCGCACTGAATCTCCCTCACGCTCGCACTCGCTCCCCGCCCCGTGCCCCGCTCCCCGCTCGGTCGGCGACACTGAAACGTCTGCGACGACACGCCGCGCGGCGTCGCAGACGTTTATGTCTCGCCGCAGTGTCGGTGGCTGATGCCAGCGTGCACGCATGGAGACCCCGTTCATCGGCAGCGCGGCCGTGCGCGCGGGCCGGCTCACCGCCTATCAGCTGAGGACGTCGTGCCGGCCCATCTATCCCGACGTCTACGTGTCCCACCCGTGCGAGCCGTCGCTGAAGACACGGGCGTTGGGGGCGTGGTTGTGGTCGGAGAAACGGGCGACGCTCGCGGGCCTGGCTGCCGCTGCGGCGCACGGTGCCCAGTGGATCGCCGAGGACACAGCCGTGGAGCTCCTCTGGCGCAATCAGCATCCGCCGGCGGGCATCGTCACCAGAAACGAGCGCTTCGCTCGCGACGAAGCTGGCTGGGCCTGGAAGCTACCGGTGACCACTCCGGCGAGAACGGCCTTCGACCTCGGCAGGCATTTGGACCGCGCCGAGGCGGTGGCCAGGCTGGATGCCTTGATGCACGCCACGCCATTTCGCGCCGACGACGTGCAGCTGCTGGCGCGACGCTACCGCGGCGCGCGTGGGCTCAAGGCGTTGCGTGCGGTGTTGCCGCTC
This sequence comes from Mycobacterium sp., assembly GCF_044223235.1. GTDB lineage: Bacteria > Actinomycetota > Actinomycetes > Mycobacteriales > Mycobacteriaceae > Mycobacterium. The sequence goes on from NZ_JBGAME010000017.1 coordinate 42,015, forward strand.
GTTGACGGCGGCGCCGCCTCCCCGAGGGAGACCTGGCTGCGACTATTGCTCATCGACGGCGGATTGCCAAGGCCGACGACCCAGCTGCCCGCGGTGACGACCTCAGGTCGCGTGGTGCGAATGCTCGACATGGGTTGGAAGGAGTACATGGTCGCCGTGGAGTACGACGGCGACCAGCATCGCACCGACCGCCGACAGTACGTCAAGGACATGCGGGTGCTGAGCCGGCTCGCCGCCATGGGCTGGATAGTGGTCCGGGTCATCTCCGGGGCATCAGGAGGACCGGGAACACGACATCGTCGAGCGGGTTCGACAGGCTCTCGCCGGCCGTGGCTACCGCGACACTGAAACGTCTGCGACGACACGCCGCGCGGCGTCGCAGACGTTTATGTCTCGCGAAGCATCACCGAGTGCCGAGTAGGTCGATGACGAAGATCAGCGTCTTACCCGACAGGCGATGCCCACCGCCGGCGGGTCCGTACGCCTGCGCGGGCGGGATCGTGAGCTGGCGTCGGCCGCCGACCCGCATACCCGGAATACCGTCCTGCCAGCCCTGGATCAGACCCCGCAGCGGGAACTCGATGGATTGACCGCGGTTCCACGAGCTGTCGAACTCCTCGCCGGTGTCGTATTCGACGCCGACGTAGTGCACCTCGACCGTCGCACCGGGCACCGCTTCGGCTCCGTCGCCGACCACGACGTCCTTGACGACCAGCTCGCCCGGCGCCGGGCCGTCGGGAAACTCGATCTCGGGTTTTGTCCCCGCATTCTCAGTCACCGCACCCACGGTAGTCGGGCACACTGGACCCGTGGCCAAAGACGGAGACATCCTCGCCGAAGTGCACCAGCTCGTCGCCGAGGAGCAGGAGTTGCGAGCCAAACTTCAGCATCACGACATCGACGAGTCCGAAGAACATCAGCGGCTGCGTTCGCTGGAGGTCCAACTGGACCGCTGCTGGGATCTGCTGCGGCAGCGCCGCGCACTGCGGGAGACCGGCAAGGACCCCGCGGAAGCCAGAGTGCGACCGGCCGAACAGGTCGAAGGCTATCTCGGGTGAGGTGACGTGATGATCGAGCCACGATATGACGTCGTCATCGCCGGTGGCGGCCACAACGCCCTGGTGGCGGCCGGTTACCTCGCCCGCGCCGGGCGCCAGGTGCTGGTCTTGGAACGCCTCGACCATGTCGGCGGCGCGGCCGTCTCGGCACACGCCTTCGACGGTGTCGACGCCCGGCTGTCCCGCTACTCCTACCTGGTCAGCCTGCTGCCCCGCCGGATCGTCGAGGATCTGGGCGTGCGGATTCGGCTGGCCCGCCGCCGCTACTCGTCGTACACGCCCAACCCCGCCGACGCGGGCGCCACCGGCCTGCTGATCGGGCCGCAGCGGACGTTCGCCGCGATCGGCGCCGACGGTGACGTGGAGCAGTTCGACGAGTTCTATCGCCGCTGCCGGATCCTCACCCAGCGGCTGTGGCCCACGCTGACCGGACCCCTGCCCACCCGGGATGAGGCGCGCAAGCTGGTGCTGGGCGACGGCGATCCAGACGCGGCAGCAGCATGGGACGCGATCATCTGCCATCCGATCGGCGAGGCGATCGTCGATGCGGTCGAGAACGACCTCGTGCGTGGGGTGATGGTCACCGACGCGCTGATCGGCACGTTCGCCCGCGCCGACGACGAATCGCTGAGCCAGAACATCTGTTTCCTCTACCACCTGATCGGCGGCGGCACCGGCGATTGGGACGTACCCGTCGGCGGGATGGGGGCGGTCAGCGGTGCGCTGGCGGCCGCAGCGGAGGGCCACGGCGCGCACCTGGCCACCAACGCCGAGGTGACCTCGATCGAGCCCGACGGCGCGGTCCGCTATCGGCTCGGCGGCCGGGAGCACACCGTGGTCGGCGATCTCGTGCTGGCCGGCGTGACGCCGACGGTGCTGGCCCAGTTGCTCGGCGAGCCGAAACCGCCGTCGGCGCCCGGCGCCCAGGTGAAGGTCAATCTCATGTTGCGGCGGTTGCCGCGCCTACGGGACGACACGGTGCTGCCCGAACAGGCATTCGGCGGCACGTTCCACATCAACGAGACCTTCAGCCAGCTCGACGCCGCCTACGAAAGGGCGTCCAGCGGCACGGTGCCCGACCCGCTGCCGTGCGAGATCTACTGCCATTCGCTGACCGACCCAAGCATCCTGTCCGAGGACCTGCGCGCGGCAGGCGCCCAGACGCTGACCGTATTCGGCCTGCACACGCCGCACCGGCTCGCCGCGGCGGACCCGGAACGGATGCGCGACCGGCTGGGGTCGGCGGCGCTCAATTCGTTGAATTCCGTTCTCGCCGAACCGATTCAGGACGTGCTCATGGAGGACGCAGAGGGTCGGCTGTGCATCGAGGTGAAGACCACGGCGGACCTGGAACACACGCTGGGCATGACCGCGGGCAACATCTTCCACGGAGCGCTGTCATGGCCCTTCGCGGAGGACGGTGAACCGCTCGACACCCCTGCCAGACGCTGGGGCGTGGCCACCGAACACGATCGAATCCTGTTGTGCGGGTCGGGTTCTCATCGGGGCGGTGCGGTCTCGGGAATCGGCGGCCACAACGCGGCGATGGCCGCGCTGGAGATGTGAGCGCACCGGCTCATACGGTGATGTCGCGATCCGGGGTGCGCAGCCTCAGACACGCTGCGCCCATTCCGGCGAAGGCCAGGCTGCGCACGGCGGTGCCCGTGGTCTGCGTGCTCTCGGAAAGCCCGAGCAGCACCAGGACGGCGGTCAGCAGCAGTCCCGCAGTCAGGGCGAAGCCCGTCCACCGGGGAAAGACCCCGGCGCGGATCACCGAGATCCCGAACGCGACGCCGCCGACCAGTGCCAGCCCCGCATGTACACCGTAGATCGCACCGAAATCGTCGAAGACCGTGTCGGCATCCCTGATCCCGGTCACCAGCGGGTAGAGCACCGTCGCCGAAAACCCCACGAACGCAATCCCGTACAGCAGCGCACCGACCGTGCTGAGCCAGCCGCCGCGAGGTTGTTGGACGGCGCTCAGGCCGAGCACGAAAAAGGGGATGGCGACCTCGGCGACGTAGGTGACGAACAGCTGCGAAGTGAACAACCCGCCCACCATCAGTTCCATGACGTCGGAGAGCACATACAACGCCGAGAAACCGATGGCGGCCGCGCCCACGACGATCCGGAAGGCGGCGCTGGTCATGGCTGGTACGCCGCCACCTTGGCCAGGATCGCCTGCAGGCTGCGCAGTTCGTCGGTGGGCAGCGACGCCAGGGGTTCGGGGGCAGGGTCGCGCACCGCGCGGATCGCGCTCACCATCTCGTGGCCCGCGTCGGTCAGTGACACCGTTTTGCAGCGCCGGTTCGCCGGGTCGACGCACCGCACGACCAGCCCGCGGTCCTCCAGGTCATTGACGGCCACCGTCGCCGCCGGTGCATCGATGGTCGCCGCATGCGCGATCTGCTTCACCGTCATCGGATGGCGGGCGAGCCGCATCAGGATGCGAACCCGGCTGAACGGCATCCCCGTCCGCTCGACGACCGCACGCTTCCAGCCGTCGCGGTTGTCGATGACCAATGCGGCCATCACCTGCCAGACGTCGGCGGCCAGCTCGTCATCGGGCATGGGCGGCCTCCAGCCTGCGGGAACCCGCTACCAGCGGGGCGAGCCGGTCGGCAGACCGCAGCGCGCGCGATGACGTCGACACGATGCCCAGCGTAAAGACCACCAGCCCCAGACCGGCGCAGACCAGCCACAACGGCCGGGAGGCAACGGCGAAATCGGCGCCCGCCGTCAACAGCGCGGCGCCGCCGAGCGAACCGCACAGCGCCACACCGATGCTCACGCCCACCTGCCTGCTCGTCGAGGCGACCGCCGACGCGGCACCGGCCCGGTCGGTTGGCATGCCGCTGACGGCCGCCGTCGTGATCGGGGCATTGACCAGGCTGAATCCGATGCCGAACACGCCGAAGACGATCAGCAGTTGCCAGACCGGTGTGGTGTCGGTCAGGCGGGTGAGCAGCACGGCGGCCGCGGTCAGCAGGATGCCCGCCGACACCAGGGACGGGCGGCCACCGAACCGGCCGACCAGACGACCCGACAGCGGCGAGAAGATCAGCGCCCCAACGGCGATGGGCATGAACACCAGCCCGGTCTGAACGGCCGACAAGTGCCGTTCGCCCTGCAGGTACACCGACATCATGAACAGGAACGCGCCATAGGCGGCGAATGCGCAGATCGCGATCACCGTTGCCGACGCGAACGGGAGGCTGCGGAAGAAGCGCAGGTCGATGAACGGGTCCCGGCGGCGCGCCTCATAGCGCAGGAATGCCGCGAACGCCAGCACGATGGCGACGATGATGCCGACGGTACGGATGTCCGTCCAGCCCATCCCGGGGCCTTCGATGAGCACGAATACGACGCCGAACAGGAACGCGACGGCCAGCGCCTGGCCGATCGGGTCGACATCGCGCATCGTCGCCGACTTGGACTCCGGGACGAAGATCGCCGTCAGCAGGATCGCCAGCGCGCAGATCGGCAGGTTGATCCAGAACACCGCGCGCCACCCGACGAGTTCGATGAGCAATCCGCCTGCTATCGGACCCAACACCATCGCGATGCCGACGACGCTGCCCCAGATGCCGATCGCGCGGGCCCGCTCGACCCGGCCGGTGAAGACCTGCGTGACGATCGACATCGCGACGGGGTTGAGCATCGAGCCCCCGATCGCCTGCAGGAAGCGCGCCCCGATGAGGGCCTCGATGGTCGGGGCCACGCTGCAGATCAGCGATCCGACCGCGAATACGACAAGCCCGGCCTGGAAGACCCGCCTGCGCCCGAACCGGTCGCCGGAGGCCCCGCTCAACAGCAGCAGCGAGGCCAGCACAAGGGTGTACACGTCGACGACCCATTGCAGCTGGGTCGGTGAGGCGGCGAGTTCGGTTCGAATGCTGGGGATCGCGACGTTGACGATTGTGGCGTCCATCGACGCGATCAGCAGGCTGAGGCAGCAGGACATCAAGATGATGGCCTTGCGCCGCGCGCTCAGCGCGCCGACAGTTTCATTCACACAACTATTGTGAAACTACAACTGTCTTTGCGCAAGAGCCCTATCAGATCCGCTGACTCCCTGCGATCACCGTCCGTCGACGTCGATGTAGTCGCGTTCGGTGTATCCGGTGTAGATCTGGCGTGGCCGCCCGATCCGCCCGCTGCCGTCGTCGTGCATCTCACGCCAGTGCGCGATCCAGCCGGGCAGCCGGCCGAGGGCGAACAGCACGGTGAACATGCGAGTCGGGAAGCCCATCGCGCGGTAGATCACGCCGGTGTAGTAGTCGACGTTGGGGTACAGCTTCCGCTCCACGAAGAAGCTGTCCGTCAGCGCGATCTCCTCGAGCGCCTTGGCGATGGCCAGCAGCTCGTCGTCGCCGCCGATCTTGCCGAGGATCTTGTCGGCCTGCTCCTTGACGATCCTGGCGCGAGGATCGTAGTTCTTGTACACGCGATGGCCGAAGCCCATCAGCTTCACGCCGTCCTCGCGGTCCTTGACCTTGCGGACGAACTCCTTCACGTCGCCGCCGCTGGCACGGATCTTGTCCAGCATCTCCAGCACCGCCTGGTTCGCCCCGCCGTGCAGCGGACCCCACAGCGCGTTGATGCCGCCCGAAATCGAGGTGAACAGGTTGGCCTGCGACGAGCCGACCAGCCGGACCGTCGACGTCGAACAGTTCTGTTCATGGTCGGCATGCAGGATGAACAGCATGTCGAGGGCGCGCACGAGCTCGGGATCCACCTCGTAGGGTTCGGCCGGGAAACCAAACGTCATGCGCAGGAAGTTCTCGACGAGCGTCAGCGAGTTGTCGGGATAGAGGAAGGGCTGACCGACGGACTTCTTGTAGGCATAGGCCGCGATGGTGGGCAGTTTGGCCAGCAGGCGGATGGTGGACAACTCCACCTGGTTGTCGTCGAACGGGTCGAGCGAATCCTGGTAATAGGCCGAAAGGGCGTTGGCCGCACTGGATAGCACCGGCATCGGGTGGGCGTTGCGCGGGAACCCGTCGAAGAACCGTTTCAGGTCCTCGTGCAGCAGGGTGTGCCGCTGGATCTGGGTGGTGAACTTCGCCAACTGCTCCTCGGTGGGCAGCTCACCGTAGATCAACAGGTAGCTGACCTCGAGGAACGACGACTTCTCGGCCAGCTGCTCGATGGGATAGCCGCGATAGCGCAGGATCCCGGCGTCGCCGTCGATGTAGGTGATGGCGCTCTTGGTCGATGCGGTGTTGACGAAGCCCTCGTCGAAGGTGGTGTACCCGGTCTTGGCCAGCAACGAGCCCAAGGCGATTCCGTCGGATCCCTCCGACGCCCTCACAATGCTCAGATCAACCTCGCCCCCAGGGTAGGTGAGGCTGGCTTTGTCGTCGCTGGTCGAGCTTTCGGCCACAGGGAATCCCTTCGTCGCTGGTGGGAATCAACTCTGCCTACAAAAGGTAGTCCCATCGGGTTCACAGCGCCCGGCTGGGGCGGAATCAGGTCAGACTGGCTGAGCCGCGTTGCCCGAAACCACGACGAACTCGCGGTACATGGCTTCGACCCGCGCCACGATCTCGTCGATCGTGACGGCTTCCCAATCGGTCGTCGCGCCGAAGCCGGCCAGTGCGGTCATCACGATCGAGGACCACACCGCCCCGACGAGCCTCAGCCGCAGATCGTCACCGCTGACGCCCATTCGAGCGGCGAGGGCGGAGTTGATGGCGCCGGTGGGATAGTCCGAGGCCGCAAGCATCAGTGCGGGCGATGACGCCAGGATGCGCGTCGACGCCAGCAGCCGCTCGGCGGTCAGCCCGTCCTCCGGGGCGGATTTGGCGCGCAGGCACACGGCGACGTTGGACCGGTACAGCGCCTCCACGTGGCTGATATCCGGGGGCTGGCTGGCCAGCTCGAGGGCGATCAGTTCCTCGACTTCATCGATGAACGCCAGTACCACGGCGTCCTTGGTGGCGAAGTATCGGCTGAAGGTGCGGGGCGAGACGTCGGCGACGGCGGCGATCTGGTCGACGGTGGTGCGTTCGTATCCCTGGCGATTGCACAGTTCGACGGCCGCGTCGATCAGCGTGGCGCGGGTTCGCTGCTTCTTTCGCTCACGCAGGCCGACGGCTGATCCCCTGTCGGCGTTGACCACGGCACCGATCGTAGCCCGAACCCGGCGGACTGCGGATCGCAACCTGACTGAACGTGCCATGTGCCGGGCATCACACTTTGTCTCCTTCAGACACGCGATAACGCACGAAGGCCGGGACCGCCACCGCTGCGAGGACGACACCGACCACCACGAGCAGACCGCCCCCAGCGGCGGCAACAGTGGTGCCGACCGCCGCAGCCGCGGCGCCGTGCAGGGTGTCGGCCACCCGCGGCCCGCCCGCGACGACCACGATGAACACGCCCTGCAGCCTGCCTCTCAACTCGTCGGAGGCGGCCTGCTGCAGGATCGTCGACCGGAACGCCGCGGACACCATGTCGGCCGCACCGCCGATCGCCAAGCACGCCAGCGCTATCCACAACAGCAGACCCGCGCTGCCGTGGGCCATGCCCGCAGCCACGCCGAACCCGGCCATCGCCACACCCCACACGATGATCGCGATCACCACCGCCAGCCCCTGGCGGCTGACCCTGGGCAACCAGCCGGAGAACACACCTCCCGCGACGGCCCCGACCGACATCGCCGCGGCCAGCAGCGCCATCGTGGTGCCCCCCGCCACGGGACCGCCGAAGCTCTCGTGCGCCATCTGCGGGAACAGCGCACGCGGCATCCCGAGGATCATCGCGATCAGGTCGACCACGAAGGACATCAGCACCACCTGGTTGCCTGCCAGATAGCGCAGCCCGTCGAGCACCGCGGCGAACCCCCACCGCGACGAGCCTTCCTCGGTGCTCGTCGACGGCATGGGCGTCAACCGGAACGTCGCCCAGACCGCCGCCAGGCAGGTGATGGCGTCGATGAGGTAGAGCGTCGGCAGATCGACCCAGTTCAGCAGCAACCCGGCCAGCAGCGGGCCGACGATCGCGCCGAACTGCATGACCGTCATGTTCAGCGCGTTGGCGGCGGGCAGCTGATCGCCGGGCAGCATGCGCGGTATCGCCGCCGACCGGGTGGGTTGGTTGATCGCGAAGAACGCCTGCTGGACCGACAACAGACACAGCACCACCCACACGTTGTTCAGCGCCAGCGCGGCCTGCACCCACAGCAGCACCGACGCCAGCGCCAACCCGCAGGACGCGACGATCAGCAGCAGCCGCCGATCCATCGCATCGGCCCAGGCACCGCCCCACAGCCCGAAGATCACCAGCGGGACCAGCGCGAACATTCCGGACAGGCCGACGTAGACCGAGTTCTGGGTGAGCGCGTACAGCTGTACCGGAACGGCGAACACCGTGAGGTTGGCACCGATGACGGTGACGATGCCGGCCAGCCACAGCCGCCGGAAGTCCGGTGTGCGAAGTGGCGTGGTGTCGGCGAAGAAGCTCGCCCGCCTGCCGCGGGCGGTACCGTCCGACACGCTCAGGGTTGGAGGCGCTCGACCACGGGGCCGGACGCCGATCTGGGCGTCACCCGGATCCGGTTGTGGACCCGGCTTTCGCGGCCCTGCCAGAACTCGACGACGTCCGCCCCGATCAGGTATCCGCCCCAGTTGGGTGGAACCGGCACCGCATCCAACTGGGCGAAGCGCTCCGTAACGTCGGCCAGCTGGTCCAGCAGCGCGGCCCGAGACGCGATCGGCCTCGACTGCGCCGACGCCCAGGCGCCCAGCTGGGATCCGCGGGGCCGCATGGCCCAGTACGCCGCGGTGTCCTCGGCGGACACCTTGGTCACCGGCCCCCGGATGTGCACCTGCCTGCCGAGCAGGAACCACGGGAACGTCGCCGATGCGTGGGGGGTGGTGGCGAGCTGGTCCCCTTTGGCGGAGTCGTAGTTGGTGAAGAAGGTGATGCCCGTCGAGTCCATGCTCTTGCACAACACGGTCCTGGTCACCGGCCATCCCCGCTGGTCGACCGTGCCGAGGACCATCGCATTCGGCTCGGCGACCCCCGCCCGCTCCGCGTCGGCGAGCCACGCGCGCAGCAGGCTGAGCCAGCCGGTCGCGGGATCGTCGCCCAGCCAGTCGGCGTCCAGGTCCGGACTGCCGTCCTTCTCGGGGCCGTACTCGACCCGCATCGCCGCCAACCGCACGTCGTCGTCGACGTCCTCGACGTCCTCGACGTCCTCGACTAAGTCCTCTCGCGAATCCTCTGCCGGGTCCTCCGCCACCGAGCCAACGGTACGCGCGTCACCCGCACGCGCCCCCACCTGGCCGCGGAGGCGCGGAGTGTGAGATGGCCGACTTGTTACTTATCGGTAGCGAAGTCTGCTGAGAGGAATGTAAGAATCGGCCCATGACTGAGGTACCGAAGGATTTCGCCCCTGGACTTGCGGGCGTCGTGGCGTTCTCGACCGAGATCGCCGAGCCCGACAAGGATGGCGGGCAGCTGCGGTATCGCGGAGTGGACATCGAGGACCTGGTCAATCAGCAGGTCACGTTCGGCGATGTGTGGGGCCTGTTGGTCGACGGACGCTTCGGCCGCGGACTGCCGCCCGCCGAGCCCTTCCCGCTGCCGATCCACAGCGGAGACGTCCGCGTCGACGTCCAGGCCGGCCTTGCCATGCTCGCGCCGATCTGGGGCTATCAGCCGCTGCTGGACATCGAGGACGACACCGCGCGCGACCAGTTGGCCCGGGCGTCGGTGATGGCGCTCTCCTATGTCGCCCAGTCCGCCCGCGGCATCTACCAGCCCGCGGTTCCACAGCGCAAGATCGACGAATGTCCCACGGTCACAGCGCGTTTCATGACCCGCTGGCAGGGTGAACCGGATCCGAAACACATCGAGGCGATTGACGCCTACTGGGTGTCAGCCGCTGAACACGGCATGAATGCGTCGACCTTCACGGCGCGGGTGATCGCGTCTACGGGCGCCGACGTCGCGGCGTCGCTGTCGGGTGCCATCGGCGCGATGAGCGGTCCGCTGCACGGCGGCGCGCCCGCGCGCGTGATCCCGATGATCGACGAAGCGGAGAAGTCCGGCGACCCGACCAAGGTCATCAAAGGCATCCTCGACCGCAAAGAGAAGCTGATGGGCTTCGGGCATCGGGTGTACCGGGCCGAGGATCCCAGGGCTCGGGTGCTGCGGGCCACCGCCAAGCGACTCGAGGCCCCGCGCTACGAGGTGGCGGCGGCCCTGGAGCAGGCCGCGCTGACCGAGTTGCGGGAGCGCCGCCCCGACCGTGCAATCGAAACCAACGTCGAGTTCTGGGCCGCGGTCATCCTCGATTTCGCCCGCGTACCCGGGTCGATGATGCCCGCGATGTTCACATGCGCCCGCACGGCCGGGTGGTGCGCACATATTCTGGAGCAGAAGAAGCTCGGCAAACTGGTCCGGCCCGCGGCGGTGTACGTCGGTCCCGACCCGCGCAGTCCGGAGGCCGTCGAGGGTTGGGATCAGATCGTCAAGCCGTGACCGCAGGCGCGGCCGACACCTTCGTCTCCGCGGCCACAGCGTTCGTGGGGCTGGTGGACGCGCTTCCCGATTCGGCATGGGACGGTCCCGGCCTCGGCGACTGGGATTTGCGATCCCTGGTCGGACACGCCTCGCGGTCGCTGACCACGGTGATCACCTACCTGCAGCACCCCGCAGCGCGGGAGGACATCGCGAGCCCGCAGGACTATTACGCCTACGCCCGCACGCTCGCGTCGACCCTCGGCGGGGCCGCGATCGTCGAGCGGGGCAGACAGGCCGGACGCGACCTCGGTGACGACCCCGCGGCGGCCGTCGACGGCCTCCTCGAGCGGGTCATCGAGGATCTCGCCGGACACGAAGACCCCCTGATCGAAGTGATCGGCGGCCGGGGCATCCGGCTCAGCTCCTACCTGCCGACCCGTACGTTCGAACTCGCGGTGCACAGCCTGGACATCGCCAGATCCTGCGGCGTGGCGTTCGGCCTGCCGGTCGGCGTTCTGCGCGACGCGGCCACGCTGGCCGCCGGGATCGCCGTGACGCTGGGCGACGGCGAAAGAGTGCTGCTTGCCCTGACCGGGCGCACCGCCCTGCCCGAGGGCTTCTCCGTCGTCTAAAGCAATCGTCTAAAGCAGTCGTCTAATCCGGATCTGTCGGTGGCCCGTGGTTGCATCGGTGACGTCCGATGAAGTTGGCGCGGACGCGCGGTCTGTACCTGCGTGCCCGCCGGGCAACTCACCCACTCCAACACGCAAGGAGCTCATATGGCACCCGAAGTGCAGCCTTTCGTAGCACCGCATCTGACCGTCGGCGACGCCACGGCGGCCATCGACTTCTATGTCAAGGCATTCGACGCCGCCGAACTCGGCCGTGTGCCAGGACCCGACGGCAGGCTCTTCCACGCCGCACTGAGCATCAACGGGTCGATGGTGATGCTCAACGACGACTTCCCCGAGATGACCGACGGAAAATCCATGACCCCGACGGCGCTGGGCGGCACACCCGTCACCATCCATCTGCAGGTCAGCGACGTCGACGCGAAGTTCCAGAAGGCCGTCGACGCGGGGGCGACCGTCGTCGCGGCCCTCGAGGATCAGTTCTGGGGGGACCGCTACGGTGTGGTGCGCGATCCGTTCGGACACCTGTGGTCCTTGGGACAGCCGGTCCGCGAGGTCTCGCAGGAGGAGATCGACCAGGTGATCAACCGGCAGGAGTGGTGTAGCGATTCGGCGGCGACCACCAGCTAGCGGCGCCCGACCAGCACGCGCCGTAGCCGATCCGACGCCGACGGGGTGTGCGCCGCCTCGGCCAGCATGTCGTCGACGGCCGTGAATTTGACGCGCGGACGGCCGTCGACGGCCCCTCGGGCGACTTCGGCCCGGTCGATACGCCGCCACCCTTCGGCGTCCACCATGTCTGGCTTCCGTCGGCGCACCAGCCGGTCCAGTGCGCCGGCGGTTCCGCCAGGGTCGGTCAGCCGACCGTCGTTGTAATCGGCGACGAGCCGTTGCACGGTCTGTGCGGCGCAGGACTTGTTGGTACCGATGAAGCCGGTCGGTCCGCGCTTGATCCACCCGGCGACATAGGTGCCCCGCACCGCAGCGCCGGACCCAGGGTCGATGACGCGACCTCCGTCGTTGGGCACCACCGCGGCCGCATCGTCGAACGGTAGGTCGCGAATTGGCTTGCCGCGGTATCCGATTGACGTCAACACCAAGCCGGCGGCGAGGCGACAGACCTCGCCGGTCCCTGTCGCGGTGAATTCGATGCCGTCCGCACGCGGGTCGCCGATCACCCGGCTGGGCGTGAGCTGATAGGCGAGGCGGATGCGCGGTCGCGCCACCGGGTCGGGGTGCCCGGCTCCGGGAAGCGTGCTCAGCAGCCGTAGCTTGTCGCGGGTCAGCGGACCGGTCGCCTGGCCCAGATCGCGCTCGACGAGATCCCTGTCGGCGGAATCGATGACGACGTCACACGTCGAGGCCAGCCCGATCAGCTCGGGCAGGGTGAACGCCGACTGCGCCGGCCCGCGGCGGGCCGCGACCACCACCTCCCGCACGCGCGATTGACGCAGCGCCGCCAGCGCGTGATCGGAGATGTCGGTGCGTGCCAGTGTGCCCGGATCGGTGGCCAGCACCCGCGCCACATCCAGCGCGACGTTGCCGTTGCCGATGATCACCACCCGCTCGTGGCCCAAATCGACTCGGAGGTCGCTGAATTCGGGATGACTGTTGATCCAGGCGACGATCTCGGTGGCCGTGGCGGTGCCGGGGAGTCCCATGCCGTCGATGTCCAGCCTGCGGTCGTCGGGTGCACCGACCGCGTACAGCACCGCGTGGTGGTGGGCAAGCAGGTCGGCGTGGCTGAGGTCCGACCCGACCTCCACGTTGAGGTAGAAGGTGAATCCGCGGGTCCGCGACACGGTGTCGAACAGCTTCGTCACGCGTTTGGTACTCGGATGATCGGGCGCCACCCCGGCCCGGACCAACCCGTACGGCACCGGCAGCCGCTCGAACACGTTGACCCGAACGCCGCTCTGCGTGAGCAGTTCGTCGGCGGCGTACATCGCCGCCGGGCCGGAGCCGACGATCGCCACCGTCAGCGGTCCGCCGCCGCGGGGATACACGACGGGTGCGGAGATGACCGGCGCCAGCTTGGAGGTCGGCGGCAGCTTCTGCCCCTCGGGCCGATCCGGGTAGAACGCCGCATTGAGCGCGGCGAAGGGCCGCTGTTGGGGGGTCAGCCGGGTGTCGGGTGCGATGGCACCGACCGGACATGCGCTGACGCACGCACCGCAGTCGACGCACGCCTCCGGATCGATGTACAGCATCTCCGCGGTCGCGAACCCCGGCTCGTCGGGTGACGGATGGATGCAGTTGACCGGACAGGCGTAGACGCAGGACCCGTCGCTACAGCACGACTGGGTGATCACATGGGGCATGTGCGATCCCGACGCGCGCCTATGCCGCGCTGACGATGTGCTGACGCTGGGGTTCGCTGCGGTATCGGCTGGGTCGACCGTCGATCCTGCAGATCCGCCACATCATCTTGGCGCCCCGGTTCATCAGTCCGGTCTCGTCGCAGAGCATCCGGACGTCGGCGAACATATCGCTCAGCATTTGCCGGGACTCCGGCGCGCGGAAGAACAGCTCCCGCTTGACCGACCTCGGGATGTCGAACTCATTCCAGAAGCTGCGCGGTGGCACGATGATGGCCTGACACAGCAACCGCATCACCAGCGGCACAAACAAGGACAGCCAGAGGCGCTTGCGCGCCGGCAGATGCGGCAGCCGCTTGCGCAGGTACTCATGGGCAAACGAGATGTGGCGGGCTTCCTCGGCAACGTGGATGGCCATCACCCGCTCCATGATCGGATGCAACGACTTACCTTCGCGCAGCACGCTCTTCTGGGTGTGGTCGATGGGCTCCTCGCCGGCCAACACGCCGAAGAAGAACGGGATGGGCAGCGGGCCCGCCACCAGCGGAACGAAGGGCGAGAGCCAGCGCAACACGCGCGGCATGCCGGGCACATCGGCGCCGATGCGGTTGACCATCTCCTGAAACATCATGGTGTGGTTGCATTCTTCGACCGATTCGTGCAGGCAGTACCGATACTCGGGGGATCCGTTGGGCACCCAGAAGGCGTAATTGGTCAGACCGCGGATCAGGATGATCTCGAACTGTAGGCCGACCTTCGCGACGTTGGCCTGCCGCCACCGCCCGATCTCGATCTGCCGCGCCACCGGTTGCGCCCGATACCACGGATGACGACCGAGTGGATCCGACCCCGGCAGGATCCAGCGCTCGTCATCGTCCACAACAGCAAACTCCGCTGAGTCCCAGTCGATATCGGTGTACGGGTTGAAATTCCGCCGTACCGACCCCTCGGACAGGGTGGCGAGTGTGTCTACGTATTCGGCGTCGTCGAGCACGTCCATATTGCGACGCCAGCGCCGGACCATGCGTGTTCGAGCCATTCTCCGGACCTCCAAGCGATCCCGTAGGTTTACATTCGCAGGCTTGTTGTACACAGTACCGCAGGTATCGCATACCTGTCCATACCCCTATCTCGAGTTTGCTGACGCCGCGCCGGGATGCTGCTGCGCCACCGGCCTCGGCTCGGGTAGCGTGACCGGACAGTGGATGTGGCGGGCCTCGGCGCCCGGTCGGAGGGCGAGTTCGGTTGGTGCAGTTGAAGTCCGCGTCGGAGATCGAGTCGATGGCTGCCGCGGGAGCGGTGGTCGCCGAGGCGCTGAGCGCCGTGGCCGAACACGCGCGACCGGGCATGAAGACAGCCGAACTCGACGCGGTGGCGGCCGATGTGTTGGCGCGGCAGGGAGCGAGTTCGCCGTTCCTGCACTACCACCCGGCGTGGGCGCCGACCCCGTTTCCCGCCGTGCTGTGCGTCAGCGTCAACGACGCGGTCGTGCACGGCATCCCCGGCGATCGAGAGCTCGCCGACGGGGACCTGGTCTCCATCGACTTCGGGGCGACGCTGCGGGGCTGGTGTGGCGACGCGGCCCGCAGCTTCGTCGTCGGCACGCCACGCAGTCAAGACACCGCGCTGATCGAAGCGACCGACGCCGCGCTGGCGTCGGGTATCGCCGCGGCGCGGCCGGGTAACACGCTGGGCGACATCGGACACGCCATCGCTTCGGTCGCCCACCGCGCCGGATTCGGCCTGCTCGCCGACCACGGCGGCCACGGCATCGGTCGCACCATGCACGAAGCGCCGCACGTGCCCAACGAGGGCAGGCGGGGCAAGGGCATGCGGTTACGTCCCGGACTGGTCATCGCCATCGAACCCATGCTGATCGCCGACGGCACCCACGACTACCGGCATGATCCGGATGGCTGGACACTGCGGACGGCCACCGGCGCCCGCGCCGCCCACAGCGAGCACACCGTCGCCGTCACCTCGGCGGGCGCCCGCATCCTGACCACCGGTTAACGGACGCCCCGGCCCGGCTCCTAGGCTTGCAGTCATGGCCGAACTCACCATCCCCGAAGACCTCAAGCCGCGCGACGGACGTTTCGGCTGCGGACCGTCGAAGGTGCGGCCCGAGCAGCTGCAGGCCCTGGCAGCGGCCGGTGAGCTGTTCGGAACGTCGCACCGTCAGGCACCGGTCAAGAACCTGGTCGGCCGCGTCCGCGATGGGGTCAAGCAGCTCTTCTCCGTTCCCGACGGCTACGACGTCATCCTCGGCAACGGTGGCTCGACCGCGTTCTGGGACGCCGCCGCGTTCGGCCTGATCGACGAGCGGTCGCTGCACTTGACCTACGGCGAGTTCAGCTCGAAATTCGCCACGGCGGTCGCCAACAACCCGTTCGTCGGGGATCCGATCGTGATCAAGGCCGACGCGGGCAGCGCACCCGAGCCGCAGGCCGACCCCTCCGTCGACGTCATCGCGTGGGCGCACAACGAGACATCCACGGGCGTCGCGGTACCGGTGCAGCGGCCGGCGGGATCGGGGAACGCCCTGATCGTCATCGATGCCACCTCGGCCGCAGGTGGGCTGCCCGTCGACGTCACCGACGTCGACGCCTACTACTTCGCGCCGCAGAAGAACTTCGCCGGCGACGGCGGACTGTGGCTGGCCGTCGTCTCACCCGCCGCGCTGGCCCGCATCGAGTCGATCGCGGCATCCGGCCGGTGGGTCCCCGACTTTCTTTCGCTGCCGATTGCCGTCGACAACAGCGTCAAGAACCAGACCTACAACACCCCGGCGATCGGAACGCTGATCCTGCTTGCCGAGCAACTCGACTGGATGCTGGCCAACGGCGGACTGGACTGGGCGGTCAAGCGCACCGCCGACTCGTCGCAACGGCTGTACTCGTGGGCCGAGGAGTCGAAGTTCGCGACGCCCTTCGTCGCCGACCCGGCGCTGCGCTCGCAGGTGGTCGGAACCATCGACTTCTCCGATGACGTCGACGCCGCAGCCGTCGCCAAGATCCTGCGCGCAAACGGCATCGTCGACACAGAGCCGTACCGCAAGCTCGGCCGCAATCAGCTGCGCATCGCGATGTTCGCCGCCATCGATCCCGATGACGTGAGCGCGCTGACGCAGTGTGTCGACTGGGTCGTCGAACGGCTCTGACAGCGGGCCGACATGCACCCGCGTGTCAGCGCGGTAACGACGAGATAACACAGTAGGGTGACCTGCTTAGGCAGGCCCGCGGCTTGACGCCGGGGCCGAAGCCGGAGGAGGTCGGCATGCGCGAACTGAAGGTGGTCGGACTCGACGTCGACGGCAAACGCATCATCTGCGAGAGCGAGTCTGACGAGAAGTTCGTGCTGCGCGTCGACGACCGGTTGCGGGCAGCTGTGCGCGGCGACAAGGTCATGTCGAACCAAACCCAAATCGATGTCGAGGTCACAACTGTGCTGCGTCCCAAGGAGATTCAAGCCAAGATCCGCGCCGGCGCCTCGGTCGAGCAGGTCGCCGCGGCGGCCGGAGTCGACATCGCACGGGTGCAGCGATTCGCCAACCCTGTCCTGCTGGAACGTGTGCGCGCGGCGGAGCTGGCCACCGCCGCACACCCCGTGCTGGCCGATGGGCCGTCGGTGCTGACGCTTCTGGAGACGGTGATCACCGCGCTGGTGGCCCGCGGTCTGGATCCCGACGCCACCAGCTGGGACGCCTGGCGCAACGAGGACGGCCGATGGACGGTGCAGATGGCATGGAAGGCCGGGCGGTCCGACAACGTTGCGCACTTCCGCTTCAAGCCGGGCGCCCACGGCGGCACCGTGACCGCGGTCGACGATTCGGCAAGCGAACTGATCGATCCGAACTTCTCACGCCCGCTGCGGCCGCTGGCCCCCGTCGCTCAGCTGGATTTCGGGGACCCCACCCCGGCGCCCACGCGCGTAGCGGCCCCTGCACCGGCACCCGCGCCGACTCCCGTTCCCGCGCCGATTCCCGTTGCGGCCCCCGCACCCGCGCCCGCTCCGGAGCCCGCACCCGAACCCGTAGCCGCGGCGTCGCCGGAATCGCAGACACCGCAACGCGCCCGCAAGGGCAAGCCGCAGGTCCCCGCGTGGGAAGACGTCCTGCTCGGAGTGCGCTCCAGCGGCCAGCGCTGACACGCACGGCCGACCGCGGCGGCCGTCAGAGCGCCTGCAGCGCGTAGGCCAGCATCGCCAGCCAGCCCGCGGCCACGCCCACGGTCGCGCCAAGCACGAACCATCGCCATACCGGGAGTTTGCGCCATCCCCACACCGTGGGTGCCAGGCCGCCCACCGCCACCATGTTCAATCCGAGCGCCACCAGCGGATGGACCCGGGTAAGGCCGAGGCTGAGTACGACGATCGCGGCGGCCGTCACCGCGGCCACGAACGCGGCGACGGACAAGCCCGTCCCCCACGGCGTGGAATCCTCGCTCACCGGGCCAATCTAGCCCGTTCGTAGAAGGCCAGTGCGGCGGCGGTCGCGACGTTGAGCGAGTCGGTCCCCCGCGACATCGGGATGCGCACCCGCACGTCGCTGGCCCGCATGGCCCGGTCGGTGAGGCCGGGCCCCTCGGCGCCGACCATGATCGCCACCTTCTGCGCGCCGAGGTCGGTCATGGCAGCGGGCAGGGGGCGCGCCGCCGGGTCGGGGGTCATCGCTAGCAATCGAAAACCGTTGTCGCACAATAGATCAAGATCGGCCGGCCAGGCCGTCGCCCGCGCATAGGGCACCAGCAGCGCATGCCCCATCGAGACCCGAACGGCACGGCGGTACAAGGGATCGGCGCAGCCCGCACCGAACACCACGCCGTCGACGCCGAGACCGGCGGCGTTGCGGAAGATCGATCCCAGGTTCTCGTGGTCATTGACCCCTTCGAGCACCGCGATGGTCGTGGCACCGTCGATCACCTGCGTCACCGACGGTTCGGGCGGGCGGGATGCCGATGCCAGCACGCCGCGGTTGAGGTGGAACCCGACGACGTCCGCCATCACGTCGGCGGCCACCCGGTAATACGGTGCGTCGGTACCGTCCAGATCCCCGGCGAGCTCGTTGCGGCGCCGGTCGGTGCCGAGCAGCGCCCGCGGCCGAAACCGCGACGCCAGCATGCGCTGAACCACCAACACGCCCTCCGCGATCACCAGGCCCTTGCCGCTGGGCAGATCGGGTCGGCGGTCCACGCTGTTGAGATCGCGGAAGTCGTCGAGGCGGGGATCGCCCGGGTCGTCGACATCGATGACCGGGGCGGCGTTCACGCGGCGTCGGGCTCGGTCACACCGCGAATGGTAAGCGAATGGTAGCCAGCGCTCGCACACCGGCGGTCGCCGCGCACCGTGGGTTAGGTTGATCATCGATGCCCGCCGAACCCCACCCGGCCGCCGAGACCCCGCAACCGCCGGCACTGCCCGCGATCCTGCTCGAGCCGTGGCCGGTGATCACAGTGGTGGCCGCCGGCTGGCTGATCGCGGTCATCCTGGCGTTCGCCGTGCCGGCGCTGCACCAGGTGCGCCCGGTTGCGGTTGCGGGTGTGGCGGTCGGAGTTCTTGGCACGTCGATTTTCTTGTCGCAGCGGCGCGCGGTGCGCCGCGGCGCCCGGGGAGCCCAGCGCGGGCTGACCTGACCCGCGCTGCCGCTAGGTCTGCTCGGTCAGGTCCAGCACGCCGTCGTCATACGGCTCGTACAGCGGTGAACCGGAACCCGCGGGACGCGGGGTGTCGGAATGCGCACCGCAGCCGTACTCGGCGTCGACGACATGACCGTCGGCGGCCATTTCGTTCGCACACACGCCGAACATCAGGCCAAGCGCCCCGCCGAGCGAAACATAGAACCCGCAGTCGCGGCATATCCGGCGCGTCGACCGCGCCATCGCCGATCCCGGGCCGTACTCGCCGTCGTGCCAGCGCTGCGCGGCGTCCATGCGGCCCCACTGGCTGAGCACCTGCCGACGACCCAACCCCAGCTCCAGCGCGGTGTCGTCGATCTGCGGATCACCGGTGGCGACGAAACCGGGGACCAGCCGCGGATCATCGGTGGGCGGCGCCAGAAGGTCGCCGGGTCCCAGGTCACCGGGGCGGACGCGGTCCTGCCAGGGCACCCACTGCGGGGCGAGCAGAGCCGTCGGCCCCGGCACGAGCACCACCTCGCTGATCGTGACGTGGTCGGCGCCGGGATACGCGGCCACCACGACGGCCCATTGCCAACCCCGGTAGCCCGGGAGATTGGCCAGGAACCGGTGCGTCGCAGACGTCTGATCCTCGAGCGAGGCGCCCAGGTACTCCCCCACTGCGGCTTCGCCGCCGAATTCGACCAGCGCCGCGCGCGCCTGCTCGGACCCGCCCGTCAGCAGCGCCTCGATGTCGGCGGTCCAGGCGGGAACCTCATCCTGCGGCGTTTCGTCGACCGGCGTTTCGTCGACCGGGGAGTCGTTGGGACCGGCCGGGGCGTCGTCGACAGCATCGCCGGCGTCCGCAACGACGTCGGCGACGCCGACATCCGGTCCCGTGTCGGCGGTGCCCACATCTGGTTCCGTGTCGGCGACGCCGAGGTCCGGTTCCCTGTCGGCAGATTCGGTCACGCTGTCCATCGCTACCAATATTGCCTGAGGCCACCCGGCGGAGGCCACACCGGATGGTCGACACGGCCCGACGCGCCGCACACCCGCAACGGCGAGGTTGCCCTGCCGAGCGCAGTCGGCGCGATAAGGGACAATCGTTGAGTGACCGGCGGCGGGCAGGATCGAGGCGAACGGGGGGGCAGGCCCGGGCCGCGCAGCGACCCGACCGGACGCCGCGACGACCGCTATTACCCGCCGCGCCCACCGGCGAATCCCGCCGACGAGCATCCGGGCATGGCCAACTACCCCAGCGACGGGGAGAGCTACCGCCGCCCGCGACGCTCCGGCATGGCGAGTTCCAACCGCTGGCTGCCACCACTCGGAGACGACGAACCCACCCGCAGCCACGGGTCGAATCGGGCCCCCGGCACCGGTGGGCCATCGGCCGAGAAGATCACGGTCACCAGGGCCGCCGCATACCGCAGCCGCGAAATGGGATCGCGGATGTACGGTCTCGTGCACCGTGCGGCCACCGCCGACGGGGCGGACAAGTCGGGGCTGACGGCACTGACCTGGCCCGTCGTCGCGAACTTCGCCGTCGACGCCGCCATGGCGGTCGCGCTGGCCAACACGTTGTTCTTCGCGGCGGCCACCGGTGAAAGCAAGAGCCGGGTGGCGCTCTACCTGCTGATCACGATCGCACCGTTCGCGGTCATCGCACCGTTGATCGGCCCGGCGCTGGACCGCCTGCAACACGGCCGTCGCCTCGCGCTGGCGATGTCGTTTCTGCTGCGCACCGTGCTCGTCGTGGTGCTGATCGCCAACTACGACGGCGCAACGGGCAGCTTTCCGTCCTGGATTCTCTACCCGTGCGCGCTGGGAATGATGGTGTTGTCCAAGTCCTTCAGCGTGCTGCGCAGCGCGGTCACCCCGCGTGTGCTGCCCCCGACGATCGACCTGGTGCGGGTGAACTCGCGGCTGACGACGTTCGGCTTGCTCGGCGGGACCATGGTCGGAGGTGCCATCGCCGCGGGCTCGGAATACCTGTTCAACATGCTGCAACTGCCGGGGGCGCTGTACGTGATCGTCGCGTTTACGATCGCCGGTGCTGCGCTGTCGATGCACATCCCGAAGTGGGTCGAGGTCACCGAGGGTGAGGTGCCCACAACCCTGAGCTACCACGGCGGGCCGGGCGCGCCGGCGTCGTTTCGCTCCTCGCGTGCGCCGGCGTCGTTTCGCTCCTCGCGTGCGCGGGCGTCGTTTCGCTCCTCGCGTGCGCGGGACGGGATGACCCGCCGTGCGCCGAAGCGGGCCGCCAAACAGCCCATGGGCCGCAACATCATCACCGCGCTGTGGGGCAACTGCACGGTAAAGGTGATGGTGGGTTTCCTCTTCCTCTATCCGGCATTCGTGGCCAAGTCGCATGACGCGTCGGGTTGGGAGCAGCTGCGCATCCTGGGTCTGATCGGGCTGGCGGCGGCGATCGGCAACTTCGCCGGAAACTTCACGGCCGCGCGTCTGAAGCTCGGGCACCCCGCGCAACTCGTG
The DNA here is from genome assembly GCF_044223235.1 of Mycobacterium sp. Lineage (GTDB taxonomy): Bacteria > Actinomycetota > Actinomycetes > Mycobacteriales > Mycobacteriaceae > Mycobacterium. Next base: position 63,608 of record NZ_JBGAME010000017.1, read on the forward strand.
GTGCGCGCCGCGGTCGCCGTCACCGGCGTCGCCGTGGCCACGGCCGTCACCGGGAATCTGCTGGTGGCGGCGTTCGCGACACTGGTCACCTCGGGGGCGAGCGCGATTGCCAAGGCATCACTGGACGCGTCGCTGCAGGACGACCTGCCGGAGGCGTCGCGCGCGTCCGCGTTCGGGCGATCGGAGTCGCTGCTTCAGCTGGCCTGGGTGGCCGGCGGCGCGACCGGCGTGCTGATCTACACCGACCTGTGGGTGGGATTCACTGCGATCAGCGCGATGCTGATTCTCGGCCTGGCCCAGACGGCGGTCAGCCACCACGGGGACTCCCTCATCCCCGGCTTCGGCGGAAACCGTCCCGTGGTCGCCGAGCGCGAGGGCGTCCAAACCGGCGACCAAACCGATCCCGCCAGGGCGGTGCAGGAGTGAAGCGTGTCGTGGCGGCGCTGGCCGCCGTCGTACTGCTGGCGGTGTCGGCGTCGGGAGTGGCGATCTGGCTGCTGACCCGCGGCCACGAGCCGAAGCTGCCGGAGATCAGCGCGTATTCGTCGGGCAACCTCGTTCGGGTCGGCCCCTACTTCTACTGCGAGGTGCTCGACCTCAACGACTGCCGCGTCCCCCAGACCGTCGGCGAGCTGAAGGTGGACGCGCGCCACCCCATCCAGCTGTCGATCCCGCCCGCGATCGCGCGCGCACCGTGGGTGCTGCAGCGCCAATACGAGGATGGTTTGCCATCCCTGGTCGAGGAGTTCCGGCCGGATAGCAGGCTCGCCCTGACCATCCCGACCGTGGACCCGCTGCGCGGCAAGCTGACCAACATCGTCGTGCAGCTTCCGACCCTGGCCCGCGATGAGACGGGCAACGAGTTCCCGATACCGCACGCGGAGTGGTCGGTGCGACCGGTCTGGCCATGACGGCCCAAGCCGGCCCTAACCGGCACCGTGGCCAGCCGGCACCCGCTCTCCGTCACGGGTCGGCCCCGGGGCGGTGCCGTCACCGAATGGCCTGCCGCCCAACGCCTCCCGGCCGTGCGGGGTGAGCCAGCCGGACAGCTCGGGGCCCGCGGGCACGATGCGCGTCGGGTTGATGTCGGCGTGCACGATGTAATAGTGCTGCTTGATCTGGACGAAGTCCGTGGTGTCGCCGAATCCCGGCGTCTGGAACAGGTCGCGGGCGTAGGCCCATAACACCGGCATCTCGGCGAGCTTGGCCCGGTTGCACTTGAAATGCCCGTGGTAGACGGGATCGAACCGGGCGAGCGTGGTGAACAGCCGGACGTCTGCCTCGGTGATGGTGTCACCCACCAGGTAGCGCTGGGTGGACAGCCGATCGCTGACCCAGTCCAGCGCGGTGAACAACCGGTCGTACGCGGCGTCGTAGGCACCCTGTGAACCAGCGAAGCCGCACCGGTACACGCCGTTGTTGATCTCGGTGTAGATCCGTTTGGCCACCTGATCGATCTCGGCGCGCAGGGGTTCCGGGTATAGCTGAGGGGCGCCGTCGCGGTGGTAGTCCGTCCACTCGGTGGAGAAGTCCAGCGTCAGCTGAGCGAAATCGTTGGTCACCACCTGACCGGTCGCGACCTCGACGATGGCGGGCACGGTGATGCCCTTGGGGTAGTCGGGGATCCGGGCGAAGTACGCGTCCTGCAGCCGGGGGATCTTCAGCACCGGGTCGACACCACCGGGGTCGAGGTCGAAGGTCCAGCTGCGTTCGTCGTGGGTGGGACCACAGAATCCGATCGACAGCGCATCCTCGAGGCCGAGCAGCCGGCGCACGATGATCGCCCGGTTGGCCCACGGACAGGCCCGCGCGACGATCAGCCGGTAGCGCCCCGGCTCCACCGGATACCCGTCACGACCGTCCTGGGTGATCCGGGTGTTGATGTAGTTGGTATCGCGGTTGAACTCGCCACCGCTGGCGACATAGGCACCCACGCCATCAGCATGCCCCTTTTCGCCGAATGTGAAGTCAGCGCGACGAAATCGGCGCGATCTCGCCCTGACTTCACACCCGACGGCGGGGTCACGCGTCGAGTTCGCGTGCGACGGCCCGGACCACCTCGGACACCCGCCGGGCTACCTTGCGGTCGGGGTAGCGGCCCTTGCGCAGCTCCGGCTGCACCGCCCCTTCGAGCAAGGTGATCATGTCCTCGACCATGCCGTGCAGCTCGTCAGGGGTGTGTCGATGCTCGGGCGGTGGCGCCGACTCCCTGCGGGTCTTGCTCAGGCTCGGCGGCGGGTCGATGAGCTTGAGGCTCAACGCCTGTGGGCCGCGGCGGCCGGCCGCGACTCCGAACTCGACCCGCTGACCCGCCTTCAGGCCCTCGACACCCTGCGGCAATGCCGAAGAACGGACGTAGACGTCCTCGCCGTCCTCCTGGGACAGAAACCCGAAGCCCTTCTCGGCGTCGTACCACTTAACCCTGCCGGTCGGCACTCGTCCTCACCTGCTCGTCTCGCACTCAACGTATGGAACTGTATGGAACATAAGAAACATAGAGAAAGCGTCCCGCTCGCCGCAGGACGCGTTGCGCTGAATCCTACTCGGCCGTCGTGGCGGCGAATACCGGTGTTACCGGCCAGCGGGTTTGGGGCACGGCGGACTCGGTAGACTGGATACACCATTGGAGGAGAGATGCGCCTGATCCTGAACATCATCTGGCTGATCTTCGGCGGTCTGTGGCTGGCTCTCGGTTACCTGCTGGCCTCGGCGATCTGCTTCATCCTCATTGTCACCATCCCGTTCGGCTTTGCCGCGTTCCGGATCGCCGCTTATGCGCTGTGGCCGTTCGGCCGCACGATCGTCGCCAAGCCCGGGCCGCGCCCCGGCGCCCTGATCGGCAACGTCATCTGGATCGTGCTGTTCGGCATCTGGCTTGCCATCGGCCACTTGGTGAGCGCAGTGGCGATGGCGATCACGATCATCGGCATCCCCCTGGCGCTGGCCGATCTGAAGATGATCCCGGTCTCGTTGATGCCGCTGGGCAAAGAGATCGTCCCCGTCGATGAGGCGAGAAGCCCGGCGCGGGCCGCCACATGACATACGAGCGCGTGCTCGAGGAGCCGAGATGACCGTCACCGCACTGGGTGTGCCGACGCTGAGGCGATCGGAGACCCCGGCCGATGTCCCCACCGACGGCCCCCTGGTGGACACCTTCGGCAGGGTCGCGACCGATCTGCGGGTTTCGCTGACCGACCGATGCAACCTGCGCTGTACCTACTGCATGCCCGCCGAAGGACTCGACTGGCTGCCCGCTGGCCAGCTGCTGAGCCCTGAGGAGCTCGCCCGTCTGATGGGCATCGCCGTCGGCAGGCTGGGCATCACGAGCATCCGCTTCACCGGCGGTGAACCGCTGGTGGTGCGGCACCTCGAAGATGTGATCGCCGCTGCCGCGGCCCTGCAGCCGCGGCCGGAGATCGCGTTGACCACCAATGGAGTCGGGCTTGCCCGCCGCGCGACCGCACTGAAGGCGGCCGGCCTCGACCGCGTGAACGTGTCCCTGGACACCGTCGACGCCGCGCACTTCGCCCGCATCACCCGACGTGACCGGCTGACCGATGTGCTGGCGGGGCTGGCGGCCGCGCACTCTGCGGGCCTGGCCCCGGTCAAGGTGAATGCCGTGCTCGACCCGGTGACCGGGCTCGACGACGCGGTGTCACTGTTGCAGTTCTGCCTGGAGCACGGATATCAGCTGCGGATCATCGAGCAGATGCCGCTCGACGCCGGTCACCGTTGGCGGCGTGACGAGGCCATCGGCGCCGACGCCGTGTTCGACACCCTGTGTCGTCATTTCGACCTGCGGCCCGACCCCGCCCCGCGCGGCTCCGCACCGGCGCAGCTCTGGCAGGTGCACGGCCCGTCGGGGGTGCTCGGCTCCGTCGGGATCATCGCCTCCGTGTCGCGCGCGTTCTGCGCCGCATGTGACCGCACGCGGCTGACGGCCGACGGACAGATCCGCAACTGCCTGTTCGCACGCGACGAGACCGACCTGCGGCGGCTGATGCGCAGCGGGGCGGACGACGACGCGCTCGAGGCGGCGTGGCGGGCCGCGATGTGGTCCAAGGCCGCGGGCCACGGCATCAACGACCCGGATTTCGTGCAACCGGACCGTCCGATGAGCGCGATCGGTGGCTGACGTGTCGGTCTCGGCGCATGCAACCGGGGCCCGGATCGGCGGGTCCCCCGTCGCGCTGACGGTCCGCTACTTCGCGGCGGCCCGGGCGGCCGCGGGCGCCGACGTCGAAACCGTGAGCGTGCCCGCGGGGTCGACGATCGACGAACTCGTCACCCGTCTCGGTGAACGAAATCCCGAACTGGCGCGTGTCTTGGCCCGGTGCTCATATCTGTGCGACGGCGTCGCGGTGCGCGATCGCGGGATGCGGCTGGATACGCCGCTCGTGGTCGATGTTCTTCCCCCATTTGCGGGCGGATAACGTGATTTACATCACATAACGAAACGGTCACAAGCTGGCTACGAGACGGTGGCGACCGTCGTTAACCTGCAGGATCTTCGCACAATCCTGGGTCTTTAGAAATTTATTAAGATTTGCCGCGGGGCGAATCGCGGCTCGCGTCAAAAGTGACGGGACCACGACGACCCGTTACCGTTCTGTCCCAGGCCAATCGACCCTAATCGGTTGGCCCGCCTTGATCGGCAGCGCCGAGCTCCATCCGTCGGATCAAGGTCACAACGAACCAACCAGGATGGAGGCGGGGGACCCACCGGTCCGCCGAAGGACCCGGGGCCACGGCCCCTTGGGGTGAAGCCAGCGGAGACGTTGGCCGGGTGACCTCTCCTACCCGAACCCGACAGCTGACCTCGCGGGCGCCACAGAGAGGATTTAGCTCACTCATGAGTGGACGCCATCGCAAGCCCACCCAGTCGTCCGTGAACGTCGCGAAGATCGCCTTCACCGGAGCCGTCATCGGCGGTGGAAGCATCGGCCTCGCCGGCCATGCAAGCGCCGCGACCGATGCCGAATGGGACCAGGTCGCTTCGTGTGAATCCGGCGGCAACTGGGCCATCAACACCGGCAACGGCTATCACGGCGGACTGCAGTTCGCGCCGAGCACCTGGAGCTCACACGGCGGCGGGGAGTATGCCCCCTCCGCGTTCATGGCGACGAAGGAAGAGCAGATCGCCGTCGCCGAGCGTGTTCTGGCGACCCAGGGCAAGGGCGCCTGGCCGGTATGCGGCCGCGGCCTGTCGGGATCGACCCCACGCAACGTCGTCGAGCCGCAGCCGCTGGATGCGCCCGCCGTGAACGGCGAGCTGCCTCCGCCGCCGGCCCCCCTGCCCCCGCCGCCACCGCCCGCCCCGTTCGACGCGCTGGCCGCCCCGCTCCGCTTCCGCCGCCCCCGGCACCGCTTCCGAGCCCGCGCCGCCCCGCTCCCGCGCCGCTGGACGCCCCGCTGCCGCCCCGGCGAATCAGCCCCTGCTTCCGCCGCCCCCGGCACCGCTTCCGGAGGCCGCACCCCGGCCATGCCATGGACGCCCGCTGCCGCCCCCGGCGGATCAGCCCCTGCCGCCCCGGCCGCCGACAGCTGGGACGCCGCGGGCCCCGTCGTGCAGCCGGCCGAGTGGTCCTTGGTGGCGCGCCGCTGCCCGCAGCCGGTGCTCCTGCCCGTTCCCCCGCCGCCGCCCGCACCTCCCGCGCCCGAAGCGGTCTCGCCGCCCGTCGACCCTGCCGCCCCGGTGGCCGTCGCCGCGCCCGATCCGCTGGCGCCTGCCGTGCTCCCGCCGGCGCCGCTCGACGCCGCCAATCAGGTCATCACGGATGGGCTGCCCGTCGCTCCGCCGGACGGCATCCCGCACCTGGCCAGCCCGGACGCACTTCCGCCCGGCACCACGGTCGACCCGGCCCAGGTTCCCGGCGAGAGCCCCAATGTCACGTATCTCAAGGAGATCTGGCACGCGATCCAGACGCAGGACATCAGCGGTAAGGACGCCCTGCTCGCCCTGACGCAGCGCCCGCTGACCACCCCGGACACCCCGGGCGGTCCGCCCCCGGCCCTGCCGCTTCCCCCGGCACCGGCCGACGCTCCGCCGCCCGCGGAGGCGCCGCTGCTGCCCGTTCCGCCCGCCTGAGCGGAGCGGTCAGGCCGATCCGACCCATTCGTCGGTACCGTCGGCGAAGTACTGGTGTTTCCACACCGGTAGGCGCTCCTTGACGGTGTCGACGAGTCGGGCACAGGTTTCGAACGCCGCCCTGCGATGGTCCGCTGCCACAGCGGCCACCAGGGCGGCGTCGCCTATCTGCAGGGTGCCGACGCGGTGGCTGACGGCTATCGCGCGCACCCCGTCGGCGTCGCGCGCGACCTCGGCGGCCACCTCCTCCAGTGTCCGCTGCGCGGTCGGGTGCGCCGAGTACTCGAGGCGAAGCACCGTGCGACCGCCGTCGTGGTCCCTGACGACGCCGGCGAACCCGACCACCGCCCCGGCAGCCTCATGGGCCACCAACGCTTCGTAGTCGGCCAGTTCGACGGGTGTTTCGGTGAGTTCCACCCTCAGCACCTCGGCGCTCATCGCGTGTGATCCTTACCGCTCAATTGATCCAGGGCATGCGTCAGCACGTCGCCGAGCACGCTGAGACCGTCCTTGACCCCGCCCGGCGACCCGGGCAGGTTGACGATGAGGGTGCGGCCCGCGACGCCGCAGAGGCCTCGCGAGAGCACCGACGCCGGCACCTTGGACTGTCCGGCGCGCCTGATGGCCTCCGCGAGGCCCGGAACCTCGTAGTCCAGCACCGCCCTGGTGGCCTGCGGTGTCATATCCGTCGGTGAGATGCCCGTACCGCCGGAGGTGATGATGACGTCAGGTGCGTCCTGCACACCCTGCCAGAGGACATCGCTGACAGGATCGCCATCGGCGACCACCACCGGAGGGGGTGCGGTGATGCCCTGATGCTGGAGCCATTCGACGATGATCGGCCCGCATCGATCCACGTACACGCCTGCGGCCGCGCGGGTGGACGCGATGATCACCAGACCTGTCCGGGGGCTCATCCCTCCTCGCGTCCGGGATCTAATTCCTCCTCGCGTCCGGGATCTAAATCCTCCTCGCGTCCGGGCGGCCGGGTCCATATCCCCGTCTTGCCACCCTCCTTGCGCACCACCCGGATAGCGTCGATGCGCGCGGCCGGGTCGACGGCCTTGATCATGTCGTAGATCGTCAGCGCCGCAACGCTGACCGCCGTCAGCGCCTCCATCTCCACACCGGTGCGATCGGTGCTGCGCACCGTGGCGGTGATCCCGATGGAGGCGTCGGCGATGCTGAAATCGATGTCGACGCCGGTCAGAGCGAGCTGATGACACAGCGGAATCAGCTCGCTGGTGCGCTTGGCAGCCATGATGCCCGCGATCCGGGCGGTGGCCAGCGCATCGCCCTTGGGCAGCCCACCGGCAGCGACCAGCGAAACCACGTCGGCGCGGGTGTACACCGATCCGGTCGCGACGGCGACCCGCTTGGTGACGTCCTTGCCGGTGACGTCGACCATGTGCGCCGCGCCCGACTCGTCGAGGTGCGAGAGCCTGCCTGGTTGCGCCTTGGTGGACACCGCTACTTGTTGATGACGGTGACCGGGTGCGTGTAGGGCAGCTCTTCGGCGGGCAGCGGGAAGGTCAGTTCCCCGAACGGCGACAGCGAGCCGGTGCGGTCCGCCACCAGCTCGCTCACCGCATGATCATCGTCACCCACCAGAGCGGGCCAGCCGGGGTCGACGTAGTTGTTCTTGTTGTCAGCCACGCCCACATTCTGGCAGCCGCCGCGCTCGCTGGCGACACCGGCGGGGTCCAGCGGCGAATCGACCGCACGATTCCCCCGGCCGACTGCTTTACGCTGGTCAGCGATGACCGAACATCCCGAGGGCAGGGGGCCCGCCCGGGAACGAGCGAACCTGGGTGTGCCTCTCGGCAGCTGGCTGGCCGAGCTTCCCGACGAGCGCCTCATCCGGCTGCTGGAGCTGCGGCCGGATCTCACCCAACCGCCGCCAGGAACCATCGCGGCGCTGGCGGCGCGCGCGACGTCGCGCCAGTCGGTCAAGGCGGCCACCGATGAGCTCGACTTTCTGCGGCTGGCGGTGCTAGACGCATTGCTGGTGCTGCACGCCGACACCACCGCGGTTCCCCAGACCAAGCTCGTCGAACTGATCGGCGAACGCGCCACCCAGGGCGCTGTCACCGCCGCGGTCGACGACCTGCGCGAGCGGGCGCTGGTGTGGGGGGATTCCGCGTTACGGGTGGCGGCCGAGGCCGCCGCTGGATTGCCGTGGTACCCGGGACAGGCCGTCGCGGAGGTGTCCGAGCGGTCGGGCGAGGAGATCGGCGCCATGCTCGACGCCCTCGACGAGGCCCAGCTGGACCTGCTGCGGAGGCTGCTCGAGGGGTCGCCGGTCGGTCGCACCCGCGACGCCGCCCCGGGCACACCGTCCGACCGGCCCGTTCCGCGGCTGCTCTCCGCGGGTCTGTTGCGTCAGGTCGACGACGACACCGTGATCCTTCCCCGCCTCGTCGGGCAGGTGCTGCGGGGTGAGGCTCCCGGTCCGATCGAGCTGAACGCTCCCGACGCCGCGGTGACCTCGACCACCGTCGCCGACGTCGACGCGGTGGCGGCGGGGGCGGCCATCGACATGCTCCGCGAAGTCGAGGTGCTTCTCGAGACGCTGTCGGCGTCGCCGGTGCCCGAACTACGCAGCGGCGGCCTCGGGGTGCGTGAGGTGAAGCGGCTGACCAAGGCCACCGGCATCGAAGAACGCAGGCTCGGTCTGATACTCGAGGTCGCTGCGGCCGCGGGCCTGATCGCGGCGGGGATGCCCGATCCCGATCCCGGCGACGGGACAGGTCCGTTCTGGGCACCTACAGTGGCCGCCGACCGCTTCGTCGAATCGCCGACGGCCGCCCGGTGGCACCTGCTCGCCTCGACGTGGCTGGACCTGCCGGGCAGGCCCGGGTTGATCGGAAACCGCGGGCCCGACGGGAAACCCTATGCGGCGCTGTCCGACGCGCTGTACTCGACGGCCGCGCCGCTGGATCGCCGGATGCTGCTGACGGTGCTGGCCGATCTGCCCGCGGGTTCGGGCACCGACGCCGCCGCGGCGTCGAGGGCGATGATCTGGCGCCGTCCGCGGTGGGCGATGCGCCTGCAGCCGGAGCCGGTGGGCGTCCTGCTGGAGGAGGCCCACGCGGTCGGCATGGTGGGCCGGGGCGCTATCAGCGCCCCAGGGCGCCGGCTCCTCGCGGGCAGCACGGCCGAGGATGTGGTGGCCGCCATGAGCAAGGCACTGCCCGATCCGATCGACCACTTCCTCGTGCAGGCCGACCTCACAGTGATCGTCCCAGGGCCGTTGCAGCGGGATCTCGCCGAGCAACTCGCGGCCGTCGCCACCGTCGAGTCCGCCGGCGCGGCGATGGTCTACCGCATCAGCGAGGCGTCCATCCGCAGGGCGCTGGACACCGGACGAACCGCCGGTCAGCTCCACGCGCTGTTCGCGCGGCATTCCCGGACATCCGTGCCGCAGAGTCTGACCTATCTGATCGATGACGTGGCACGCAGACACGGTCAGTTGCGGGTGGGCATGGCCGCCTCGTTCGTACGGTGCGAGGACGCGGCGCTACTGGCGGAGGCCGTGGCCGCGCAGGCGGCCGGGCACCTCGAGCTGCGGCTGCTCGCCCCGACCGTCGCGATATCGCTGGCCCCGATCGCCGACGTCCTCGCCGCACTGCGGACGGCGGGTTTCGCCCCGGCGGCCGAGGACGCATCGGGCGCGATCGTCGACATCCGGGCCCGCGGCGCCCGAGTGCCCGTCCCAGCGCGCCGCCGCGTATTCCGGACGGCTCCCAGCCCGACGGCCCAGACGCTCGGCGCCATCGTCGCGGTGCTGAGGAAGGTGGCCCGCGCGCCGTCGGGCACGGTACGTCTGGATCCGGCGGTGGCGATCACGCAGCTTCAGGATGCGGCGATCAGCCAGACATCGGTGGTGATCGGATACGTCGACCCGGCGGGGATAGCCACGCAGCGTGTGGTGGCCCCGATCAACGTCCGCGGCGGCCAGCTGACCGCCTACGATCCGGCTTCCGGACGGGTGCGTGAGTTCGCCATCCACCGCGTCACCTCGGTGGTGTCGGCCGATCCCGAATAATGGACGGGATGCGCATGACCCACAAGCCAGAACCGGAGGGGGATCGCCCATGACGGACGGCCCTTTGATCGTCCAGTCCGACAAGACCGTGCTGCTCGAAGTGGACCACGAGCTGGCTGGCGCGGCCCGGGCGGCCATCGCGCCGTTCGCCGAGCTGGAGCGCGCACCCGAACACGTGCACACCTACCGCATCACCCCACTGGCGCTGTGGAACGCCCGCGCGGCGGGCCATGACGCCGAACAGGTGGTCGACGCGTTGGTCAGTTTCTCCCGCTACGCCGTGCCGCAGCCGCTGCTGGTCGACATCGTCGACACCATGGGCCGCTACGGGCGCCTGCAGCTGGTCAAGAACCCGGCGCACGGGCTGACCCTGGTCAGTTTCGACCGCGCGGTGCTCGAGGAGGTGCTGCGCAACAAGAAGATCGCACCGATGCTGGGGTCGCGTCTCGACGACGACACCGTGATCGTGCACGCGAGCGAGCGCGGCCGGGTCAAACAGATGCTGCTGAAGATCGGCTGGCCGGCCGAGGATCTCGCCGGCTATGTCGACGGCGAAGCGCACCCGATCAGCCTGAAGCAGGACGGCTGGCACCTGCGCGACTACCAGGAGATGGCCGCCGACTCGTTCTGGTCGGGCGGGTCCGGGGTGGTGGTGCTGCCGTGCGGCGCGGGCAAGACGCTGGTCGGGGCGGCGGCGATGGCCAAGGCCGGCGCGACGACGCTGATCCTGGTGACCAACACGGTGGCGGGCAGGCAGTGGAAACGGGAGTTGGTGGCCAGGACTTCGCTGACCGAGGACGAGATCGGCGAGTACTCCGGGGAGCGCAAGGAGATCAGGCCGGTCACCATCGCCACGTACCAGGTGATCACCCGCCGAACCAAGGGTGAGTACCGTAACCTGGAGCTCTTCGACAGCCGGGACTGGGGTCTGATCATCTACGACGAGGTGCACCTGCTGCCCGCACCCGTCTTCCGGATGACCGCCGACCTGCAATCGCGCAGGCGGCTGGGTCTGACCGCGACGCTGATCCGCGAGGACGGCCGCGAAGGCGATGTGTTCAGCCTGATCGGGCCGAAACGCTACGACGCGCCGTGGAAGGACATCGAGGCGCAGGGCTGGATCGCACCGGCAGAGTGCATCGAGGTCCGCGTGACGATGACCGACAACGAACGGATGATCTACGCAACCTCCGAACCCGACGAACGGTACAAGCTGTGCTCGACGGTGCATTCGAAGATCGCCGTGGTGAAGTCGATCCTTGACCGCCATCCCGGCGAGCAGACCCTGGTCATCGGCGCCTACCTCGACCAGCTCGAAGAACTGGGCCAGGAACTCGACGCGCCGGTGATCCAGGGCTCGACCAAGAACGCCGAGCGGGAGGCACTGTTCGACTCGTTCCGCCGCGGCGAGATCTCCACACTGGTGGTGTCGAAGGTTGCCAACTTCTCCATCGACCTACCGGAAGCGTCTGTCGCCGTGCAGGTTTCGGGGACATTCGGGTCACGTCAGGAGGAGGCGCAGCGGCTCGGCCGGCTGCTGCGGCCCAAGGCCGACGGCGGTGGCGCGGTGTTCTATTCGGTGGTGTCACGGGACAGCCTAGACGCCGAGTACGCCGCACACCGCCAGCGTTTCCTCGCCGAACAGGGCTACGGCTACGTCATCAAGGACGCCGACGATCTCCTCGGCCCGGCGATCTAGGCGTGCGGTCCGGGGACTTTGACGACGGTCAGCAGGACGACCGAGTCCTCGTCGGCGTGCAGGGCGTGGCGGGTGGGCGGAATGACGAGGTGATCGCCCGGCGAGCCGTCCCAGCCGGTGCTGGAGTCTGTGAGCCGCACCCTGCCCTGCAGGACATGCAGAGTGGCCTCGCCGGGGCTTTCGTGTTCATCGAGCCCACTTCCGGCGGTCAGCGCGATGAGCGTCTGGCGCAGCGAATGCTCATGGCCGCCGTAGACGGTGTGCGCGCTGCGTCCGCTGTTGGATGCGCGTGCCGCCTGTAGGTGCTCGCGGGCAAGCGCGGTGAGCGAGATCTTGTTCATGACTGCCATTGTTCTCCCGGCGGCGGGCTCGCGTGTGCAGGTTCAACGGCGGCAGCCGGTTGGGTAGGGCTCGCGGCCGATGCTGACCAGTGTGCTGACCTCGGGGTCCAGCGCGCCGGGGCTGACCTGAACCGACAGATAGTCCGATGAGTCACCCCAGCTGAAGATGGTCAGTTCGTGGCCCCAGCTGAACTCGGTGCACCACGGCAGGCCGTCGTAGGCCTTGTCGACGGGTAGCGAGCGCCGCAGGAGCACGGCGGTTTCGGCGTAGGGCAGCGGCACGGTCCAGAACTCGTTGGGACCGTATGGTGGATGGTCGAAACGGGTTGTGCCTGCGGGAAACTCGAGCTCGGGGAGCAACTGCGATCGTGGCGCGACGGTCGCCGGTATCGCGCCGCTGTCCTCGTCCGGCATGGGAGGAACGCGATCGGCGACCTTCACGACGACCGCCAGGGCCAGCACAAGCGATATCAGCAGGGCCGCCACCGCGACCCAGACCCAGGCGGGCATGCGCCGCCGCCCCGCCGGCATGCCGCTCATCTGCTCCTTGCGTTCGTCGGGATCGCGACCATCAGTCATGATCGGCGCCGTACCGGGTGGCGAACACCGCAGCGGCCGCCGCAGCCGCCTGCTCCGGGGTGGGCATATCCAGTTCGCGGATCAGGCTGTCGCGCATGATCGCCGGGTCATAGCCCAGCACCCGCACGCCCTCGACAATGAACGCGTGCAACTCCGAACGGGCTTTCTGCCTGGCCAGATCCGCGATGACCCGTATCTCCTCGGCCAGCTCCGGCTCGGGCATGTGCACGGTCTCGGCGGCGAGTTCGATCCGCTCGATGCGACCGCTCAGATGGGCCGTCACGGTCACCGTCTCCGACGGGTTGCCGACGGTGTACACCGGCTCAGGGTTCCCATCGGATTCGGGTAGCGCGAAGTGCGCGCCGCTGCCGTCGCGCGCCGCTGCGGGCACGTACTCGTCCAGCGCCTCCACGCCCGATGTGGGTCCGTCCCAGCAGCCCCGCGTCCCGTCGCCCATCATCTCCCCCGCCACCCCGTCGTTCCGTGCCCCGCAGTCGTTCGGCGCCCCGCGGCTCAGCGCGGCGGCACCTGCGTGTCGATTCGCCGCTTTCCGGCCTCATCAGTCGCGTTGTACTTGTCCGCGGCGTGCCGCAGCTTCCCCGCGAGTTCGGCGCACACGCCCGCGGTCCCTTTACCCGCCTTGCTGCGCTCCGACTCCGCCGCCATGACGGCGCGGCTGGCCACCGCGCAGATGGGACCGTGGGAGTCGGACACGTTGTCGCCCACCCCCTGGACCGCGAGCACCGCCGCGCCGATGCCGCGCGCGGCATCGTCCTGCAGCGCCCCGAGGCCACGGATCGCGTCGGCGGTGATCTTGCGGTCTTCCGAATCGGTCATAGGTGCCCTCCTCGATCTCCGGCGCTATCGCCGCGGGTCGAAATCACCGATCGAATCCTGCTGTACCGCAGATGAAGTCACCGTAGTGTACGACTCCACGACCTCGATGACAGCTGCCGCGTTGACGTTCGCACAGTTGTGCATATCCCACAACTTCCTTGATGCGTCACTCAATGCCATTCCGACAGCGAGCATTTCGGCTTCCATCTGGATGTACTTCCCGACGACGGGGATCACGCCGAGGGTCTGTGTGTATCCGCCGTACTCGGCCAGCCAATTGTGCAGATTGTCGAGGATGCGGCGGGTTTCGATGATCTCCCCCGCCTCGCGGCCCACGATCGTCGCGATCCGGCTGTCGGCCTCGGAGAGTGTCGCGACCCGATTCTCCTGGTCGCGGACACGCCGTTCATACGCCCGCGGAGCAGGTCCGCCGTCCCAGCGGGCGTCGGGGTACGCACTGGCCAGGGTCCCCAGTTCGCGCTTGAAGGCCCGTGATCCGTTGGCGAAGCCCCCTCCCGCATCGGGATCGCCGGACCCAGTGGTCCACAGCATCCCCTCGATGAGCTTCTGCCCGCCCTTGAGGATCGGCGTGGGTGCGATGACCAGCGGCCCGCCGTACTTCCCGAAGGTCCTTGCGAACCTGGTGATCGTCTCCAGGCCGGCCCGCTTGGCGACGAACTCGATTGCCCCTGCGACACCGACGACCTTGCTCGTCGCGTCGGTGACGAGCTCGGTGACGTTGCCGACGGTCTCGAACAGCCCCATGCTGCCTCACCTTTCCTCGCGAATGAGGTTAGCAGCGGTGCCGGACCACTCCGTGCGCCAATTTGCCGTCGGCGCCCTATCACGCAAGCGCGGGAATGACCTCCCGTTCGAACAGCTCGATGCCGGACCGGTCGTAGGCGGCCTCGGGGAAGTACAGGATCGCGTACTCGCAACCGAGGTCACGCATGCGCTGCAGCTTCTCCACGAGTTGTTCTGGTGTCCCCGTTGCGGATTCGGGTGCGGCTATGGTGGCGATCGCCGCGTCGACGGTGTCGCCGTCCAGGCGGGTGCTCAGCCTGTCGCGCACGCGCTCGAGCCGGTCCCTGACATCGGCGTCCGATTCACCGACCACCGCGTTGAAGTTGGCGGACCGCACGATCGCCTGGTAGTCGGTGCCGGCCTCGCGGCAATGCCCGGCGAGCACCTGCGATTTGTGTTTGAACACCTCGGGATCGGCGGCGAAGTTGGTGTACTGCGCGTACTGCGCCGCGATGCGCAGCGTCACCTTCTCTCCGCCGCCGGCGATCCAGAGGGGAATTCCGCCTTCCTGCAACGGCTTTGGCTCGACGATCGCGCCGTCGACCCGATAGTGAGTGCCGTCGAAAGTGACGACGCCGTCACGCCACGCGGTGCGCATGATCTGCACGCCCTCGTCGAGCCGGCCCAGCCGCACGCCGGCCGAAGGGAATCCGTAGCCGTAGGCACGCCATTCGTGTTCGTACCAACCACCGCCGATGCCCATCTGGATCCGGCCACCGGAGATGATGTCGGCGGTGGCGGCGACCTTGGCCAGGTAGGCAGGGCTGCGGTAGCTCATCGCGGTGCACATCTGACCGAGTTTGATGCGCGAGGTCACGGCAGCGTACGCCGACATCAGACTCCACGCCTCGTGCGTGGCCTCATCGGTCGGTACCGGCACCGTGTGGAAGTGGTCGTAGACCCACAGCGAGTCCCAGGCGCTGCCGTCGGCGTAGCCGGCCAGACCGCGCATCACCGGCCAGTGTTCGGCAGGGGGGATGCCCACCAGATCGAGTCGCCAGCCCTGCGGAATGAACAGTCCAAAGCGCATGGATCCGACTCTAGCCCGGCCCGGCCGGCGCTCGACGGTGACTAGCCTGGCCACCATGGCCCTTAGTAAGGAAGAACGCGAACAGTTTCTGGCCGAGCCGCGGATCGCCGCGCTGTCGGTAGCCGCAGGCGACGGGCGCGGCCCGCTGACCGTGCCGATCTGGTTTCAGTACACCCCGGGCGGCGATCCGTGGGTGCTCACCGGTGATGGCTCACGCAAGCACCGGCTCATCGAGGCCGCGGGCCACTTCACGCTGATGGTGGAACGGCTCCAGCCCACGGTGCGTTACGTCGCGGTCGACGGAGCGGTGACCCGCATCGAGCCGTCCACCGACGAGGAGCTCGTCGAGATGACCCGCCGCTACCTGCCGCCCGACAAGGTCGAACCGTATCTGGACATGGCCAGGCGCGAGCACGGCCCCAGCGTCACCGTTCACCTGCGTCCACAGCACTGGCTCTCCGCGGACCTCGGCGCACTGTGAGCGACGCGGCCTGACCGCGAACGCGAACAGGCCCCGGAGACGCCGTTGTCCCCGGGGCGCTGTGGTCCGCCGTCAGCTGGTCAGTGACTCCGGCGGGGTGAACCGGGCACCGTACTTGGCCGCCAGCTCACGCGCGCGGCCGACGAAGGCGTCCTTGCCGGTGCCGGTCGCGCCCTGGTAGCCGACGATGAACTGCGCGGTGCCGCCGGTCCATGCCGGGAAGCCGATGCCGAAGATGGAACCGATGTTGGCGTCGGCGGTCGACGTCAGTACACCCTCGTCGAGACACTTCTGGGTTTCCAGCGCCTCGGCGAACAGCATCCGGTCGATCATGTCCTGCAGCGGCGGGGTGGACGTGCCGGAGTTGAACGTCTCGCGCAAGCCGGGCCACAGGCCGGTCCGCTTACCGTCGGCGTACTCATAGAAACCGGCGCCCTTCAGCCGCGACGGCCGGCCCAGTTCGATCATCTTCTCGATGACCGCTTCGGCGGGATGCGGCTCATAGGTGCCGCCGGCATCCTCCACCGCTTTACGGGTGGCGGTGGCGATCTTGTGCATCAGCTCGAGGTTGAGCTCGTCGGAGAGCTGCAGCGGCGCCGCCGGGTAACCGGCCTGCGACCCCGCCTGCTCGATGGACGCCGGTTCGACACCCTCACCGAGCATCGCCAGCGCCTCGTTGACGAATGTGCCGATGACCCGGCTGGTGTAGAAGCCGCGGCTGTCGTTGACGACGATCGGCGTCTTGCCGATGGCCAGCGTGTAGTCGAACACCCGGGCCAGCGCCTCGTCGGAGGTCTTCTCCCCCTTGATGATCTCGACCAGCGGCATCTTGTCCACCGGCGAGAAGAAATGGATCCCGATGAAGTCCTCCTGGCGCTTGACCCCGGTGGCCAGCCCGGTGATCGGCAGCGTGGAGGTGTTGGAGCCCAGCAGCGCGGTCGGTTCGACGATGTCCTCGATCTCGCCGAACACCTTGTGCTTGAGTTCCTGGTTCTCGAACACCGCCTCGATGACGAAGTCGACGCCCTTGAAGTCGGCAGGGTCGGCGGTCGGCGTGATGCGCGCCAGCAGTTCCTTGCTCTTCTCCTCGGTGGTGCGGCCGCGCTCGAGTGCCTTGGCTTCCAGCTTCTCCGCGTACCCCTTGCCCCTTTCCGCGGCCTCCGCGGTGACGTCCTTGAGCACCACGTCGAAGCCGGCCTTGGCCGACACGTAGGCGATGCCGGCGCCCATCATGCCCGCGCCGAGCACACCGATCTTGGTGATCGGGGTCTTGCCGATGCCTTCGGGACGTGAACCGCCGCCGTTGATGTGCTGCAGGTCGAAGAAGAACGCCTGGATCATGTTCTTGGCGACCTGGCCGGTCACCAGCTGGGTGAAGTAGCGGCTCTCGATGCGGCTGGCGGTGTCGAAGTCGACCTGGGTGCCCTCGACGGCCGCGTCGAGGATGGCCCGCGGCGCCGGCATCGGCGCCCCTTTGAGCTGTTTGCGCAGCAGGGCCGGGAACGACGGCAGGATGGCGGCCAGCGCGGGCGAGGACGGGGTGCCACCGGGGATCTTGTAACCCTTGACATCCCACGGCTGGGTGTGCGCCTCGGGGTTCGCCTTTATCCAAGCCTTGGCGGCCGGGATCAGTTCGTCGACGGAGGACACCAGCTCATCGACCAGGCCCACATCCTTGGCCCTGGCGGGCTTGAACCTCGTGCCCTGCGACAGGATCTCCATGAACGCCTTCTGGATGCCGAACATCCGCACGGTGCGGGTCACGCCGCCACCGCCGGGCAGCAGGCCCAGGGTGACCTCGG
The DNA here is from genome assembly GCF_044223235.1 of Mycobacterium sp. Classification (GTDB taxonomy): domain Bacteria; phylum Actinomycetota; class Actinomycetes; order Mycobacteriales; family Mycobacteriaceae; genus Mycobacterium. The sequence goes on from NZ_JBGAME010000017.1 coordinate 81,317, forward strand.
GCAGGCCGAGCTGGCTGCCCTTGACGTCGGCGGCGATGCGGTGATGCGTCGCCAGGGTGATCTCCAGCCCGCCGCCCAGCGCGGCGCCGTTGATGGCGGCGACGACGGGTTTGCCCAGGGTTTCCAGCCTGCGCAGGTCGGACTTGACGCGCTCGACCAGATCGAAGGCCTCCCCAGCGTTCTCCGGGCTGAGCTGGATCATGCCCTTGAGGTCGCCGCCGGCGAAGAACGTCTTCTTCCCGCTGGCGATCACCACACCGGTGATCGAATCCTTCTCGGCGACAAGACGATCCACGGCCTTGCCCATGGACTCGATGTAATGCTCGTTCATCACGTTGGCCGAACCGGTCGGGTCGTCCAGCGTCAGGGTGACGATGCCGTCGGCATCCTTGTCCCACGCAATGGTGTTCTCTGCCATGACTTTCTCCCTCAGACCCGCACTCAAACTCGTTCAATGATGGTCGCGACACCCATACCGCCGCCGATGCACAGCGTGATCAATGCCCGCCGCGCGCCGCGCCTTTCGAGCTCGTCGACCATGGTTCCAGTGATCATGGCGCCGGTGGCGCCCAGCGGGTGGCCCATCGCGATGGCGCCGCCGTTGACGTTGAGCTTCTCCTCCGGGATGCCCAGATCCTTCTGGAATTTCAGCACCACCGAGGCGAAAGCCTCATTGAGTTCGAACAGGTCGATGTCGTCGACGGTCAGCCCGGCCCGGTCGAGCACCTTGCGGGTGGCCGGGGTGGGGCCGGTGAGCATGATGACCGGATCGGCGCCGCTGGTGGCGGTGGCCACAATGCGTGCGCGTGGGGTCAGACCCTGCGACTTACCGGCGCTTTCGCTGCCGACGAGCACCAGGGCCGCACCGTCGACGATGCCCGAGCTGTTCCCCCCGGTGTGGATGTGGTTGATCTTCTCGACCCAGTGGTACTTCTGCAGTGCCACATCGTCGAAGCCGCCCATCGCGCCGAGCCCTTCGAACGCGGGCTTGAGCTTGCCCAGGCCCTCGGCGGTGGTGTCGGGCCGCATGTGCTCGTCGTGGTCGAGGATGATCAGGCCGTTCTGATCCTTCACCGGGACGACCGACTTGGCGAAGTAGCCGCCCGACCACGCCGCCGCCGCGCGCGCCTGGCTGCGCAGCGCGTAGGCGTCGACGTCGTCGCGGGAGAAGCCCTCCAGGGTCGCGATCAGGTCGGCGCCGATGCCCTGAGGGACGAATCCGATGCGGTAGTTGGTTTCCGGGTCCATCGCCCAGGCGCCGCCGTCGGAGCCCATCGGGACGCGGCTCATGGATTCGACGCCACCGGCGAGGACGAGATCGTCCCAGCCGGAGCGCACCTTCTGCGCGGCGGTGTTGACGGCCTCAAGGCCGGAGGCGCAGAACCGGTTGAGCTGCACGCCGCCGGTGGTCTCAGGCAGTCCGGCAGCCAGGACCGCGGTGCGGGCGATGTCGCCGCCCTGCTCGCCGACGGGCGACACGACGCCGAGGATGACGTCGCTGATCAGGGTCTCGTCCAGGTCGGGGTGGCGGGATCGGATCTCGTCGATCAGGCCCACTACCAGGTTCAGCGGCTTGACCTCGTTGAGCGAACCGTTCTTCTGCTTTCCGCGGGGGGTGCGGATGGCTTCATAGATGAAAGCTTCTTCGGACATGTCTGTGTCTCTCTGCTTCTCATGGGGCCGGGCGGATCCGGGTTCTCACGACCGCGCACGCGCGCGAGCGGAGTCCTCTGTCACGCGAGCGTAGCAGAATCTCCCAACCCGTTGGTTGGGAGGGGTGCTGGACGGCGTTTCCCACGCACTTGCCTGCACCCTAGACACACGACGACGCCGAGCACGGCCGAATGGCCGCACTCGGCGTCAGACTGGGCCGGTTAGGCCGATTTCAGGTCGTCCAGCTCGGCCAACGTCGGGTAGTCGATGTATCCGACCGGGCCCGGCGCGTAGAACGTGGCCACATCCGGCTCGTTCAACTCGGCACCCGACCTCAGTCGGTCGATCAGATCGGGGTTGGCCAGGAACGCCCTGCCGACCGCGATGGCGTCGGCCACGCCCCATTCCGCGTAGGTCTCGAGCTGGCAGAACTGCGTGTCCGCCTCACGACCGGTGTTGAGCACCAGCGTGCCGTCCCACAACGCCCGGATCGCGCCGAAGGTCGGTTGGGCCGGGTCGATCAGGACGTGCAGGTAGGCGATTCCCAGGGGCGCGATCCGGCCGAGCAGCGCCTCGTACACGCCGACCGGGTCCAGTTCGCGCATGTCCCCGGCGGTGTTTCCCGGTGAGATGCGAAGCCCGACGCGGTCGGCTCCCACCTCGGCGGCCACCGCCTCGACGATCTCGGCGGTGAGTCGGGCGCGATTGTCCGGGGATCCGCCGTAGGCGTCGACACGCTGATTGACCACATCGGACTGGAACTGATGCAGCAGGTAGCCGTTGGCGGCGTGGATCTCGACACCGTCCATGCCCGCATCGACCGCACGCCGCGCCGCGGCGCGGAACGACTCGACGATCTCGGGGATCTCCCCGGATTCCAGGGCGCGGGGCACCGGCAGCGGCTTCTTGCCCGACGGGGTATGCGTCACCATCTCGGCGCCCACGGCCGACGGCGCGACGGATTGCATGCCGCTGATCTCCGGATGAGCCATCCGCCCGACGTGCCACAGCTGCATGAACATCCGGCCGCCCGCGGCGTGCACGGCCCCAACGATCTCTGCCCACTTCCGTTGGTGGCGGTCGGTGTAGACGCCCGGGGTGTTGAGATAGGCGCCGTTGGCCGCCCGCGATACGGCGGTGGCCTCGGTGATGATGATGCCCGCCGCGGCGCGTTGCGCGTAGTACCGTGCCGCCAGGTCGGACGGGGTGCCGTCGGCCTGGGCCCGTGAGCGGGTCAACGGTGCCATGAAGATCCGGTTGGCTGCGGTGGTCCGCCCGGCCTGCACCGGCCTGAGCAGTGCGGAGTTCTCATCGAGTCTGAAGGTCACGACGGCGGTAACGATTCCCGGTGCGAGTTTCATTCCGCGCCCCTCAGCGCGCCGGACCAGAAGCCGCGGCGCCCGGTCCGGCGCACACGGTCAGATCAGGATAGTCAACGGGTTCTCGATGCGCCGCACGAACGCCGCCATCCACCGTGCGGCCACCGCACCGTCGATGACCCGGTGGTCGGCGGACAGGGTGACCGTCATGACGGTAGCCACCGCCAGCTCGCCCTCGATCACGACCGGCCGTTGGGAGGCGGCGCCGACGGCGAGGATCCCCGAATGCGGGGGATTGAGAATGGCCGAGAACTCGCCGACCCCGTACATTCCGAGGTTGGACACCGTGAAGCTGCCGCCCTCGAGTTCGGTCTGCTGGATGCGCCCGGCGCGCGCCCGCTCGGCGAGGTCGCCGACAGTTGCCGACAACGCCGACAGCGCAACGGTGTCCACGCAGTGCAGCACCGGTGTGAGGAGGCCACCGTCGACGGCGACGGCAATCGCGATGTCGGCGTGGTCGAACCGCCGGACCGAATCGCCGTTCCACACCGCGTTGGCCTCCGGTACCTCGCGCAGCGCGCCGGCCACAGCCTTGATCACGAAGTCGTTGACCGAAACCTTCGCGGCTGCCGCCGCATTCACGCTTCGGCGCAGCTCGAGCAGGGCATCGACACGGCAGTCGGCGGCGAGATAGAAGTGCGGAACCGTCGACTTGCTCTCGGTGAGGCGGCGGGCGATGGCCTTGCGCATTCCCGTCAGCGGAATATCGGCGAACCCGGAGTCCGGCGGTGCGGTCAACGGCTCCGTCGGTGCGGGCTCCCGATGAACCGCGGAGGCCTGCTCCCGCGCAGGTAACCTCTCCAGGTCCCGACGCACGATCCGGCCGCCAGGTCCCGTGCCGTTCACGGTCTGCAGGTCAATACCCTTCTCCTGGGCGATCTTTCGCACCAATGGTGTGGCGAACAATCGCCTGCCGTTGGTGCTGACCGCCGCCGGTGCCGTGTTCGGCGCAGCGGCCGGCGCCGGCTGAGCGGCCGCTGCCGTGTCTCCCGTATCGATGTCGGCGTCGGTCTCGCCGGGCGCCAGTACCAGTGCGATCGGATCGCCCACGGCGATCGCCGCTCCCGGTTCCGCAATCAGGCGCGCGAGGACTCCGTCCACTTCGGCGGCGTATTCGACGACCGCCTTCTCGGTCTCGATTTCGGCAAGCGGATCACCGACCGCGATCTCCTGCCCGACGGCGACGAGCCAGTTCTGGATGGTCGCCTCGGTGGCGTTGGCCAGGACTTCTGGCATCCGTACCACGGTCGCCATCAGCGCACGTCTCCCGTCGCTTCGCTCGCCCCGTGCTGTCCCGTCGCTGCGCTCGCCCCGTGCTGTCCCGTCGCTGCGCTCGCCCCGTGCTGTCCCATCCCCACGCGAATCTTCTCCAGACCCGCCACAATTTCGTCGGTGCCCGCGATCGCGGCCCGCTCCAACACCTTCGAGATGCTCGGCGACGCTTCTTCACCGGATACCCGTTCGATCGGCTGGTCCAGCCAGTCGAAGAGCCGTCTCTGTATCTCGTCGGCCAGCCAGCCTCCGTACGAGGTACCGCGTGCACCCTGCTCGACGATGAGCACGGCATTGGTCTTGCGCACGCTGGCTTCAATGGTGTCCCAGTCGATCGACGCCCGATCCAGCCAGCGCAGGTCGATCAGTTCGGCGTCGACGTCGGTGCGCTCGATCGCTTCCAGGCAGCGGTCCACCATGGATAGGTAACTGATCACCGTGACGTCGGATCCGGCCCGCCGCACCGCGGCCCGCCCGGGCGGAATCACGTAGTCGAGATCGCCCTCGGGCACCCGGTCGGCCTTGCCGTAGAGGTCGACGTGTTCGATGACCAGCACCGGATCCTGCAGCGCCAGGGCGGCGTTCATCAGACCCACGTAGTCCGCAGCGGTCGAGGGCGCCACGATCCGCCAGCCGGGACTGGTGGCGAAGATTCCGGCGGGATCCATCAAATGCTGCGAACCGTATCCGGATCCCATCGCGACCTTGGTCCGCAACACGAACGGGACCGGGTTTTCCCCGCCGAACATGTGCCGCGCCTTGCCGATCTGGTTGAAGACCTGGTCGGCAGCCACCCACATGAAGTCGGGATACATGAACTCGACCACCGGACGGAATCTGCCGTCGAGCGCGAGGCCGCCGCCGATCCCGGTGAACGCGTTCTCGCTGATCGGGGTGCCGATCAATCGGTTGTCGCCGTACTTGCCCAATCCCTTGGTAGCGCCGTTGGTTCCGCCGTTGAGCCGGTGCACATCCTCGCCGAACACCACGATGCGTTCATCGGTTGCCATTCGGCGTTCCATCACCTCCGCCACCGCATCGACGAATTTCGTTGCACGCCAAGATCCTTGGTACTGTGCGGGCTCGAACGCCGTCAGCAGGCCGAGCTCGCTGCCGTCACCGCGCACCCCAACGTTGACAAAGCTCGGATCGGGCCACAACTCGGCGCGGATGCGGCGCTTGCCCTGCGCTTGCGGATTGGCCTCCACCAGCTGGGACGCCGCCTCGGCCATCGCCGTCTGCGCCTGGTCCCGCACCGACGCCACGCCGTCGTCATCGATGAGACCGAGCGCGATCATCTCGCGGGCGACCCGTTCCAGCGGGTCGCGGGCGCGCCACCGTGCCTCTTCAGCCTTGTCGCGGTAACCGAACGCGCTGCCCGGATACGGACCGTTCTGATGGAAGAACCGGTACACCTCGACCTCGATGACGGCGGGCCCCTCGCCACGGCGCATCCGCTCGGCCGCCCGGCTCGTGGCGAGATACACGGCCAGCGGGTCCATTCCGTCGACACGCCAGCCGGGAATGCCAAAGCCTTGACCCCGCACCGAGAGCCGCGGGTCCGCGGTGACCTCGTCGACGCGAGTGGACACGGCGTAGAGGTTGTTCTCGATGAAGAAGCAGAAGGGCAGTTTCCAGGCGGCGGCGAGGTTCATGGTCTCGAGCACCGACCCGATCTGGCTGGCGCCGTCCCCGAAATAGCTGATCGTCAGGTCCGATGTGCCGCTGTGCTTCTGGGCCCACGCATTGCCGGCACCCATCGGGACGCCGCCCCCGACGATCGCATTGGTGCCAAGGGCGCCAGCCTCGAACCACTGCAGGTGCATCGACCCGCCGCGGCCCCGGCAGTAGCCCTGGGCCAGACCGAGGATCTCGGCCAGGGTGCGCTGAAGCACTCGCTGGATCTTGGGGGTGACCACCGCGGCCGGGTCGATGACGCCGCCGGAGACGTGGGTCAGGGCTTTGGCCAGGAACTGGTGGTGCCCTCGGTGGGATCCGTTGACGGCATCGGTGGAGCGCAGTCCGACAATGGATCCGACCGCGCCCCCCTCCTGCCCGATGCTGGAATGGGCGGGCCCGTGCACCAGGCCCTCGCCCGCCAGCTCGAGCACCGTCTCCTCGAAGGCGCGGACCAGGTGCAGTTCGGCCAGCATCGTGCCCAACAGCACGGGGTCGGCTTCCTTCCAGTCGTCCTCGGTAGTCGACAGCTCGACCCAAGCCGAGCCCGTTTCCAGGGTGTTTTCGCGCGGCATGTTCCTCATCTCCATCGATCGGTGGCGCCCCGAGTGGGCTGCCCGGTACCGCTGACTGGCTGCCAACATAGCGGTATTGGATCCACTTTGGCTAGCCTCTGCGGGATATTCGTGCAAAATCCGCGGATGTTGGCGTATGGTCGATCAATATTGGATCCATTAGTGAGGAGACTTGATGCCACTACCGGGCCTGGTCGGGACCGACCACTTCGGATTCACCGTGCCCGATCTCGAGGAGGCCCACGACTTCTTCGTGCGCATCCTCGGCTGTGCGCACGTCTACACGCTGGGGCCCTACCGGCACGACGGCGACTGGATGCGCGAACACCTCAATGTCCACCCCCGCACGGTGATGCGCGAACTTCGCTTCTACCGCTGCGCCACCGGGGCGAACTTCGAAGTCTTCGAGTACACGCCCGCCGACGGGCAGGCGCCGATACCGCGCAACAGCGATATCGGCGGCCATCACATCGCCTTGTACGTCGAGGATCTCGATGCGGCGGTCGAATACCTTGGCACCCAAGGAATCCGGGTCTTGGGCGCACCCACTGCCAGCCGCAATGCCAGTGAGGGCCAGCGGTGGGTGTATTTTCTCAGCCCGTGGGGCATGCAGTTCGAGCTGGTGAGCTTCCCCAAGGGAAAGGCCTACGAATCGGACGCTCCGGTGCTGCTGTGGAACCCCAATCACCCGGCAGACTGAACGCGAAACCGATCGGAGGGCAGCATGCCGCAACCCCAGGTGCGCGATGGCGTCACGGGCGCCCGCGTGGCCGAGCAGTTGCGGGACGCGATCCTGCAGGGTGACCACCCCCCCGGGACGCGGTTGCGCCAGGAGGAACTCGCCGCCCACTACGGCGCCAGCCGTGTGCCCGTTCGTGAGGCGCTGCGAATCCTGGAGTCCGAAGGCCTGATCACGACGGTCGCCAACACCGGTGCGTGGATCTCGCGGCTCAGCCTCGACGAGTGTGTCGAGCTCTATCAAGTGCGCGAGCGCATCGAACCGCTGCTGCTTCGCTACAGCATGCCGAACCTGACACCCGAGCAGATCGACGACCTCTCGGAGCTGGTCGAGCAGATGCGCCGCTGCGGCGACGTCGAACGCTTCCTCACGCTGGACCGGCGGTTCCACCTGGGCAGCTACGCCGGGGCGACAACCACATTCCTGGCCCCCACCGTCGAGCGGCTCTGGAATACGACGCAGCACTACCGCCGTGCCTACACCAGGCTTCTCGACACCGACAGCAACCGCATCGTCCACGACGAGCACCACATGCTCGTCACCGCGATCCGCGAGGGCGATGCCGACGAGGCCGAGCGGGTGCTGTTGGGCCACATCCGCCGCACCCGGCGACAACTCGCGCGGCATCCCGAGGTGTTCGAATAGCACACGCCGCCAGACGCATTGATTGAATCCAATCATTGCGATAATCTCGCATCACGCAGGTCATCTATACGATTTGGACCCTAGATCGGATCCAATCGCGCCTACACCATCAACTGCAGGGATCCCACACATGGCAATCGCAACCGTCAACCCGGCCACCGGAGAGACCATCGAGACGTTCCAGCCCCACGACAGCGCAGAGGTACAGCGCCGCATCTCCGAGGCCGCCGAGGCGGTGGAGGCATTGCGCGACACCACCTATGCGCAGCGCGCCGAGTGGATGAACGCCGCCGCCGACCTGCTCGAAGCCGATGTCGAGCGTGCGGCGCGGATGATCACCCTGGAAATGGGCAAGCCGATCGGGCAGTCCCGCGCCGAAGTACTCAAGTGCGCCAAGAACATGCGCTTCTATGCCGAGCAGGCGGAGGCGTTCCTTGCACCCGAATCACTGGCCGATCCGTCGGTGGTAGGTGCGTCACGGGCGGGGACGGTGTGGCAGCCGCTGGGTGTGGTGCTGGCGGTGATGCCGTGGAATTACCCTCTCTGGCAGGTCATCCGGTTCGCCGCGCCCGCGCTGATGGCGGGGAACACCGGCCTTCTCAAGCATGCCTCGAACGTCCCGCAGTCCGCCTTGTACCTCGACGATCTCTTCGAGAAGGGCGGTTTCCCACCGGGATCCTTCCGCACCCTGCTGATCGGTTCGGCCGACGTCGCCGCGGTCATCGAGGACCCGAGGGTCAAGGCGGTCACGCTCACCGGTTCAGAGCCGGCGGGGCGTTCGGTGGCCTCGACCGCGGGACAGGAGATCAAGAAGGCGGTGCTCGAGCTCGGCGGGTCGGATCCGTTCATCGTGATGCCGAGCGCCGACCTGGACGCCGCGGCGACCGTGGCGGTGAAGGCCAGAATCTCCAACAACGGCCAATCCTGCATCGCCGGAAAGCGATTCATCGTCCACACCGACATCTACGATGCATTCGTCGAGGCGTTCGTCGCCAAGATGCGGGCACTGAAGGTCGGTGATCCGATGGACGAGGCGACCGACGTCGGTCCGCTGGCCACCGAGTCCGGACGCGACGACGTCGCCGAGCTCGTCGACGACGCCGTCGCCAAGGGCGCGCAGGTGCTCACCGGCGGTTCGGCACCCGACGGACCGGGCTGGTTCTACTCCCCCACCGTGCTTGCCGGGCTCACCGACGACATGCGCGTGGTGATGGAGGAGACGTTCGGGCCGGTGGCGTCCGTGTACCGGGTCACCGACCGCGAAGAGGCGGTCCGGGTGGCCAACCAGACCACCTTCGGGCTCAGCTCTGCGGTATGGAGCACCGATGCGGCCGAGCAGGATTGGTTCATCGGCCACCTCGACGCCGGTGCGGTCTTCCTCAACGGGATGACCATCTCCTACCCGGAACTTCCCTTCGGCGGTGTCAAGGACTCCGGCTACGGCCGTGAGCTGGCGGCGGCGGGCATCCGGGAGTTCTGCAACCTCAAAACCGTATGGAAGGCGTGACCCCGGCGCCACCAGGACCAATTTCCATGTGCCGTGCACCCACATCGCTGATACTGTGTGATGCACGACACAGAAGGGCCACGCCATGGCTGGCACACGCCCGCACTCGACGTCCCCGCACTGGGGCGCCGCCCGGTGGTTCATGGCCTTTCTGCTCGTCCTCATCGCCCTCACCGCGGTCACCGCAGTCGTCGTGGCGGCGACGAGCGGTCAGACGCCGCTGGCCGTGGCCATCGGCCTCATCTCGCTCGCCTTCTTCTCCCGCGTGGGCTGCTGAAACCCACCCGGCCCGCCTGGGCTGCTGAAACCACCCGCCCGCCCCCAAAACGAAGCCTCGCCGGAGTCAGCGCACCGCGGCCGCCGATCTGCGCTCGATGAATCGGGTCGGCAGTGCGACGACAGCGTGCTCACTGTCGGGTTCGGCGAGGCATTTCAGAATGAGTTCGGCTGCGGCGCGGCCCATTTGGGATTGCGGCATCGCCACCGTCGACAGCGGCGGATGGAGATGGGCGGTCAGCGGCATGTCGTTGAAACCGACGACAGAGACATCCTGGGGGCACCGCAGTCCCGCCTGCGTCAGCGCCTGATAGCAGCCGACCGCCACGAGGTCGTTTACCGCCAGAACCGCGGTGACGGCGTGGCGGCGCAGCAGTTCGACCAGCGCCGCGCGTCCCGCCTCCACGGTGTAGCCGTCGGCGTGCACGACGACGGGCGTGGGCCGCGGGTCGGCGTCGGCCAAATCCATTGCACCGAGCAATGCGGCCAGCCGTGACGCGCTGACCGAGATCTCGGGCGGGCCGGCGACATGGCCGATGAGCCGGTGCCCCAGCGAGACGAGATGACTTACCGCAGAACGTATCCCGACCGAATCATCGCTGACCACGGCCGGCGTGCGCAGGCCGTCGACAAGCCTGTTGACCAGCACCACCAGTACCCCCGTGCGCAGATGACTTACCGCAGAACGTATCGACGAATCACTGCTGACCACGGCCACCACGCAGGCCGTCCGCGCGACCAGAGGCGCGCACGGCGCGGTCGTCACGCGATGCGCTGGCCACGACGAAGCCGTCGCAGTGCCTGGTCTGCAAGGTGGCGATGAACGTCGCCTCGCGATCCGCGTCGTTGTCGGTGCTCGCCAGCAGGGCTTCGTATCCGTGTTCACGCGCCACCACCGCATTTCCCGCGAGTGAGAAGCCAGGGTCGTCAATCGGCGAGATTGACGACCCTGGCTTCTCACTCGCGGGGTAGTCGGCACACCGGGGCTGGCGGCGGCTCAGTACTCGTTGGCGACGAAGAGCTCCTGCGCGGGGAACTTCGTCAGGATCACCGGGCCGTCGTCGGTGACGACGACCTCCTCTTCGATGCGGGCGGCCGAAAACCCGTCGGATGCCGGGGCGTAGGTCTCCATCGCGAACACCATGCCCGCCTGCAGCTCGATCGGGTTCTCCAGCGAGTTCAGCCGGGAGATGATGGGCCGCTCGTGCAAACCGAGACCCAGGCCGTGGGCGAACTGCAGCCCGAAGGCGGCCATCTCGTTCTCGAACCCGAAATCGGTTGCCTTGGGCAGCAATCGGGCGATCTGGTCGGAACCCACCCCGGGGCGGATGGCAGCGATCGAGGTGTCCATCCACTCGCGGGCCCGCTTGTAGGCGTCACGCTGGCTCTCGGTGGCACTGCCCACCCCGAACGTGCGGTAGTAGCAGGTCCGGTAGCCGTTGTAGGAGTGGATGATGTCGAAGAACGCCTGATCCCCCGGCCGGATGATGCGGTCGGTGAAGTTGTGCGGATGCGGGTTGCACCGCTCACCGGAGATCGCGTTGACGGCCTCGACCTGATCCGACCCCAGCTCGTAGAGCCGCTTGTTGGCCAGCGCGACGATCTCGTTTTCCCGCACACCGGGTTTGAGCACATCCACGATGTCCTGGTACACACCGTCCACCATGGCCGCGGCCTGATTGAGCAGCATGATCTCGTCGGCGGACTTGATCACCCGCGCGTCGAGCATGCTCTGCTGGGCGTCGGCGACCCGCAGTCCCTGACGCTGCATCTCGAACAGGAACGGCGGCTCGACGATATCCAGCCCGACGGGTTCACCGGCCACCCCGGCGTCGGCCAGGATGCCCTTGATCTCGGTGACCGCGGCACGCATCAGCCCGGCGTCCGGCGCGACCGCGCCGCGGAACCCGAGGAACCCCGGGCGCCAATTCTCCTCGGGCAGCCACGGCGAGTACAGCTTGTGGTGGCGCACCGCCGATCCGAAATCCCACAGGATCGGCTCGGCGTCTCGGGTGAGTAGACAATAGCGAATCATCTTGTCGCCCAACGCCCCGCCAATCCACGTCTGCGTGGTGTACCGGATGTTGTAGAAGTCGAACAGCAGGAAGGCCCCGCAACCGCTGGCCTTCAGCGCCTCCTTGGCCCGCCCGATCCGGTAGTCCCGCAACCGGTCGAAGTCGACGCGCTGTTCGTAGTCCACGCCCATGTGGCCCGGCGCGCCCAGCGGCCGCCGAGCGACAGGGGGCGCAACCGCGCTTCTCGAATTCGGAGGCACGAGGGCCGTCATGACCGCACCGGGGTGAGTCCGTCGTCCACCGCGACGTTCTCCGGCTCCAGGGTGATGCCCGCCCCGCGGGCGACCTCCAGCAGCAACGTCGCGAAGTCCTCGTCGTCGCCCCGGCCCGCACCCGCGGCCTGCGCGACGATCTGGCGGGTGGCCGAGCAGATCGGCATCGGCGACTTGAGCCCGTAGGCCGCTTCCAGCCCGAGGTCGAAGTCCTTCTGCAGCAGCTGCATCGTAAATGTCGGCGCGAAGTCAAGGTTGACGAACGCAGGCGACTTGTACTGGGTGAACACCGATCCCATCACCGAATCGTTGAGGAAGGCCAGGAAGTCGGCGCGGGTGACGCCGCCCTTCTCGACCAGCACCGTGATCTCCGCGAGGCACTGGGTCACAACGCCGAGCATCAGGTTGTGGGCGATCTTCACCAGTCGCGCCACCTCACCCTCGCCGACGTAGGTGACGCTGCGGCCGAAGACACCGAGCACGGATTCGATCGCGTCGAACACCGCACGCGGCCCGGAGACCGCCACGGTGAGCTTGCCCGCCGCGATCACCTTCGGGTTGCCGCTCACGGGGGTGGCCAGGAAATCGGCCCCCCGCGAGTTGGCGGCACTGCGGATCAGTGCGCTGACCTCCGCGGAAACCGTTGACACGTCGGCGATCACCCGGGGTGACGTATCCCCGGTGAGCAATCCGCCCTCACCGAGCATCACCTGCTCGAGGTCCTTCGACGACGACACCATCGAGAACACCAGATCACGGTCGGCGAGGTCGACCGGCTTGCTGACAATGTGCGCGCCGCGATCGCCCAGATGGCCGACCTTCGACGCGGTCCGGTTGTACACGGCAACGTCATAGCCGGCGTCGAGCAGCCGCAGGACCAGTTGGGCACCCATTCGGCCCGCGCCGATCCACCCGATCTTGAGGTTCTGAGGGGAAGGCAGAGGTGTCATTGACGTGATTCCTTTTCTGGGTCAGGCCGTGGGGTGTGCGGCTGAGGTGGAGGCGGGAGCGTGGACCGCTCCGCCGAAGTAGAGGTCGGCGATCTCCGGGTTGGCCAGCACCGACTGGGCGGGGCCGGTGAGGAGCACCCGGCCGCTTTCCATCACGATGCCGCTGGTGGCCATCCGCAGCCCGAACCGCACGTTCTGTTCGACCATCAGGATGGCCTTGCCGTTGGCCCGCATGACTGCGACGGCTTCGTCGATCACGGTGAGCGACTTGGGATCCAGGCCGAGGGAGGGTTCGTCGAGCAGGACGAGTTTGGGATTGAGCATCAGCGAGCGGGCGAACTCGACCATCCGCCGCTGCCCGCCCGACAGGTTGCCGCACCGCACCCCGGTCTTGTCGGCCACCAACGGGAACATCGACAGCACTTCGTCGTAGCGGTCTTTGACCAGTGCCCGCTGCCTGCGGATCACATAGGCGCCCATCAGGATGTTCTCCTTGACGGTCAGTGTCGGGAACAGCCCGTTACTCTGCGGCACCTGGGTGACCCCGGCGGACAGCACCCCGTCGGGCGGCAACCCCGTGATGTCGACACCGTCGAGGGTGATCCGGCCCGCGCTGGGTTTGAGCAGACCGCTGACGGCGCGCAGGACGGTCGACTTGCCGGCGCCGTTGGGGCCGACGATGCAGCCGAGATCACCCGCGGCGACCTCGAGATCGACGCCCTGCAGGACGTTGCCCCCGCCGTAGCCGGCCACCACGCCTTGGAGCTTGATCATGCCGGATTCCTTTCGACGACAGTGTTTTCTGTGACAGTCTGCGTCCGGGACGGCGCTTCCAGCAGGTAGTCGTCGCCGAGGTATGCGTCGAGCACAACCGGGTCCTTCTGGATCTGTTCCGGGCTGCCCTGCGCGATCACCGCGCCGCGGGCCAGCACCCGGATCGGGTCGCACAGACCCACCACGAACGGCATGTTGTGTTCGACCAGCAGGAAGGTCTTGCCCTGTGCGTTGAGCGCGCGGATCAGGTCACCCATCCGCTCGATCAGCGTCGGGTTGATGCCGCCCGCGGGTTCGTCGAGCAGGATCAGCTTCGGGTCGAGCATGAGCACCTGGGCGAGTTCGACCAGTTTCTGCTGACCGTAGGACAGCGCACCGGCTTTCGCGTCGCGGTAGGCCGCCATGCCGACGAAGTCGAGCAGTTCCCCGGCCCGTGCCGCTTCCGAACCGCTGACCGCACCCAGCCCGAGCTGGCGAATGTTGAAGTCGCGCAATGGAGCGACGACGTTCTCCAGCACGGTCATCTCGCGGAACAGCCGGGTGATCTGGAAGGTACGGCCCAGGCCTTCGTGCGCTCGTACCCAGGGTGACGTCTGTTCGATCCGTTCGCCGCCGAGCAGGATCTCGCCGCGGTCGGGGGTCATCACACCCGAGATCAGGTTGAACACCGTCGTTTTGCCCGACCCGTTGGGCCCGATCAGCGCGGTGATGGAGCCCTCGGGAACGGTGAAGCTGCAGTCGTTGACGGCGTGGTTGCCGCCGAAGCTCTTGTGCAGCCCGCGCACCTCGAGCAGCGTGCGTCCGCTCAGTTCGGGACGGCTGGACTCGACGTGGACGAGCGGGCGATCGAGCGGATTGAGCCTGGCACCCGAAAGTCCCACCGTGCCTTTGGTTCTGGCCTTCTCGAGGAAACCGGCCACCGTCGGGAGGATGCCCTTGGGCAGCACGATCACCAGGAGCACGAGCAGCCCGCCGAAGATCACCAGCCGGGCATTGCCGCCGCCGAAGGTGTCGTTGGCCAGGTTGTTGACCGGCTGGATGATGAAGGCGCCAAGCACCGGGCCGAACAGCGTGCCGCGGCCGCCGAGGATCACCGACAGCACGATCAGCGCGCTGGTGATGATGGAGAACATCCCGATGGGGTCGACGAAGGACAGGTAGTAGCCGTACACCGAGCCCGCCATCCCGACGAACAGGGCACTGGCGCCGAAGGCGAGCAGTTTGTAGAACGGGGCGTTGACACCGATCGTGCCCGCCTTGCCCTCGTCCTCACGGATGGCGATCAGCCCCATGCCGAACTTCGTACGGCGAATCCACCAACTCATCAGCAGCGAGAGCCCGAGCAGCGTCACCAGCGCCAGGTGGAACGGCCAGTTGCCCCACGCCTCGGGCCAATCCGGCAGCGGCAGCGTCAGACCGGACGTGCCGTTGGTGACGGGCACCCATTCGATGGCCAGGAACTGGACCAGGAACAGGAAGGCGATGGTGATGATGACGAACGCCGGTCCGCGCGAACGGTAGGTCACCAGTCCGAGCAGCATGGCGATCACCGCGGCGACGACGCCGGCCAGCGGCGCCCAGAGCAGCGGCGGGACGTCGGGGAACCGGATCGCCAGGATCGCACCCACGTAGGCGCCGATCCCGATGAAGGCACCCTGACTCAGCGACAGATACCCCGTGTAACCGGTGATGATATTCAGCCCGCTGGCACCGATGGCGAGCACCAGCGCCAGGATGACCGTGTTCTGCGCGGACATGCTGGGCGACAACGGGAACAGGATGATCACCGCGGCGGCCGCGGCCACCAGAGCGCGGGACACCCACTTCTGCAGCTGCGGGTCGAGCAGCCGGGTTTTCACGTCGGTCATGCGACGGCGTCCTCTCTGAGGCGGGTGCCGAGGATGCCCTGCGGCCTGGTGATCAAAACGGCGATGATGACGAGGAACGGCACGGCGACGGGCCAGGCCGCGCCCAGGTAGGCGGTGGCTGCCATCTCCCCGATACCGATGACCAGCGCGCCGAGGATGGCTCCGGGCAGGCTGCCCAGGCCGCCGAGCACGACGATGGCCAGCAGCCGGGCGATCCACTGGTAGTGGGTGCCGGGCAGGAACGGGTAGATCGTCGACAGCATCGCCCCACCCGCACCCAGGGTCGACACGCCGATGGCAAAGGTGAGTGCGGCCACCGTGGACACGCTCACCCCGACCAGCAGGGCGCCGTTCTCGTTGGACGACGCCGCGCGGATGGCCCGGCCCGTCCAGGTGTGGTTGAGAATCAGGTAGAGCCCGCCGAGCACCGCAACCGCGATCACCGCCGCCAGCGCCATCGCCATCGGAACATAGAAGGCGCCGAAGGAGATTGACGCGTCGGTGTAGGAAACCCGCACGGCGGTGGACGTGTTCCCCCAGATGAAGCCCATGCTGCCTTCCAGCAGCAGGGCGATGCCGAACGTGGCGAGCACCGTCATGGTGATGTGCGAACTGCGGACGTGCCGGATCACCAGCACGTACACCAGCCAGCCGAAGGCGAACATCACGGCCATCACGATCGGGATGGACAGGATCGGGTCGAGGCCGAGGTTCTGCCAGAGGGTGTAGGTCAGGAACGCGGCCAGGATGGCGAAGGCGCCGTGGGCGAGGTTGATCACCCGCATGACCCCGAAGATCAGGGTCAGACCGGAGGCCATCAGGGCATACATCGCCCCGACGAGCAGGCCCAGGATGAGCGTTTGGATCAATGACGTCATGGGGGTGGCTCCCTGTTCTTCGGAGGCTAGATGTCGCCGCCCTGCCAGCGCAGGATGGTCTTGGACGTGGCTACATCGGTGGGAAGGACAACCTGGGAGACGCCGGCCTGCCACTGGCCGACGAGGAATTCGCCCTTGGGGCTGCCGTCCTCGTTCCAGCTCAGCGGGCCGAGCACGGTCTCAACGCTGTTCTCGCGCAACCAATCCGCGAGCTTGGCCTGATCGTCGATGGATCCGAGCGCGTTGGCCGCCGCAGCGAGGACCTGAGCGGCGGCGAAACCGTCGGCGGCATCCTCGGGCGGGCTCTGCCCGAACTTCTCCTCGAAGCGCTTGACGAAGGCGGCGTTGTCCATGGTGTCGGCAAGCGGGCTGTAGCTCGACGAGAAGAACACGCCCTCGGCATTCTGCGCGCCCACCGCGTCGAGGTACTGCTGCCCGTAGGTCGGCGAGCTGCTCTGGTACAGGATCGACGGCTTGTAGCCGGCGCGGTTCATCGACCGGATCATGTTGACGCCGTCCTCGAATTGGGCTCCCTGGACGACGATTTCGGCACCGGCATCCTTCATGGCGTTGACGATGGAATCGAAGTTCTTGGTGGTGGCCGGGTACTGGTCCCTGTAGACGGTGCGGATGCCGGCATCCGACAGGATCTTCTCGGCACCCTCGACGACCGGCCCGGCAAACGGGTCATCCAGGGTGGGATAGGCAGCGGTCGCGGGCCGCTGTTCGGGTGGCAGGTTCGCGATCCACTCTGCGAACACCTTGGCCTGGTCGGTGGCCACCGCCTGCTGGGCGAAGAAGATGTAGTCGAAGCCGCGGTTGTACATGTCCGGCGACGCGCAGGACGGGCACACGAACAGCATCCGGTTCTTCTCCGCCACCGCGGAGGCGGGGATGTTCAGCAGCGACGACTGGCTGCCGAGCAGCAGGTCGACCCCGTCCTTGGCGATCAGGTTGTTGTAGTTGCTGACCGCCGTCTCCTGGGTGGTCGCGTCGTCTTTGACGATGATGTTCACCTGCTTGCCCAGCAGGCCGCCCGCCTCGTTGGTCATCTCGACCCACGTCTCGTACCCGTGCTGGGTGTCCAGCCCACCCTGGCTGAATTCACCGGTGAGCGGCAGCGATGCACCGATGGTGATGGTGTCGCCGCTGGTCGGCTGGTCAGCCGAACAGCCGGTCGCGGCGAGCGCGACCGCGGCAACCGCCGCGATCGCGCGAAGGGCAGTGATCTTCCGCATGTCCAACCTCCCTGTCAGACCGATTGCTCACCGGATCCACACGTTGTGTAGATCTCTTGCAATCGATTGCAGTGAATCGTGCCACATGCTGAGCCAACGTGTCAACGGTCGTACCCGCCGGACGAAGCGCCCTTGCTGCGCTGACAAGGAAATACGGGAAAAGCGAGTGGCTGCTCGGATGAGACACCCGGCTCACAAATTGCCTGTCCCTCATCTCGCTTTAAGAATCTTCGCAATCGGTTGCGAGTTCTCCAGGCCTCCGATCGGGGCCGTCGACACCTCGCTGACCATCGACGTGATGGCCTTACGCCGGATTCCAGCTGGCTTGGAGCATATTCGCGGCCCGCTTCGGCCGGATCCGGGTGCCGAAGATCCCCTAAGCCTTTGCGGGACAGGTGGATTCGCGCACCACCAGCGATACCGGCAAGGTCAGCGTCACCGCATCCTGCTCGCCGGCATCGATGCCGCGGAGCAACAATCGGGCCGCCTCCGCACCGATTTCCCGCAGCGGCATGTGCACGGTGGTGAGCGGGGGCCAGAAGTCCTGGGCGAACGGCATATCGTTGAATCCGACGACCGACACGTCCTCGGGGCAGCGCAGGCCCTCCACACGCAACCGGCGGATCAGCCCGAGCGCCACCAGGTCGTTGCCCGCGATCACGGCGGTGGGCAGCTCGCCGCGACGGGCCAGTAGCGCATCGGCCGCGCCGTAACCCGCTTCGGTGGACAGTGATTCGGCGTAGACGGTGTCATGTCGCACGCCCGCGCGGGTGGCCGCGGACTCGAACGCCTCAGCCCTCGACCGGGTGGTGGAAAAGTTCGACGGGCCGGCGACGTGGAGGATGTGGCGGTGGCCGAGCTCGATGAGGTGCCGGATCGCCAGTTCGATTCCGCCGATGTTGTCGCCGGAGACCAATGGAAACCCGCCGTCGCCGGAGCCGCGGTTGACCAGGACGACAGGCACCCCGGTCTCGGCCGCCTCCCCGATCACCGTCTGATCGTCGAGCCGGCCGGTGGCCAGGATGAAGCCGTCGACCCTGCGCGCTAACAGCGACTCGAACACCGACACCTCGACATCGTCATGCGGGTCGGTATTGGCGATCAGCACCGTGTACCCCTGTGGCTGCAGAACGTCCTCGATGCCACGCACCATCGGCGGGAAGATCGGGTTCATCAGATCGGGGATGATCACCCCGATGGTCATCGACTTGCTGGTGCGAAGGCCCCGCGCCATCGCGTTGGGGACGTAGCCGAGCTGGCGGGCGGCCCGCGTGACCCGTTTGAGCGTCTCGGCGTTGACCTGATCGCGGGTTCTGGCGTTCAGCGCGCGCGACACCGTCGCCTTGTGCACCTCGGCAAGGCGGGCCACATCGTCGATGGTCACTCGGCGCGCCACGGCGTCCAGGCTACCTGCAATCGTTCGCAATCGGACCGGTGCCACCCCATCGCGCAGGTGGGCGGATCCGCTGCCGCAACGGCTGATTAGAGTCGACACGCATGACGGTCGAGAGGCTGCGCCCGTACGCGGTCACGGTGTTCGCTGCGATGTCCGCACGGGCGGCGCAGCTCGGCGCGGTCAACCTCGGGCAGGGCTTCCCCGACGAGGACGGGCCGCCCGCCATGCTGAGAGTCGCCGAGAACGCCATCGCCGATGGCGTCAACCAATACCCGCCAGGGCTGGGAATCGCCCCGCTGCGCGAGGCCGTGGCGGCCCAGCGCAAACGTCACTTCGGTATCGACTACAACCCCGACACCGAGGTGCTGATCACCGTCGGGGCGACGGAGGCGATCGCCGCCGCGGTGCTCGGCCTCGTCGAGCCCGGCTCGGAGGTGGTGCTGATCGAGCCGTTCTACGACTCGTACTCCCCCGTGGTCGCCATGTCGGGTTGCGAGCGGGTGACCGCGCCGCTGGTGCCCGACGGGCGCGGCTTCGCCCTCGACCTCGACGCCCTCAGAACCGCCGTGACGCCGCGGACCAGGGCGCTGATCGTGAACTCCCCGCACAACCCGACCGGCATGGTGCTGCGCGACGCCGAGCTGGCCGCCATCGCCGAGATCGCCGCCGACGCCGACCTGCTGGTGATCACCGACGAGGTCTACGAACATCTGGTGTTCTCGACACCGGCGGGCGCCAAACACCTGCCGCTGGCCGGCTATCCCGGGATGGCCGAGCGGACGGTCACCATCTCCAGCGCCGCCAAGATGTTCAACTGCACCGGCTGGAAGATCGGATGGGCTTGCGGGCCAGCCGATCTCATCGCGGGGGTGCGCGCAGCCAAGCAGTACCTCAGCTACGTCGGCGGGGCGCCCTTCCAGCCGGCGGTCGCCCGTGCGCTCGACACCGAGGACGCCTGGGTGGCTGCACTGCGGGATTCGCTGCAGGCGAAGCGGGACAGGCTCGCCGCGGCCCTGGCCGACATCGGTTTCGACGTCCACGACAGCTCCGGCACGTACTTCCTATGCGCCGATCCCCGGCCGTTGGGCTATTACGACAGCACCGCCTTCTGCGCCGAACTGCCCGAGCGCGCGGGTGTCGCGGCCATCCCGCTCTCGGCGTTCTGCGATCCCGACGGCCGCCATGCAGGGGCATGGAATCACCTGGTGCGCTTTGCTTTCTGCAAACGTGACGACACTATGGCCGAGGCAGTCCGGCGGCTGGCGGTTCTGCGCCGGGATTGACGGCGACCACGGGGCGATACGCGTACGGTCGGACGGGTGAACAGTGAGACGTCCGCAGCGCAGAACGGCTACACCGTCGGTGACTACCTGCTCGATCGGCTCGCCGAACTCGGCGTGACCGAGGTCTTCGGCGTGCCGGGGGACTATCAGCTGGAGTTCCTCGACCACATCCTCGCGCACCCCCGCGTGCGCTGGGTGGGCGGCGCCAACGAACTCAACGCGGGCTACGCCGCCGACGCCTACGGCAGGCTGCGGGGCATGGCGGCACTGGTCACCACCTTCGGGGTGGGTGAGCTGTCGGCAGCCAACGCGGTGGCGGGCAGCTACGCCGAGCACGTCCCCGTCGTCCACATCGTCGGTGCGCCGTCCAAGGACGCGCAGGGCGCCCGCCGCATCGTGCACCACACGCTCGGCGACGGCGACTTCGAGCACTTCCTTCGGATCAGCCGCGAAATCACCTGCGCCCAGGCGAATCTGGCTCCCGCAACGGCGACACGCGAGATCGACCGGGTGCTTTCCGAGGTCCGCGAGCAAAAACGTCCCGGCTACCTGCTGATCGCCACGGACGTGGCCCGCTTCCCCGTCGAGCCGCCGAGCGCCCCGCTGCCCCGCTACACCGGCGGCACCAGTCCCCGCGCGCTGGCGCTGTTCACCGAGGCCGCCGCCGAGCTCATCGGCGACCACCGGCTGACCGTGCTCGCCGACTTCCTGGTGCACCGGCTGGGATGCGTCGACGCGCTCAACGCACTGCTGGCCGCCGACACCGTGCCGCACGCCACGCTGATGTGGGGGAAGAGCCTCGTCGACGAGAGTTCGCCCAACTTCCTGGGGATCTACGCCGGTGCGGCCAGCGCCGAGTCGGTGCGCGGGGCCATCGAGGACGCACCGGTGCTGGTGACCGCCGGTGTGCTGTTCACCGACATGGTCAGCGGCTTCTTCAGCCAGCGCATCGACCCGGCCCGCGCCATCGACATCGGCCCGGTCCAGAGCGTGATCGCCGGACAGGTCTACGCGCCGCTGGATATGGTCGCCGCGCTCGAGGCGGTCACCGCAATCCTCACCGAGCGCGGCGTGACCTCCCCGCCGCTGCCCGCCGGCCCGTCACCCGAGCCCGCGCCCACCCCGGCACGCGAGGCCCCGCTGACCCAGGAAGCGTTGTGGGACAGGCTCTCCGAAGCATTGACCCCCGGCAACGTGGTGCTCGCCGACCAGGGCACGTCGTTCTACGGCATGGCCGGGCACCGGCTGGCATCCGGTGTGACGTTCATCGGCCAGCCGCTGTGGGGCTCGATTGGTTACACGTTGCCGGCGGCGCTGGGGGCGGGGCTGGCCGAGCGGGACCGCCGCACCGTGCTGCTGATCGGGGACGGCGCGGCTCAGCTGACCATCCAGGAACTCGGGAGCTTCGGCCGCGAGGGACTGTCCCCGGTGGTCGTGGTGGTCAACAACGACGGGTACACCGTGGAACGGGCGATCCACGGGGAGAACGCGTACTACAACGACATCGTCGGGTGGCGGTGGACCGATCTGCTTTCGGCACTCGGCGTGCCGGACGCGCTGGTGTTCCGGGTCGCCAGCTACGGGGAACTCGACGACGCGCTGACCGCGGCGGAGGCCGCCCAGGACCGCATGGTGCTCATCGAGGCGGTGGTTCCGCGCATGGACATCCCGCCGCTGCTGGCCGAACTGGCGCAGTCGGCGTCGGCCGCCAACGCCGGAAAGCCTTCTGCCGTACGCAGTTCGGTCAAGCAGTAACTAGTGGGCGCCCTTCTTGAGGGCGAGCACCCGCGTGCGCAGTCCATCGGTGGCGGTCTCCATCGCACCCTTGATGGCCCGCTTGAGCAGGAATCCGGGCAACGGCACCAGCGGGTCCACGGCCAGTTCGAATTTCACGTGGGTCGTCTCGCCGCGCGGGGTCAGGGTGTAGGTGGCATCCTGCGACTTCAGCTGGTCCGCGGACACCAGCGACCAGCTCACCGTGTTCTCACCCCAGGCGTAGCTGACGACCTGATCGTCGGTGATGCCGACCGTTTTGATCCTCATCTTGACCTGGTTGGGTCTGCCGTCCGGGTGGCGATCGATCACCTCGACGCTCTGTTGCGCCGACGACCACTCGGGTGTCGCCTCGACGTCGGCGATGACGTCGAGAATCTCCGCCGCGGTCGCTTCGATGTCGATCTCACGGCTGTCGCTGGTTGCCATTGGTAGTCAGGGGCGCGGTGTCCGCAGTGCGGATCCGTTTCCCCATCCCCCTTTCAATCCGTGCGTGCGGTTTTCCCGCACACGGCTTACCGATGATCTTCTTGACATGGTTACGCTGCCTTCGGGTAGCGGATGGTGCCGCGCAGGCGGTGCAGGCCGTGCCCGTTGAACCACTGTTCGGTCCACTGATCAGCTTGTCCAGCACGCAGATTGCGGCCCCGCTTCTTGACCATCAAGCGGAACAGCCGCCAAACGACGTAGCTGTCGATCTGGCGAAACTTCTCAGCGGCGTTGCCGGTACGAAAGTAGTTGCCCCAGCCCCGCAGGATCGGAGTCAACTGCGCGATGACGATGCGGATGTCGGTTCCGACCCTGTTGCGACCAGTTCGGTCACGAACCTTCTCGCGTAACCGGGACATGGCCGTATGGCTGGGCCAGCGGTGCAGGTAGTACCGCACGATGCGCTTCTGCTCCCACAGCCGCCCCGACATGCGCGCCCGGAAATGACAGCCCAGAAAATCCAGGCCCTCACGTCCATCGCGCAGGTCGACCACCTTGGTCTTATCCGGATGCAGTCGCAACCCCAACGACGCCAGAATCTCTCCCACCGCCGCCAAAGCCGCACTCGCCTGCGCCGCCGAGCGGCACAACACCACGCCGTCATCGGCGTAGCGCACCAACTCACCCACATTCCGTGCGGTGAGTTCGGTGTCGAGCACATGCAGATAGATGTTGGCCAACAACGGCGAGATCACCCCGCCCTGTGGAGTGCCCGCGACCGTCCGCTGGATCACCCCGTCGACCAACACCCCCGCCTGCAGCCACAATCGCAACAGCTTGAGCACCCGCCGATCCGAGACCCGCCTACCCACCGCAGTGAGTAGCCGCTCGTGGTCGATCTCGCCGAAAAAATTGGCGATATCGAACTCCACCACAAACGGGTAGCCCTCGATGAAACCGGTACGCAACCGCTCCATCGCCTGTGTGGCTGACCGCTTCGGCCGGAACCCATACGAGCACGACAAGAAGTCGGCCTCGAAGATGGGTTCCAACACCAGCTTGGCCGCCGCCTGGGCCACCCGGTCCCGCACCGTCGGAATCCCCAACGGCCGCACACCGCCCCGTGGTTTCGGGATGTCCACCCGACGCGCCGGCGCCGGACGGTACACGCCCTCGCGGAGATCACGACGCAACTCACGCAGCATGCGGTCCACGCCGTAGTCCTCCACCGCACCCAAGGTGACACGATCCACCCCGGCCGCACCCCTGTTCTGCCGCACCCGCTCCCACGCCTCCCACAGGACGTCACCCCTGTAGATACGGTCATACAGGGCGTGGAAACGCCGACCCTCAGACTGCTTGGCCGCAGCCCATAGCGCGCGTTGCAGTTCTCGCACTTTCACCGGCGAGAAACCCAACGGCTCCTCATCGGCTACGACGGGCGATGGCCCATCGGGGTAGTTGGACCAAGATACCTCGGTCATGCCCTCGCACTTACCCACATTGCCCGCGTGATCAAAGTCGGGGCCCTTCCCTCCCGGCGCGTTATGCTGCACGCCGATCAGCGGTACTACGACCCCATCGGACTCCCGCTGCCCTCCAAAGGACTTCGCCATCGGCTTATACCCCTGGTCTTTGCCCGACAAGGCCAGGCAGACGGGTCTCTCCTGTTCCGAACCAGACTGTGTGCACGTGCCGCCACCCGTACCCCGGGAAGACCCGACGAGCTAACCCCGGACCAGGGCCCGCCGGACATGGCCTTCGCCGTGACATGAGCGGCTCGGCTCTCCCATTGTGATTGTGACGAGGCTGCAGAGTTCGCTTGACGCTACGGCCCGCACACTTGCTCCCTCCGAAGAGGCTCTTGACACCCCGCTCAGCCCGCCGCGTCTCCACGACGAACCGGGGCCTGCTACCCGGCGCTCCGGTACCTACCGGGACGGGACTTCCACCCGCTAGTCCAGTCCAACTTTCAGGACGCAACATGAGCTGCAACCTACTGCGGCGCCGTCGCCGGCGGGCGAAGTTGACGCCGATGGGATCGCCGATCCGTCGCGCGCCACATCATCGTGAAAGATGTTGCAGTACAGCGAATACGGCTTCACGTCCACGATCACCGGCTGGCCCGGCCGCGGACATGCACCGCGTCCGGCGGCTATGCTCGGCCGCTATGGGCACCGTCATCGACCCAACGATTCCGCCGAGCGGTACCGGATGCGTCGAATGCGACGCGGCAGGCGGGTGGTGGGTGCACCTTCGCCGCTGTGCAACCTGCGGGCATATCGGGTGCTGCGACGATTCGCCGGCCCGCCACGCGTCAGCGCATTGGCACGAGTCGGGGCATCCGATCATCCGGTCGTTCGAACCGGGTGAGGACTGGTTCTGGGACTACGCGTCCAACGCCTACTACGACGGTCCCGCACTCGCACCGCCGGAATCGCGACCGGTGGAGGAAACCGTCCCCGGGCCGCGCGGACGGGTGCCCGGCGACTGGTTCGAACAGCTGCAGCGCCGGGGCTGACGGCACGGCCGGATCGGCGTTCGGGCCTGCCCCGAGGCTGTTCTCGCGGCTACCGGACGATCGTCGGGCTGTGACCGAACGACGATCCCGGCCGGGGGCCGGGCTCGCTCTGCCGCATGGAGATGCACACTCCGAGGCTCCCGCCGACGCACGGGATGCCGTTCATACTCGGAACGGGTCCGCCTGAGTAGTTGCCGGTGGGGTCGGTGGCGGCAGGCCCGGCGGCGGCGATGGGGGCGGCCGCGATGGCCGCCGCGCAGCAGCCGATGGCTAACGCACCGGCGACCCGCAATCCGATGGCCATCGTGGTGCCCACTTTCGTTCGGCTTTGCTGAAGCCTACCGCTGCCGGGCGCGGTTGGCGCCGAGTGCACGCACCGCCGCCATCGCGGACTTCAGGCCGCGGCGCTTGCCGGTGAGCGGGTCGGTGCCGCCGGCGCCGGGATCGAACTCGGGACCGAGTACGGCGAACATCCGCTCGCTGTGGGTCTCCGGTGCGTCGTCGACCGTGTCGCGCAGGAACCGGTCCGGCAGTGACAGTTTGGCGATCGTGCGCCACGCCTTGCCGTACTGCAGCAGGAACGAATCCGTCGTGTAGGGCAGGTCGTACTTGTCGCAGACCTGACGCACCCGCACCGAGATCTCGTGCAGGCGATTGCTCGGCAGATCGGGATAGATGTGATGCTCGATCTGATGGCACAGGTTGCCGCTCATGAACCGCAGCACCGGACCATTCTCGAAGTTGGCGCTGCCCAGCATCTGCCGCAGATACCACTGACCCTTGGACTCGCCGACCATGTCGGTCTTGGT
>NZ_JBGAME010000018.1:0-107873 GCF_044223235.1 Mycobacterium sp.
CTCCCGCCGGGCCTTGGTCTGGTCTGGCCACGCGCGCCAAGCTTCGCTCTGCTCGGTGCGCGCGACGCGGGGGAAGTCGTACAGGCGCATCCTCGGACCCCAGCGATAGTTCGGGTTTGGGCCCAGCGCGTCCGGCTCGCCCAAGAACCATTTGACCGCGCCGTCAGTCCATCCCCGCTCTTTCAGCCCGGCCAACGTGACACGCTGGATCTTCTCCGCGGTCTTACCATGCCGGTCATCCTTGCCCACACCACCGACAAACACGCTCGGTCCGACATCGCGCTGTGCGCACCCGACCGCCTTCAACGCCCTGTTGCGAGCACTTCTGCGCCCGTAGAGTCGCGCGCAGAACGAAGTCAGCACTTCGACCATGTCGCGCACCAGATCATCGGTGACCTCACCGGAATCCAACACCACCAATCGCCGGCCGTGCGCCGACAACGCGCCTCGACCAGTTCGGTGTTCATGCGCCCCAACCGATCCCGATGCTCGACCACCACCACGGTGACCCGCGGATCGGCCAACAGGCGCCGCACTTTCCGCCGCGCACCATTCATTCCCGACCCTACTTCGGTCTCCACCCGAACCACAGTCCCGCCCACTTCAGCGGCCCAGCCCGTCGGACGGGCGACCTGCCGATCCAGGTCCGACTTCTGATCATGCGAGGACACCCGCGCATACAGTCCGAACGCGGTCGGCGCCGGCCCGACGGTCATGTCCGGTGACACCAGCACAGTGCGCTCGTTCACCCGCACAGCCGGAACCGACAACGTTCCCTCACGAAACCAGCGATACGCCGTCTGCGGATGTACGCCCTGCGAGCGCGCCCACTCCGTCAGATTCACGCCACCAACATCTCACTCGAACGTACATACGCTCACTATCACTCTGTATCTATCCAATAGTTGGCAACCCCTTCTCGGTGCTGCGCGCCGCGGCGCTGACCAAAGGGGTCGACGCGGGCGGGTACGGCGCAATCATGGCCGGTGACTATCCGCGGCGGGCCGACGATGGTGCCGTCGGGTTCACCGCGGATATCGGCGAAGCCGCCCGTCATTACAAGGAAGGCTTCGATCACTCGGATGACCCGTTGATCCGGGGAATTCGCGACGGTCTCGGCGGGATCGTCGACGGCGTCGGCAGGGCCGCTGCCAGCGCGGCCGACTCGGTGGGCCACAAGTTCTCGGGCTGGCGCCGGAGTGCTTCCGACGACGACTGACGACGATCGACGGGCGGTCTCGGTCACTCAGAGAGTGCAGGAGCGGGTGTGCTTCATGTGCTCGAGACTGGTCGGGATGATGACGCAATCGTGGTGCCCGCCGTTGCTGGGCAGAATGCCGATGAAGGTGTCCGTCGACGCGTCGACAATCGCGATACCGCTTGACTGACGCTGGAATCCACTGAACGGCGTGATCAGGTACCGCCCGTCGTAGGTGATGGCGGGGGTTTGCAGATCCGGGCCGATGCCCTGGATCTCCTTGAGGATCGTCCACGTGGCGGTGTCCACCACCATGATGCCGCTGAAGCCGGGCGACGGGTGCAGGATGGACAGGTAGAGCTTGGAGCTGTCCAACGAGAAGACCATGTGGAATGGGTTGGGGTACTTGCCGCGCCACAGTGGGTCTTCGACATGGGCGACCTTGCGCCAGTTGCGGGGATCCGGGTCGGTGCAACTGAATACCGAGCAGTTGTTCTCGCGCAGGTTGTTCATCATCACGAGGAAGCGACCGTCGGGGGAGAAGCCGATCTCGTGACCCGGCGACGCGATCCTGTCGAAGGTGACCGTCCAGGTGTCGTCGTCAACACGCTCGACGGGGTACTGGTCCTGCGAATCCTTGTTGAACTGCAGGAAGGCCACAGGCGCGAAATCGTTCTGCGGGTCGAGGATCGCGGTGCCGCCGCACAGCCGCACCACCGTTGCCGCCCAACGTCCTTCGGGATGCCAGATCGTCCCGTCGGCGCCGGTCAGGGAGAGCGGGTCGGCGCCGGGCAGTGAGCCTTCCTCGACGAACAGCTCGCCCATCGGGACCATCTCCCAGTCGATCTTGTTGCCCTTTGTGCCGCGGTAGTCATAACGGCCAGTGACCGGATCGGGGTGGATCCTGCGGATCGTCAGCGTGCCGCCCTTGATCCAGGCCTCACGCAGCTGCGCGACATTCGGTGTCCAGTCGAATCGCAGGGCGGCTTTCACCTGTGAGGTGGTGCGGTCGAAGCAGGCCGCGATGTCCTTTTGTCCGTCGGTGACGAAGTAGGACTGCGCATCCTTCGGATCGACGGTCACATGCACGCCCAGACCCAGGCCCGTTGTCTCCGAGACATTTTCGATGAGCTGCATCTGTGTTCCGTCGTAGCGCACGCGATAGATGTTGGTGCCGGGGGCCGGGTCGGCGATGTCGGTCGGGATGCCGTAGATCAGTGCGTTCTTGCCGCCCTGGGTGGAATTGACGAACTCGAAGCCGTGCAGCGGATCGGCGCTGGGGAAGGCGCACAGGTGATGGCTGATTGGGCAGTAGTCGCCGTAGGTCCAGTACCAGATTGAGCCCAGGACGCGGTTGGAATTCAGATCGATGGCATACGTCCCGCCGCCCAGTTTGGTGGGCAGCAGGGCGACCCAGTTGCCGAGGTGGTGGCCGGCGATGTCGGCGTGGGCGTCGACGACCTCGCGCACAATCGGTTGGCACTGCGGCTCGTTCCGGGCGAGCCGTGAGCGTAGTTCGGCGTGGTCGGCTTCGGTGACTTCGGCGCGTCGCTTGACGAACTGGTCGACCGCTCGGGTATCGGCGGCGGGTCCGCGCTGGGGGTCGAGGGAGCCCGGGGTCGATGTGGTGTCCTCGTGCCTGCCCATAGGACCCCCTCGCTGGTGATGGCAGGGATACTAGCCGTGCGCCGGTCGACCGGTGGGGGACTTCCGTCGAGAGGGCCGACGCCTGCAACGTGCGGCGCCGGATGTGGTCGTGATCATCCCGCAGGTAATCCGGAGCGGGGCCTTTGGTCCCCGATGTGGGGGACCAAAGTATCGGCGTCGACCGGCGCGCCACCGGCGCGTGTGCGGCGGTGCCACCATGGGGTCATGAATCGCATTCCCTCTGGTGGGGCGACCCCAGTTTCCCTGGTCACCGGCGACCGCGTGGCGCGGGTCGCGTCCGACTCGACCGTCGCCGATGTCGCCACGACGATCGCCGACGAGGGGGTGGGCGCAGTCGTCATCGGCGAGCAGGCCTGGCCAACCGCGGTGGTGACCGAGCGTGACGTCGTCCGGGCGGTGGCGGCCGGGCACGACCCAGCGACCGTGCGCGCCCTCGACATCGCCAGCACCAAGCTGGTGTGGTGTGCCGCCGACGCGACCGTCGACGAGGTGGCGGCCCGGATGATGGACCACTACATCCGCCACATCTTCGTCGAGCAGGACGGGGAGTTGGTCGGCATCGTGTCGGCCCGGGACCTGCTGGGTGTCTATGGCGCGAACGCCGAGGTGACCCCGGCATAGCCGGTTGGCGATCGCCCGCGGCGTCCGGTGCTACTGCGGGTGGGACGCCAGATACTCGTCGATCGGTATCGGCGAGTCCGAGGCGTAGCCGACGGGCAGCAGCACGTCACCCGCGGTTGTCCGGAGGTAGACCTCCCACCGGTAATAGCCGGCGAACGCTGCGGGATCGGCGGCCAGCACGTTCGCGTAGTCGTTGACCGCCCGCACGTACCGAGCCGAGTTGTTGTAGCGGAAGAGGGCCCGGTCGCGGTCGGCCGCAAAGCCATTGGCGGCAAGGTAGCGGCCGGCCGCCATGATGCTGTCGCGGGGGGAGTAGATGTCCCCGCCCTGGCCGTAGGCGGCGAATGTGGACGGCAGGAACTGCATCGGGCCTTGCGCGCCAGCCGAACTCGGCCCGACGACGCTGCCCAGCCTACTCTCGATCAGGTTGATCGACGCCAGGTAGTTCCAGCCGACGCCCGACGCCGCCTCGGCTTCGCGGTAGTAACGCAGCAACTCCTCGGCGGGCGAAGGGGCGACGATGTGCCACGCGGGGACCGCATTCTTGACCTCGGCCAGTGCGGTGAGTTGCCGACGTGCGTCGACGTTGAGGTCGTAGACCTCTAGCAGGGACGGTGGGATTCGAGGCCGCGTGATCGCGTCCCACTCGCTGTGATAGCCGATGGTGCGGTAGGCCGCCTGCTGGCGCCGCGCCGCTTCCCGCAGGGCCGGTTCCGGCGTCGACGGGTCACGAAGCGCATGCTCGTCGGCGACGAGGTCGTCGGCCAGCTGCACCGGATCTGCGGCCAGTGCGGGCTGCAGACCCGCTGGCGCCACATCGGGCGGAGAAGGCTCATCGGGTTGCGCCACGATGGTCGGCCCCGGGGCAGGTGTGTCCGGGCCGGCCGGCGGACCCGGCGATGCGGTGGGGGCCGGCGGCGCCGGCGATGCCGTGGATGCGCACCCTCCGAGCGCGAAGGCGACCACGGTGAGCGCCAGCTGCACGCCGGTGACCACCCGCCTTCTGCTCACCGCGCCAGGTTAGCCGACCTGGCCCCGGTAACGTTCGACGTCGGCGGCGTATTCGTCGAGAAGCTTGAGTGATTCGTCTTTGGGCAACGTGGGCAGCAGTAGCGCGACCTGGCCGAAGCCGAGGTCCTCGACGGCCTTCCAGAAATCCGGTTTCGCGGGTGCTCCAAACATTGCGAGGGGAACGTCGCGGCCGGCGCCGTCGCGCATCTGATCAATACGTTTCCTGAGCGCCTCGATCTTGTTGGGATTGGAGATCCAGCCCGCGCCGTGCCGGATCACTCGTTTGACCGTGGCGTCGGAATCCCCACCGATGAAGATGGGCGGATGGGGCTTCTGCACCGGTTTGGGCCTGAGGTAGGACGCGTCGAAATCGACGTACTTGCCGTGGTATTCGGCGGGTTCCTCGGTCCAGAGCGCCTTGATGGCCTCGATGCGCTCGTCGAGCAGCGCACCGCGGGTTTTCGGGTCCGTACCGTGGTGGCGCATCTCCTCGATGTTCCAGCCGGCACCCACCCCGAACACGAATCGGCCACCGGAGATCAGATCAATGCTCGCCGCCTCCTTGGCGGTGATGATGGGGTCGCGCTGGATCAGCAGCGCGATTCCGGTGACCAACTCGATTCTCGACGTCACTGCCGCGGCTGCCGCGAGCGTGACGAACGGGTCGAGAGTCCGGTAGTACATCGACGGCAACTCGCCGCCGAGGGGATACGGGGTTTCGCGGCTCGCCGGAATGTGCGTGTGCTCCGCAATGGCCAGCGAGGCGAATCCCCTGTCCTCCACCGCGCGGGCCAACGACACCGTGTCGATGGTGTCGTCATTGACAAACGTCGAGATTCCGAACTTCATCGCTGCCTCCGAACCTTGTCCACGTCAACCATCCAACACCGGCGACCTGACGCGTGTTCCGCAAGCTCTGAGGTGCAGTTGGAGTACGGTCCGATTCGCCTGCGCGAATGCGGGTGCCCGTCACGATGCGACGACCAGATTCGGTGGCGATCGACGGCTGATGGTCACGGAGGCCCTGACGCGTCGTCTGTCAGGGCCGATGACCCCTCCGCCGGTCTGCTGAAACGTGGCCCAAGTGGTCGATGAACCAATCGCACGCTAGTTTCGCGACCTGGTCGAGCGTGCCCGGTTCTTCGAACAGGTGCGTAGCGCCGGGAACTAAGGTGAGTTGGCACACTCCGGGTATTGCTGCCTGGGCTCGTCGGTTCAGTTCGATGACCACCTCGTCACGTCCGCCCACGATCAGCAGGGTCGGCGCCTCGACGTTCGCCAGCGAGCGACCGGCTAGATCTGGCCGCCCGCCGCGGGAGACGACGGCGCCCACGTCCACGCGGGGATCGGCGGCCGCGACCAGCGCTGCGCCTGCCCCGGTGCTCGCGCCGAAATAGCCGACCGGAAGCGACGCGGTGTTGGGCTGGCCGGCCAGCCAACGGGTGACGTCGACCAGCCGTCCCGCCAGCAGCTCGACGTCGAAAACGTTGGCGCGGCTGCGTTCTTCGACCGGGGTGAGCAAGTCGAACAGCAATGTGGCAAGACCGACCCGGTTCAAGACTTCGGCGACGTACTGATTGCGCGGGCTGTGCCGGCTGCTCCCGCTGCCGTGCGCGAAGACGACGATTCCGGTTGGGTGTTCGGGCATTGTCAAGTGCCCGCTCACCGTCACCGGTCCGGTCGCCACTGCGACCTCTTCGTCTACGACGATGTCCCGGCCACGGAAAGGCTCGGGTACGAGGCCTGATGGGCGCTGGACATGGCCCGAATGATGGGTCGTCATTATGCAATCGTCCTCACAACCATGGCTGGCTGGCTAGGGGAACTCGTCTCCGCCAGCGGAGGACCTCGGCCTCTTTCGTCAATCGTGTCTGTAGCCCAAGGTCGTCGTATGGAGCATCTTTCGACGCTGGATGCGGGATTCCTCGAGGCTGAAGACTCAGATAGGCATGTCAGCCTCGCGATCGGCGGAATCTCGGTCATTGATGGACCGATGCCCGATTACGAATCGCTCAAGGAAGGAATCGGCGAGCGGATCCTCAAGGTTCCACGGTTCAGGCAGGTTCTCCGCACACACTTCCTCGACCTTGGGCCGCCGGAATGGGTGGAGCAGCCAAACCTGGACCTGTCCCGTCACATCCACCGGGCTGCGTTGCCGCATCCCGGTGACGACGAGGCGTTGTTCCGGTTTGCCGCCGACGTCATGGAGCGGCGTCTCGATCGTGAACGCCCCCTGTGGGAATGCTGGATCATCGAGGGACTGGCTGACGGCCGCTGGGCGATGCTGATGAAGATTCATCACTGCATCGCGGACGGGATCGCGACGATGCACATGATCTCTGGGCTAAGCGATGAGGGCGAGCGCGGCACCTTCGCCACTGGGATTCGCGCCGCGAAGGAAGCACCCGACAAACTGTTGAGTCTGCCCTCGGTCGGCCGGAACCCTTTGACATGGGCGAGGGGTATGTGGCAGCTCGCGACGAGCACGACAAGCGCGGCGACGCTGGCGGTTGCGGGTGCCCTCGAGATCGCTGGTGGCCTGTTGCGTCCAGCTGCGCCTTCCTCGCTCGCTGGTCCGATCACTTCCATGCGGCGCTATAGCGCGGCGCGCGTGTGCATGGCAGACGTGGCGCAGATATGTCGCGAATCAGGCGTCACAGTCAACGATGTTGCCCTGGCTGCGATCACCGCCAGTTTCCGGGCCGCGCTCATTCGCCGAGGTATGCAACCTCAGCGCAACTCTCTGCGGACGTTGGTACCCGTGTCGATTCGCGCCAACGACGCAGCGAATGCCGCTGATAACCGGGTTTCCCTGATGCTTCCGTTTCTTCCTGTAGACAAGGAAGATCCTGCAGATCAGTTGCGGGCGGTACATCGCCGGTTGACTAGGGCGAAGTCGAGCGGCCAGCGCCAAGCGGGAGGAATCCTCGTTGCTGGACTGAACGTCGTCCCGTTCCCGTTGACGGCGTGGGCCGTGCGCGCGTTGACCTCGCTCCCGCAGCGTGGAGTGGTAACTGTTGCGACGAACGTGCCTGGGCCGCGCAAGCGGCTTCGAGTTATGGGACGAGAGGTCGTGCGGATGTTCCCGATTCCACCGATTGCGCTGCAACTTCGGACAGGAATAGCGATTGTGAGCTACGCCGACGAACTCATATTCGGTATCACGGCCGACTACGACGCAACGCCCGACGTCGACGAGCTAGCTCGAGGAATCGAACTTGGAGTGGCCCGGCTGCTCGCGTTGAGTGCACCGTCTGCCTGAGGATTGATCACCGAGGTGCACTCGACGGACGTTCACCTCCCCAGCCTGGCCGCGTCGCAACGTCTCCCCGGCATTTTCCGGTCAGCATGAGTGAGCGGGCCTCCTTCGACTGGAGATGTTGGCGTCAGGCACCAGCCGCCGCGAAGGCGGCCCGCCCTCTTCGGCGGAGCCACGCGGGTAGGGAATTTCGATGAACGTCAGCAGGGCTTCTGAACAAGACAGCCGCCACCCCGGGCGTGCACTGACTGCGAACAGTGCGCCGGGTACTCGCAGTGGCTATCCATCCGGCGACCAGAGTGTGCCCGGACGGCCCGGGATCAGTGCCGCACGATCAGCGCTGAGGCTTGGGCGTGATGGCCGATCGGATGGGCGTAGGGTCCGATGATCTTTGCGAGCTCACCTGCCTCGCCGCCGCCGATCACGGCCAGCTGAACCAGCTCATCATGCTTCTTCACGAACCGAGCGATGTCTGCTCCATCGGACACGGGGTAGATATGTACGTCAGGATGGCGCTGCTTCCAATGTTCCACGGCACGGTCGAGGCCGGCGCGCCTGCCGATGATGAGTACTGGCGCGTGGCGCAGCTTGCCTTCGGCGAGCGCGGATTCGACCACGGCCCCATTGTCGTGTTTATCGTTGATCGCCACGACAATCCAGTTGATCGCATCCCGCGGTTCATCGTGCGGACGGATAACGGCAACGGGGCAGTGGGCGTTCTCGGCAAGCTCCGTTGCCGTCGAACCCAAAATGGATCGGGCGTACTGCCCGATCCCGACCGAACCGACGCAGATCATCTCTGCGTCACGGGATTCTGCTACGAGTGCCGCGCCAGGGGGCCCATTGAGCATCGTGGTTTGGACTGTGACGGGCTTGTCGGTGGCCTCAACCGCGGCCCGTGCCGCCCGAAGCGACTCCTCCGCGTGGTGGATGTCCTGGTAGTAGTCGTCTGCCGATGGATGCCGTGCCTTGGTCACGGACACCAGGCGCAAGGGAGCATTCCGGCTGATTGCTTCCTCGATCGCCCACTGCGCCGCAACCATCGCCGCGGCTGAACCGTCGATTCCAACGACCACTGGGGTCGTCGCCGCGCCGCTGTCACGCATCGTGCACTCCAATCCGCTGGTCTCCGTCGACACTATTGAGTGCCGGTCGCGGTCTGATGGGGCCCTAGGTCCCTGCGCTCGCGCTGATGGTCACCAGGTGGCATCGTGCACAGGCTGAGGGCCGTTTGGCCACCAATCGCTCACAACGCCGTTTCCGCCGCGCTCGCGGTTCGGCTGCGGCAACGGTCTGCGGTGCGGCGACAAACATGGAGGTGATTCCGACTTTCCGTGTGGTGCTTGGCGGCGACCATCTCATTCATGTTGGCGCCTTTGCCGCCGGCTTCTTCGGCATCGATGATCCGCAGGGTCGAGATCACGGACTTGGGTATCAAGTGGCACGAAGCCATCCCTTTTGCATGGCGTCGAGCCGACGTAGCGTCCGAGGATCACAGCCGAAGCGCTGAAGGTCGCGACTGGGTAGGGCCAAATTCCTTATTGCCGACTCGGGACTTCAGTCCCTACCGCGGAGCGGCGTCAAGTAGTCGTATCAACTTCATGAGTTCAGCGGCCGGCGCGACCATCGTCACGTTGACGATGAACCCCGCGCTCGACATCACCACGGACACGAGTGCGGTGCGTCCTACCGAGAAGGTCCGCTGTACCGGTGTCCGGTACGACCCGGGCGGCGGTGGCGTCAACGTTGCGCAGGTTGCCCACAACTTAGGTGAGTCGGTGTCGGCGGTCTTTCCAGCGGGCGGCGTGACTGGCGACGGTTACGCCGATCTGCTCACTGGACGGGGCGTTCCATTTCGACGCGTCAAGATCGCCGGCTCGACACGCGAAAGCTTCACTATCAACGAGATCAGCACCGGCCTGCAGTATCGGTTCGTGCTCCCTGGGCCGTGCCTCACCTCTGAAGAACAACAGCAATGCCTCGCCGAGCTCCGCGCCCTGGCGGCAGGGGCCATGTTCGTCGTGGCGAGTGGAAGTCTCCCGCCTGGTGCGCCCAACAATTTCTATCGGCGGGTGGCGCTGGTCTGCCAGGATCTCGGTACGCGCCTGATTCTGGACACGTCTGGCGGTGGCCTCAAACACATCACGTCCGGTGTCTTCCTGCTGAAGGCGAGCGTGCGAGAGCTACGGGAATGTGTGGGACGCGAACTCGTCACGGTGTCCGAGCAGTTGGCTGCTGCACACGAAATCATCGACTGTGGCCGCGCCCAAGTCGTCGTCGTCTCGTTGGGATCTGACGGCGCGCTGCTCGCTACTTCGTCTGAGAGCCAACGATTTTCGGCGGTCCCGGTGCGTGGTGTCAGCGGCGTCGGTGCGGGCGACGCGATGGTCGCGGGAATCACGGTGGGTCTGGCGCGTGAGTGGCCACTGAGCACCGCGCTACGACTCGGGATCGCCGCGGGCGCGGCCATGATGTTGACTCCCGGTACGGAGCCGTGCAGCCGGGCCGACACCGAACGACTCTTCGAGATTACTGAAGCGCCCGTGGATGTCGACGCTTTACGTGTGTAATCAGTTCCATGGATCCTCCGATTGGTTCGAGTTCGGGATGGGGGCCATA
The DNA here is from genome assembly GCF_044223235.1 of Mycobacterium sp. Classification (GTDB taxonomy): domain Bacteria; phylum Actinomycetota; class Actinomycetes; order Mycobacteriales; family Mycobacteriaceae; genus Mycobacterium. Next base: position 10,377 of record NZ_JBGAME010000018.1, read on the forward strand.
ACCACCTCGGCAACCATGACCCGCGATTGCACGACGCGGTCATCTTCGATCTCGACGGTGTGGTGACCGACACGGCACGTGTTCATGCCACGGCGTGTATCGAAATGTTCGTTGACTCAAGGGGTGTTGGTCTCGGTGAACCCGTTGACCGTGCCGACGGTCAGCTCGCGCAGAGGCGCGGCGCGGGTCGACCGCGACCCGACGGCACCGTTGCCAGCCGTTGCCGTAACCGGGAGACTGCCGATCGGCCGCCCCCGGGCTCGCTGCTGGATCTGTCGATCCAGCCGTTTCAAGGTTAAGCCTGGCGCGCGACGATCACCGGCATCCGAGCTGACTGAACCACCGCGGCGCTCACCGAGCCCAGGAGCATCCCGGCAAAACCGCCGCGGCCGTGACTGCCGACGACGACAAGTTGCGCCGCCTCGGAGTGTTCGACGAGCTGCCGCGCCGGGCCGTCGCAGACAACCTGGCGGCGAACATTCACGTCGGGATAGCGTTCCTGCCAACCGGCCAGGCGTTCGGCCAGAACCACGTCCTCCGATGTCCGCAATGATGACCAATCCAAGTTGGGAAAGTCGAGCACTCGGGTGTCGCTCCATGCGTGCAAGGCGATCAACTCCACATGTCGTCGCGACGCCTCGTCGAATGCGATCTCAGTGGCCAACTCCGAGACCGGCGAGCCATCGATGCCGACAAGGACCGGCGCTTCCGCGGGGTGCTGCATCAAGGGGTCTTCATCGTGGATGACCGCGACAGGGCAATGTGCGTGCTGCACAAGCCCGGCGCTCACTGAGCCGAGCAGAAAGCCGAACGCCCCTTGGCCGCGGCTACCCACCACCACCATGTCAACGTCTTTGGATATGTCGACGAGTGTGGGAACGACAGCCGAGAAGTACATCTCTGTTCTCACCAGTACCTGGCGGGTTCGTGGCATGGCCTCGTCGGCGACCCTGACCGCATCGTCGATGAACTTCCGTCCCCGCTCCTGCTGCCATTGTCCAAACCCTGGCACAGACACCCGCGACCAGGGGTCGACAACGCCGCTGGCGACATGAACAAGGGTGAGCGATACATTGCGCAACGCGGCATCTCGAGCGGCCCACTGGACGGCGACCCTCGAAGCGGCAGATCCGTCGACTCCGACTGCGATCCCAGGACGATCGATCAAAACGGACATACCCGAAAGTAGGGCTGGCCTGGTTGGCGGGTCATGAGTCGATGGTCCCCGACCAGCAGGTCATTTGGCCCATCCTCGAGGGACGGCGGGGCCCTTGGGAGCTTGACAAGAGCGGGACCAAAGCACCCACGGGATCGTGCTCTACTGCTCCTGTGCCGATCTTGCCGACTGCGGTGTCGGGGCGGAACGATCAGGCAGTGCGGTGCAAGTCGGGAATCGAGCGGGGAGCGTGTTCGGCCGAGTCCTTCTTACGGGCGATCCAGCCCACGTATGTCAGGTACAGCCCGACCAGTGCGACGCCACCGAAGATGATGCGCCATAAGGTTTCCGCACCGATGGTGTGGTTGGCGATGGACATGAAGGTGTCGGGGAAAGCCAACAGCAGAATGCCGCGTAACACCATGATCCATCCCAGTAGGGAAACCATCACAGCCGCAACGCCGCGCCAGTACGGATGAAGGGCGACGACGACGATTCCTCCCATCAGTACAAAAGCGCCAGTCACCCACGGCCAAATCGCAGAGGCCCCGAACTCCGCGAGGAGCTCTCGCATGTCTGGCGCGCGTACCACCACCGTGGCGGAGATGATGGTGAAGAAAGGGCCGAGTACGCGGGCGAAGTTGCGTGTCCTGTCGGTTGATCTCGTTGGCGAGCTCACGTCGCTCCCTCCGCAATGTGCCGTCGCAGTCGTTGGGGCAGCCGTGGATGGCGTCGAAAATAGGATCATCGGACGCACGGCGAGTGGACAGAGACCGAAGCCCATTTCTGGTGGGCCTTTGGTCATCGAGAGTCTTCATTTTCGATCTGGGGTGGAACGCCGCCTGCGGATTGCCGCTCACCGCCGGGTCAAGTCCAGCGACGATCGCGTCGACGTCGTCGTTCCTCAACCCCGACTGGCGCAGGGACTCGTCGACGGCCCGGACCGCCGCTGCAGCGAACTGTTCCACGGTTGATTCCGAAGCCATAGCGAGCCTCATACCATCGCTGACCAGCGCCCCCGGCAGGAATCGAACCTGCGACCTAGGGATTAGAAGGCCCTTGCTCTATCCAACTGAGCTACGGAGGCAGCGCACCGCAGTGTATCGCGCAGCTTGGACCGCGATCAGGGACCAAACAACAACCCCCCACAGGGCGGCCGACTAGCGTGGTGGCAGGAACGTCGGGCGATAGGAGGGGACGGGCCAGCGATGAGTGACGAGCCGGAACTGGAAGCTACCGGACTGCCGGATGAGCTCAGCGCATTCGACCAGATTCTGCACCGCGGCGAGGCGAATCCGCGTACTCGCTCGGGCATCATGACGCTTGAGATCCTCGATACCACGCCCGACTGGGAGCGTTTCAGGACGCGCTTCGAGATGGCCTCGCGCAAGGTGCTGCGACTGCGTCAGAAGGTGGTCATGCCCACACTGCCGACTGCGGCGCCGCGGTGGGTGGTCGACCCGGATTTCAACCTGGATTACCACGTGCGGCGGGTGCGCGTCCCCGAGCCGGGGACGTTGCGCGAGGTCCTCGACCTCGCCGAGGTCGGCCTGCAGTCGCCGCTGGACATCTCCCGGCCGCTGTGGACGGCGACCCTCGTCGAGGGCCTCACCGGCGGCAAGGCCGCGACCATGGTGCATCTCAGCCACGCGGTCACCGACGGCGTCGGCGGCGTGGAGATGTTCGCCAACCTCTACGACCTGGAGCGCGACCCGCCGCCGCAGCCGCCACCGCCGCTACCGATCCCGGAGGACCTCTCACCCAACGAGCTGATGCGCCACGGCATCAACCGGCTCCCCTTGACGCTCCTCGGCGGCGTCGTCGACGTCGTCGGCGGCACCGCGCAGGCGTACTGGCGGCTGCTTCGGGATCCGATCCGTGCCGTCGGTGGGGTGGTGGACTATGCGCTCTCGGGCGCCCGCGTCATCGCGCCCGTCTCCGAGCCGTCCCCGCTGCTGCGCCGGCGCAGCCTGTCATCTCGCACCGAGGCGATCTACGTCCCGCTCAGCGATCTGCACCGGGCGGCCAAGGCCGCAGGCGGGTCGATCAACGACGCCTATCTCGCCGGGCTGTGTGGCGCGTTGCGGCTCTACCACGAGGCACTGGGCGTGCCGATCCGGACTCTGCCGATGGCGGTGCCGGTCAACCTGCGCTCCGAGGCCGACCCCGCGGGCGGTAACCGCTTCGCCGGAATCAACCTGGCCGCCCCGGTGGGCATCGTCAACCCGGGCGCCCGCATCCGCAAGGTGCGTTCGCAGATGACTCGCAAGCGGGAGGAACGTGCCCTGGACATCACCGGGGCCATCGCGCCGGTGTTGAGCCTGATGCCCGACACCGTGCTGGAGGCGATGGCCGGTTCCATCGTCAGCTCCGACGTGCAGGCCAGCAACGTACCCGTCTATGCCGGCGACACCTATATCGCCGGCGCAAAAGTGCTGCGCCAGTATGGGATCGGTCCACTGCCCGGGGTTGCGATGATGGCCGTGCTGATGTCGAGATCCGGCTTCTGCACCATCACCGCCCGCTACGATCGCGCGTCGATCACCAACCCCGCGCTCTTCGCGCGCTGCCTGCTGGCCGGATTCGACGAGGTGCTCGCCCTCGGCGGCGACGGACGCGCCGTCCCGGCGTCGTTCGCGGCGGATACCGTAGATGCCCAGCCCGCCTCATCCAACGGGAGTGCGCCACAATGAGTTCGCCAGACGGCCAGCCCGACATCGCCCCCAATCCGCGCACCCTTCGGCTGCCGGGGTCCGTCGCCGAGATCGAGGCGAGCCCGCCCGGCCCGCACGTCGGTGCGTTCTTCGACCTCGACGGCACCCTGGTCGCCGGGTTCACCGGGGTGGTCATGACGCGAGACCGGTTGCGACGCGGCCAGATGGGCGTCGGTGAGTTCATCGGCATGGTGCAAGCCGGGCTGAATCATCAGCTCGGCCGGTCGGAGTTCGAGGACCTGATCGGAAAGGGCGCACGGATGTTGCGCGGCAGCTCGTTGACCGATATCGACGAGCTGGCCGAGCGGCTGTTCGTGCAGAAGATCCAGAACCGCATCTATCCGGAGATGCGCGAGCTGGTGCGCGCCCACATGGCCAGGGGTCACACCGTCGTGCTGAGCTCCTCGGCGCTGACCGTTCAGGTCGAGCCGGTGGCGCGCTTCCTCGGCATCGAGAATGTGCTGAGCAACAAGTTCGAGACCGACGACGACGGGCTCATCACCGGCGAGGTGCTCAGGCCCATCATCTGGGGCCCGGGAAAGGCGAACGCGGCCCAGGCATTTTCCGCGGAACACGGTATCGACCTGACCAAGAGCTACTTCTACGCCGACGGCGACGAGGACGTCGCCCTCATGTATCTGGTCGGCAATCCCCGGCCCACCAACCCCGCAGGCAAGCTCGCCTCGGTGGCGGCCAAACGCGGCTGGCCCGTGCTGCGGTTCTCCAGCCGCAGTGGGAGCAGCCCGATTTCGTTGCTGCGCACCGTTGCCGGGGTGGCATCCATGGTGCCCATCGGGGCGAGCGCCATCGGCGTTGGACTGCTCGCCCGCGACCGGCGCACCGGCGTCAACTTCTTCACGTCCAACTGGGCCAGGACGCTGTTGCTGGCCACCGGCGTCAGCACAAATGTCATCGGCGCCGAGAACCTGGACGCTCAGCGCCCCGCGGTCTTCATCTTCAACCACCGCAACCAGGTCGATCCGGTCATCGCCGCCAGCCTGATCCGCGACAACTTCACCAGTGTCGGCAAGAAGGAATTGGAGAAGGACCCGATCGTCGGCACGCTCGGCAAGGTGATGGACGCGGCGTTCATCGATCGCGACAACCCCAAGGCAGCCCTGGAGGGCCTGCAGAAGGTGGAAGAGTTGGCGCGCAAAGGGATTTCGATCCTCATCGCGCCGGAGGGCACGCGCATCGATACCACCGAGGTCGGCCCGTTCAAGAAGGGCGCGTTCCGGATCGCGATGTCGGCAGGCATTCCGATCGTGCCGATCGTGATCCGCAACGCGGAGGTCGTCGCCGCGCGGAATTCGGGCACGTTCAACCCTGGTACGGTCGATGTGGCGGTGTTCCCCCCGATCTCGGTCGCCGACTGGACGCTGGACAACCTTGCAGAGCGCATCGAAGGGGTGCGGCAGGTCTACCTCGACGCACTCAAGGATTGGCCGTACCGGACCCTGCCGGTGCCCGCCATCTACGAGCGCGCCAAGACCGCCCCCAAGAAACCGCCCGCCAGGAAGGCCGCGGCCAAAAAGGCTGCAGGAACCTCGGATTCGGCCGCCGATAGCGGTCAGGAGTTCAACGCGAAGGGCCGGCCGTGAAGGCGCCCGTCGACAGTGTGGACAGCTTCACCACCTCCGACGATGCGCTGGTCCTCGCCGCGGTCTCCTCCGAGGCCGAATGCGAACTGCTCGACGACTGGCTGGCGGACCAGCGCCGCACGCATCCCGACTCGAAGGTCGAGGTTCTGCATCTGGACGAGCACGATGACCCCTCGCCGGACGTGCTGGCGCGGCTGTCCGCCGAGCTGGAGTCCGACGTGGACCGGTCGGTGGTGCCCGTGCGGGTGTTCTGGGTGCCCGGTGGCCTTCCCACCCGGTCCAAAGTGGTGGCCTTCCTGTCTGGCCGGGACACCTACCGTCCGCCGGTGGTGTTGCAGCGTCGAATTCTCAAGAAGGATCCGTCACGGGCCCGCGTGGTCGCGGGTGAACCGGCCAAGGTCTCCGAACTTCGCCAGCAATGGAGCGAAACGACCGTCGCCGAGGATCCCGGCGACTTCGCGCGATTCGTCATCCGGCGGGCGATCCTCGCGATCGAGCGGGTCGAGTACCGGCTGCTCGGGCCGGAGTACAAGTCTCCGCGGCTGGTAAAGCCGGAGATCCTGGCATCTGCGCGATTTCGCGCGGGGCTGGAGACGATACCCGGCGCCACAGTCGAACGGGCCGGGGCGATGCTCGACGAGCTTGCCACCGGATGGAGCCGGGTGTCGGTCGACCTCATCCCCAACCTCAGCAGGCTGATCTTCAAACGCGGCTTCGATCCCGAGATCGATTACGACGGAAGTGAAATCGACGCGCTGCGGAGCGCGCTGGCGGCGCATCCCGCCGTCCTGCTGTTCTCGCACCGGTCCTACCTGGACGGTGCGGTGGTGCCCGCGGCGATGCAGGAGAACCGGCTGCCCCCGGTGCACATGTTCGCCGGGATCAACCTCGCGTTCGGGTTCATGGGTCCGTTGATGCGCCGGTCCGGTGTCATCTTCATCCGGCGCAACATCACCGAGGATCCCCTGTACAAGTACGTGCTCAAGGAATTCGTCGGCTACGTCGTCGAGAAGCGGTTCAACATGAGCTGGTCGATCGAGGGCACCAGGTCGCGCACCGGCAAGATGCTTCCGCCCAAGTTGGGCCTGCTGGCCTACGTCGCCGACGCCTACCTCGCCGGGCGCAGCGATGACATTCTGCTGCAACCGGTCTCGATCAGCTTCGACCAGTTGCACGAGACCGCCGAGTATGCGGACTATGCCAGGGGCGGTGAGAAGCGGCCCGAGGGTCTGAGCTGGCTGTACAACTACATCAAGGCGCAGGGCGAGCGCAGCTACGGCAAGATCTACGTGCGCTTCCCCGAAGCGGTGTCGATGCGGCAGTACCTGGGCGAGCCCGGCGGACCGGTCGCCGAGGACGAGGCGGCCAAACGGCTGGCCATGCAGAAGATGGCCATCGAGGTGGCGTGGCGGATACTGCGCGCCACCCCGGTCAACGCGACAGGGCTGGTGTCGGCGCTGCTGCTGAGTACCCGCGGTACGGCCCTGACCGCCGAGCAGCTGCACCACGCGCTGCAGGATGCGCTGGACTACCTGGAACGCAAGCAGACCCCGATGACCAACAGCGCGTTGCGGCTGCGGACGCTTGACGGCATCCGGTCGGCGGTCGACGCGCTGTCCAACGGTCACCCCGTCACCCGGGTCGACGGGGGCCGCGAACCGGTCTGGTACATCGCCCGCGAGCACGAGCATCAGGCCGCGTTCTACCGCAACACCCTCATCGACGCGTTCCTGGAGACCTCGATCGTCGAGCTGGCACTCGCCTATGCCGCCCGGGTCGATACCGACCGTCTCGAGGCGTTCTGGTCGCACGCGATGCGGCTGCGCGATCTGCTCAAGTTCGACTTCTACTTCGCCGACTCCGCCGCGTTCCGCGGGCACCTCGCCGAGGAGATGTCCTGGATCGACGACTGGGAGGCGCACGTCCAGGCCGGTGGTGAGGAGATCACCGCCATGCTGCAGGCCAAACGGCCGCTGGTCGCGTCGGCCATGCTGCGGCCGTTCTTCGAGGCCTACGAGATCGTCGCCGACGTGCTGCGCGACGCTCCGGCGACCATCGCCGAGAAGGATCTGACCCAGTTGGCTCTCGGGGTCGGTCGCCAGTACGCCGCTCAGCACCGGGTCCACAGCAACGAGTCGGTATCGGCGCTGCTGTTCAGCACTGCCCGGCAGGTCGCGGTGGACCAGGGACTGTTGCAGGCGCGTCCCGACCTCGCCGAGCGTCGGTCGGCTTTCCTCGCCGAACTGCGGGGCATCCTCGGCGATCTGGACATCGTCGAGCAGTTGTCGGCGCAGCACTTCATCGACCGCGAGATCGAGCTGCGCGGACTGCGGACACGCTGACCGAACCGCGGTCCCGATCGGGCCGGATGCGGGTGCTCGGGCGGGGGGACCGCCGTCACGCCATACGCTTTCCCTATGACCTCGACGGCGATGCGCGCACACATCCATCGGGTGTGGCCCGTGCTCGCCGGGATCGGCCTGTTGGCAGGCGGGATCGCCGCAAGCATCGGCACGCTGTCGCTGGCCGACGCCCTGACCGCCTCCGGGCTGCCCGACCCCGGTCCGGTCACGACCTACGGGCTGCCGTTCGTCCGGGCCGCGGGTGAGATCGCCGCCGTCGTGGCGGTCGGGTCGTTTTTGTTCGCGGCGTTCCTGGTGCCCCCGCAGCACAACGGCGTCCTGGACGCCGACGGGTATCGAGCGCTCCGGCTCGGTACCGCGGCGTCGGCGGTGTGGACGTGCTGCGCGGCGCTGCTGGTCCCGCTGACGGTGTCCGACGTGTCCGGTCAGCCGCTGCTGGACCATCTCAACCCGATAAGCATCTGGTCGGCCGCCAGCCTGGTCGACATCGCGGGGGCGTGGCGCTGGACCGCGTTCCTTGCCGCCGCGGTGACGATCGCCAGCCTGCCCGTGCTGCGGTGGGCGTGGACGCCGATCCTGCTGGCCGGGTCGCTGCTGACGCTGGTGCCGCTGGCCCTCAGCGGGCACTCGTCGGCGGGCGGCGCCCACGACATGGCCACGAACAGCCTGTTCATTCACCTGATCGCCGGTGCGCTGTGGGCGGGCGGACTGCTGGCCCTGCTCGCCCACGCCGTCCGCGGGGGCGGCCACGCCGACCTCGCCGCCCGCCGATTCTCGGCGCTGGCACTGTGGTGCTTCGTGGCGATGGCGCTGAGCGGCGTGGTCAACGCGGCGGTGCGCATCCGGCCGGCCGACCTGGTGCATACCGAGTACGGCTGGCTGATCGTCGGCAAGGTCGTCGCCCTGTGCCTGCTTGGTGTCGTCGGCTGGTGCCAGCGGCGCAGCGGCGTGGCCGCACTGCAGGCCGATCCGACCGCCCGCCGCCCGTTGGTCACCCTGGCGCTGGTCGAGGCGGTGCTGTTCGGGGTGGCGTTCGGTATCGCGGTCGGGCTGGGCCGTACGCCGCCCCCGCCGGTGACCACCACACCCAGCCCCGCGGTGGTGGCCATCGGATACGACCTGGTCGGGCCCCCGACGCTGGCCCGGATCCTCACCGAGTGGCGATTCGACCTGCTGTTCGGCTCCGCCGCAATCGTGTTGGCGGCGGTATACCTCGCAGGTCTGCGGCGGCTGCGGCACCGCGGCGACGCGTGGCCCGTGGGCCGGACCCTGGCCTGGCTGTGCGGCTGCGCGACGCTGTTGTTCACGACGTCGTCCGGGCTCGGCGCGTACATGCCCGCGATGTTCAGCATGCACATGGTCGCTCACATGCTGTTGTCCATGCTGGTGCCCATCCTGCTGGTATTGGGGGCGCCGGTCACCATGGCGCTGCGGGCGTTGCCCCCCGCCGGCCGCGGCGCGCCGCCGGGCCCGCGGGAATGGTTGTTGGGGGCGTTGCATTCCCGGGTGTCGCAGTTCCTGACCCATCCGGTCGTCGCGACGGTCATGTTCGTTGCCGGCTTCTACGGGCTCTACTACGGCGGCCTTTTCGACGCCGCGGTGAGCAACCACGCCGCGCACGTCCTGATGAACGTGCATTTCCTGCTCAGCGGGTACCTCTTCTACTGGGTCGTCATAGGGATCGACCCGACGCCGCGGCCCATCCCGCATCTGGGCAAGTTGGCGATGGTGTTCGCGTCGCTGCCCCTACACGCATTCTTCGGTGTGACGTTGATGGGTATGCGCAACGTCCTTGGCGAAGGGTTCTACCGCTCACTGGACCTGAGCTGGCACACCGATCTGATCGGTGATCAACGCCTCGGGGGTGGGATCGCGTGGGCGGCGGGGGAAGTACCGCTGGTCCTGGTGATGGTTGCTCTGCTCGTGCAGTGGCGCCGTAGCGACGAGCGCACCGCGACAAGGCTCGACCGTGCGGCCGACCGCGACGAGGACGCCGAACTGGCCGCCTACAACGCGATGCTGGCGGAGATGGCGCGCCGCGACAAGCACTCCGAACGCTGACGCAACCGACGGTTTCTGCCACGCGGCGCTAAATTGCTGCCACCGGAATTAATGCGCTGACCTGCTGGTTTACACAGTCAGACCGGCACGGAAAACCCGGAGCCGATAAGACACCGCAGGAGTGATCGAGATGAAGAAGTTCGGATTCGCCACCTTCGCCGCAGGCGCCCTTGCCACCGCGTTCTTCGGGCTGGCCGCCCCGGCCAACGCCACACTTCCGGTCCTGGAGCCGGGTAACACCATCTCCGCCGGTGTGGACCGGCTGGGCTGGCTCAACGACCTGCAGCCGCAGGTGAACGTCCCGCAGGTCGACACCAGCGTCCGCCACAGCGGCCGCTGAACGCGTACCAGAGAGCGGGCACCCCGACGCCGGGGTGCCCGCTTTCGTTATCCGGGGGTGCGTCTCGTTCACCCGTATGCCTCTTGCGCCGAGATCTGCATAGTGGTGGTGGCCGCTGCGATTCACGGCCATGGTGCAGAAACAGACGCATCCGGCACACTCGGCAGGCACCGGCGCACTCGGCAGGCTAGATGGCCCCCGCGGCCATTGCGGCGGGCCAGCTCCCGTAGCCGCTGATGTCGACGCCGGTGGCCGCGGCCGCGTCGCAGCCGAACGCGGTGCGCCACGTCCCGTCGTCGAACTCGACCTTGCCGAGCTGCATCGGCGCAGGCAACGCCATGAGGAACCGGCCGAGGGCCGCGGGTGACAGCAACCATCGGTGACCCGTCAGGCCGGCCCCGGACGTTCCGTGTGGCACCCTCGTGACGGCGGGTTTGGCCGGCACGGTCGGCAGCACGGTCATCCGGTAGTGCGGTGCGGTCGTCAGCTCACCCGCCCAGCGGGCGCCCAGATCGGTCAGCTGGTGAGCCAGCGGGCCGCCGTGTAGATGGGCGCCGAACACCACCAACTCGGCGACGTCGGCGGCGGCGGCCGGCCACACGCCCACGGACGGGGAAACCCCCGACGAGCGCGCCGCAACATCGAGGGCCACCGCGTCGTCGTACGCTCGGGCCACCACACGGACCTCGCCCACCCGGACCGCGCACAGGCCGGACGGCACGGCGAGCGCAGACACCGCAGGCGCCACCAATGCTTCGGTACCTGGCACGGCCGCCGCGACCGCCGTCATGTCCACCTCAACCATATCCACGGCGACGAACCGGGCGCCCGCGTCAGCCAGCGCGGCAAGGGCGGCGTCGAATGCGGCCCGGTGCCCGTCTGCGGCGGGCCAGTCGCCCGGCACGGCGACGAGTGGTTCCGGGGAGGCGGCCAGCCGGATGTCGGCAGGCCATGGCCGCGGCGCGGCGGCGGCGACGATTCCCATCGCGCGGTTCGCCAGTGCCAGCTCGTAGGCGAAGAGCGTCAGTCTGTCCTCGCTGTCCGCCGCGACACCCCCGTTGCCGATCGTCCCCACGGTCGGCGTGATCGCGACGCCGCGGTAGCCGGTGTCGCTGTCATGGCAGTCGGCGCCGACGGCGAGGTCGGCCGCACCGCAGCTGATCGCGTTCGGGCATCCGCCCCGGATGGTCGTTCCGACCACCACCGCCCCCGCGCCGCACAGCGCGGCCACCGGGCCGCCGTCGAGGCCGCCGACCAGACTGTCACGGAGGCCGCCGTCCACACTGTCGTCCAACGCCAGCCGCACTCCCGCCAGCGGGCCACGGGACCGCGCCAGCTCGGCGGCCACCTCCCCGGCCGACCGTTCGCTGATCCACGGGCTCATGCCGAACAACCTATGTGGGGTTTATCCACAATGCGGGATTCATCCACATCCGCGGGCCTCGCGTGTCCCCTCGGGCGGATCGTGTCGGCGCCGCGACGGTCAATGGGGTGCCACGGCGACGCGACCTGCAAGCGAGTCCGCCGGGCGGGTACACGACTGGAAGGAATAAACAATGTTCGAGACACCGTTCACGATCGTCGGCACCATCGTCACCGATCTCGTCCGGCGCAAGGTCGGCGATCAGGAGGTGGTCAAATTCCGGGTCGCCAGCAATTCGCGGCGACGCACCGCCGACGGGTCGTGGGAGCCCGGCAACTCGTTGTTCGTCACGGTCAACTGCTGGGGGCGCCTTGTCACCGGAGTGGCGGGCTCGCTGCGGAAAGGACTGCCGGTCATCGTCTCCGGATACGTCTACACCAGCGAGTACGAGGACCGCGAGGGTAACCGTCGCTCATCGGTGGAGGTGCGCGCGACCGCGGTCGGCCCCGACCTCTCGCGATCGATCGCCGCGGTGGAGAACCTGCGGCTGTCCGGCCCGGGCATGCCGGGCGATGCGACGTTGACGGACGGCACCGGTGCCAGCCCGGCCCACGGCGCTGCGGACGTCGACGACGGCGGCGCGGCGGAGACCGACGAAGCGACCCGAGCCGACGCCGCGACCGACCCTGCAGACGTCATCGACGCGGAGGCGCTGCCACTGTCGGCGTAGCGTCACCGGCCACGCCTAGGATGGGCCGCGGGCATTCACACGAAGCGCGTTCAGAAAGGCAACACCACGGCATGGCCGAATTCATCTACACGATGCGGAAGGTCCGCAAGGCGCACGGCGACAAGGTGATTCTTGACGACGTCACCCTGAACTTCCTTCCGGGCGCGAAGATCGGCGTCGTCGGCCCCAACGGGGCGGGCAAGTCGAGCGTCTTGCGGATCATGGCCGGCCTGGACACACCGAACAACGGCGACGCCTTCCTGGCGCCCGGTGCCAGTGTCGGCATTCTGCAGCAGGAGCCGTCGCTGAACGAGGAGAAGACCGTTCGCGGCAACGTCGAGGAGGGCCTCGGCGAGATCAAGGTCAAGCTCGACCGGTTCAACGAGGTGGCCGAGCTGATGGCCACCGACTACTCCGACGAGCTGATGGAGGAGATGGGCCGGCTGCAGGAAGATCTGGATCACGCCGACGCCTGGGACCTCGACTCACAGCTCGAGCAGGCGATGGACGCGCTGCGCTGCCCACCGCCCGACGAGCCGGTCACCCACCTGTCCGGAGGCGAGCGGCGCCGGGTGGCGCTGTGCAAGCTGTTGCTGTCCAAACCGGATCTGCTGCTGCTCGACGAACCGACGAACCATCTCGACGCCGAAAGCGTCCAGTGGCTCGAACAGCATCTGGCCGACTACAAGGGCGCGATCCTTGCCGTCACCCACGACCGCTACTTCCTGGACAACGTGGCCGAATGGATCCTCGAACTCGACCGCGGCCGGGCCTACCCGTACGAGGGCAACTACTCCACCTATCTGGAGAAGAAGGCCGAACGGATCGCGGTGCAGGGCCGTAAGGACGTCAAACTCCAGAAACGCCTCAAGGATGAGTTGGCCTGGGTGCGTTCGGGTGCCAAGGCCCGCCAGGCCAAGAGCAAGGCTCGATTGCAGCGCTACGAGGAGATGGCTGCAGAAGCCGAGAAGACGCGCAAGCTCGACTTCGAGGAGATCCAGATCCCGACGGGGCCGCGGCTGGGCAGCGTCGTTGTCGAGGTCGAGCACCTCGACAAGGGATTCGACGGGCGGCCGCTGATCAAGGATCTGTCGTTCACGCTGCCGCGCAACGGCATCGTCGGTGTCATCGGGCCGAACGGTGTCGGCAAGACCACCCTGTTCAAGACCATCGTCGGGTTGGAGGAGCCCGACAGCGGCACCGTCAAGATCGGCGAAACGGTCAAGCTGTCCTATGTCGACCAGAGTCGCGGCGGCATCGACCCGAAGAAGACCGTGTGGGAAGTGGTGTCGGACAAACTCGACTACATCGAGGTCGGGCAGAACGAGATCCCGTCGCGGGCGTATGTGTCCGCATTCGGGTTCAAAGGGCCCGATCAGCAGAAGCCGGCGGGCGTGCTGTCCGGTGGTGAACGTAACCGGCTGAATCTGGCGCTGACGCTCAAGGAGGGCGGCAACCTGATCCTGCTCGACGAGCCGACCAACGACCTCGATGTCGAGACGCTGAGTTCGCTGGAGAACGCGCTGGAGAACTTCCCGGGCTGCGCGGTGGTGATCTCGCACGACCGCTGGTTCCTCGACCGGACCTGCACCCACATTCTGGCGTGGGAGGGCGACGCCGACAGCGAGGCCAAATGGTTTTGGTTCGAGGGCAATTTCGCGGCTTACGAGGAGAACAAGGTGCAGAGGCTGGGCGCCGATGCGGCCCGTCCGCACAGGGTGACCCACCGGCGCCTCACACGGGACTAATGTCGCATCTGCGTGCCATGCCGTCGTGGTCCTGAAACGGGCGTGCGGCGGCAGCCAACGACGGCCGGTACGCGGGTGTGAGTCAGGAGTGGTTCGCATGACGGTGTATCCGGGAGCGTTGGGACATGAGCGAAGCGACCCGAGACCGCTTCCTCCCGACGCGATGCAAGGGCTGGCACGGGCTTACCTCGCCACCTATCACGGACCTCAGGGCGATGCGCCAGGCGCCGATTCGGCGGTGACCGGTCCGCTGGACCGCACTGGTGAGGGCCGGGTGGTGTCGCCCGCGCTGGTGACCGCTCACCATCGGCTCGGCAGCCACCGTGCGCCCGGCGAGACCAGGGTCGCCACCTACACCGCAGACGATGCAGGCGGGTTCGGTCCGGCACTGCAGATCGTCACCGACCACACCCCGATGCTGATGGACTCCGTCACGGTGATGCTGCACCGCCTCGGGGTCGCCTACCGCGCGATCATGAACCCGGTGTTCCGGGTGCGCAGGGGTCGCGGCGGGGAGTTATTGGACATCCGGCCCGCGACGGATGGCGCCGCCCGCGAGGGCACCGACGAGACCTGGATTCACATCAAGCTCGCCGAATCGCCGGATCGGCGCGCGCTGGACGAGGCTCGCCGGCTGCTGCCGAACATCCTCGCCGACGCCCGTCAGGTCGCCGCCGACTCGGGTCCGATGAATGCGACCCTCTTCCGCCTGGCCAACGAACTGGAGACGGCACTCCAGGGGCGGTTCCCCGGCGCGGACCGCAAGGACGTGGCGGCGCTGCTGCGCTGGCTGGCCGACGGCCATTTCGTCCTACTCGGCTACCAGCTTTGCCCGGTGCACGACGGGCAGTCGTCCGTCGACGAGGCGAGCCGGCTGGGGGTGCTGCGGCTGCGACGCGACGTTCTTCCACCGCTGACCGGCCCCGACGATCTGCTCGTGTTGGCACAGGCCACCATTCCCAGCTTCCTGCGCTACCGCGCCTTCCCCTACATCGTCGTCGTCCGCGAGAACCTGCGCACGGATCGGGATGCCCGCCCTGACGCGCCAACCGCGGTCGAACACCGCTTCGTCGGGTTGTTCACCGTCGCCGCCATGAACGCCAATGTGCTGGAGATACCGCTGATCTCGCGGCGGGTCAACGAGGCGCTGGCGATGGCGCAGCAGGATCCGAGCCATCCGGGACTGCTGCTGCTCGACATCATCCAGACCATCCCGCGCCCGGAACTGTTCGCGTTGAGCCCGACCGACCTGCTCGAGATGGCGATGGCCGTGGTCGAGCTCGGCTCGCGGCGCCGGGCGCTGCTGTTCCTACGTGGTGATCAGCTCGCGCATTTTGTGTCCTGCCTCGTGTACCTGCCGCGCGACCGCTACACCACCGCCGTTCGGCTGGAAATGCAGGACATCCTGGTCCGCGAGCTGGGCGGGGTCGGCATCGAGTACACCGCGCGGGTGAGTGAATCGCCGTGGGCGGTGGTGCATTTCACCGTTAAGATGCCCGACGGGCTGGACCGCAGGCGGATCGATACATCGCTGGAGAACGAAACCCGTATCCAGCAGTTGCTGACCGAGGCCGCCCGCACCTGGGCAGACCGCCTGATGGGTGCGGTCAGGACCGGATTCATCGACCAGGCCACCGCCGAGCACTACTCGGTGGCCTTCCCCGACGACTTCAAGCAGGCGGTTACGCCGCTGGAGGCGCTCAACGACATCGCGATCATCGAAGAGTTGCAGAACGATTCGGTGAAGCTGACGTTGACCGAGGGTGGGGACGACCGGGTTGCCCAGCTGACATGGTATCTCGGCGGTCAGTCGGCGTCGCTGAGCCAACTGCTGCCCATGCTGCAGTCGATGGGTGTCGTGGTGCTCGAGGAGCGGCCGTTCACCGTGACCCGCCCGAGCGGCCTGCCGGTGTGGATCTATCAGTTCAAGATCAAGCCGCATCCCAGCATCCCGGAGGCGCCGCCCGGACCCGAGCAGGAAGCCAGCGCGGCACGGTTCGCCGACGCGGTCACCGCCATCTGGCATGGCCGCATCGAGATCGACCGGTTCAACGAACTCGTCATGCGGGCAGGCCTCACCTGGCAACAGGTCGTGGTGCTGCGGGCATATGCAAAGTACTTGCGTCAGGCGGGTTTTCCGTACAGCCAGTCCCACATCGAGACCGTGCTCAACAGCAATGCGCGCACGACGCGCTCGCTGGTGGAGCTGTTCGAAGCCCTCTTCGATCCCGATGCCAACCAGCAGGGCGCGACCACCCGGCGCGACGCGCAGAGCGCCGCCGCCGCGGTGGCGGCCGACATCGACGCGCTGGTCAGCTTGGACACCGACCGGGTGCTGCGGGCATTCGCATCGATGATCCAGGCGACACTGCGCACGAACTATTTCATCCGCGGCACGGGGTCGGCGCGGCACCAGAACGTGTTGTCGCTGAAGCTGAATCCCGGCCTGATCGACGAATTACCGTTGCCGCGTCCGCGATTCGAGATCTTCGTCTACTCACCGCGGGTGGAGGGCGTACACCTGCGGTTCGGCAACGTCGCGCGCGGTGGTCTGCGCTGGTCGGATCGGCGGGAGGACTTCCGCACCGAGGTCCTCGGCCTGGTCAAGGCCCAGGCGGTGAAGAACGCGGTCATCGTGCCGGTCGGCGCCAAGGGCGGCTTCGTTGTCAAGCATCCGCCGCTGGCCACCGGCGACCCGGGCGCCGACCGCGACGCCCAGCGCGCCGAGGGCGTCGCCTGCTACAAGCTGTTCATCGCCGGCCTGCTCGACGTCACCGACAACGTCGACAGGGCGACGGGCGCCATCGTTCCACCCGCAGCTGTGGTGCGGCGCGACGGCGATGACGCCTATCTGGTCGTGGCGGCCGACAAAGGCACCGCCACCTTTTCCGACATCGCCAACGAGGTCGCGCTGTCCTACGGCTTCTGGCTGGGCGATGCGTTCGCTTCGGGCGGGTCGGTGGGCTATGACCACAAGGCCATGGGCATCACTGCCAAGGGCGCGTGGGAATCGGTCAAACGGCATTTCCGCGAGATGGGTGTCGACACGCAGACCGAGGATTTCACCGTCGTCGGCATCGGCGACATGGCCGGCGACGTTTTCGGCAACGGCATGTTGCTTTCTCCGCACATACGGCTGGTCGCAGCCTTCAATCACATGCACATCTTCCTGGACCCCAACCCCGACGCGGCGTCGTCGTGGGAGGAACGCAAGCGGCTGTTCGACCTGCCCCGATCCAGCTGGGAGGACTACGACCGGTCGCTGATCAGTGAGGGCGGCGGGGTATACAGCCGCGAGCAGAAGTCCATCCCGATCACCCCTGAGGTCCGCGACGCGCTGGGCATCGAGGACAGCGTGGCCGAGATGACACCGCCCGCGCTGATCAAGGCCGTACTCAAGGCGCCGGTGGATCTGCTGTGGAACGGCGGGATCGGTACCTACGTCAAGGCCGAGGCCGAATCGGACGCCGACGTCGGTGACCGTGCCAACGATCCGGTCAGGGTCAACGGAAATCAGGTGCGGGCCAAGGTGATCGGCGAAGGCGGCAACCTGGGCGTCACCTCGCGGGGCCGGATCGAGTTCGACCTGGCCGGCGGCCGCATCAACACCGACGCCCTTGACAACTCCGCCGGTGTCGACTGCTCCGACCACGAAGTCAACATCAAGATCCTGATCGATTCGCTGGTCACCGCGGGCAAAGTCGACGAGGGTGAGCGGGCGGCACTGCTTGTGTCGATGACAGACGAGGTCGGGCGGCTGGTCCTCGTCGACAACATCGAACAGAACGACCTGATGGGCACCAGCCGGGCCAACGCGACCAGCTTGCTCACCGTGCACGCCCGGATGATCAAGGAGTTCGCCGCGGAGCGCGGGCTCAATCGTGAACTGGAGGCGCTGCCGTCGGAGAAGGAAATCCGCAGGCGCGCCGAGGCCGGGCTGGGCCTGACCTCGCCGGAGTTGGCCACCCTGATGGCGCACACCAAGCTGGAGCTCAAGGACGACCTGCTCGCCAGCGAACTGCCCGATCAGGAGGCGTTCGCGGCGCGGCTGCCGTGGTATTTCCCCTCGACGCTGCGTGACCAGTTCGGCAACGAGATCCGCTCCCATCAGCTGCGCCGGGAGATCGTGACGACCATGCTCGTCAACGACCTCGTCGACACCGCAGGCATCACCTACGCGTATCGGGTCACCGAGGACGTGGGCGTCGGCCCGGTGGACGCGGTGCGCAGCTATGTGGCCACCGACGCAATCTTCGGCATCGGGTCGGTGTGGCGGCAGATCCTCGCGTCGGATCTGCCGGTGTCGGTGTCCGACCGGATGACGCTGGACCTGCGCCGGCTGATCGACCGGGCAGGGCGCTGGCTGCTGAACTATCGGCCCCAACCGCTGGCGGTCGGCGCGGAGATCAACCGGTTCGCCAAGAAGGTCGCGATGCTGACACCCAGGATGTCGGAGTGGTTGCGCGGTGACGACAAGGTCATCGTCAACAAGGAGGCCGAGGAGTTCGCTGCGCATGGCGCCACAGCGGAGCTCGCCTACACCGTGGCGACCGGGCTGTACCAGTTCAGCCTGCTCGACGTCATCGACATCGCAGACATCATCGATCGGGACCCGGCCGAGGTCGCCGACACCTACTTCGCCCTGATGGACCATCTCGGCACCGATGGTCTGCTGACCGCGGTGTCCCAGCTGCCGCGCGACGACCGCTGGCATTCGCTGGCCCGGTTGGCGATTCGCGACGACATCTATGGATCGCTGCGCTCGCTGTGCTTCGACGTGCTCGCCGTGGGTGAGCCCGACGAAAGCGGTGAGCAGAAGATCGCCGAATGGGAGCTGAACAACACGTCGCGGGTGTCGAGGGCACGCCGCACGCTCACCGAGATCTACGGGGACGAACTTAGTGATCTCGCGACGCTGTCGGTAGCTGCCCGGCAGATCCGCAGCATGACACGCACGACCGGAACTGGAGTCTCTGGGTGACGGATGAGTTGGCGCTGGGGTTCGTCGCCCCCGTCCATGTGCGATGGTCCGACATCGACATGTACCAGCACATCAACCACGCCACCATGGTCACCATTCTCGAAGAGGCCCGGATCCCTTTCCTACGTGAGCCTTTCGGTGCCGAGATCACGACGATCGGGCTGCTGATCGCCGAGGTGAACATCGTCTACAAGGGGCAGCTGCGGCTGATGGACTCGCCGCTGCAGGTGACGATGTGGTCCAAGCGGGTGCGGGCCGTCGACTTCACCATTGGCTACGAGGTGCGCTCGGTGGCCGCAGCACCCGACTCGAAGCCGTCCGTGGTTGCCGAGACGCAGCTGGCCGCCGTGCACATCGAAGAGCAACGGCTGCAGCGGCTTTCGGAGGCGCAGCGCGACTACCTGCTTGGCTGGTCGCGGGGATGACGCCCGTCGCAGGGGAGCGGGGAATCTGGATCGACACTGCCGCGGACCGAAAGGACCTGGCGGTCTTCGCCGACCGCGCGCTGAGGATGGACGAGGCTGCGGTGATCCGACTGCGGCAGCGCACCGGCGGGCAGGAGCGAAGCGACCCGGGGATAAGCACCGGCGAACGGGTAGTCGCTTGGGTGGCAACCGGTTTCGATGTGCTGGCCAGCCGCGTGGTGGTGGGCCGGATCAGGCCGGCCGACATCAGCGTCGGGGCCGATGCGCTGGCCAGGGGCCTGGTGGAGGCCGACCACTCCGGCGTCGTCGACCCGGGATTTCCGATGGATTCGGCGTGGCGTGGCGCGCTGCCGCCCGACGGCGGATTCGCCCACCTCGACGATGTGCCCGCCCGGATCATCCTCGACCTGGCTCAACGCGGTTCGGCGCTGGCCAGGGAACACTCCGGCGCGCACGGCCCGCCTCCGTCGTTGCTGGATCAGGAGGTCGTCGCGGTCAGCTACGGCGATGCTTCGGTGGGTATCCCGATGCGGTGCGTACTCGCTTTGACGGCAATGGGTTTCCTGCCGCAGTCGAGGCCGGCCGCCGACGGTGCGGCGCTGGATCCGCAGGCCGTACCGGCCGATGAGATCGTCCGGGTACGAGCGATGTCATCATGGTTGCGCATCGACGCGCGATTCGGCTCGGTGTATCGGCGCCGTGGCGACCCAGCGCTGGTGCTGCGCTAGCGTATCCACGATGGGCAAATCCGATCGATCCGCCGAAATCGGCTCGTGGCTACTCGAGCACGGCCACCGCGCGATGCTCGTGCTCACCGGCGGTCGGTATCCCCGCACCGTCATGGGCATGCTGGCGGTCGAGTTGCACACCGTCGGCCGCAAGTCGGGCAAACCCTACTCCAACCTGCTGACCAGTCCGGTGCACGACGACAACCGCATCGTCGTGGTGGCGTCGAAGGGCGGCCACCAGGACCACCCCGACTGGTACAAGAACGCGATCGCGCATCCGGACGTCACCATGACCGTCAACGGAGAGACCAAGCCGATGCGTGCCCGCACCGCAAGCCCAGGGGAACGGGCAGAGCTGTGGCCCGAGGTGGTCAAGGCGTACAAGGGCTACGGCGGCTATCAGCGCAACACCGACCGCGAGATCCCGCTGCTGATCTGTGAGCCGCGGCCCGCTGACTAAGCGGCACGTCGATCGCGCGGGCGGGTACGGAATCGGCGCTAGAACGCCGAGTTGACCATCGACTGCGCCGCCATCTCCAGATAGGCAATCAGCGTCGCGCGATGTTCGTCGTCGAGGGTGCCGGAGTCGATCGAGGCGACGGCCGTGTGCATGCAACGCAGCCAGGCGTCGCGTTCGATGAACCCGATCCGGAACGGTGCGTGGCGCATCCTCAGCCGCGGATGGCCGCGCTGATCGGAGTATGTGCGCGGGCCGCCCCAGTACTGCTCGAGGAACATCCGCAACCGCTCTTCGGCGCCGTCGAAGTCGTCCTCCGGATACAGCGGGTGCAGAATCTCGTCCTCACGCACCAGCGCGTAGAAGCGCGAGACGATCGCGTGGAACGTCTGGTGGCCGCCCACCGCGTCATAGAACGATTGCTGTTCGACGTGACTCATCGCGTCCATTGTGGACCATGCCGGTTTCCCCTGTGCGCCTCGCGGCGCTCCTCGCGTCTGCGGCCCGAAGGTTGTTTGCGGCTGTGCATGACCAGGCCTACGTGCGGTTCGCGCACCGAAGTCACCGGATGTTCACGGGACTGACCTGCGAACACGGACGGAATTGCCGTGCGATCGATGCCGATCCATGGTGGACTGTCGGTCGGAGGACGAATGGCGCATCGCAAGAACGGCCCTCTGCGGCGGGCCGGCCACCGGCATCACGGCGTCCCGGCATGCCCACCCGGTCCGGCGCCGGCACCCGCACGGGCCCTGCACAGCGTCGACCCCCACGTCCCGGTCGGGCACGAGGGCTCCCTCTGGGGCCGCCGCCGGGTTCTGCTGCTCAACTCCACTTACGAACCGCTGACGGCGTTGCCGCTGCGGCGTGCGGTGATCATGCTGATGTGCGGCAAGGCCGACGTCGTGCACGACGACCCGGCGGGCCCGATCATCCATTCGGCGACCCGGACCATCGTCGTCCCATCGGTGATCCGCCTTCGGTCCTATGTGCGGGTGCCCTACCGGGCCCGCATCCCGATGACCAGGGCGGCGCTGATGCACAGGGACCGGTTTCGCTGCGCCTACTGCGGCGCAAAGGCCGACACCGTGGACCACGTCGTGCCCCGCAGCCGCGGCGGTGACCATTCCTGGGAGAACTGCGTTGCGGCCTGCTCACCCTGCAACCACAAGAAGGCCGACCGGTTGCTCACCGAGCTGGGCTGGACCCTGCGGTCGGTGCCCGTGCCGCCCAAGGGTCAGCACTGGCGGCTGCTTTCCACGGTCAAGGAACTCGACCCGGCCTGGGTGCGATACCTCGGTGAGGGCGCGGCATAGCGGTTTGGTGGGTTACGGTTTGCGTCGTGAGCACCCCAATGATGCACGCTCTTTTCGTACTAGTGCCCTTAGCGATCGCGGGGGTGTTGGCCCTGTTCATCTTCAGGAAGAAGGGTCCGCATCCCGCGACGTACAAACTGTCCGATCCCTGGACGCACGAACCCATCCTGTGGGCCGCCGACGAACCCGCCGACCACGGGGGACACGGCGCGCACCCGTTGACCGTTGGAGGTGGCGCAAGTGGTAAGTGGTGACGTTGCGACCGTCGTACCCGCGCAGCTGCCGTACGGCTGGGCTATCACCTCCAGCGGGCGCATCTCCAAGGTCACCGAACCCGGCGAGCTGTCGCTGCATTACCCGTTCCCGATCCAGGACCTGGTGGTTCTCGACGATGCGCTGAAGTACGGTTCGCGCGCGGCGAAGGCCCGGTTCGCCGTCTACGTCGGCAGCCTTGGTGAGGACACGGTCGTCACCGCCCGCGAGGTGCTGGCGAAGGTGCCGACGCCGGATAACGCCGTCCTGCTGGCGGTGTCGCCGGACCAGCGCGCGATCGAGGTCGTGTACGGCTCCGAACTCAAGGGCCGCGGCATCGAGACCGCCGCACCGCTCGGGGTGTCCGCGGCGGCCTCCGCCTTCAAGGAGGGCAACCTGATCGACGGGCTGATCAGCGCCGTGCGGGTGATGAGCGCCGGCGTCTCACCCGCCTGAGTTTCACCGAGATAGCGTTCCCGGTCGTGCTTCACGCGATTTCACGACCGGGAACGCTATCTCGCGTCAGCTGACGTCGAAGGCGCGCGCCCGCAGCGCTCGTTCGACGCCCGCACGGCCTTCCAGCACCAGCCGCCGCAACGCCGGAGGTACTTCACCGGCGAGGAACGTGTCGGCGGCGGCAAGGCCCTCCTCGCTGATGTCCCACGACGGGTACAGGCCGACCACCACCGTCTGGGCCACCTCGCTGGACCGGCGCTCCCACACCCCGGGGATCGCCTCGAAGTATCGCGCCGTGAAGGGCTGCAACAGTTCACCCTGGCCGGGCCGCACGAACCCGCCGATGATCGCGCGGGCGGTGATGTTGGCGAGGGTGTCATCCTCGATGACCTGCTGCCACGCCGCTTCCTTGACCGCGGCTTGCGGCCGCGCCGCCGATGCGGCTGCCGCGCTGCGCCGCCCGGCCGCGGTCGGATCCCGTTGCGCCTCGGCGTCGATGAACGGGGTGGCGGTGCCATCGGCGTCGATGTCACCCGCGGCGGCCAGCGCCGTGACCAACCGCCAGCGCAGGTCCGTGTCGACCGTCAGGCCCGGCAGTCCCCGGCCGGGGCGGTCGGCAGATTCAGCACTGTCGAGCAGATCGGCGAGCACGGCGACGTGCCGGCTCGACAGCACCGACGTGCACAGCGCGTTGACGTAGGCGAGCTGATGGTCCGATCCGGGTTCGGCACCGCGGGCCAGCTCCAGCAGCCGGTCGGCGAATGCGGGCCAGCCTTCCTCGGTGGCCCACACCGGCTCGGCGTAGGAGCCGAGAGCCGCCTGGGCCTGCAGGAGCAGCCGCTGTGCGACGCCGACCTCCGTCTCGGCGTGGATGCCGGCCTGCACCAGCGCGACGAAGTCGCGGGCTTTCAGTTCGGCTTCGCGCGTCATCTCCCACGCCGCCGACCAGGCCAGCGTGCGGGGCAGCGGTTCGGCGATGTCGGCGATCCGGCTCAGCAGCGTCAGCAGCGAGTCGGGGTCAAGCCGCAGCGAGCAGTAGGTCAGGTCGTCGTCGTTGACCAGGATCAGCTTGCCCCGCGGGATGCCCTGCAGTGCAGGCACGTCGGTGAGGTCGCCTTCGACGTCGAGTTCCTCACGGTGCACGCGCACCAACTTGCCCGACCCGTCGTCGGCGTAGATGCCGACGGCCAGCCGGTGCACCCGGGTCTCCCCGGCACCGGGCTTGGCCCCGCCCTGGCTGATCGCGAACCGGGTGAAGCGGCCCTGGTCGTCCAGATCGAACTCCGGCCGCAGCGTGTTGAGCCCGGTGGTCTTCAGCCATTGGCGGCCCCAGCCGGACAGATCGCGACCCGACGCCTTCTCCAGCGCGCCGAGCAGATCACCGAACGTCGCGTTGGCGAACGCATGGTCGCGGAAGTAGTCCCGCAGGCCGGCCAGGAACGACTCCAGGCCGACATAGGCGACCAGTTGCTTGAGCACGCTGGCGCCCTTGGCGTAGGTGATGCCGTCGAAGTTGACCTCGACCGCGTGCAGGTCGGGGATGTCGGCGGCCACCGGGTGAGTCGACGGAAGCTGGTCCTGCCGGTAGGCCCACGATTTCTCCGAGTTGGCGAACGTCGTCCACGCCTGGTCGTACTCGGTGGCCTCCGCCTGGCACAGCACGGATGCGAAGGTCGCGAACGACTCGTTGAGCCACAGGTCGTCCCACCACTGCATGGTCACCAGGTCGCCGAACCACATGTGCGCCATCTCGTGCAGCACGGTTTCGGCGCGGCGCTCGTAGGAGGCGCGGGTGACCTTGCTGCGGAAGACGTAGTCCTCCAGGAACGTCACCGCGCCGGCGTTCTCCATGGCGCCCGCGTTGAACTCCGGCACGAACAGCTGGTCGTACTTGCCGAATGCGTAGGGCACACCGAAGTTGTTGTGGTAGAAGCCGAATCCCTGCTTGGTCTCGGTGAACAACCGCTCGGAGTCCATGAACTCCTGCAGCGACCTACGGCAGAACAGGCCCAGTGGGATCTCGCCGTGGGCGTCGGAGTAACGGTCCCGCCACACCGCGTACGGTCCGGCGATCAGCGCCACCAGGTAGGTGCTCATCCGCGGCGCAGTGGCGAAGGTGTGGGTGGTGGCGCCGGTGGTGTCCTGGCGCTCGGCGCTCACGGTGGCGCCGTTGGACACCACTTCCCAGTGCGACGGGGCGGTGACGATGACGTCGAAGGTCGACTTGAGGTCGGGCTGGTCGAAGCACGCGAACATCCGCTTGGCGTCGGCGGTCTCGAACTGCGAGTAGAGGTACACCTCGTTGTCGACGGGGTCGACGAACCGGTGCAGACCCTCTCCGGTGTTGGAGTACCGGCAGTCGGCGTCGATGACGACGACGTTGTGGGCGGCCAGCCCCCGCAATGGGACACCGGTGGATTCGTCGTACTCCGACACGTCGATGTCGTTTCCGTTCAGGGTGGCGGCGCGAATCGTGTCGGCGGCGAGGTCGATGTAGCTGTCGGCGCCGGCCAGGGCGTCGAATTCGACGGTGGTGACCGACCGGAACGTATGCTCACCCGGTCCGGCGTGTGAGTCGGTGAGGTCGAGTTCGATGCGGTAGTTGTTGACGGTCACCAGGGCCGCGCGCTCAGCGGCCTGGTCTCTGGTCAGATTGGGAAGTGCCACACCGGTCAACCCTAGCCCTCGACGGGGAACACAGGCTGCGCGGCCGGGGTTGTGCAAACCGGACGTCCACGTGCCGAGCGAGAGGATTAACCCATGCCCGAGAAGTCCGAGAAGTCTGTCGCCGATTTCTGGTTCGACCCGCTGTGCCCGTGGTGCTGGATCACGTCGCGCTGGATCCTCGAAGTCGAGAAGGTCCGCGACGTCGAGGTCAACTTCCACGTCATGAGCCTTGCGGTGCTCAACGAGGGTAAGGACATCCCTGAGGAGTACCGCGAGGGCCTCAAGCAGGCGTGGAAGCCCGTTCGGGTCGCCATCGCCGCCGAGCAGGCCAAGGGTTCGGAGATTCTGTTGCCGCTCTACACGGCGATGGGAACGCGGATTCACAACCAGGGCTATCGAGATTTCGACCCCGAGTTCCATCGGGTGATCGCCGAGGCGCTCGCTGAGGTGGGCCTGCCTGCGGAGCTGGCCGAGGCGGCCACCACCGACGAGTACGACGACGCTCTGCGCGAAAGCCACCACGCCGGAATGGACGCGGTCGGTGACGACGTGGGCACCCCGACCATTCACGTCAACGGGGTGGCGTTCTTCGGCCCGGTGCTCTCGCGGATCCCGCGCGGTGAGGAAGCCGGCAAGCTGTGGGACGCGTCGGTGACTTTCGCGTCCTACCCGCACTTCTGGGAGCTCAAGCGCACCCGCACGGAGTCGCCCGAGTTCGACTGACCCTGGTGCCGCCGCGAATTGTGCACCACGGTCGTAGCCGCAGCGTCATCGCGACCGTGCGGCAGATTTCGGCCCGGTGACTTCCTGTGAAGTCCGGTTGCGAGGGGCCCGGGTCGGGACCACCGTAGAGCGATGACAGTCGCCGAGCCCACCACCGACGGCACCTACCGCGATCGCATCGTCGCGGTGGAGCCCGGCGGAAACGAGTTCATCGCCGAAGCCGACCGGCACGGCAAGCCAGTTCAGCTGTTCTGGACCTGGACATCGCCGAACCTGGAGTTCGCGACGGTGTTCGTCGGGATGCTCGCGGTGCTCGCGTTCGGGATGACGTTCTGGCAGGCCCTCGCCGGGATCGTCATCGGTACGGGGCTCGGCGCCGTCGCGCACTACTTTCTGTCGGCGCGCGGGCCGTTGCACGGTGTGCCGCAGATGGTGTTGGGTCGCATGGCTTTCGGCTTCAAGGGCAATGCCGTTCCCGCGGTGCTGATGTCGGTGACCGCCGGTGTCGGGTGGTTCGCGACCAACAGTGTCAGCGGAGCGTTCGCGCTGAGCACACTGTTCGGCTTCGGACCATTGGTGGGTCTGGTCGTCATCGTGCTCGTCCAGACCGGCTGCGCGTTCTTCGGACACAACCTGGTGCAGGCATTCGAGCGGTGGGCCTTCCCGGTGCTGGCGGTGATCTTCGCTCTGGCGTCGATCGCCATCTTCGTGCACGCCGATCTCGGCGCCCCGGCACCCGCAGGCGGGGTCGGCGGGCTTGGCGGTTTCCTGCTCACGGTGGGCACCTCGTTCGGCTACGCCGCAGGCTGGACGCCCTATGCCGCCGACTACACCCGCTATCTGCCGTCGACCGTGTCGACCGCGCGCACGGGTTTCTTCGCGGCGGCAGGCCTGTTCCTGTCGTGTGCGGTGCTGGAGACGGTGGGGGCGGCGTCGGCGACCGTCGGCGAGGCGTCTCTTGCCGATCCGACCGGATCGTTCACCAGCGAGCTGGGATCCTGGCTCGCCAAGGCCACCCTGCTGGCGATCGCCATCGGGGCCATCGCCGCCAACTCGATCAACATCTATTCCGGCGCAATGGCTTTCGTCACCATTGGAGTGAAATTGCCGCCCCACGTGGCGCGTGCGCTGGTGACCGTGTTCTTCGGCGTCGCCGGCTTCCTGGTGGCGTGGTGGGCCCTGCCCGACGCCGCGCACAGCTACGAGGCATTCCTGTTGATCATCGCGTACTGGATCGGGCCCTGGCTGGGTGTGGTGTTCGCCGACCAATACCTGCGGCGCGGCCAGTCGATCGCCGGGTTCCTCTACGACCGTTCCTATTCCAATTGGGGTGGCCTGCTGTCATTCGTCACGGGGCTGGTGGTGTCGGTGGCGCTGTTCTCCAACCAGGAGAAGTTCGTCGGCGTCGTGGCCAGGACCGTTCCACAACTGGGTGATATCACCTTCTTTGTCGGCTTCTTCATCTCCGGCGCATGCTATCTGGTGCTGTGCCGGTCCAAGATCTCCGCCGAGCGCGCGGTATGACGCCGACGGAGATGCTTGACGTCGCCGTCGACGAGGCCCGAAAAGGACTGTCGGAGGGCGGGATACCGATCGGTGCCGCGCTGTTCGGCGCGGGCGGGGTGCTGCTGGGCCGCGGCCACAACCGGCGTGTCCAGGACGACGACCCGTCGATGCACGCCGAGACGGATGCGTTCCGCAACGCCGGTCGTCAACGCGACTACCGGTCGACGGTGATGGTCACGACGCTGTCGCCGTGCTGGTACTGCAGCGGGCTCGTCCGTCAGTTCAACATCGGCTCGGTGGTGATCGGCGAGGCCCACACGTTCTCCGGCGGGCACGATTGGCTGGCCGAGCACGGGGTTGCCGTCACCGTTCTCGACGATCAGCGCTGCGTGTCGATGATGGCGGAGTTCATCGCTGCGAATCCGCAGCTGTGGCATGAGGATATCGGGGTGGCTGAGTGAGTGCCATTGCAATGGTGGATATTTCGCGGTGGTATGCGGGAGGTGCCGACGCCGACGCGCTGGCCGCCGACGTGGATGAGGGGCTGCAGCGGGCCGGCTTCATCGTGGTCACCGGCCATGGTGTCGCCCCGGAGTTGGCCGCCGGTGTGCGGGCCGCCAGTCGTGAGTTCTTCGCGCTGCCCGCTGCGGTGAAGCAACGCTATTCGGTACCGGTCGGCGGGCACGGCTGGATAGCGCCGGGCGCCGAAGCCAATGCCTACGCCGAGGGCACCGAGACCCCGCCCGACCTCAAGGAGAGCTACAGCCTGGGAGCCGAGACGGAAACGGGCGATCCCGAGGTGGACCGGATCTGGTTCGCGACCAACGTGTGGCCCGCCGAAGTTCCGGCATTGCACGGATTGGTCGCCGAATACACCGCGGCGATGCGTGGGCTGGCCGACGACCTACTCGCGCTGTTCGCCCGTGCCCTGCAGATGGCCGACAACCCATTCGCGACGCTGGCCGACCGGCCGACGTGGACGATGAACATCAACCACTACCCGCCCGTCAGCGTGGTGGGGGAGCCCGAGCCCGGGCAGTTCCGTATCGGTCCGCACACCGACTTCGGCACGGTGACGATCCTGGACCGCGAGCCGGGTGCGGGGGGACTGCAGGTGTACTCGGACGCCAACGGGTGGGAGGACGCCCCGTGGCAACCCGGCGCCCTGACGGTGAATATCGGTGATCTGCTGGAGTATTGGAGTGGGCGGCGCTGGCCGTCCGGGCGCCACCGTGTGCTGCCGCCGCAGCCCGAAGCCCCGGAGGAGGACCTGGTATCGCTGATCTACTTCTACGAGGCCAACCACGACGCGCGGGTGATTCCGCTGGAGCCGCCGATCGGGCGGGTGTCCGGGCTGGCGCCGGTGACGTGTGCCGATTTCATCAAGGAACGGCTGGATGCCATCACGGTGGGGTAGCGGTGGCGAGTTCGGGTGCGGGCGCTGAGGTCGCCGCGCGCAAACGCCCAAGCTGCGATGGCAAACTGCCAATGCACGGAGATTTTCACTTGTAATTTGCCGAGTTGTGGGGATGGACAGCCGTGCTTACTTGCACAACTCGGTGATACGTGGGCTGGCGTCCTGAGCCGATTTGAGTAGCGGCGCCATCGAGGGGTCGGTGTTCTGCACGCCGACGAGCTGCCTGATCCCGATGTCCTGCAGGTTATTCGCGAAAGTTCGGACGGAATCTGTGAGTTCGGGTGGGGTTGCCGGGTCCAGGCGGGAAAGCAGGTAACTGCCGCCTCCGAGGGTCGCCAGCCGTGCGTTCGCGGCGACGGCTTCCCTGGCCACGGCGTCGGGGCCCAGGTCGAGGTTGGTCTGGATCGACACCGCGTTGCGCACAGTGTCGAACGCCGCGCACGTCCGGGCCTTGGCATCCTCGGTCTGCTCGGCGGTGAACGCCTCCGGTGATGCCTCGGTGGTTGGCGTGGCTTCGCCCGTCGGTCGCAGCAGTGCCCATACCGAAAGGCCCGCCGCGATCAGCGCGATCACCAGGGCAGCGGGAACCACCCAACGCGATGGGGTGTGCTCCACCGCTTCGGCACTTGTCATTTCGCGGCCCCCTGCGCTTCCGAATCAGCGTCCGATACTGGGCGATGGTAGCCCCGGGCGTGAAGCCCGACGCGACGGTCGCCGGTCCGCCACGCTAGTCGATGGGGAGCGCTCGGGGGCCAGTACGGTCGAGCCTCGATACCGCTGATCGGCAACGGTTCATGTCGGATGCTGGTGCCGTAACCGGTTTCGCCGCAACGAATCTAGGTGTGCAACAAGCGCGCGAAAAGCAGATGCTGCGTCGGCAACGGGATTTCCCGGGATTCCAGCATGTTGCATCAATGGCCAGCAAAAACGGCGTCCGTTGTCGGTGCACCGTGCATGCACGCGAGCGCCGGATAGCGGCTAGGGTCGCACACCCCGCCCAGTAGGGTTACCGGCATGCGTGTCTACCTCGGCGCCGACCATGCCGGATACGAACTCAAGCAGGCCATCATCGAGCACCTCGCAGCCAGCGGCCACGAGCCGATCGACTGCGGCGCTTACGCCTATGACGCCGAGGACGACTATCCGGCGTTCTGCATCGCGGCTGCCGAGAAGACCGTGGCCGATCCGGACAGTCTCGGCATCGTCATCGGCGGGTCCGGCAACGGTGAGCAGATCGCGGCCAACAAGGTGCCCGGTGCGCGGTGTGCGCTCGCATGGAGCACCGAGACCGCGACCCTGGCCCGTGAGCACAACAACGCACAGCTGATGGGTATCGGCGGCCGCATGCACACCGTGCCGGAGGCGCTGACCATCATCGACGCGTTCTTGTCCGCCCAGTGGTCGAAAGCCGAACGCCACCAACGCCGCATCGACATTCTCGCCGAATTCGAGCGCACCCACGTCGCGCCACCGGTGCCGGGCGGGCCGGAGTAGGGCAATGCCGGAGGGCCACACCTTGCACCGGCTGGCCCGCCTGCATCAGCGGCGCTTCGGTCGCGCGCCGGTGGCGGTGTCCAGCCCGCAGGGCCGCTTCGTCGAAGGGGCGGCGACTGTGGACCGGCACGTATTCCGCAAGGCCGACGCCTGGGGTAAGCATCTGTTCCACCACTACGCCGGGGGCAGGGTGGTGCACGTGCACCTGGGGCTCTACGGCACCTTCACCGAGTTCAGCACCGCCGACCTCGCCGAACCGATCGGACAGGTGAGAATGCGGATGATCGGTGCCGAGTACGGAACCGATCTGCGCGGACCCACGGTCTGCGAGGTGATCGAGGAACCCCAGATCGCGTCCGTAGTCGCGCGACTCGGTCCCGACCCGCTGCGCCGCGACGCCGACCCGGGCCCGGCATGGAGGCGGATCACCAAGTCCCGCAGGCCGATTGGCGCGTTGTTAATGGACCAGACGGTGATCGCCGGGGTGGGCAACGTCTACCGCAGCGAGTTGCTCTATCGGCGCCACATCGACCCCTTCCGGCCCGGGACGACGATCACCGAGGCCGAGTTCGCCGACATGTGGACGGATCTCGTGGCCCTGATGGCGGTCGGGCTGCGTCGCGGCATGATCGTCGTGGTGCGTCCCGAGGACGACCACGGTGCGCCCTCCTACGGCCCAGGCCGGCCGCGCACCTACGTCTACCGACGCGCGGGCGAGCCGTGCCGGGTGTGTGCAACCGCCATTCGCGCCGCTGAACTCGAAGGACGCAACGTGTTTTGGTGCCCCGGTTGCCAGCGCTGACGTGTCCCCGTCCAGCGAGTTCACAGGATTGACGGGACAATCTCCGGGTGGAACTGATCTTGGTTGTGGTCGGCGCGATCGTCGTAACGGCGATGGCGCACCGACGCGGGCTTGAACCGGCACTCATCATCGTCCTGGTCGGTATCGCGGTGTCGTTCATACCGGGCTTCGAGGCGCCCGAACTCGACTCGCATGTGCTGCTGACCGTCGTCCTGCCGCCGCTGTTGTATTCGGCCGCGCTCGACTTCTCGTTCCCGACGTTCCTGCGCAACATCAAACCGATCCTCGGTCTGGGGGTCGCGCTGGTGGTGGTCACCGCCTTCGCGGTGGCCGCGGTGTCGTCGTGGCTTGTGGTCGTGCCCCTGACATTCGGCACGGCACTGGTGCTCGGGGCCATCGTCGCCCCGCCCGACGCGGTTACCGCGGTCGCCGTCGGCCGCAAGCTTGGCCTGCCCAAACGCGTGATGGCCATCCTCACCGGCGAGAGTCTCATCAACGACGCCGCCGCGTTGACCCTGTTCTCCATCGCGGTCGCCCAGGTGGCCGGAACGCACACCTTCATCGAAAATCCGTTTCTGCTGTTCGGATACAGCGCGCTGGTCGGTCCGCTGATGGGCGCGGCGCTGGGCTACATCACCCTGTGGATCCGCAAGCGCCTCAACAGCCCCGGTCTTGAGACGGTGCAGGGATTGCTGGTGCCTTTCGGGGCGTTCATTGCCGCCGAGCACGTCCACGCCTCAGGCGTGCTGGCCGTCGTGGTTGCCGGTTTCGTCGTCGGCAGCGGCAGCCTGTCCGCCGGTTACCAGACCCGCCTGCAGGAGCGCTATGTGTGGAACTCCCTGGACGTGCTGCTCGAGGCCTTCGTCTTCGCCTACATCGGCCTGCACCTGCGATTCGTGCTGGAGGATCTGCGCGACGCCCACGAATCATTGATGGAGGTGGCCATCGCGTCGGCGATTGTGCTGTTGATCGTGCTGGTGATTCGGCCGGTGTCGGTCTTCCTGATGTTCGGCCGCGGGGTGCTGTCGCGGCATGTCGAGCGCAGCCTCAGTGTGCCGATTCCCGCGAGCGGCGGGCGCGGTGCGCTCGGAATGCGCAGACGGGCCAAACCCCAACCGAAGTGGCGCACGTTGATCGACAACCGGTCGCTGACCTGGCAGGAGAACACGGTCGTGTCCTGGACCGGCATGCGCGGTGTCGTCACGCTGGCGGCCGCAGCGGCAATCCCGGTCACCACCGCCGTGAGTGACCCGTTCCCCGAGCGGGCCACCATCCAGGCCATCGCCTTCGTCGTCGCCGTCGGAACGCTGCTGCTGCAGGGGTGGACGCTGCCGCTGCTCATCCGGCGACTCCAGCTGTCATCGCAGCCCGACGACCGGGCCTACGACCGCCAGGAAACGCGCAAAGCAGAGCGTGTCGTTCACGAGGCGGCCGACGACGTGATCGCTGACTTCAGGGCCGACCCGCCCAAGGGGCTCGACCCGCGCGTGCTCGCCGACATCAGCACCATCATTTCCAGACACGCCCAGGACGCCGACGAGATGCCCGATCCCGACGCCCACACGCTGCGGGCCGAGGTGTTCGCGGGCCTCTACCGTGACGTGCTGATGGCCCAGCGGGCCGCGCTCATCGCCGAGCGCGACGCCGGGAACATCGACGATGAGGCCGTTCGGGCCATGCTGGAGCGGCTCGACCTGCAGGAGGCCGGGGTGTCGGCGCGGCTGGACAGCCGGTTCTGACGATCCGGCTTCCGGGCGTTGCGGCGTCAGAACCCGCCGAAGTCGCCGCCACCGAAGTCGCCGCCGCCTCCGAAGTCCCATCCGCCGCCGTCGGAACCGCCGCCATCCCAGCCGGCATCGCCGCCGCCGTCATAGCCGCCCTGATCCATGTTCTGGTCCATGCCTTGATCCATGCCCTGGTCATAGCCCTGCGCGAAACCCTGCTCGTAGCCAGAACCGTGCATCCCTGAGAACAGCGCATCGAAGAGCAGCACCGAACCTATACCCCAGGCACCCGCGACCAGGGCGGGCTTCCACCAGGGCTCGGAGTACCAACCGGCAGGCACGGGCCTGCCTGCCACCCGGCCGCCGGGGTAATAGTTGGGGGTACGTTGCGACGGTGTGGGGGAGGCCTCGATCTCACGTCCCTCGAACTGCACCCGCCGATCCTCGGTAACGGTGCCTGCCGACCGCTGACCCGACAGCGACTCCAGCTCGGGGCCCGGGTCCATGCCCATCGCCGCGCGGGCGGCGCGTACGTAGTACAACCCCTCCAGTGCGCTCTCCTTGGCCAGCTCGGCCTGCCTCGCCGACGTCGCCTGCTCGATCTGCGACGACGAAGCGGTGTAGCGCTCCGAGGCGTCGGCCAGCGCCTGCTTGGACGCCTCGTCGGTACCGGTCAGCCCGATCACCTGCCCGCCGAGCCGTTCGATGATGCGACGCGCGTCGGCCTTCGCGTCGGCCAGCGACTCCGCAGTACGCCTGCGGGAAGCCTTCGATGAGGTGTAGACCGCGAACCCGATTGCCGCGACGACCAACAGGATGAGCACCACCACGACGCCGTTCATGGCGTCCAGGGTACCCACAGGAACTGACGCCGACGGTCCCCGAATCAATCGGCGATTACGCCCAGAGCGCAGTACACCTCGTCTCGTCGGACAGCGCACGGCTGCGCGCCCGGGTCGGCGGTGATCGGATCGTCACGGGTCGGCACCGCGCGGAATCCCTTCGGGCGCTCAGCGGGGCGGGTCCGCGCGCCAGCGGAAGCTGTTGACGTACTTCCCCAGATCCTGCGCCAGTTCGAGGTTGGCCCCCGACGGCGGCCCCGGACCTGAGTCCGGTCCGAATTCGTGATAGGGCCCCGCGGCGCCGGCGATGAGCGCGAAATCGTCCTTGATGGCGGCCAAGACCACGATCCGGGTTCGTGTGTAGTCGGTCAGCGAGTTCTGCGGGAAGACGTCGTAGACGATCCCGGACCCCAGTTGGTAGCCGACCATCGCGTTGGGGATGTGGTAGGCGACGGTGGCGTCGGGCTGCGTCTCCCTGACGAGATCCTCCACCACCTGCTGCGGCGAGCGGCCGCGGGCGGGCTCGCCGAACAGCCGCATCACCCCGGTGTCGCCGCCCCGATACTCGGCGATCACTCCGTTGTCGTCGGTCGAGATGGCATACGCCTCGCTTGGCGCCGGATAGGACACCGAGAAACTGCCGTCGGCCGCGGTGAATCGCGGGTTTGCCGCCACCGGGGTTCCGGTCGGTGGGCGTCCGCAATCCGGCGGGCAGCTGTAGCGCACGGGCGGTGCCCCGGTCAGCAACGACGCCGACAGCAATGCGGCCACCAGCGCGGCCATGCCCACGCTGAGATATGCGAGAAGCCGTCGAAGCGACGTCTGCCGGAGAGGGGCGGCGGTATAGGACCGCGCCGCCAGCGAGTAGCCGGGGAAGAGCTCCCGAGCCGGCGCGGCAGGTGCGCTCACCGCTCGGCCTCCTGCTCGACAGGCTGCGGCCGGTCGGCTCGCCGCGCTTCCCGCGATGCCCGGGAGGACGCATGGGCGGAGACGCCGCAGGCCGGGCAGAACGTCATGTCCGGTACGACATGGCCGCAGTGCGGGCACAGGATCGGCGACTCGGGTGCCGTTTCGTCGTCGCGTTCCCGTAGCAGCGCCAGTTGCAGGGCGACGCGCATCGCGGCGAGGACCACCAGCGCCATGACGGCATGTTTGGCGAACTGCAATCCCAGGGGCAGCGGGAACAGGTCGGTCAGGCCGACGCCGGTGTAGGCGGCGGCGAAGAACACCAGGACCAGCGCGACCACGGCGAACAGGCGGACGCGCCGCACGCCGCGGCGGCCGGCGCCATACCACAGCCCGGCTCCGATGACGCCGCCGAAGGCCGCCACGCTGAGCGGCATCGTCACGCCGAGGATGCCGGTGCCGATGAGCAGGTCGAGCAGGGGTTGCGCCTGGGTGAACACACCGCTCTTGAATTGGGGGATCAGCCGCAACAGCGTGGCGCTCGCGGCGAATGTCGTCGCGCCGAGGACGCCGACGGCGAAGCCGTCCAGCGCTTCCCGATGGTGGCGCGGCCGGATCGACACGACGAGCGCCGCGGGTATCTGCATCACCAGGACACCGCCGAACGGGATTACGATGCCTTTGAGGACCATCCCGATGTCAGGGGTCTGGGCGCCCAGCGCCATGCCGTAGGACTGCGCGAAGATGTTTGTCGTCGTCCACACCCAAACCGCTCCCACGAGGATGCCGAGTACGACGGTCAGCACCCAGATCCGGCGCGGGAGATCCGCCACGACCCCGGTTTCGAAGAGATAGATGCCGAATATCAGCAGCGGACCCAGGGTTCCGACCGCGATGATCGGGATCTGCCAGCCGGCCAGCGCGAACACCACCAGCACAGTCAGCATCAACGCCAGTCCCGCCCGGAAGGCGCCGTGCGAGCGCTCCGGCAGGTGCGGAAACACCGAGCTGACGATCGACGGCTGCAGCACACTCTCGCTGGGTGCGGCGGCGTAGTCGCTGACCCTCAACCAGTCCGGACCGCGGCCGGAATCTCGTGTCAGGCGCGCCCCGCACAATCCGCAGAACTTGCCCGCGGGTACGTCGTGTCCGCATGCCCGGCAGGGCATGGTCAGCAGTGGCGGGCCGGTCATCGCGGTCCTCCGAACTCGACGGGCAGGTCGTCGGCGTGTCGCGGGGTCATTGCGTCACCCCCTGCAACTCGAGGATGTTGCGCACCAGGTTGTCCACGTTCGGTGTGCCCAGCCCCGTCACGAGGTCGTATCCGGGTCCCGCGACGGAGACCGCGTTCGCGCCCAGCGTGACGTCGTGAAAGCCGGGCCGGGACGCGCTTCCTGCGACGCGGTACAGCACCGAATTGAGTTCCCCCAGCGGCCGTCCGCCGTTGGCCGCCAGATACTGGTTCATCACCGCGGCGATCCCGGCCCACAGCGGGGCGGCCTGCGACGTTCCGCCGCCCACCACCTGATGCTGGTTCAGGAAGATCACCGCACCGGTGAAAATGTCGGCCACCGCGGAGATGTCGGGGGCAAGCCGCCGCGGGGTGGAGTTCGGCGGGAAGATGTCCTGCTGCCACTGCGGGCGGTCGAACAGATTCGACACCCCGCCGCCGCTGCCCTGCGTGAGCGGCGGATCGAACCAGGCCTGCTCGTCGAGCCACTGGTAGTCGGCGTCGGTGGACAGCGTCGTCCCGCCCACGTTGGTCACCTCGGGCAGCGACGCGACCACGTCGAGGCCAACGTCAGCCGGGCTCGGCGGTGCCGACCAGTCTTGCCCCCCTTTGCATTCCAGCCCGGCGAGGTCGCCGCTCGCGTCGAACACCGTCGTCCCGTGGGTATGGGCCCTGGCGATGGCGGCGCGCACGGGTTCCATATCGGCGGCGGTGATCAGCTTGTCGCAGCCCCACCCGATCGACAGCGTCCACACGGCGCCGGGGAACTGCTGATCGACCGACTCCATCAACCGGCCGATCTTCTCGAAGGCGCCGCCGCCCTCGACCGTCGGCCGCGCATTGACCAGGACCTTGCGCGCGTCCGGGGCGATGGCGTGGGCCACCTGCAGGTCCATCGAGGCCTCACCGCTGCGCTGCTCGGGCATTCCGCCGACCACCTCGGGCGTGAACGTCGGCAGGCCGAAAGTCGTGGCGAACAGGTCGAGGTCGGGCTGGTTGAAGCCGTCGAACGCGAAGACCACAATCGTCGTTCCCTTGCCCGTGTAGCCGTCGGCGGTCAGTGGCGCGACGTTGTAGGTGGTGCGCAGCGAGGTTGGGACGAGGCCGGGAAACGGTACGTCCGTCGAGATCGGGGGCAGGGCCGAGCGATGGGGCGTGTAGCTGAGGATCCGGCCCAGCCCGGAGACAGAATCACGCAGCGGGGCCGGCACCTGCGGCTGCTGGGGTGAGGCGTAGAACACCTGCCCCCGGCGGCCGCGGTAGTCGTGGACGGCGACGTCGAGTGCGTCGGCGACGGTGGCGGGCGGACCCTGCAGGATCGCCCAGGTGTCCCCGGCGCGCCACCGGGCCTGCAGCCCACGGTCGGCGGCCCACTCGAGCAGCCGATCCGGGCGCGCCGATCCGCGCAGCGCCGCGGTCAGCTGGACCGTGCGCGCCCTCGACTCGCCCAGATCCGTCGAGGCGCCCAGCAACGACGCGTACGGACCCGTGATCAGCTGGTGCGCCGCGGTGACGGCGGCCGGGCGCAGGTCCGACGT
Organism: Mycobacterium sp.; assembly: GCF_044223235.1. Lineage (GTDB taxonomy): Bacteria > Actinomycetota > Actinomycetes > Mycobacteriales > Mycobacteriaceae > Mycobacterium. Next base: position 47,918 of record NZ_JBGAME010000018.1, read on the forward strand.
CGCCAGGAGCAGCACCGCCGCAACCACCGCGGCGATCGCGCCGGATGCGGCGGGTCGGCGTCCTGGCCGAGGTTGCGCGTGGTGTGGCACGGGCGGGTGGGAGCCCTTCTCTGGGTCGGGGGCCGACGGCCCGGGCGGAATCGGGTGGGTGCCGCTGATCGTCACCGTCGTTGGATCGCGTCCGGTCATCAGCACCGGCAGGCGGTTGTCGGCAAACGAAACTCTAGTGTGCCGGCGGCCCGCACGCAGCAACATCGAGCGGCCCATCGGTGCCGTATCAAGATCGGATGCTCGCAGGACCTGCCAGGTCGTCGGCGACGTACGGCGAGAACGCGGCGTTCAACTGGTCGGCCGCAGAGGAACAGGTCGACGACATGCATCATCGTGCGTGGTTCAGCGATTCGACGAGGATGACTGACACAGTGTTGCCCGCACATGCGAGGCGAGCCGGTCGCCGTTGAATGCTGTTGCACCACAACGCATTCGTCGTCGCTTCTGCCGTCGACCTGACCTTGGTAGAGCGCTCGGCGGAGGCGGTGCGTCGCTATGGCGGGACCGTGGAATCCATCGGCGACGGGCGGTAGTGCCTCAAGTGGGCCGACGGCGCTGCGAGATCGTTCTGGATCCCGTCGATGACGTCCTCGTCGATGACTCCCGGGCCATCTACAAACTCGACGCCACCGGATGGCTGCTCGGCGACAACTTCGCGTAGTTCCAGCACAAGCGCACCGGACCCGAGTAACCTATTTGCTCCAGACAGAGAAGATTTGCTCTACCTGAGGTTATCGAGCGGCGAGTTGCGGTATAGCCGATGCTACACGGCAAGTTGTCGGGTGTGCGCCGGGGGTGAGTGTGCTTTGCTGAACTGGTCCAGAGTGGGGCGGAGATGGGAAGTGGTCATGACAGTTCGCAGGATCCTGGCCGGCTCGGCGCTGGCCGCTGGACTTGGCGCGGCGGGGATGATCGGTGCGGGCACGGCCAGTGCGGGGCCGGGTATCTCCTACGACGGCGGTCCCGGTGACCCGGTAGGCATCGGCGACAATTCGGCCACCGGCGCGCAGGCCAATGCGTCCAACGACAACCGGGCGTTGGCGATCAGCGTGTTCCGGCCTGCCACGGCTACGGCGGATGGTCAGAACAGGAGTGGGAACACGATGTTCGCACTCGACGGCACGGCAGGGTTCCACGACCAGTACACGAACTCGGTTCCCGACGACCATGACAACGTGGTGGTGGCAATCAACGGCACCGCGACGATGCACGGCGAGTGGACCCGCGTGATCGCCGTAGGCAGCAAGGTTTCGAGCAAACCCATTGCCACCTACCCGGGTGGCGGCCATGACTACGCGTATAGCGGGCCGGTGGCTACCTTTCCCGTTATCGTGCCCAGCTCCGTGGTAGTGGTCTGCGGACAACTGCTCACGGGAAGCGACGACGTCTTCGACGTGTCCGGAAGCATCACCTGCCAGTCGTAGGCGCCCGACGGCCGCTTGCTCCGTGATCTGACGGTGACGGGTCAGCCGAGGTGGCGCTCGGGTCGCGCATTGCCGGATCACTATGTGACGCAACGCAAACCGTGCTGTCACCCTCCAAACACGGACATGCTTCGCGGTGGACTGTTAGCCTCAGCGCGGGACGGGCCATCTCACACGATCTAGGAGGGTCCTATGGCAGGACGGCACTCGAAATCGCAGCGGCGACCGGCGGTGCTGGGCACGGTCGTGGTTGGCGCCGCGCTCGCGCTGACGACGTTCGGATCCTCTGCCACCGCCGCTGCCGACACCGTCGATCGCGGTGACGGCGCGGCTTCGGCGAACGACGACGGTCGCAACAGTGAGGGTGTCTCGTCGGTGAACGACGCCGTGAAAAAGATCGTCTCGGCGATCAGTTCGCCGTCTTCGACCCGATCGAACAGTGCAAACGGCGCGGCCGGAAAGTCCGGAACGTCGCGAGTCGGACCGGTGACGAAGGTATCCAGCAGTCCCACGGTGACCGGCAAGCGGAATGCCCGCCTGGCGCAGGCCGCCGCGGCTCCCGGGGACATCAACCCGCCGTTCAACACCGGCGTCAAGGGCACCGGCAACGTCGACAGCGGCCAGAACTTCGACGGCGGGTCCAATTTCTTCAGCATCGGCAACAACAACACCGCCGTCGCCAACAACCACGGCGCCGGCCCCAACTCCGCCATCCTCGGCAACGACAACGTCCGCTCCGGCAACAACTTCGGCCTGGGCCCCAACAACGTCAGCCTCGGCAGCAGCAACCTGGAATCCGGCAACAACAGCGAGGCCGGGATCATCAGCCTGGTCAGCGCCGGGAACGCCAACGCCTACTCTGGCAACAATTACGGGTCGGCGTTCAATATCGTCACCCTCGGTGACGGCAACGGTGACTCCGAAGAGGGGCCCGCCGCCGGCTCTGGCAACAATTTCGGTAGCGGCCTCAACCTCGCCTTCCTGGGTGACAACAATCTGAATTCGGGTAACAACAGCGTTTACGGTCAACCGCCCTCGCTGTGGGCGAGCAACCACGTCATCGTGGCGAACGACAACACCAATTCGGGTAACAACCTTGTCGGCGGGGTCAACTACGCAGGCCTCTTCGGCGCCGGCAACGATGCCTCGGGAATCAATGGAGGCAACGGGCATAACTTCGTCAGCATCAGCGGCGACGACAACGCCAACGTCGGCAACCAGTGGGGCGATGGCAACACCTTCGCCAACTGGACCACCGACCTGGCCGGCAACCTGTCGGGCATCCAGGGCAGCAACAACACCGACGCGGCCAACAACTACGGCACCGGCGCCAACGTCGCCAACATCTTCGGCAACAACAACAACAAGGTCGGCGAGAATTTCGGCAGCGGTCTCAATTTCGTCACCGTGCTCGGCGACGGCAGCACGAACTCGGGTAACAACACCGGCGGTGGGATCAACCTGGCGATCGTGCCCCCGGGCTCGACCGACGTCGGCAACTGCTCGTCCCACGTGTGCTACACCGTCGGATCGTTCTCGGTCTCGTTCTGAGCCGAACCCCGGCGAGTCGATGCGCGACGGTTGCCGCGGCGAACCCGCCGGCCCGGTCGCACATCTGCGCTAAGGGCGCATCCGCTGGTAGCGCGTGGAGCGGGCGACGGGAATCGAACCCGCGTAGCTAGTTTGGAAGACTAGGGCTCTACCATTGAGCTACGCCCGCATGTGCAGCACCAGCACTGTACCGGCGTGCCGGGAACGAAATCCAATTGATAGCTTCGCGCGGTCAACCCGTAGTATCTCGCGTGGTCAGCAGTGCACACCCGTGCGCTGCCGATCGCGTAGGCGCGGGGTGTAGCGCAGCTTGGTAGCGCATCCGCTTTGGGAGCGGAAGGCCGCAGGTTCAAATCCTGTCACCCCGACCGGAACCACCCACGACAGACAGACATCAAGGAGTAACCGCCGTGAAGAGCACCGTCGAGAAGCTGAGCCCCACCCGGGTCCGCATCAACGTGGAAGTGCCCTTCACCGAACTCGAACCAGACTTCGACCGCGCCTTCAAGGAGCTGGCCAAGCAGGTGCGGCTGCCCGGGTTCCGGCCCGGCAAGGCGCCCCGCAAGCTGCTCGAGGCCCGCATCGGCCGGGGTGCGGTGCTTGAGCAGGTTGTCAACGACGCCCTGCCCAGCCGCTATAGCGAGGCGTTGACCAGCTCGGACGTGCAGCCGCTCGGCCAGCCGGAGATCGAGATCACCAAGCTGGCGGACAACGAGGAGCTGGTGTTCACCGCGGAGGTGGATGTCCGCCCCGAGATCACCCTGCCTGACCTGGCGGCGCTGACCATCACCGTCGACCCGATCGAGGTGACCGAGGAGGACGTCGACGCCGAGTTGCAGTCGCTGCGGGCCCGGTTCGGCACGCTGACCGGTGTCGAGCGCCCGGTTCAGACCGGCGACTTCGTCTCCATCGACCTGTCGGCCACCGTCGACGGTGTGGACGTGCCGGACGCCGCGACCGAGGGCTTGTCCCACGAGGTCGGCTCTGGTCAGCTCATCGAGGGCCTCGACGACGAGATCGTGGGGATGTCGGAGGGGGAGACCAAGACCTTCACCACCGCGCTGGCCGCCGGCGAGCAGGCCGCGCAGGACGCCGAGGTGACCGTCACGGTCAAGTCGGTGAAGGTGCGCGAGCTGCCCGAGCCCGACGACGAATTCGCCCAGCTGGCCAGTGAGTTCGACACCATCGATGAGCTGAAGGAGAGCCTCACCGACCAGGTGCGCAGGGTCAAGCGGGTCGAACAGGCCGAACAGATCCGCGACAAGGCGCTGGAGGCGCTTCTCGAGCAGACCGAGGTTCCGCTGCCCGAGAAGATCGTGCAGGCCCAGGTCGACGATGCCCTGCACAACGCCATCCATGGCTTTGACCACGACGAGGACCAGTTCGCCGATTCGCTGGCCGAGCAGGGCAGCAGCCGCGAAGAGTTCGACGCCGACAACCGGGCCAACGCGGAGAAGGCGGTCAAGACGCAGCTGCTGATGGACGCGGTCGCCGATCAGCTCGGCGTCCAGGTCGGACAGAACGACCTGACGGAGCGGCTGGTGCTGATGTCGCGGCAGTACGGCATCGAGCCCCAGCAGCTGTTGCAGCTGCTTCAGCAGAACAACCAGCTCCCGGCGATGTTCGCGGACCTTCGGCGCGGGCTCACCATCGCCGCGGTGGTGCATGGCGCGACGGTCACCGACACCGCCGGTGAGGTCGTCGACACCACCGAATTCTTCGGCCCGTCGACCCCGGAGGGTGAAGCGGCCACCGAGTGGGCCACCGAGTCGGCCGAGGCTGAGGACGCCACCGAGCACGCCGCCGAGGATGCCGGGGACACCGACACCGCTGGTGACGAGGCCGTCGACGCGGTTGCCGAGGTCGAGGCGGCGGCCGATGAGGTCGAGGCGGCGGCCGATGAGGTCGAGGCAGCCGCGGACGAGGTCGCCGCGACCGGATCCGACGCGGAGCCCGACACCTCGAAGTGACGCATTCCGCCGGTGCGGGCATCAAGCCCACAGCGAACGTGCGCTGGTCGGGGAGTGCGCGTCGCAGCGGGTTGGTTAATGTCTGTTAGAGATGGGCGCCTCGCACCTCCGGCGGCCCTCGACCCATAGAAAGCAGGTATCCAGTCGTGACTCACATGCGTGGCGCCGCGCAGGGGCTGAACCTTATCGACTCGGTCTACGAGCGGCTGCTCGCGGAGCGCATCATCTTCCTCGGGTCCCAGGTGGACGACGACATCGCCAACCGGCTGTGCGCGCAGATTCTGCTGCTTTCCGCCGAGGACCCGACCAAGGACATCCATCTCTACATCAACTCGCCCGGCGGATCGATCAGCGCGGGCATGGCGATCTACGACACGATGGTGCTGGCGCCCTGCGACGTCGCCACCTATGCGATGGGCATGGCCGCCTCGATGGGTGAGTTCCTGCTGGCCGCGGGCACCAAGGGCAAGCGCTACGCGCTGCCGCACGCCCGGATCCTGATGCACCAGCCGCTCGGTGGGATCACCGGCGGGGCCGCGGACATCGCGATCCAGGCCGAGCAGTTCGCCGTCATCAAGAAGGAGATGTTCCGGCTCAACGCGGAATTCACCGGCCAGACCATCGAGCGCATCGAGGCCGACTCGGACCGCGACCGCTGGTTCACCGCTCCGGAAGCCCTTGAATACGGCTTCGTCGACTACATCATCACCAGCGCCAACCTCAACGGCACCGGACCGGGAGCAGGACTAGACAAATGAACCACGAGCTTCAGCCGCAGGCCCGCTACATCCTCCCGTCGTTCATCGAGCATTCCAGCTTCGGCGTCAAGGAGTCCAACCCGTACAACAAGCTGTTCGAGGAACGCATCATCTTCCTCGGCGTGCAGGTTGACGATGCCTCGGCCAACGACATCATGGCTCAGCTGCTGGTGCTGGAATCGCTGGATCCCGACCGCGACATCACCATGTACATCAATTCGCCGGGCGGCTCGTTCACGTCGCTGATGGCGATCTACGACACCATGCAGTACGTGCGCGCCGACATCCAGACGGTGTGCCTCGGCCAGGCCGCGTCGGCCGCCGCGGTGCTGCTGGCCGCCGGCACACCCGGTAAGCGGCTGGCGCTGCCGAACGCACGCGTCCTGATCCACCAGCCCTCCCTCGGCGGTGTCATCCAGGGGCAGTTCTCCGATCTGGAGATCCAGGCCGCCGAAATCGAGCGGATGCGCACGCTGATGGAGACCACGCTGGCGCGCCACACGGGTAAGGATGCCGCGGTGATCCGCAAGGACACCGACCGGGACAAGATCCTCACCGCCGACCAGGCCAAGGAATACGGGATCATCGACACCGTCCTGGCGTACCGGAAGCTTTCGGCTCAGAGCGTCTGAGCGCTCATGATCGGTCCAGGTCCGGCGTAGCCGTTCGCGCCGGACCTCGTCGCCGTTCGGCCGGTATCGTTGTATGCGACTTACGCCGCGGCACCCCTCTCGTTCCGGTCACGGCGACGACACGCCAGGGACACGGTGGCGCGTAGCGGGGGTTCGCAGGGTGTGTCAGGCGTTATGTTCTGCGAACACAGTTAAATACCAACGACGCGATTCGGCTTTATCGGTCGCACCGCGCCGGATGTTACGGGTAGCGTCGGGTCTACACACGACGTGACCCGGGCCACCCGATTCACAGCGACTGCGAACAGGAAGTAGGACCCCACCCCATGGCGCGCATTGGAGACGGCGGTGACCTGCTGAAGTGCTCGTTCTGCGGCAAGAGTCAGAAACAGGTCAAGAAACTCATCGCGGGTCCCGGCGTATACATCTGCGACGAGTGCATCGACCTCTGCAACGAGATCATCGAAGAAGAGTTGGCCGACGCCGACGACGTCAAGCTCGATGAGCTTCCCAAGCCCGCCGAGATCCGGGACTTCCTCGAGAGCTACGTCATCGGTCAGGACACCGCCAAGCGGACGCTCGCCGTCGCGGTGTACAACCACTACAAGCGAATTCAGGCCGGCGAGAAGAGCCGCGACTCACGCTCCGAGCCCGTCGAACTGACCAAGTCCAACATCCTGATGCTCGGCCCCACCGGCTGCGGCAAGACCTATCTGGCGCAGACCCTGGCCAAGATGCTCAACGTCCCGTTCGCGATCGCGGACGCGACGGCGCTGACCGAGGCAGGCTACGTCGGTGAGGATGTCGAGAACATTCTGCTCAAGCTGATCCAGGCCGCCGACTACGACGTCAAGCGCGCCGAGACGGGCATCATCTACATCGACGAGGTCGACAAGATCGCCCGCAAGAGCGAGAACCCGTCGATCACCCGCGATGTCTCCGGTGAAGGTGTACAGCAGGCCCTGCTGAAAATCCTGGAGGGCACCCAGGCTTCGGTCCCGCCACAGGGCGGGCGTAAGCACCCCCATCAGGAATTCATCCAGATCGACACCACCAACGTGTTGTTCATCGTCGCCGGTGCGTTCGCCGGGTTGGAGAAGATCGTCTCCGATCGGGTCGGCAAGCGCGGCTTGGGCTTCGGCGCCGAGGTGCGCTCCAAGGCCGAGATCGACACCCAGGATCACTTCGCCGAGGTCATGCCGGAGGATCTGATCAAGTTCGGGTTGATCCCCGAGTTCATCGGGCGCCTGCCCGTCGTCGCGTCGGTGACCAATCTCGACAAGGAATCGCTGGTGCAGATCCTGTCGAAGCCGAAGAACGCTCTGGTCAAGCAGTACACCCGGCTGTTCGAGATGGACGGCGTCGAGTTGGAGTTCACCGACGACGCGCTGGAGGCCATCGCGGATCAGGCCATCCACCGCGGCACCGGCGCTCGCGGGCTGCGCGCCATCATGGAGGAAGTGCTGCTTCCGGTCATGTACGACATCCCCAGTCGTGACGACGTCGCCAAGGTTGTCGTGACCAAGGAGACCGTGCAGGACAACGTTCTGCCGACGATCGTGCCGCGTAAGCCGACGCGCAACGAGCGTCGCGATAAGACTGCTTAGTCGCGACGGAAGACCTCAACGACATATAGACCCCGAAGACCTCGCGATTGCTATTGGTGATGGCGGTGCCGACCCCTCACCGGCACTGCCATCACCATGTGCATGCACAGCGCTGCCGGGTGGGTGATCACGCCACCACAATCCCCGAGTCGATCCCCGAGTCGATCCCCGTGTCGTGCACGTCCGACACGAACAGCACACCGGGCGCTTCGGTGTACTGCGCCGTGTCGATGACCGCGAACTGGACGGCCCGCGATTCGGACGTAATGGCCTGGTGCAACACCGTCTCGATAAGGGCCGCGTAGGCCCGCTCGTCGACGCTGTGCCCCGGCGCGGCCAGGGTCCTGCGGTCGGCCGTGGTCAGGCCGTAGTGCACCTCGCGCCACCTGGTCCAACCAGCCGTATTCCGTTCCCGCCACACGAGGCGGGCGGGCCGGTCGACGGAATCGTGGCGCAGCATCCCGCTCAGTGAGCTGAGCAGGCACCAGGTCAAGAACACCCCGACCGCGATGAACTGCAGTTCACTGACCACTCCACCACGCTCCCGCAGTGGGCGATGATGCGCGTGAGTAGTGCACTACCTGTCTTTTGCCCAGGTCTACCCGGTTGGGTCCGCCGAGGGTCACCGACCACCGGCCGACGTAGAGATGGATATCCCAGCCACGCGCCATCGCGTCACACCCGTTCCTCACCGGAGATCAGTTCGTCGATCAGCGCAGCGGTCTCCGCCACGCCGTCGCGCCGGGCGAACGCCACCTCCAATGCGCGTGCCCGTCGCAGGTACCGGTCGTGTCCCAACACGGTGCGCACCGCCGAGCGCACCGCCGCGGGCGTCGGACTCCCGGTGCGCAGATCGACGCCCGCGCCGCTCCACGCGACCCGCGCCGCCACCTCTGGTTTGTCCTCGGTGTCGCCGGCGACCACCAGCGGAACCCCGCTGGCGAGCGCACGCTGCACGGCGCCGTAGCCGCCGTTGGTCACCATCACATTCACCTTCGGCAGCAACCGGTCGTGCGGGATGTATTCGGCCACATAGGTGTTGGCGGGGATCCTGCCCTTGATCGAGGTGATGTCGCGTCCACCGGTGGTGGCCACGACGACGACGTCCTCGCCGCCGAGCGCTTCGATGGTGGGCTCCAGCAGCCGGCCCAGGTCCTGGTTGTCCACGGTTCCCTGGGTGACGTGGACGACGGGGCGGTCGCCGTCGAGTTCGGACCACCACGGCGGTGGCAGGAAGTCCTGCGCGGGGGCGGGATGAACCGCGCCGACGAAGCGTATGCACGAGGGAAGGTCGCTGCGGGGGTACTCGAATTCGGGCACGGTCGGTGAGATGTAGTGATCGGCGAGCAGTCCGGAATCCAGGACGAATAGCGGCAACCGGCGCTCGTCGAGGAGGTCGAGCTGCTGGTTGGCGGCGCGGTGGGATCCGCGCAGAAGCACCTTGTGGGTCAGCAGGTTCAACACCCCGTTGCGGATCCGTCCGGCGGGGGTCGCTGACGGCGGCAGCCCCAACCCGGGGGGTGCGGTGTCGCGGCTGGTGATCAGCAGCGGCATCGTGCTGTACGCCAGCATCGGGGGCCGGGCGGCGCGGTCACCCAGCAGAAGGGGAAGGATTCCGAAGAACGTGGTGTCGAAGACGACGGCGTCGAAACGCTGCGCCGACATCACCTTCGCCAACGCGCCAGCCTGATCGGCCATCGGCCTGACGAATACCCGGGTCACGTCGAAGTCGATCCGTCTGACCCCCGAGGTCTGCTCCCGGCCGGGCAGGTCGAGATTGAGCCGGGTCTCGTCGATATCCGCGCCGGCAGGCAGCGGGTACGGGTGCGCGCCGACCTCGCGGATTCTGTCGCCGTGTCTCGCAGAGGTCAGGAAGCTCACCCGGTCGCCGCGGTCGACGAGGCCTCGCGCGACGTTGAGCAGGGGTCCGACGTGGCCGATCGGCGGCGTCGAGGCAATCAGAATTTCGGCCATCGCACTTTTCCTCCCACAGATGGTTTCTCGTGGTTTCTCGATCACTGATCGTCGGCGAACCAGGCATTGGCGAGCTTGGAGGTTGGGTGGAGAACCGATGGAGATTGCAGGTAGGGCGCCTTTCGCGGGTCGTCGGAGTATCCGATGGCTACTGGTGGTAGACCAAATTTCTCGAACATAAACACACATGTCACAAACCCGAAACGCACCGCAGGTTTCATAACAGATGACATAGTTTCTTGCTAAGAATCAACGGAGAGGGTCCAGTGACCGTCGACAACAGCCAAGCCCTGGTCGAGTTCCGCGTAACCGCCGACGCCTGGAAGGAACTGCCCAGGATGGCGGAAAGCCAGTACCCGGGGACGAAGGGATTCATCGGCGACGTCTACGAGAACCCCGATGGCAGCGCGATGTGCAGCGGCTACTTCGAACTGCGTCACACCGACGCCCCGCTGTACTACGAGTACGAGTACGACGAGATGAAGACCGTGCTCGAGGGTGAGTTCCTGCTGGAGAACAAGGAAACCGGCTACAAGCAGATCGCCAGGGCCAAGGACGCCATCTTCTTCCCGAAGGGCTCCAAGATCTACTTCTCCACACCGAGCTACGCGCAGGCCTTCTACACCGGCCACCGCAACGCCGACCTGCTCTGACCGCCCGATGGCGCAGATCGACTACTCGAGCATTCCGGCGTGGGCCCGCCCCTCGGCGCAGCCCGCCGCCGGACCGCTCGGCAGCGGAGGCACGTCCTACCTTCTCGTCGGGGCCGGACCGCACGCAATCCCCGTCCTCGACGGCTGGGAACGTGAACTCGGGGCCGAGGCAACCGTACGACGCGAACACGCCGACACCGTGGCGCAGGCCCAGTCCTTGTTGCGTGCGGCGCTTTCCACCGCGACGGTCGGGGTGCGGGTGTGCCTCACCGGGCCTGCAGGCGCATGCCTGGTGCTGCGCGGGGTCGCCGCCGCGGCGGGCCTCGAGGACGACGAAGTGTTCGTCACCCCCGCAGGCCCGGGTCCCGTCGACGTGTTCTGCGCGCACTGCGGCGGCGTGACGCCGGTGCACGCTCAGGTCGACGACGTCGTCGCGTGCGCCGGGTGCCACCGAGATCTCCTTGTCTATCACCATGTTTCGCGACTGACCGGCCAGTACCTCGGGTTCATGGTCGACGCAGAGGACCCAGTCTCATGATCGCTGTCACGACAGCGTCCGGCAGCGCACCCCACACCGGAGCCAACAGCACCTCGGAGCTGGTCGTGACCGGTATCGCCGAGCACGCGCCCGGCATCAAGGCCTTCACGCTGGCCACCGCCGATGGCGCCGCATTGCCAGGCTTCATCGCGGGCAGCCACCTTGTGGTCCGTGCGGGACGGCACACCAACGCCTACAGCCTGACCTCCGACGGCTTCGCGCCCACCGAGTACACCATCTCGGTGCTGCGCGTGGCCGACGGCAGGGGCGGCTCGCGGTGGATGCACGACAACGTCGCGGTGGGGGACACCCTGGCGGTGCACCCGCCGCGCAGCGCCTTCGCGCCCCTCCCGCGGGCGGGTAAACACCTGCTCATCGCAGGCGGAATAGGCGTCACACCCATCGTGTCGCACCTGCGGGCGGCACGGCGGTGGGGCCGAGAGGTCCAGGTGCTGTACGCGTTTCGCGACGGATATGCCGCCCACGTCCAAGACGTGCGCGATCTGGCCGGGGCCGGCGCCGAGCTGTTCACCGACCGCCGGGCGTTCACCGCCCGACTCGCTGCGGTGCTGGCCGGGCAGCCCATCGGCACCCACCTCTACGTGTGCGGTCCGGCAGCGATGATCGACGCCGTTGTGGCCGCGGCGACCGAACGGGGTTGGCCCGCCTCACGGATGCACACCGAGCGGTTCGGCGCCGACGCGCTGGACGGCGGAGACCCGTTCACCGTCGAGCTGACCGAGACGGGTCTGTCCCTAGATGTGCCATGCGGCACAAGCCTTCTGGAAGCCCTTGAGGACAGCGGCATCGACGTGCCGAATCTGTGCAGGCAGGGGGTGTGCGGTGAATGCCGCATCCCAGTGTGCGGTGGCACACCGGTGCACCGCGATCTCTACCTGAGCGACGACGAGAAGGCCGCCGGCGACTCGCTCATGCCCTGCGTTTCCCGTGCCGAGAAAGGAACCACGTTGGAGGTACCGCTGTGACCGGCGCAACGGTCGATCCGTCACTGCTGGAACGGTTTCCGTTCCCTTTCGTCGACGACCGATACCGCTACAGCACGAACGTCGAACCCGCGGGCCACGGTGTGCAGACCGCCGCGGGGCTCTGGGGCGATACCGTCGTCGACGTGGACTCGGAGTACCGCCGCGAGCTCGCCGAACGGAAGGGCGTGCTCGCGGACGACCCGAGCAGGCACGCCGTGCTTCCGCACATGCGTCAGGCCGCTTGGGATGCGATGTTCACCCTGATGCGCGAATTGGCCACCGCCTACCCGGATTCGATGCGGCTGACGGTGCGCGCCGACGGGTCGTGGCGCTGGGAGAACGACGTCCTGGACGTCACCCAGAACTTCGTCTACGGCGACGACACCACGTTGCCCGCCGAACCGCTCGGCTACATTTGCGGCCAGGTGCAGGAGGACGTGGTGCTGCTCGACCAGCGCAACGAGCAGATGTTCGCCGATGCGGGGGTGGTGACCTTCGCCGCGGACTGGAGTTTCGGATTCGACGTGGGCATGAGCTTTCTGGAGATCCACGGCCCGGTGCCGCGGGTTCGCAGGGAGGGCGTCATCACCAGGGCGCACGAGTTCATCAAGCGTCTGCAGCCCCACGCGCCGTACCGGCGGACCAACTGGACGATGACGATCGGGCGCCGCCTGGACGTGTCGACCGAGCGCTACCCCGAGTGGGGACCCGACCGCGAGATGATCCAGCACGTCGACGACGAGACCTTCGGCCGCCTGGTGCATCTGCGCGTGGAGGTCCAGCACCTCATCCGGCTCGCCGACTCCGGTGCGGTGATGTTCCTCATCCGCACGTACATGCTCCCGCTGGATCAGGTCGTCACAGTGGAGCCGTGGCGCCGCCGCACGGCCGAGGTGCTCGCCGAACTGCCGAGCGATATCGCCGACTACAAGGGCATCATCAAGTACCGTGACCGCGCCGCCGCGTGGCTCGACGCCAGGAAACCGTCAGAAAGCGTAGTGGCGCAGGATGATTCGGCGGTAGCCCGATGAGCGTTCGACGCCGCGCATCGAGATGGAACATTTCGTGCGGCTGCCGATGACCGGCGCGGCGACGTTAGCACTGTCTACCATTGGTGGACTGTGATTCTCTATAGTAAACTACCCGCAAGCGACTTATGGGAGACCTCATGACCGACACGCACGACCTGGCCGCCCTCTGTGCCGCCTCGGGGACGAAGTTCATCCTCGCCCTGTTCGTCGACCTGCGCGGCAAGCCCTGCGCCAAGCTGGTGCCTGTCCAGGCCGTCGACGAACTCGCCACCGCGGGCGTCGGTTTCGCCGGCTACGCCGTCGGTGCGATGGGGCAGGAGCCCAAGGATCCCGACCTGATGGCCATCCCGGATCCCCGGTCGTTCATGCCGGTCCCGTTCATCAAAGTGGGTTTGGCGATCGTGCACTGCGACCCCCACGTCGAGGGCAAGCCGTGGCCGTTCGCGCCGCGCAACATCCTGCGCGCACTGATCCAGAGTGCCGCCGACGCCGGCTTCGAGCCGTGGGTGGGTGCCGAGGTCGAGTACTTCCTGCTGAAGAAGGCCGCCGACGGATCCCTGGTCACCGCCGACGAGCACGACAGCTCGGCACAGCCCTGCTACGACGTGCGCGGCCTGACCCGCATGTACGACCACCTCAGCGCGGTGTCGACGGCGATGAACCAGCTCGGCTGGAAGAACTACGCCAACGACCACGAGGACGGCAACGGCCAGTTCGAGCAGAACTTCGAATACGCCGACGCACTGACCACCGCCGACCGTGTCGTGACGCTGCGCTACCTGCTCTCGACGATCGCCGCCGAACGCGGCATGGTGGCCACGTTCATGCCCAAGCCGTTCGCCACGCGCACGGGATCGGGTCTGCACCTTCACATGTCGCTGACCGCGGGCGGGGCGCCGGTGTTCCCCGGGGATGCGGCCGAGGACACCCGCGGGCTCGGGCTGTCGCCGACGGCCTACGGCTTCGTCGGCGGCGTGCTGGAGCACGCCTGCGCTTTGCAAGCGGTGGTGGCGCCGACGGTCAACTCCTACAAGCGAACCGGTGCGACGGCGACCACCTCGGGCGCGTCGTGGGCGCCGCGGCGCCCGACCTACGGTGGCAACGACCGAACCCACTACGTGCGGGTGCCCGACGCCCAGCGGGTCGAATTGCGTGGCGGCGACGGGTCGGCCAATCCATATCTCGCCATCGCGGCCGCGCTCGGTGCGGGGCTGGACGGGATCAAGCGCAGCCTTGATCCCGGCGACCTCGGCGGCTGTCCGAGCCACATCGACGCCCTGCCGCTGACGCTGCTGCACGCCGTGGAGTCGCTGGAGGCCGACACCGTCGTGACCGCCGCCCTCGACGCGGCGCTGCCCGCCGACTGGCCGGCCGAGCAGAAGAAGGTCTCCGAGTATTTCGCCGGGCTCAAGCGCGCGGAGTTCTTCGCGTGGCATTCCGAGGTCTCCCCGTGGGAGATCGACCAGTATCTGACCGCTTTCTAGGGAGATTGGATCAGCATGTGCGGCATCGTGGGGTTGCACCTCCGCAACCCGGAACTCTATCCGCGGCTGGGTGAACTGCTCAGCGGGATGCTCTGCGAAATGCAAGACCGCGGCGCCGATTCCGCGGGTGTGGCCGTCTACGGCAACCCGGCCTGGTCGCCCGCCGGTCATGCCTGCGTATCGCTGCTGGAGCTCGACGTCCCCGCCGACGACGCGGCGTCGGCGGTGACCGCCGCCCTCGGCGAGTCGGTGGCGGCCCAGATCCTGGACGAGACGGTGCTTCTCACCGCTCCGGTGACCTCGGTGGCGCTGCTGGCGGCCGCGAGGTCGGCCTACCCGGAGGCGCTCGTCGCGGGGTTCGGCACGGATCTGGCGGTGCTCAAGGGCGTCGGCAGCCCCAGGGCGTTGTCAGCGGGATGGAACTTGGCGAGCGCGACGGGCTGGCAGGGCGTCGGCCACACTCGGATGGCCACCGAATCGGCCGTCACGCCGTCCGGGGCGCACCCCTACGCGGTGGGGCCGGAACAGTGCCTGGTGCACAACGGCTCGTTCGCCAACCACGCCACGATCCGGCGCGAATTACGCGCCGCGGGTGTGGAATTCGACAGCGAGAACGACACCGAGGTGGGGGCGCGGTTCGTCGCGCACCGGCTGGCCAACGGTCACGACATCGAGACCGCCCTGAAGGAGGTGTGCGCGACCTTCGACGGGTTCTACACCCTGCTGGTGTCCAACCGCGACTCCTTCGCCGTGGTCCGCGACGCCATCGCCTGCAAGCCGGCGGTGATCGCTGAAACTGACGATTGGGTGGCCATGGCCAGCGAGTATCGCGCGCTGGCCCACCTGCCGGGCGTCGCCGACGCACGAATCTGGGAACCCGAGCCCGAGGTGGTTTACGCATGGACGAGATGACAGCCCCGACACTCACGACGACGTTCGACCTGGCGCAGACACCACTGCGCGAGGTGAACGCGGCACTGCACGGCGACATCACCGGCGAGGTCGTCGTCGAGCACCCCGCGGGTTCGCACAACGTCGCGGTCGGGATCAACGCCCCGATCAAGGTGACGGTGGAAGGACACGTCGGCTACTACGCGGCGGGGATGAACCAGCAGGCCGAGATCACCATCAACGGCAACGCGGGCACCGGGGTCGCCGAGAACATGATGAGCGGCACCGTCGTCGTCAAGGGCAACGCCTCACAGTCCGCGGGCGCCACCGCCCACGGCGGTCTGCTCGTCGTCGAGGGCAATGCCGCTGCGCGGTGCGGCATCTCGATGAAGGGCGTTGACATCGTGATCGGCGGCAACGTCGGCCACAATAGCGCGTTCATGGCCCAGGCGGGCCGGCTGGTGATCCGCGGCGACGCCGGCGACGGACTCGGCGACTCGATCTACGAGACCAGGATCTACGTCCGCGGCGCCGTCGGCTCGCTTGGCGCCGACTGCGTCGCCAAGCCGATGCGTGCCGAACACCTCGAGGAACTGGCCGGGCTGCTCAAGGCAGCCGGCTTCAACGACGACGACCCCGCGTCCTACACCCGCTACGGGTCGGCGCGCTCGCTCTACCACTTCCACGTCGACAACACGGACAGCTACTGATGGCCTATAGCAACGACGACCGCGCCCGCCTCGGCCTGCGCGAGTCGGCCACCTTCGACCGCACCACGATCGCCGCGATCCGGCGCGCCGCCGACACCGGCATCTACGACATCCGTGGCGGCGGCGCCAAGCGGTCACTTCCGCATTTTGATGACCTGCTGTTCCTGGGTGCCTCGATGTCGCGGTATCCGCTGGAGGGTTACCGCGAGCGCTGCGGGACCGATGTCGTGCTCGGCGGGCGCAACGCCAAATACCCACTGCGGCTGGATATCCCGGTCACCATTGCGGGGATGAGCTTCGGCGCGCTGTCCGGCCCGGCCAAGGAGGCCCTGGGCCGCGGCGCATCGGAGGCGGGTACGTCGACCACCACCGGTGACGGTGGTATGACTCCCGAGGAGCGCGGCCAGTCCAAGAACCTGGTCTACCAGTACCTGCCGTCGCGCTACGGCATGAACCCCGACGACCTGCGCCGCGCCGACGCGATCGAGGTGGTGCTCGGCCAGGGCGCCAAGCCCGGCGGCGGCGGAATGCTGCTGGGGCAGAAGATTTCCGAGCGGGTCGCCGGGATGCGGACCCTGCCGGAGGGTATCGACCAGCGCAGCGCGTGCAGGCACCCCGACTGGACCGGACCCGACGACCTCACCATCAAGATCAACGAGCTGCGTGAGATCACCGACTGGGAGAAGCCGATCTACGTCAAGGTGGGCGCCAGCCGCACCTACTACGACGTCAAGCTGGCGGTGCACGCCGGGGCCGACGTGGTCGTCGTCGACGGAATGCAGGGCGGCACCGCCGCCACCCAGGAGGTGTTCATCGAACACGTCGGCATCCCGACCCTGGCAGCCATCCCGCAGGCCGTGCAGGCGCTGCAGGAGCTTGGCGTGCACCGCGGCGGGGCGAGCGGAGCGACGGGAAATAGCGGCGGGGCGAGCGGAGCGACGGGAAATAGGACAGGCGAGAAGGGTGTGCAGCTGATCGTGTCCGGCGGCATCCGCAATGGTGCCGACGTGGCCAAGGCGATGGCGCTGGGCGCCGATGCGGTTGCCATCGGTACCGCGGCGATGATCGCGCTGGGCGACAACGACCCCCGCTTCAACGCCGAATACGAGAAGATCGGCAGTGCAGCGGGTTTCTACGACGACTACCAGGACGGCCGCGATCCGGTGGGCATCAGCACGCAGGATCCCGAGCTCGCGGCCCGGTTTGACCCTGTCATGGGTGGACGCCGGCTGGCGAACTTCCTGCGGGTGATGACGATGGAGGCCCAGACCATCGCCCGCGCGTGTGGTAAGGCGCATCTGCAGCATCTGGAACCCGAAGACCTGGTGGCGATCTCGATCGAGGCCGCCGCGATGGCGCGGGTGCCGCTGGCGGGCACCGCATGGATCCCGGGGGTCGGGGGATTGTGACTAGCGGCAACGAAACCGCGTCGGTCGTTATCATCGGCGGCGGCCTGGAAGGCGCCGCGGCGGCGTGGGCGCTGAGCCAGCGCGGTATCACCGATGTCGTTGTGGTGGAACGCGATACCGTCGGCGGGGGGATGACAGGAAAGTCGTCGGGCATCATCCGCTGCCACTACGGGGTCAGCTCGCTGGCCGCGATGGCCGCCGCCGGTCTCGAGTTCTTCGAGAAGGCGCCGGAGATCCTGGGCGACGCCACCGTCGACATCGGATTCCGCCAGACGGGCTACGTCGTGGGCGTCGCCGAGCCCAACGTAGAGAACATGCGCAAGAGCCTGGACGCCCAGCGGGCGGTCGGCGTGCAGACCCAGGAGATCGACCGCGACGAGGTGGCCAAGATGTGGCCCGCCGCCGACCTTGAGCCGTTCGCCGCGTTCGGCTGGGAGGAGCGCGGCGGGTACGGCGACGCCTACCAGACCGCACAGGCGTTCGCGGTTGCCGCCCGCACCGCGGGTGTGCGAATCCGCCAGGGCACCACCGTGTCCGGGCTGCTGCTCGACGGCGAGAAGGTCACCGGTGTGCAACTTGCCGGCGACGGCACCATCTCGGCGGACACCGTCGTGGCCGCCACCGGGGTGTGGACGCGCCCGCTGCTGTCGGCCTACGGGATCGACGTCCCGATCGAGGTGCACCGCGAGCAGATCGTCATGATCGATCCCGGCGTGGAACTCGGTCCGGTGCCGGTGTTCTCCGATCTGGTGTCGCTGCAGTACATCCGGCCCGACGTGCGCGGGGAGATCCTGTTCGGCAACAGCGATCTGGCCGAGCTGGAGATCGCCGACCCCGACCGCTACCTCAACCGCGCCGACGACGCCTTCCTTGAGCTGACCGCCGACAAAGTGGGCACCCGCTTCCCCGCCTTCTCCGAGGCCGGGATCAGCAGCAGCTACGCGGGCTGCTACGACGTGACCCCCGACTGGAATCCCGTCATCTCCGAAACCCAGCTCGACGGCCTGATCGTGGCCGCCGGATTCAGCGGCCACGGCTTCAAGATCGCGCCCGCGGTGGGCAAACTGGTCGCCGACCTGGTGGTCGACGGGCGCAGCAGCGACCCCCGGATTCCCGAAACCGACTTCCGGCTGTCACGCTTCGCCGAAGGCGACCTGCTCAAGACGCCGTACCCGTACGTCGGGGCCGGCGAGATGCGCTGACCCGCTCGGCTCGGCGCAAAAGCCAAGAAAGGCATCACTTTTCATGCAGCAGTCACGGCCGTCGGCGCGCTGGCCAAGGGTGCCCCGGTCGAGCCGGGGGCTGCGGTCGGTGGTGGAGCTCCGAGCCCGGGCTACCGGGTGATCCGGTCGGGCCTGCTGTAGACGTTCATCGAATCGCCGCGCAGGAAGGCGACGAGCGTCAGACCCGACTGGGTGGCGAGGTCGACGGCCAGCGACGACGGTGCGGACACCGCGGCCAGGACCGGGATCCCGGCCATCACCGCCTTCTGGGTGAGCTCGAACGAGGCGCGGCCACTGACCAGCAGCACGGTGCCGGTCAGCGGGATCCGGTCCTGTTCGAGCGCCCAGCCGATGACCTTGTCGACCGCGTTGTGCCTGCCGATGTCTTCGCGCACCACGAGCGGCGTCCCGTCAGGCGTTCCGGCCATGGCAAACAGCGCCGCGCCGTGCAGCCCGCCCGTGCTGGCGAATACCTTCTGCGCGGCGCGCAGCCGGCCGGGCATCGCCGACAACCCGTCCGCGGTGACCGTGGACGGATCGTCGCCCGGGCCGTGCTTGCTGATCAGCCGCACCGCGTCCAGCGAAGCCTTGCCGCACACCCCGCACGAGGACGTGGTGTAAAAGTTGCGGGTGACGTCCACCTCCGGCGCCGCGACCCCGGGAGCCAGCCTGACGTCCAGGACGTTGTAGGTGTTGGCGCCCTCTTGACCTCCGTCATCCGACGGGCTGTCGGGGGAGCCGGAGTTGCGCACCGCGCCTCTGCAGTAGCGCACCGACAGCACGTCAGCGCGCGCGCCGATGACTCCCTCGGTGAGCAGAAACCCTTGCGCCAGTTCGATATCCGATCCCGGGGTGCGCATGGTGACCGTCATCGCCGTGCCGTCGACCCGGATTTCGAGCGGCTCCTCGACGACGAGGGTCTCGGGGCGCGCGATGCTGGCCGCCGCGGTCAGATGTTGCGCGCGGCGCCGTGTGGTCACCCGACCCACGGGACCTCCCTGCTCAGCATGAACCCAGCGTAGGGTGCGAGATGACGCTGGGGACACTGAGCAGAGCGATCGGGACACTGAGCAGAGCGATCGGGACACTGAGCAGAGTTAGTCAAGCTAAGATCAGCCAGGTGAGAGCAGCGATGGTCGCGTTGGCTGTCGCAATCGGCTGCGCGGTGGCTCCACCCGCCGTGGCGCATGCCGACCCGGACACCGACTTCGCCAATCAACTGCACGGCTACGGCATCTACGGGCAGAAGGACTACAACGCGTGGATCGGCAAGATCACGTGTAAGCGGCTGTACCGGGGTGTGGACGCCGACGCATTCGAATCGGCGCGCTTCGTCGCCAACCAGCTCCAGAAGGACAGCACCACCGAGCAGGCGTGGCAGTTCCTCGGGGCGGCGATCAGCTTCTACTGTCCGGATCAGACACCGGTCCTCGAACGGGCCGCGCGGCAGCAGAACTGAAGCGTCAGGAGGTCACGATGGTCAAACGCTTCAGCGTTGCTCTGGCCGTCGCCGGGGCGGTGGTGCTGTCTGTCGGGGTGGCGGCCGCTGATGCCACCGATGACTATCCGATTCCCAACCGGATGCTCAAGACGACGTGTACCGCCGAGCAGATCATGGCCGCCGCGCGTGATGTCCGGCCGGTTTACTACGAGCGCTACATGATCGACTACAACAACAAGTCACCCGACATCCAGCAGGGTGCCCGCGACCGGATCCACTGGTTCTATTCGATGGATTACGCGGGCCGCCGGGCGTATTCGGAGAACATCGCCACCGACATCTACTACGAGCAGATGGCGTTCCGGTGGCCCAACTGGGCCAAGCTGTTCTTCAACAACAAGGGTGTGGCCGCGCGCACCACCGACGTATGTGCCCAATACCCGCCCGACGACATGTCCGTCTGGACCTGGTAGAAGCCATCCACCCCGCGGCGACGGCGGCCTCCAGCTCGGCTATCACTTTGTAGCTGTTCCCGGTGTCGGTCGGTCGCGCCGGCGGAGCCCAGCCATCTTCCGCGAGATCGACGTATTGCAGGCGAATCCCGAGACAACCGCCGCAGAACGTCGATTTCGGCGTGGGCTGCGCCGGGAGATCACGAGATGGTCAGGGACGGTTCGGGCGCAGTCTTCGGTGCTGGCCACGGCGTCCGCGGTGGTCGGCTGCGCACGTTCTGCGGCCACCAGAACCAGCGGCCGAGCAGTGCGGCGATCGACGGTGTCATGAACGACCGGATCACCAGGGTGTCGAACAGCAGGCCCAGCCCGATGGTGGTGCCGACCTGCCCGATGACGACGAGGTCGCTGAACGCCATTGACGCATCAGCAGGCGAACGCGAACACCAGGCCGGCGGCCGTGACGAC
Organism: Mycobacterium sp.; assembly: GCF_044223235.1. Taxonomy (GTDB): domain Bacteria; phylum Actinomycetota; class Actinomycetes; order Mycobacteriales; family Mycobacteriaceae; genus Mycobacterium. The sequence continues at coordinate 69,171 of NZ_JBGAME010000018.1, forward strand.
CGAACCGGTGCCGCCCGGCGCGGATGATGCCGGTGTTCAGGCCGGCGTGGATCTCCTCCTTGAACCGTGACACCAGCAGCAGGTTGTCGAAGGTAAACGACGACCAGCAGGATGATCACCGACATCGCCAGCACCATCCAGTGCAACTCCATGCCCAGGATGTGCTGCCAGATCAGCACCGAGCCGAACAGGCCTTGGCAGGAGAGCACCACGGTGCCCACGATCACGGCGGCCAGCCACCACCGCGCGGGTGAGGATGAGCGCGGTGGTGAAGGTCAGCGCCGGCGAAGGCGATCCGGCGATCGCGGGGTCGTAGCGGGCGCCGTCGGCCATGTCTTTGAAGGTGGCGGCGGTCGCCGCCGGGTAGATCTTGGACCCTTCCAGCGGAGTGCCTTTGATGGCTTCCTTGGCGGCGGTCTTGATGGCGTCGATGTGGGCTTCGATGCCTTCGGGGCTCATCGGGTCGCCCTCGCTGGGAAGATGATGAAGCGCACCGCGTGGCCGTCGGGGAGAGGAACATCGTCGCGCCGCGTTTGAAGTCGGGGTTGTCGAAGGCTGTGCCCGGCGGAAATAGAACAGGTCGTCGTTCTTGCAACACGTCGAACGCCTTCCCCATGGCGTTGGCGTTGTCCTGCATCGCGGCCATCTGATCCTGAAGACCCTTCTGGCTGGCGTACATCGTCAGCATCATGGTCTTCATGGTCTTCATGGTCGCGATCATCTCGGGCATCAACGCCACCATCTGCGGCATCAAGGCGTCGAGGCGTTCCATATCGGGAACGAGCTGCTGGATGTCGTCGGTCATGGTGTCGATGCCGTCGAGGGTGTCGAAGATCGAGCGCATCGACCAGCAGATCGGGATGTTGTAGCAGTGTGGTTCCCAATAGAGGTAGTTGCGCAGCGGACGGAAGAAGTCGTCGAAATCGGCGATGTGGTCCCGCAACTCGGCGATGTCGACGCTCATCTCCTTGGTCTTGGTAGAGGCCATGCGCAACGTTAGTCGCCGCCATCTCCCGAGTCAGGCGCTGCATCTTCTCCATCGTGTCGATGGTGTTCTGCATCTCGTCGGCCTGCACCAGCATGTCGGCCATCCGGTCGGACATGTACTTCTGGTTCATCTGCTGGGTGGTGCCCTGCATACCGATCATGAAAGGGATCGAGGTGTGTTCGATCAGGGTGCCCAACGGCCGGGTGATGGCCTGAACGCGGCCGATGCCGGGCACCCGGAAGATGGCCTTGGCGACCTTGTCGATGACCAGGAAGTCGGCAGGGTTGCGCAGGTCGTGATCGCTTTCGATCATCAGCAGTTCGGGGTTCATCCAGGCCTGCGAGAAATGCCGGTCGGCCGCGGCGTAGCCGACGTTGGCACTGGCGGGATGTCGGCGGGCATGTAGATTGCGGTCGTTGTAGCTGGTGCGGTAGCCGGGCAGGGTGAGCAGGCCGACCAGTGACAGGGCGATGGTGGCCACCAGGATCGGGCCGGGCCAGCGCACGGTCGCGGCGCCTTACGCCAGCCGCGGATGCGCATGGCGCGTTTGGGTTCCAGCAGGCCGAACCGGCTGGCCACCGTGACGATGGCGGCGCCGAGCGTCATCGAGCAGAAGACCACCACGAGCATGCCGATGGCCAGCGGAATGCCCAGCGTCTGGAAGTACGGCAGGTTGGTGAAGTGCAGGCAGAACGTCGCGCCGGCGATCGTCAGACCCGAGCCCAACACCACGTGGGCGGTGCCGTGATACATGGTGTAGAACGCCGATTCGCGGGATTCGCCGACCGAGCGGGCCTCCTGGTAGCGGCCGATCAGGAAGATCGCGTAGTCGGTCGCCGCCGCTATCGCCAGGGTCACCAGCAGGTTGGTGGCGAACGTCGACAGCCCGATGATGTCGTAGTAACCCATGAATGCCACGACCCCTCGGGTCGCCGACAACCCGAGGACCACCGTCACCAACACCAGCAACACCGTCACGATCGAGCGGTAGACCAGCAGCAGCATGGTGATGATCACCGTGAAGGTGACTATCTCGATGGTCCGCATGCTGCGGTCGGCGGCGAGGTGCTGATCGGCGGCCACCGCCGCGGGACCCGTCACGTAGGCGTTCACCCCGGGCGGCGCGGGGGTCTCGGAGACGACCTGTTGCACGAACTCGACGGAGTCGTTGGCCAGCGCCTCACCGAAATTGCCCGCGAGGTAGACCTGGACGTAGGCGGCTTTGCCGTCGGGGCTCTGGGATCCGGCCGCGGTCAGCGGGTCGCTCCAGAAGTCCTGGACGTGCTCGACGTAGGTCCTGTTGGCCTCGAGCTTGGCGACGATCTCGTCGTAGTACTTGTGCGCGTCGTCGCCCAGGGGCTGATCGCCCTCCAGCACGATCATCGCCGAACTGTTGGAGCTGAATTCCTCGAACACGTGCCCGATACGCTTCATCGCGACCATCGACGGCGCCTGGTCGGGGCTCATCGACACCGCGCGCATCTGCCCGACGGTCTCCAGCTGGGGCACGACGATGTTGAGGACCGCGATGAGCACGACCCAGCCGAGGATGATCGGCACCGCGAACGTCCGGATGAACCGCGCCAAACCCGAGCGCCGTTCCTCGACCGCCGCGGCGGGGAGGTCGCTGGTGGGTGCGGTCATGCGGATTTCACCAGGCAGAAGGTTTGGGCGTTGACGCCGTCGGAGGTGCGTTGGTCTTTGAGTTCGTCGTCGACGGTGATGCGGCAGCTGATGGTGTCACCGTCGCCTTGGGCGACGATGTTGGGGAAGACCGAGGGTGCGGTGGTGGACAGGGTCAGTGACCAGGGCAGGGCGGCGCCGTCGACGCGTTGGGGTTGGGCGTTGAGGTCGAGGTAGTTGATGTCGGCGGTGGCGCCGGGGACGCCGTAGACCTGGTAGGTGACGACCTTGGGTTCGAAGGGTTTGGTGTCGTCTTCCATGGCGGTGGACACTCCGACGGTGTCGGGGCCGCCGAAGAAGGTGCGGATCCTCATCACCGTGAAACCCGCGATCGCGACCACCACAACGATGACCAGCGGGATCCACGCTCGCTTCAACAGACTGGAAATGAGAATCCTCCTGCAGCCGCCGGTCTTTCAGACCGCCCGTGCTGGGAGTACCGAGGGCAACGGTGCAGCGCCGCCGGTGTGTGGCATGCATCCTCCGCTTCTCGCGCCTCTACAGATCAGCTCGTCGACAGATTAGGCCATTTAATTGAATGGCATAGTCTAGCCCCGGCCCTCGCTGGTTCAGAAGGGGTTGGGGTCGCGGCCGGGCAAACCCAATTGGCCGCCGCGGCGGTGGATTCGCTCAGCCTCGGACCTATCACCACTGCTTATCCGGCTATCGCGTTGCCGCGCCGTCCTGGCCCGCTTGCGTGGCCTGGGCCGTCGCACGCGGTCCGATTTCGCTATCTTTTCCCGTGGCGACGCATTACGCCGTTGACGTCAACGTAACAAGATTGCCATGAACGCTCCCTACTGTTGCACGGTCCAAAGTTCGCGAACCCGTACGCGGACCACGCAGCGATAGGAAGTCAATTGAGCGGAAATGCAGTTCGTCTGCAGGCGATCACCAGCGTCGAGGCGTACGTGCCGCCGGCGATCAGCTTCGATCCGGCCGAGGAGCCGGGCGAGATCTTCGGATCGAACGTCTTCACGAAAGCCGAGATGCAGGCGCGACTGCCTAAGTCCGTCTTTAAGTCCGTCGTCGCCACCATCGACAAGGGTGTGAAGCTCGACCCGGCCGTCGCCGACGCAGTCGCTGCGGCGATGAAGGACTGGGCCCTGGAGAAGGGCGCCACCCACTACGCCCACGTCTTCTACCCGATGACCGGCCTGACCGCCGAGAAGCACGACAGCTTCCTGGAGCCGGTCTCCGACGGCCAGACGCTGGCCGAGTTCGCGGGCAAGACCCTGATCCAGGGTGAGCCCGACGCCTCCAGCTTCCCCTCCGGCGGCCTGCGCAGCACGTTCGAGGCGCGCGGCTACACCGGCTGGGACGTCACCAGCCCGGCCTACATCCTGGAGAACCCCAACGGCAACACGCTGTGCATCCCCACCGTGTTCGTGTCGATGACCGGTGAGGCGCTGGACTACAAGACCCCGCTGCTGCGCAGCCAGCAGGCGATGGGCACGCACGCCGAGCGCATCCTGAAGCTGTTCGGCCACACCGGCCTGGAGAAGGTCGTGTCCTTCTGCGGTCCCGAGCAGGAGTACTTCCTCATCGACCGGCACTTCTTCTTGGCGCGCCCCGACCTGATCAACGGCGGCCGTACCCTGTTCGGCGCCAAGCCCCCCAAGGGCCAGGAGTTCGACGACCATTACTTCGGTGCCGTCCCCGACCGTGTGCTGGCGTTCATGATGGACACCGAGCGTGAGCTGTTCAAGCTCGGCATCCCCGCCAAGACCCGGCACAACGAGGTGGCCCCCGGCCAGTTCGAGATCGCCCCGATGTTCGAGCGGGCCAACATCGCCGCCGACCACCAGCAGCTGCTGATGACGATCTTCAAGACGATCGCCAAGAAGCACGGCATGGAGTGCCTGTTCCACGAGAAGCCCTTCGCCGGCGTCAACGGGTCGGGCAAGCACGTGAACTTCTCGATGGGCAACGCACAGCTCGGCTCGCTGCTGGTGCCCGGTGACACCCCTCATGAGAACGCCCAGTTCCTGGTGTTCTGCGCCGCGGTCATCCGTGCCGTCCACAAGTTCAGCGGTCTCCTGCGCGTCTCGGTCGCCTCGGCGACCAACGACCACCGCCTCGGCGCCAACGAGGCCCCGCCGGCCATCATCTCGATCTTCCTCGGCGACCAGCTCGCCGACGTCTTCGAGCAGATCGCCAAGGGCGCGGCGACGTCGTCGAAGGGCAAGGGCGTCATGCACATCGGCGTCGACACCCTGCCGCCGCTGCCGACCGATCCGGGCGACCGCAACCGCACCAGCCCGTTCGCCTTCACCGGCAACCGCTTTGAGTTCCGCGCGCCGGGCTCGGGGCAGACCATCAATGTGCCGATGATCATCCTGAACACGATCATGGCCGACTCGCTCGACTACATGGCCACCGTCCTGGAGAAGGCGGTCGCCGACGGCAAGGATTTCGACTCCGCCGTTCAGTCGCTGCTGACCGAGGTCATCACCGAGCACGGCGCGGTCGTGTTCAACGGCGACGGCTACTCGGAGAACTGGCAGATCGAGGCCGCCGAGCGTGGCCTGCTCAACCTCAAGACCACACTGGACGCTATCCCGCAGTTGATCACCCCGGAGGCCATCGAGGTCTTCGAGAAGTACGGCGTGTTCAATGAGCGCGAGCTGCACAGCCGCTACGAGGTCCGCCTCGAGCAGTACGCCCTGACCATCGCGGTCGAGGCGAAGCTGGCACTGGAGATCGGAACCACGATCATCCTGCCCGCCGCGGTCCGCTACCAGACCGAGCTGGCGCAGAACGTGGCCGCCCTGAAGGCCGCGGGTGTCGCCGCAGACACCACGCTGCTGGAGACGGTCTCGGCCCCGATCGCCGAGCTGACCGCCGCGTTGGGGACACTCAAGACGGCGTTGGGTACCCATGCCGAGGGCAGCCTCGCGGAGGCGACCCACGCCAAGGAGGAGCTGCTGCCTGCGATGGAAGCGGTGCGTACGGCCGCCGACGCGCTGGAAACCGTTGTGGCGGACGACCTCTGGCCGCTGCCGACCTATCAGGAGATGCTCTACATCCTCTGATCACGCTCTCTTTTCCGCGAGCGTGCGTGTTTGTACACGACACACGCAGTGTCGACGTACAAATGCGCACGCTCGTCGGAGAGTGGGCGGGGATGGCCGTACACCGTCGAGTGTATCGTGGTGTACGTGTCTCGCACGAACATCGATATCGACGATGAGTTGGTCGCCGCCGCTCAGCGTCTCTATCGGCTCGATTCGAAGAAGAGCGCCGTCGACCTGGCATTGCGCCGGCTTGTGGGAGAGGCCTTGAGCGCACAGGAGGCTCTCGCGCTCCAGGGCACTGGCTTCGACTTCACCAACGACGAGATCGAGGCGTTCTCCGCCGGCATCGACTCGGCGTGATCGTCGACACCTCCGTATGGATCGAGTTCTTCCGGAACAAGGATTCGACGGCCAGTCAATGGGTCGCCGAGAATATCGCGTCCGGCACGTCGGTCGTCGTGCCCGAGGTGGTGCTCATGGAGCTCCTCATCGGCACCACCGACGACGACGCGGCCGCCCTACGCCGCCGGTTCCTGCAGCGGTTCATCATCGAACCGCTTGCGCCAGTGCGTGATTGCGAGGATGCGGCGATGATCCATCGACGTTGTCGCCGCGCGGGCAAGACCGTCCGCAGTCTGATCGATTGTCAGATCGCCGCCGTCGCGTTGCGGCTCGATCTCCAAGTCGTTCACCGCGATCGTGACTTCGACGTTATTGCTGCGCACTGCGGATTGCGGACGGTTGCACTCTACTGAGCGCCGCTTGGTGCGGTTATGACGTCGCGTCATCCGCGAAAATCGTGTTGATCAACTCAGGCACCGTCGTGCCAAGCACCTCGCTGAGCGCGATCAGGGTGGATAGTCGAGGATTCGCCGGCTTGCGATCGCTTCTTTTGCCAAGCCCGGCTTCCAAAAGCTGATAGTGGTTGCGGCTGATACTCCTTGTTCGGATGAACGCGGACCTGCTGATGGGCGAGGACCTGCGAAAGACCCACTCCGCGAACCTGTTCACCGTATTCGGTGAGCCCGATATCGAGATCCGCCACACAGATGACGGCAGGATCGTCGTCGACCTCAGGGCAACGACACCAGTCAGATTGCGCTCTGGATGATCGACTCCGACTACGACGAGACCTCGTTCTTCGTCCGGCAGTGTTACTTCACCGGCGGCAGCGATCCGTATGGGCGTCTCAAGGTGGCGTGGCGCTGACGATCGCCGTCAAGGTGATCAATGACTATGGCGACGAAGTGATGAAGGTCTTCGAGGCGTAGCCGGATTACCGCGATCACGCGGCGATCCAATGGCTAGCCAGTCAACGGCCAGAACAGCGGGATCAGCAACAGCGCCAGGACCAGCCAGGTGAGCATGACCGCCAGACCCAGCCGCCAGTAGTCGCCGAACCGGTAGCCGCCGGGATTCATGACGATCAGGTTGGCGGGCGTCGCGATCGGGGTGAGCAGGGCGGCCGCACCGGCCACCGCCACCGTCATCAGAATCGGCTGCACCGACAATCCCGTCTCGGCGGCGGTCGACAGCGCGATCGGCACGACGATCAGCACGGTCGCCACGTTCGAGATGAACTGACCCAGCGTGGCCGTGAGCAGGAACAGGATGGCCAGAATCAGCACCGGATTGGCATCCCCGACGGCGTCGACGATCGGCCGCGCGATCGCGTCGGCGGCGCCGCTGGACGATATCGCATCCGACAAAGGGATCAGAGCGGCGATCAGGATCACCGTCTGCCATGGGATGGCCCGGTAGGCCCGTTCCAGTCGCACCACACGGGCGAGCACCATGGCCCCGGCGGCGAGCACGGCGACCACCGCGGCGGGCATGACGCCGATCGCGAGCAGGATCACCATCACCGCCAGGATCCCGATAGCCCGTGATGCGGTCGGGCCCAGCGGAACCGTCTGTCGCCGTACATCGTCCGCGGATTCGACGACGAGCATGTCGTGGCTGTCGAGGCCATCGATCGCGTCCCACTGCCCGTGCATGAGCAGCATGTCGCCGGGCTCGAGCGTCGTGACCCGCGGCCCCCTATCGGCGTTGCGACGGCGTACCGCCAGCACAGTCAGCCCGTTCCAGCCGAGCATCCCGGGGAATACCGGGCACTCGAGCCATTCCGATCGCGGGGGGATGACCACCTCGGCGACCCCGGCGGTCCGGTTGATGAGATCGCCGTCGCTCACGTCGACGACCTGGGTCAGAGTGAGGCGCTGCTCGGCTGCAAGCGCCGCCACCGCACGGCCGTCGCCGTCGACGACGATGCTGTCGCCGACACCGAGCGGTTGATCGCTGTTCGCCAACCGCCCCGACGCCGTCTGCGCTGCGATCAGCCGCACACCGGACTCGCCGAGCACGTCGCCGGCCTGCGCGCCCACCGCGGGTGCTCCGGCGGCCACCGTGAGTCGCCACACGCGATAGTCGGCACCCCAGTGTTCGACGAGGGTGGGTACGTAGTCGGTGAAGTCGACGGGTGCCTCGGTCGGCGTTCGATCCGGCACCAACAATCTGCCGAACAGCACGCAGACCAGGATGGTCGCGGCGACTGCCGGGACGCCGATCAGGCCGAACTCCAGATAGCCGAAACCGCCGCCGTCCCCGCCGAGGGAGGCTTCGTGCACGATCACATTGACCGGGCTGCCGCTCATCGTCAACAGCGACCCGGCGCTCGCCGCGAAGGCCAGGGGGATGAGTACCCGCGACGGACGCAGCCGCGCACTGCGCGCGACGGCCACCGTGACCGGCAGCAGCGCCGCCGCTGACCCCGTGACCGTGATCACCGCGCTCACCAACGCGGCCAGCCCCATCACGGTCACGAGCAGCCGTCGATAGGTGCTGCCGCCGACGCGCGACAGGGTGTCGCTGATCCACGCCGTGACGCCAGAGGCCTCCAAACCCTCGCCGACGATGAACATCGCGGCGATGAACACGATGACGGGATCGCCGAACCCGCTGAACGCCGTCTGCACGTCGATCAACCCGGCGAACAGCAAGGTCAGCGCGCAGCCCACCGCCACGATCTCGACCGGCAGCCGATTCCAGACGAACAGGACGACCGCGACCGCCAGGATGAGCAGGCTCAGCGTCGCAGCGGACATGCCGCGGCTCCCGACTCCCGTCCGCTGCGTGGATTCACGCCATGATCATGCCGTTCCGACGCCGTCAGCGCAGCGGCGAACGGCTCTGGGCTTAAGCGGCGGTGAACGGTGCCAACTCGATAGCTCTCCGCGCCTCCGGGGTGGTGGTCGGGTGCGCGATCCGATCGAAGACTGGATTCGCAAGGACACAGCTGGCCGTCACGTGTCTCGGTGGTTGTAGTGGTCGTATTCCGGGCTGAATTTTGTCGGTGGTTCGAACTAGTGTTCTATCCATGGGGATGTCGGAGGTGGTCGCAGCGCTCGACGCGCTGGACGCCGCGTTCGACACCCTGACCGGTCTGCCGCTGCAGTCGCTGTCCCACCCCGAGCAGTTGACGGTGCTGGACCGACTGGAGGTGTTACGCCGGCGCCAACCCGCCCTGGACCACCGGGTGCTGGCCCACCTGGTCTCACACGTCTCCCCGATCGCGTTGGGCGCCAAGTCCTGGGCCGATGTGCTGGCCGAACGGCTGCGCCTCTCCTCGGGTGAGGCGCGGCGCCGCCTGGCCGAGGCTGAGGATCTGGGTCCGCGCCGCGCCCTGACCGGGGAGCCGTTGGCGCCGCGGTTGGCGGCCACCGCCGCCGCCCAAGCCGCCGGGCAGCTCAACGCCGAACACATCAGCATCATGCGCAAGTTCTTCCATCACCTACCGCAGGCCGTCGACGCCGAGACTCGCGACTGTGCGGAAGCGAGTTTGGCCGGTATCGCCGCCGGGCAGCGTCCCGAAGGCTTACGCCAGGCGGCCACCCGCCTGGCCGCGCTATTGGACCCCGACGGCGCCCTGCCCGACGACCGGGACCGGGCCCGCAAACGTGCCCTCACCCTCGGCAAACAGGGCGCCGACGGCATGTCGGCGTTGACCGGCTACCTCGACCCGATGGCGCGGGCCACCCTGGAAGCCGTCCTGGCCAAACTGGCCGCACCCGGCATGGCCAACCCCGACAACGACCATCCCGTCGTGGACGGCCAGCCCAGCGAAGAGCAGATCCGCCGCGATGTGCGCACCCCGGCCCAACGCAACCACGACGCCCTGACCGCGATGGGCCGCGCGATGCTGGCCTCCGGACAGTTAGGCCAGCACCACGGGCTGCCCGCCACCCTCATCATCACCACCACCCTGGCCGAGTTGGAGGCGGCCCAGCATCTGCGGCCCGGTCCCACCGGCTACGCCCTGACCGCCGGAGGGACTGTGGTGCCGATGCGTGAGGTGGTGCGCCTGGCCAGCCACGCCCACCACTACCTGGTCGTGTTCGACAACCACCGCCAGTTGCCCCTGTATTTGGGCCGCACGAAGCGGTTGGCGTCGGCTGGGCAGCGCATCGTGCTGTTGGCGCGGGATCGGGGTTGCACCAAACCGGGCTGCACCACCGGGGGCTACTACACCCAAGCCCACCACGTCGCCGGCTGGGCCGACAACGGGCAGACCGACATCGATGACCTCACCCTGGCGTGCGGGCCGGATAACCGGCTCATCGAAACCACCGCATGGACCACCCACACCCGCGACGACGGCCTCATCGAATGGATCCCCCCACCTGACCTCGACACCGGCCAAACCCGGGTGAATAACCTCCACCACCCCGAACGCCTCCTCAACCCCACCACCGAGAAACCCGGCGAACCCGAGGAACCCGGGTAACTAACCAAGGCCGCAATGGGCTGACCCGCGCCCGGGTAACCAAATGAGGAACCCAGGGAGAAGAAGGCCGCACGGGGCTGCCCCAGGCCCGGGCAACCCAACGAGGAACCCGGGAACCCAACACACCCGAACAGAGGACAACGAGCACGACCCCGACCACTGACGTCACAGCACCCGCCGCGTAGCCAACCGAACACGCGTCGGCCAACCAAAGACACCACAGCCGAGCAGGGCTCAATCGAGACCGAGTGCGGCACAACAAAATTGGGAGACACGCCCTGGTCGGCAAACCTCACTTCGGGGGCAGGCTCTTGACGTAGGCGACGCTGCGGTCCACCCACACACGGAGCTGGCGTTCGGTCGCGATCCCGTCGGCGCTGACCCGCACCCACCCCTTGGTGGGTCTGCCCGCCATCACCATGGGCTCCACGTGCGCTTGCTGTAACAAGTCGTCCGCCTCGTCTGCGGCGATCCGCGCCAACAATCCGCCCTTGCCACTGACCGCGACGGCCATGTGGCCGCCGAGCAGGAATGCCAGGCCACCGAACATGTACTTCTCGTCGACGCCGCGTTCGCGCGCGAGCAGTTCGCGGATCCGATCGGCGAGGTCGGCGTCGAAGGCCATGGGTTCCGTCAGTCCAGATCGACTCGGATGGTGAGCAGGTCGGTGCCCAGCGCACGCACAACCGCGCTGTTGGAGGTGGGCTGATCCCGCAGCCGCGCGTGCGGATCGTCGTCGGGCAGCAGGTGGGCGGTGCCGGTGCGCCACTGGCCGCGCAGGCGCACGCGCACCGCGGGATTGGCCTTGATGTTCTTGACGTAATCGGAGTATTCGCCGTGTTCGGACACCAGCCAGAAGACGTCCCCGTCGAGGTGACCGCCGACGGCGGTGAGCCGCGGCTGCCCGGATTTGCGCCCGACCGTCTCGATCATCGTCGCCGACGACCGGCGCCCGATCGGGTTGACGATATGGCGCTGCAGGTTGTGCACGATCCTTCGCTTGATCTGCGTCAAGGAGCTCACCTGTGCTCCACCCCCTTTGGTGTCCACCCCAGCCTGGGTCCGAGGTGTTCTGCCATGTCCGTCACGATCTGTACGTAGTCATCCTCGTCGAAGGTGAACGGAAGCGCGAACGCGATCTCGTCGGCCCGCCGGAACCCGGCGTGTCCGAACAGGGCGTCGGCGAGTTCGTCGGACGTGCCAACGTAGTCGGGGGAGAACATCATGCCGCGCGGGCCCTGCGGCGTGGTGGTCCGCTCGTATCGGGCCGCCGCGTAGGCGCGATACTTCTCGGCCTGCGCAGCAGTCGCCGAGTCCGTCGGGATGACCACCAAACCCTGTGACACCCTGGCGCTTTCGGGTCTGACGTGGCCCGCTCGGAAGGCGTCGATGTGCTCGGCCTGGATGGTCGCGAAGTCGCGCGAGGTGCTGCCTTCTATGCTCACGACGTTGCTGGTCATATAGTTGATGCCCTGTCGGGCCGCCCAGATCGCCGACTGCAGCCCACCGCCGTACCAGACCCGGCTCACCAGACCGGGCGAGTGCGGCTGAACGATGCGGGAGAATTGCTCGATACCAATGGTGCCCTCGAAATCGCTCACCGGGTCACCCCGTAGGCATTCGAGCAGCCGCACCACTCGGTCCTTCGAGAAGTTCTCCACCTCATGGGTTTCCGGATAAAGCCGGGTGCGGAAATGGTCGTAGAGCATCGGCACACCGACCGACACCCCGGCGTTGAGCCTGCCCCCGGACAGTATGTCGACGGTCGCGAGGTCCTCGGCCAGGCGCATCGGGTTCTCCAGACCCAGCGGTATCACCGCGGTGCCCAGTTCGATCCGGGAGGTGCGCTGCGTCGCGGCGGCCAGCAGCGCCACCGGGGAGGAGATGCCCGGCTGCAGATGCCGCTGGCGGACCCAGACGGTGTCGAAACCCAATGTCTCGGCCCGCTGAATCACCCGCAGGGTCTCCTCGTGGCCGGGTCCTGGATCGGCCGGGTGGAACCGGCCGATCGTCAGGAAACCCAGCTTGCGCAGCGGCTGACCACGTTCTGGCATGGCCCTGGATCGTACTCACATAGCCCAGATAGCCCAGATAGCACTGAAGGCTGCGATCCGTGTCGAATCACAGCCCCCAGCGCTATTTCGAAGTGTCAGGCCGCAACCGTCGCAGCCGCTGCCGGCTCCAGCGCCCGCGCGACGATATCGGCGACGTCGGTCATCGGCAGCACCCGCAGCGCCTCGAGCACCTCGGCAGGCACATCATCCAGGTCCGCTTCGTTGCGTTGGGGTATGAAAACCGTTGACAGACCGGCGCGCTGGGCTGCGAGCAACTTCTGCTTCACTCCGCCGATGGGCAGCACCCGCCCGTTGAGCGTCACCTCGCCGGTCATCCCGACATCGGAGCGGACCTGCCTTCCGGTCGCCATCGACACCAGCGCCGTGACCATCGTGACACCAGCGGACGGACCGTCCTTGGGCACCGCGCCCGCGGGCACGTGCACGTGGATGCGGCGGTCCAGTACGGCGGCGTCCACTCCGAGCTGCGCGGCATGCGAGCGGACGTAGGACAGCGCGATCTGCGCCGACTCCTTCATCACATCGCCCAGCTGCCCGGTCAGCTGCAATCCGGGCTCGCCGTCGGTCGCACCTGCCTCGATGTAGAGGACGTCACCGCCGAGACCGGTGACCGCCAGCCCCGTCGCAACGCCCGGCACCGCCGTGCGCTCCGCCGACTCCGGCGTGAACCGCGGACGGCCCAGGTAGCCAACGAGATCCGACTCGTCGATGGTCAACGCATCAACGTTCTCCGCCAGCTTGGTGGTCACCTTGCGCAACGCCTTGGCCAGCAGCCGCTCGAACTGCCGCACACCCGGTTCGCGGGTGTAGTCGGCGGCGATCTTGCGCAACGCGGCATCCGTCACCATGACCTCCTCGGCGGTCAGCGCCGCGCGTTCTCGCTGCCGGGGCAGCAGATAATCGCGGGCGATCGCGACCTTGTCGTCCTCGGTGTAGCCGTCGATCGTCACCAGCTCCATCCGGTCCAGCAGCGCCGACGGGATGTTCTCGATCACGTTGGCGGTGGCCAGGAACACCACATCGGAGAGGTCCAGATCCAGATCGAGGTAGTGGTCGCGGAACGTGTGGTTCTGCGCCGGGTCGAGCACCTCCAGCAGCGCCGCGCTGGGGTCGCCGCGGTAGTCGGAGCCCACCTTGTCGATCTCGTCCAGCAGCACAACGGGATTCATCGAGCCCGCCTCGCCGATGGCCCGCACGATACGGCCGGGCAACGCGCCGACGTAGGTGCGCCGGTGGCCGCGGATCTCGGCCTCGTCGCGCACACCGCCCAGCGCCACCCGGACGAACTTGCGGCCCAGCGCCCGCGCGACGGATTCGCCCAACGACGTCTTGCCGACGCCCGGCGGACCGGCCAGCACCATCACGGCACCCGAACCGCGGCCGCCGACGACCGCCATACCGCGCTGGGTGCGGCGCGCCCGCACCGCCAGGTATTCGACGATGCGGTCCTTGACGTCCTCCAGCCCGTGGTGGTCGGCGTCGAGGATCTCCCTGGCGGACGTCAGATCCGTCGAATCCTCGGTGCGCACATTCCAGGGCAGGTCGAGCACGGTGTCCAGCCAGGTGCGGATCCAGCCGCCCTCGGGACTCTGCTCGCTGGCACGTTCCAGCTTCCCGACCTCGCGTAGCGCCGCCTCGCGGACCTTCTCGGGCAGATCGGCCGCCTCGACGCGGGCCCGGTAGTCATCGTTGCCCGGTTCGCCGTCGGAGCCCAACTCCCCGAGCTCCTTGCGGATCGCGTTCAGCTGCTGGCGCAGCAGGAACTCCTTCTGCTGTTTCTCCATACCGGACCGCACGTCCGAGGCGATCTTGTCGTTCACCTCGACCTCGGCCAGGTGGTCGCCGATCCACTCGATCAGCACCCCCAGCCGCTCGGCCACATCCGGCGTCTCCAGCAGCTGACGCTTCTGCACCTGGGTCAGGTACGACGCGTATCCGGCGGTATCGGCAAGCGCCGACGGGTCGCTCAGCTGGTTGACGACGTCGACGATCTGCCATGCCTCCCGCCGCTGGAGCATGGCCAGCAGCAGCTTCTTGTATTCCGCGGCGAGCGCCCGGGTTTCGTCGGTGGGCTCGCCCTCGGCGACCTCGGTCACCTCGACCCACAGCGCCGCACCCGGGCCGGCCGCACCCGCGCCGATATGCGCGCGACGCTCCCCGCGCACCACTGCCGCCATTCCAGCCCCGCCCTGCCCGAGCGTCGCCGACGGGGCGCCTCCGGCGATCCGGCCGATCTGCACGATCGATGCGATGACGCCGTAGGACGGGTAGCGGTCATCCAGGCGCGGCGCGATCAGCAGCTTGCCGGACTCGCTGGCCCGTGCCGCATCCACCGCGGCGCGTGCGGCGTCGTCGAGCTCGATCGGAACCACCATGCCGGGCAGCACGATCGCCTCACCCGAGAACAACACCGGCACTGTCGTGATATCAGACATCAAACCTCCAAAGTTCAGCCTGCCGCGCTCAACCTTGGTGGGGCCGGGTTTGTTCCCACGCGAGGCGGTGTTGCGCTCGGCGCGAAACGGCCGGAAGCCTGCCGCGGGGGGACGGCAGGCTTCCGGGTTCTCGGTGGGATCAAACGGGGTCAGGCGGCCGCCTGGGCTCCGAGCACCCGCTGGATGTCGGGCTTCATATCCAGCAGCTGCTGACCCCAGTAGCCCCAGCTGTGCGTCCCGTTCGGCGGGAAGTTGAACACGCCGTTGGTGCCGCCCGCGGCGATGTAGTTGTCGCGGAAGGTCTGGTTGGTGCGCAGCGTGAACCCTTCGAGGAACTGGGCCGACGCAAGACCGCCACCCGAGCTGCCCGCGTCGAGCTCCGACGGGGTGCCGGTGCCGCAGTAGACCCAGATCCTGGTGTTGTTGGCCACCAGCTGGTTGACGTTGACCATCGGGTCGTTGCGCCGCCAGGCCGGGTCGCTGGTCGGGCCCCACATGCTCTCGGCGTTGTAGCCACCCGCATCGGTCATGGCCAGTCCGATCAGCGTCGGCCACCAGCCCTCGGACGGGTTGAGGAAGCCCGACAGCGAACCCGCGTAGATGAACTTCTGCGGGTAGTAGATCGCATAGGTCAGCGCCGAGCTGCCCGCCATCGAGATGCCGACGACGGCGTTGCCGGTCTGGGAGACCCCCCGGTTGGCCTCCAGCCAGGCCGGCAGCTCCTGGGTCATGAAGGTCTCCCACTTGTACGTGTAGTTCTGTCCGTTGCCACGGGACGGCTGGTACCAGTCGGTGTAGAAGCTGGACTGGCCGCCGACCGGCATGACCACCGACAGTCCGGACTCGTAGTACCACTCGAACGCCGGGGTGTTGATGTCCCAGCCGCTGAAGTCGTCCTGGGCGCGCAGCCCGTCGAGCAGGTAGACCGCGTGCGGCCCCCCGCCCTGGAACTGCACCCTGATATCGCGGTTCATCGCCGGCGAGAACACATCGAGGTATTCGACCGGAAGGCCGGGCCTCGAGAACGCCCCGGCGGTTGCCGAACCCCCCGCGAAGCCGATCAGCCCAGGCAGTATCAGCGCCGTAACGGCGCTCACCACGAGCCGGCGCGACCACCTCCGCGCTGCTGCGGCGTGCATCTTCCTGATGAACTTCATAACGGCAACCAACCCACCTTTCTTCGCGTTCCACCAAGCAGTGCCGTCGCTTTCGTGCGTTAGTGAAACACGCAGGGCGACGCCGTCCCCGGACTCAACGCCGAGCGCCGACGTCGCGGTTGGCTAACGATTCCGACTCGGCGCGGACTCGAGTCAGATCAATTCCCGATGTGACCTGTGTGAACAGAGGTATGGACGAGGTGCCAGCTGACGGAAGGGCGGCGTCGGCTCATGAGGGCGTGATCAGGGCCGATAGGTACTCAAGCCGACACATCGCCGCGGCGAGCGACGGATCGTCGGTGCCGTCGATCACGCCGGGGCGGGTGCGCAGTAGCAAACTGCGAAGGCAAACTGCAATAGCAGAGGCGGCGATCATTCCCGGGCGGCTGCAAGCGCGCGCTCGACGTTGGCCCTGCGGCTCTCGATCGCCCGGCCGATCTCCTGGAGCAGCACCGGCTTGTGCAGCACCAACTCCTCCATGCGTTCGCGAGCGATGCGCAGCACCGTGACGGGCTCCAGCGCATAGGCACCGGCGAGCACCGGCTGCCGGGTCAGCGCGCTCTGCCCCAGGAACGCCCCATCCTCCAGCGTGCCCACCACAACCGGTGAGCCGTCGTCGGCGGTGGCCGTCAGCCGGACCCGTCCTTCGACCACGAACAACATCGCGTCGGGCACCTCGCCGATGTGCTGCAGGATCTCATCGGCGCCGTAGCGCACCATGGTCGCGTAGGCGACCAGGCCCTGCTGGTCGGTCAGGCTCAGCCGCAGCCGCGGGGCGATCAGCTGCAACGCCTTCTCGATCCGCTCCGGGGTGGAGAACGTGTCGGTGGATGCGTCGAGGTGCAGGCCGTCGCGGCGGGCCGCGTACCAGACCCAGCGCAGGAACATGGCTCGCGCGGGACCGTCGTCGGCCGGGGACCGCAGCGCGACGGTGGTGTGGAACTCGGTGGTGCTGAACTCGGTGGCGCGCGAGACGACACTGACCGGCGTGGCGTCCGGTCTACGCTGCGGCAGCATGCTCGCCATCCGGTTGAGCATCGCGCATACATCATCGGGCGGATCGTCGAGCGCAAACGTGGTGTCGATGGTGATGGAGTGCGCCCCGGCTGGTCTACTCAGGTTCGTGAACGACGCCCCCGCCAGCACCGAGTTCGGGATGATCTGCAACCCGCTGCCCGTGTCTATGTGGGTCGCCCGCCAGTTGACCTCGACGACGCGTCCGCGGGCGGTCGGGGTGTTCAGCCAGTCCCCGAGCTGAAACGGCTGCTCGAAGAGCACCAGCAGGCCCGAGATGATCTGGCCCACGGAGTTCTGCAGCGCCAGGCCGAGCACGATGGAGCTCACGCCGAGCGCGGTGAACAGACCGCCGACGTTGGCGCCCCAGATGTAGGAGAAGATGATCGCCAGGCCGATGGCGATCAAGGCGAACCGGGCCACGTCGATGAAAATCGTGGGCATACGCCTGCGCCAGCTACCTTCCGGCGCGCTCTGGAACAGCGTCGCGTTGAGCCCCGCCAGCAGGATCACCAGGACGACGAACGCGAAAACGGTGGCCACCACGCGCACCGACGTCGCTTCCGCCGACACCTCCGTGCCCTTGACCAGCAGCAGCAGCAACGCGGCCAGCGGCAGGATGTAGGTGCGGATCAGGCCGACCGGCGTGGCCAGGATGCTCTTCCTGCGGACCAGGAAGTGCTGCCACTCGGTGAGCACGATCAGCCCGACCGGAAGGCCGACGGCGACCCCGATCGCCCAGTAGAACCACCCCGAGGTGAACATGCCGGTCACTGCTGGCGCTCCGAGAGCCGCCAGATCGGTTCCTCGGATCCGTCCACGCTGACCGTGCCGGCAGGGGTGAAACGCCGGGTGTCGCGGGTGACTTCATAGACATCGGCGGTGACGTACACCCCGGGCTGGGGGGAGCCGTGCGTCACCTGGTAGGCCAGGTTGACCGCGGCGCCCCACATGTCGTAGACGATGGCACTCCTGCCGACCAGGCCAGTGGTGACGGTGCCGGTGTCGATTCCGGCCCGCAGCCCCAGCCGGCGGCCGGTCTCGGCGTTGAACCGTTCGATGATGCGCAGCATCTCCAGCGCGAAATCAACGGTGCGCCGCACGTTGTCCAGGCGGGGGACGTTGAGCCCGCAGCTCGCCAGGTAGCCGTTGCGCAGCGTGCGCACCGGTTCCACGCCCAGACCCTCGGCCGCGGCGTCGACCTGGCGCAGCAGCTCGTTGAGGATCGCCAGCGACTCCTCGGACGGCAGTTCGTCGGACAGCTCGTCGAGACCGACGATGTCGGCGAAGATCACCGTGACATCCTGGTGGTCCTGGGCGATCGTCTGCTCGCCCTCGCGGTAGCGCTGCACGACCGGCTCGGGCATCAGCGACAGCAACAGCCGGTCGTTCTCTTTGCGCTGCTCGGCAAGCAATTCCTCCTTGATGCTCAGGTTGCGGCTCATCTCGTTGAACGCCGCGGTCAGGTCGCCGATCTCGTCCCGCGCCTCGACGGGAATCGCCACGTTGTACTCGCCGCGGGTGATGCGCCGGGCGCCGGCCTCCAGCCGCCGGATCGGCCGGACGAACACCTGGGCGAGCAGCATGGCCGCGACGCAGACGACGAAGACGATCGCGGCCGCCGTGAGAACCAGTGTGCGGGTGAATGCCGCTTCGGGGGCGAACGCTTCCGACGTGTCGATCTTGGCGATGATCGACCACTGCAGGCCGGTCTCGGGCAGGTCGACCGGCGCGTACGCCTGCAGGGTCTCGTGACCCAGGTAGTCCTTGATGATCAGCGTGCCCGTCTCGCCGCGCTGCGCGCGTTTCACCGCCTCGGTGGCCACCGGCTGGATCAGCACGGTGCTGCCGAGCCTGATGGCCTCGCTGACGGCGGACGGGGAAGTGCCCGCGTTGACCGCGTCACGTTCGTACTCCTGGGGATCCTGCAGGAAGAGCCGCGAGTCCGAGCGCATCAGATCGTCCGGGCCGGCCAGGTAGGTTTCGCCGGTCTCACCCATGCCGGTCGCCTGCCAGCGTTCGCCGACGGTCATCAGGCGGTTGAGACCGGTGATCGGAAACTGCAGGGCCAGCACACCCGCGGCGCGGCCGTCGATGCCGACGGGTGCCACCATCCATGCGGTCGGAGTGTTGTGGGCGGGCTGGTAACGCTCGAAATCGGTGACCACCACGGAATCGACGGCGTTCGACGCCATGGCCTGCTGGAACGCTCCCCGAAGAGTGCTCTCCCGGAATGGCCCGGTGAGGACGTTGGTACCCAGATCGACACCCTTGCGCGAGCTGTAGACGACGTCGCCGCCGCCGTTGATGAGCAGGGCGTCGACGAAGCCGTACTTGGTCACGATCTCGCGGAAGAAGTCGTTGTAGCGGGCGTGCGCGGTGGTCCACTGGCTGCCGTCACGCGCATCGTCGAGGTGAAGGGCGTCGTCCCTCGAATCGAACGGCGCGGTGTAGAGCGCCTGCAGGTAGCGCTGGGCATTCGACGTCGGCATCAGCGCCCTGGCGTCGAGCCGCTTCCCGGACAGCTCCTCGGTGCCCGCGACGAACCGCTGGTAATAGTCGTTGAGCTGCTGCTGTTGCGCAGGGGTGATGTTGGTTGCACCCAACTCGCCGAACCCGAGGGTGAACGCGGCGAGGGCGTCGACGGTCGTCGACCCGTGCGTGTAGATGGTGAGCGAATTCATCAGGTCGTCGACCTTGGCGCGCAGCGTGACACTCTGCGAATCGCGTACCTGCGTAAGCCGGTCGAACACCGCGGCGCGCAGCGAGTCACGGCCCGATTGGTAGCCGATGAAGCCCACCACCACGGCCGACAGGATGCTGGCCACCAGCAGCATCACGATGAGCTTGGACTGCACGCTGATCCGGGACAGAAACCGGCGACGTGACCGGGCACGGCCGGGCTGGCCGGCCGGATCGGTGCCGTCCTGGGCGTCTCGGGATGTCCCGTCAGTGGGCTCCCCGGCGGCTTCTAGGGAGGTCGCGGAGGTGGCGCTGCCCCCGGGAGACGGTGACGCCATGTCGTCTCTCACCTTTCACTGGTCGGGCGTGATCGCCCGAAGCATCGGTGCAGACTAGCGCGGGACGCCGAATCGAGGAACCTGAGTGCCCGGCCCGTGCCCGGCTTCAGCGCGGATTCAGCGCTGATTCAGTGGGGCGCGATGACCAGCCAGCCGCCCGGTTCGACCACCGCCCGCACGAGGACATCCTGCGGTGGCGCACCCGAGCCCGCCACGATGCGGCCTTCGCCGATGCCGTGGTCGGGCAGCGCAAGGTGCAGCGGCTCGTCGCCGATGTTCAGCGCCACCACCAGGGCATCCGAGCCGCGCCTGGACAGGTACACGTACTGGCGGTTGGCCAGCGTGAGCGGCGAGGTGGTCGCGGTGTGCAGCCACGGATGCCTGCGGCGAAGCCCGATCAGATGCTGGTGCAGCCGGAACGCATCACCGGCGCCACCGTCGAGAACCGCAGGGGGAGAAGGGAATTCGGGACGAACTGCGTCGTCGCCGCCGGCGCGGTCCTCCTTGACGCCCCGATAGGCCAACTCGTCGCCGGCGTACACACTCGGCGTCCCGCCCGTCGTGAACAAGAGCACGAGCGCATGCTCGACGTGGCGGGGATTCTCCAGGCGGCTGGCGATGCGGCTGACGTCGTGGTTGCCGACGAACGTCATCGGCACGAACGTGTCGAGGAACTCGTTGTGCCGGGTCAGCGCCCAGTCGAGTTCGTGGAAGTTGCCGTCGTTCAGGCTGCTCCAGATCGCCTTCCACAGCTCGTACTGGGTGACCGAGTCGAACCGTGACGCGCGCACCCGCGCCGGATAGTCGCCGTGGATGACCTCGCCGACGAACCACGCATCGCCGTATTCCTCGCGGACCTTCGGCAGCACCCGCCGCCAGAACCGGTCCGGCACCGCGTAGGCGGCGTCCAGGCGCCAGCCGTCCGCACCCCGGCGCAGCCAGTGCTTCATCACGTCGACGGTGTAGTCGATGACCTCGGGGTTTCCGTGGTCGAGGGCGATCAGGTCGCCGTGGCCTTCGAAGGTGCCGAACCCATCGCCGGTCCGCTGAAACCATGCCGACGACGGATGATCCGGCGGGTTGGCCCGCGCTTCGAGGTACCGGGGAAACTCCGTCCCCACGTGGTTGAACACACCGTCGAGCAGCACGCGCAGCCCGCGCCGGTGCGCCTCGGCGATCAGGTGGTCGAAATCCTCGTCGTCGCCCAATCGGGGATCAACGCGGTAGTGGTCGGTGGTGTCGTAGCCGTGGGTCCGGGAGGCGAACACCGGGCCGAGCGCGACGCCGGACGCACCCAGGTCGATGGCATGGTCGAACCACTCGACGATGCGGCGCAGCCGATGCTCGGCGGCGGTGGGCGGCGGGTCGGCGGGGAATGCGCCGACGAAGCCCAGCGGATAGAGATGCCACCAGATGACGTGTTGCACCCACGCCGGGTCGGTGGCCCTGTGCCCGCGTGTCCCGGTCATGCGAACTTCGCCCGGTAGAGCGCCTTCATCGGCTCGGCCAGCGTGGGCGCGGGTCCGTCGACGACGACGCGCGGCGCCACCGCGGTGATCGGTAGCGCGGCGACGGGCGGCGGTTGGACACCCCATTCGCCGAGCCATCCGCTGAGCTGAGCCGAGGACGCCGCGTAGACGATGCGTCCGAGCCCCACCCATGCGTGAGCCGCCGAGCACATCGGGCAGTGCTCACCCGAGGTGTACACGGTGGCGGCGGCGCGTTCGGCCGGCGACAGGTTCTCGACCGACCAGCGCGCAATGGCGAACTCGGGATGGGCGGTGGCGTCGCCGTCCTTCACGTGGTTGTGATCCTCGAACAGGGTCCGGCCGTCCGAGCTCACCAGAACCGACCCGAACGGCTCGTCGCCGGCGTCCAGCGCCGCCTGCGCCAATTCGACACAGCGGCCGAGCCGGTCGAGGTCCTCGTCGCTGATCGCCACAGGCCGGAGTTTACGCACGTTCACCCATTGCGCCGCTTCTGCGCCACGGCTGTTGCGCCGGCGAGTCGACGACCGTGGCGCAGAACTCGGTGCACAGGCCGGGCCCGGCGAAGGGCTCAGCCGCAGCAGGCGTCGGCGACGTCGAGCCGGCACGCGCAGGACGCGTGGATCGGCACGTCGGCGCGCGCCCGCACCAGTGCCAGCTGCTGGCCGATGATCGCCGCCTCCGCCGAACGACCGAGGCGCTGCAGGCATTCGTGGTAGCCGTGCAGGCTCCACACGTTTCCCGGATGCTGGCAGGAGCGGCTCAGGGTGGGATCGAGGCCGAGGTCGGCGGCATAGACCGCGGCCGCCTCCTCGACCTGTCCCTGTTCGAGCAGCAGGGCGCCCAGCGCGTGGCGGGTCGGCTGCATCCATCCCCACGGTTCGTCGTAGGGCAGCGTGTCGTCCAGCTCGACGGCCCGCCGCAGCCGCGCGAACGCCTCGTCGTAATTGCCTTCCCGGTAAGCGATTTCGCCGTCGAGCAGCTCGGCGGCGACGGCGAGGATGTCGCGGCTGGTGTTGTTGAACAGGTACCGGGTCTCGGGGATCAGCGCGTAGGCGTCGGTGAACGCGTCGCGCTCGGAGCGGGCGCGCGCGAGGTCACCGGTGGCGGCATAGGCGACCCCGCGGCCGTAGTGGATGGTGGCCGTCGTGGTGCAGTACAGCAGCGGGTCGGCGGGCAGCGGTTCGGCGATCAGCTCGTCCCATCGGCCGAACCGGACCAGGACGTGCACCCGCAGGGGCACGAACGCTTCGAGCCAGTCGGCCATCGGGGGCGATTCGATCGACAGCAGTTCGGGAGTGAGCTGTTCGGCGAGTTCCTCGGCGGCCTGCAGTGCGATCGCCGAGCTGCCCTCGAACATCGCGGAGTACACCACGAAATGCAGATCGTGCGCCCGGTACAGCGAGTAGAAGTTAAGCGGACCCTCCCGCTTCACGAACCGTCGATCAGCCTGCACCGCAGCCAGATTCGACACCACCGAGGCGCGATACTCACCGCACAGCACGTCGATGTGGGTGGGCATGTGCTGCAGGTGACCGGCGTCGGGCACCAGACCCCGCAGCAGGTCGGCGGCGGGCAGGGCGTCCTGCGGGGCGGCGGACATCTCCATCGCGTGGATATAGAGGTGCAGAACGCCGGGATGCGTCTTGCCCGCGGGGGTGGCCAGCGTGGTGTCGAGGATCCGCTTGGCCTCCACCACCCGCGAACCCGGCGCGGGCTCGCCGGTCCTGGTGTCCCACAGCGCCCATGCCGTGACGTTGACGAGCGCATCAGCGGCGAGGGCCTGCACGTCGACGTCGTCTGGGTGAGACGCGGCGAGCGTGACCATCGCGTCGGCGTAGGCCGTGTGACCGGCCTGCAGCGCCTCGAGGTCATCGGGATCGTCGGTGGGGAACCGGCTGCGCAGGATGTCGATCAGCGCCGCTTCGAGCGGGGTGGCCCGCCCGCCCGCGGCAAGCTCCAATTCGGTTCTGGCCCTAAACAACGACGCCGCGAGGTCGACCGGATCGAACGCCTCCCAGGCCTTGTTGTAGTTGGGCCCGACCGAGTAGGCGATGCCCCACCGCGCGATGGCCAGGTCGGGATCCAGCTCCAGCGCCCGCTCGAAGCAGCGGATCGCCTCGCCGTGGTTGAACGCGTAGGCCCAGACCAGTCCGCGATCGAACCAGGTCTGGGCCTGCGCTGAAGGGGTGTCAATCGGCCGGTGATAGGAACCGAGGTCGTAGTACGGTTCGCTCGCGTCCGCCGATTCCTGTGAGGTCGCCGACAGCGTCATGCTGCCGACGATAGTTCAGCGCTACCGGAGCCGCCGGCCGTTCGGCCGCCCGTCCCACCACCGCACCGAGCACTGCCAACGCGCACCCGGCGGCGCCCCAGATCGCCAGCGTCACCAGCGGGGCTTGCGCACCGTTGCCGCCGAAGTACTGAACGCTGCGCAGCATCGACACCCCGGATCCCTGCGGCACGATCGAGGTGAAGGTCGAATAGAACGTCGAGAGCAACGGGCGCCCCACCGGTCCAGCCGCTGCCGCGTTGCCGATGATCACCAGGAACAGCGTGAGCGCCAGCGATGCCGCGGAGCCGAACGCCGCCGCCACACCCGTCACCGCACCGCCGACGGCCATGGCGTAGAGCCACAGCGCGGCGAAGAGTTGCCAGGTGTGCCCGGTCAGCGCGCCAAGGATGGGGTCGACGTAGACGGTCACCGCGGCGGCGAGCAGCGCCGAGTACCCCGCCAACGTGAGGGTGCGCAGCATCAGGGTGTCCGGTGCGCGCACCGTTCCCATGATGCGGCCGAACACCGCTGCGCCCAGCGTGGCCCCGATGGACAGGAAGATGATGGCGTAGAACTCGACGGTCCCGGACGGATCCCCGGCCGAGGCGGGCGCGACGTCCTCCACCACCGGTGTCAGGCTCGCGTTGGCGGCGACGCCGCGGCCGACGGTCTCGGCCGCCGTGGCCACGCTGCGGCCCCCGCCGCCGGCGACATAGATCGTCATGGTGCCGTCGGGGGCGGCGACGAACGCGGCGTCGGCGCGACGTTCGTAGACCTCGGCGCGTGCTGCCCCCGCATCGTGGACTTCGTTGACGGACAACGCATCCTGGCCGCCGATCGCGGTGGCGAACTCCTCGGGTCCGGCGACGGCGACCGACATGTGGTGCAGGGTGGGCTTGGCGAAGGCGCCGGAGTAGCTGGCGATCATGGCGACGACGAACAGCGTCAGCGCGGCCATGGCGATCGCCACGGTGCGAAGGTCGGCGGCGGATCGGCCGGCGATCGTCTTTCGGCCGCGTTCCGGTGCCGTGTGGTGTTTACCCACGGGAAGCCTTTCGTAGGAAGGGAAATCGATCAGGACTGGTGGACCGACACGGACAGCCCCAGCAATGCGGTGACGGTGTCCAGTGCGGCGGTCACGCGGCCCTGCAGGTCCTCGGCGTCGGGGTCGTCCATCCAGGACCGCAGGACCTCCATGAACCCGCCCACCAAGAAGCGGCTCACGGATTCGGGGGACAGGGCGGCGATCGGTGCGATCACCGGCATGCTCTGTCGGGCGATCTGCTCGCAGGGGCTTGCGAGTTCGGCCCGGAATGCCGCCACGACACGCTCGGTGACTGCGCTGGGGATGATGTTGCGGTACAGCGCACGGTGCTCGGCGGCGAAGGCGAACAACCGCACGATGCGGTCGCGGGGGTTGGCGCCACCGTCGGCCGTCGCAGTGGTGAAGGCGACCGTGACAGCCGCTGCCACGGCGTCGTCGCGGTCACGGAAGTGCAGGTAGAACGCCTGCCTGCTGACTCCGGCGCGGGTGACGATGTCGTTGACCGTCAACCCGTTGACCTGCCGCTCGTGGGCCAGGCCGAAGGCGGCGTCGCGCAGCAGGGTGCGGACGCGTTCGGCTCGTGGATCGGAGCTGTGCGCTCGTGTTGCCATGCCGTCCAGCGTAGACATGTTCGTGGACATTTGACCACGATTAGTTAGGTAATCTAGCCCACATCATTCCGGTCCCGCTGTGACGGCACCCTCACCTTCTGCCGAATTTCTTCCCGCGAGACGCAAACTGCCCCCAGAACGGCAACTCTGGGGACAGTTTGCGTCTGCGCGCCGGGAAAAGTCAGTGGCCGGCGACGATGTCGGACTCGTCGACCACTACCGGATCCTTGGCTCCCGGCATGAACCAGTAGATCAGGCACACCAGGCCGAAGAACGCATAGCCCAGCGCCACCGAGGGGTTCGCCGCCCATGACACCTCGGGCGCATGGATGAGGCCGATGAACGACAGCACCGCACCGACCGCCGCGGCGATGGCGGCATAGAGGAACTTCTTCTCCAGGATGAACGTCACCATGGTGCCGAGGATCAGGCCGACGAGCACGGCGCCCTCACCGAGGGTCTTCAACCCCTCGTACACCACCCCGGCGCCGTTGAGCGCTTCCATCCCGACCTCGGACGCCGATGTACCCGCCGCGTTGAGCGCGTTGTCGATCAGGCCGTGGGCCCACTGCGCAAGGTTCGGCAGCAAGGCCGCGACCACCGCGACGGCGTGCAGCCGCGGCACCGCCTGGAAGGCCTGCGCACCGATCAGCAGGCCGATGTAGAGCAGGATGGGCACGATCGCGGGAACCGGGAGCAGCGCGTCGAGCACACCGAAAAGCCCCACGAAGCAGAAGATTCCGATCACCACGCCACTGGCCAGCGAGTAGCCCGCCCGGCCGCCTGCGTCCTTCCAGCCGGGGTGGCCGATGTACACCGCCGGCGGGAACGGCGACCCGAACGCCGATCCGACCACGGCCCCTGCGCCGTCGGCCAGCAGCACGCTGCGCAGGTTGTAGTTGTCACCGGCTGCCGCGGCGCTCTCCACGTTGCTCATCGCCTCGGTGAAGTTGTAGACGCCCAGCGGGATCGCGGTGCCCAGCAGCGGCGCCAGGTTCGCCAACCCCGACATCAGTAGATCGACACGCAGATCGGGGATGCCGATGGCGATATCGGAAACCGCCTGGCCCACATCGGGTGCCGACATGTAGCCGCCGATCCAGCCGATCGCCGTGCCGACCAGCAGCGCTGCCAGTCCGACCGGAATCCCGAACGGCAGCTTCATATTCGTGAAGAAGCCGATGAGGATGATGGCCAGCACCGGCAGGCCGATCCAGGCGACCTCCCACATCTGCGCGGCGGGGCGCATGGAGATGAACGTGATGGAGATCCCCGCCAGCGTCCCCAGCATCGCCGCGCGCGGGGTCAGCTTGCGGATGTAGGGCCCGACGAACGCGCCGATCATCACGATGACGCCGATGAGGAAGGCCCACGCCAACCCGGCCTGCCACGCCTGAACGGGATCCTCGGTGTTGAGGTACACCGGCAGCATGACCACGAAGATCACGATGAACATGTGCGGCACGCTGGGGCCGTACGGCAAAGCCGTGACGTCCGTGCGGTTTTCCCGCCGAGCCAGTCGACGGGCCAGGAAGGTGTAGTACAGGTTGCCCAGGATCAGTGCCACGCCGAGCGCGGGCAGCACGGTGCCCAGCACATCGCCGGCTGGCACGGCGATCACGCCGATCATCAACCCGGTCAGGGTCAGCACGTTGACAAGGATGTTGAACCCGAGCCCGAAGAAGGCGTTGAGATCGCCCCGGGTCCACCACGGGATGGACAGGCGCTCGGATTCGGAGGGCTGAGCGGGCGGGTCGGTGACGTCAGTGCTCATCGGGATACGCCTCCTAGGCTACGGACGGGTGGGTGGCGGTCAGGGTCTGCAATGCCGGGATGACGGCGCCACTGTCGGCGACCCAGCCGAAGATGCCGCCCTGGGCCTTGACCATCTCCAGGCCGACACGCTGGAACTCGGGGAAATACGAACCGACACAGTCGGATACGACCAGGCATTCGTAACCGCGGTCGTTGGCCTCCCGTGTGGTGGTGTGCACGCACACTTCGGTGGTCACGCCGGTGACCAGGAGTTGGGTGATGCCCGCGCCGGTCAGGATGTCCTGCAGTTCGGTGGCGTAGAACGCCCCCTTACCCGGCTTGTCGATGACGACCTCACCGTCCACCGGTGCGAGCTCGTCGACGATGTCGTGGCCGTACTCACCCCGGATCAGGATGCGCCCGTACTTGCCGGGGTCACCGATGCGTTTCGACGGCGCGCCGCGATTGAGCTTGGCGGGTGGGCAGTCCGCGAGGTCGGGCCGATGTCCTTCACGGGTGTGGATCACCATGATCCCGGCCTCGCGGGCGGCGGCGATCAGCGCGGCGAGCGGCGGCACGACCTTGAGCAGTTGATCGACGTCGTTGCCGAGGGACTCGCCGAATCCGCCGGGCAGCAGGAAGTCTCGCTGCATGTCGATGACGATCAGCGCGGTCTTGTCCGCGATGAGATCGAATGGGCTGGGTTCGGCGGGTACCTGAGCGGACGGGCTCACACGGACTCCTTGGCGGCGGTAGGGATGGTGGACGGCTGGGCGGAATCACCCCGGGGCTCGTCGAGGATCTGCGCAGCCAGCTGCAGCGCGGTGTCGTCGGTCAGTGCGGCACCGAGCAGCATCGCGCTGTAGGGGCGCCCGTCGGCGGCGATGCCGAGGGGCACCGCGACGCCGAGCAGGTCGAGCAGGTTTCCGAAATGGGTGTAATGCCCGAGCATCGTGTTGCAGTCGATCGGCCGGGCCAGTACCTCATCGACGGTGAACGTCGTACCGATGGTCGGCACCACCAGCACGTCCATCGTCCGCCACAGCCGGGCCACCTGTGCCTTGAGTTCCTGCAGCCGCTGCAGCGCGGCGAAGGCGTCCACCGCGCTGTACTTCAGGCCGCCGCGGAAGATCTCGCGGACCACGGGATGTATCGAATCCGGTTGCGCAGCCAGGAAATCGCCGAACTCGACGAGGCGCTCGGCCACCCAGGGGCCCTGGTAGAGCAACGATCCCGCGGCCAGGAACGGCTCCAGGGACACCTCGACGATGGTGGCGTGCCGCTTCAGGTGTTCGCGAAAGCCGGCGTGCGCGCGGCGCATCTCGTCGTCGCCGAAGAACTCCAGCTCGGACAGCGGGGGCAGCCCCACCCGGATCGGCGCCCCGCCGTACCGGGGACCCGGGTCGCGCGACCAGGCGTCGTTGTCATCGCGGGCGACCATCACCTCGAAGACGCGGTCGATGTCCTCGATGCAGCCGGCCATCAGGCTGATGCAGTCCAGCGATTTGCACGCGGGCACCAGGCCGACCGTGCTGAGCAGTCCGCGCGACGGCTTGTACCCGACCACACCGTTGAGCGCGGCGGGCACCCGCCCGGATCCGGCGGTGTCGGTGGCGACCGCGAACGGCACCTGGCCCAGGGCGACGGCCAGCGCCGACCCGGAGCTCGAGCCGCCGGAGATCATGTTGTTGCCGTAGACACTTCGCGGGATCGGGTAGGGCGTGCGGGTCCCGTTCAGCCCGGTCGCGAACTGATCGAGGCTGGTCTTGCCGACATACAACGCGCCGGCGTCGAGAAGCCGGCGCACGACGGGAGCGGTGGTGTCCGCCACGTAGGCGTAGTCGGGGCAGGACAGGGTGGTCGGCACACCCTCGACGTCGATGCTGTCCTTGACGCCGAACGGCACCCCGTACAGCGGCAGCGTGCGCGCCCCTGGCCGGTTCTCGATCTCCTCGGCGGCCGCCAGCAGCTCCGCGCGAGGCACCGTGGACAGCCAGGTGCCGTCGTCACCCCTCGCGGCGATGGCGTCGGCGACGCGAGCGGCGGTTTTGGTCGGCGACCCGGTTCCGCTGGCGTGGGACGCCAGAATCTCGGCTACCGACGGTCCGATCGACGGTCCCTGCGTGTCGGGCATAGTTGTCGATTGTCGACAGAATGATGGCGATCGCGGGTCGGTCGTGTGTCAATCGTGTTAGCGATGTCCGACGGAGCCGGCTTGGGCGCCGCTTTCCAGGCCGAGATAGTGCAGGTGGCCGTGGTCGCGCAGCGCGGCGATGACGACTGCCGGGTCGTTGGTCTCCAGCGCCGTCACGATCGCCGCGTGGCGCGCGATCCCGTCGCGGGGGTGGTGGTGGCGCGCTTCCTCGCGCAGATTCACCGCCATCGGCAGCTGCAGCTTGAGCAGGATGGGCTCAAGGGTCAGGTTCAGCTGCCGGTTGTCGGCCAGGCCGACCACCGCGGCATGGAACACGCGGTGCGCGTCGTCCTTGTCCAGTTCATCTGTCGCGGCGCGCATCTGGTCGAGCGCGTCACGGACCGGCAGCAGCGACGCGTCGATATCGGCCAGCGGCAGCGTCGACTCGATGGCATGTCGCTCGAGCACATGGCGCAGGGCGAACAGCTGCAGGATGTCCGAGCGCGACCAGTCCGCCACCCGCGATCCGCGGCGGGGGAGTTGTTCGACCAGACCCTGCTGGGCCAGCAGGCGCAGGGCCTCCCGCAGCGGGGCACGGCTGATGCCCAGGTTCGCGCAGAGTTGCTCCTCGACGATCTTCTGGCCGGGCTGCAGCGCGCCGCTGAGGATGGCGTCGCGCAGCCGGTGGCCGGCGACTTCGACGAGCGTCGCGGGCAGCACGGGGCGCGAACCGGTCGGTGAGGGCGCTGCCATGCCGGTCAATGGTAGGAACTTTCCCGCCGCCGCGCTTCGCGGTCCCCTCGGCGCCCGCCCGTAGGTCACCCGACATCTTCGTTCTCGAAGCCGTTCTCGAACGCCCGCGCCGGGGTGAGTAGTCCCATCCGATCCGGCTGCGGCTCCGCGTGAACCCGATCGGCATGCCTTCGCCGCACCCGTACAAGTCGAGTAGTCGACTACTCACTCCTAACGGCCGTGGCGACGCGAGGATGTCCATGCCGACCAACATGCCGACCGACAGATTGGGGGGCAGGCGATGACCGGTGAGGTGACCACGTGAACCGCCGCGGGAGGTTCACCTTCGCCGCCCACCACAACGGGTTGCGGAGCAACGAGCTCACGCCGGGAGTCATTGCGGCATGGTGAACGTCGATCTGGTGGTGTTCGTCGAACCCGCCGTGGCCCAGGATCTCAGAAGAGGTGCGGGACGCGGGAATTCGGCGAGCGCTATTGCCGAGGCGGTGCGCCGGGCGGGACACACGCTCACGCCGCTGCACCCGCAGTCGGCAGGGGATCCCCTGCCGCGGGACATGGCATCCCAGTTCGTCGTCACCGCTCCCGCCGGCACCGGCCTGGACGCGCTCGCCGAGCACCTTCGGTCGCTGCCCGGCGTGGCCGCCGCATATGTCAAACCCAGGGACGACGCGCCCTGACCGACCAAGGAATCGAGGTGTCGCATGGCGTCAAAGGCCAAGTCGACGAAGCATCCACCAACTGACCGTGAGGGCGGTGAAAGCGCCTTCAGCCCAAGAGAATTGATTGTCATCGCGAAATCAGGTGCGGGTCTGCGCGCCGGCGAGCGCGGGATCACCGCGGCCGCGGCGGATGCAGCGCCGCTGGCGGCACTGCTGGCGGAATCCGGTGCCGTGATGCGTCCGCTGTTCGGCGCATCGGAGGAGCGGGTGCGGGCGCGAAGCCTCGAAGCGGGCATCGATCACGGCGGCGGTCCAGCGCCGTGGAACTTCTACCACGTCGAGGCCGACGACGGGGCCCTGGACGGACTGGCCGCCCGGCTCTTCGAGCAGGAGCTGATCGAGGCCGCCTACGTCAAGCCCGGTGGACAGCTGCCCACGCTGCTCGCCGATCGTCCCCACGCGACCGACGCCGCGCCGATCAACGACATGCAGCCGCGACTGGTCGATGCACCGCCGGCCACACC
The DNA here is from genome assembly GCF_044223235.1 of Mycobacterium sp. GTDB lineage: Bacteria > Actinomycetota > Actinomycetes > Mycobacteriales > Mycobacteriaceae > Mycobacterium. The sequence continues at coordinate 100,586 of NZ_JBGAME010000018.1, forward strand.
CGACTTCACCAGTCAGCAGGGCTATCTCGACGCGGCCCCCGGCGGCGTCGATGCCCGCTACGCCTGGACCCTGAACGGGGGCGGCGGCGCGGGCGTTCGGATCATCGACTGCGAATGGGGCTGGCGCTTCACCCACGAGGATCTACTGCAGAATCAGGGCGGGATCGTCGCGGGTACCGGGAGCACCGACACGAATCACGGCACGGCGGTGCTCGGTGAGATCAGCGGGGATCGCAATGCGGTGGGCGTCACGGGCATTGCCCCCGATGCCATCATCAGCGCGTCGGCGTTCTCGGTGCCCTCGGCGACGGCGATCCGGTCGGCGGCGGACCGGCTGGGCGCCGGTGACATCATCCTGTTGGAGATCCACCGGCCCGGGCCCCGCACTCCGTCACCCCAACAGGGACAGCTCGGGTTCATCGCGGTCGAGTGGTGGCCCGACGATTTCGCCGCGATCCGCTACGCGGTCGACAAGGGCATCATCGTCGTGGAGGCCGCAGGCAACGGCTTCCAGAACCTGGACGACCCCGTCTACAGCCAGCGCCCTACCGGCTTTCCCGAGACCTGGACCAATCCGTTCAACCCGCAGAACCCGTCGAGTGGAGCGGTGCTGGTCGGAGCGGGCGCACCGCCGTCGGGCGCGTGGGGCGCCGATCGGTCTCGCCTCGACTTCTCCAACTACGGCGCCAGGGTGGACGCCCAGGGTTGGGGGCGCGAGGTCACGAGCACCGGCTATGGCAACCTGCAGGGCGGGGCGAACCAGGACCTCTGGTACACCAGCACCTTCAGCGGCACGTCAAGCGCGTCGCCCATCGTGGTCGGAGCGCTTGCCTGCGTCCAGGGTGTGCTGCGGGCAAGCGGCCGCCCGCAACTGAGTCCGGCGCGGGCGCGGGAGCTGTTGCGCAGCACCGGTTCCCCGCAGCAGGACACTCCAGGTCGGCCGGCAACGCAACGCATCGGCAATCGCCCGAACCTGCGCCAGCTGATCGCCGCGGCCACCGAGACCGTCACCCCGTGGACCGGTGTGCAGTTCACCGATGAGCTCGCGGCGAACAGCACGGCGTGCTGGTTCACGTTCGACTGGCCGGCGCACTGGCATGTCGTGTGGACCGCCGTCCCCACGACACCGGCGCCCGGCGCCGCGCAGATCCGCTTCAACACCCGCGTGGAGCGGACCTCCGACGGCTTCGCGTCGTACTGGATCTGCGTCACCAATCTCACCGACAAACCCGTAGGCATCGAAGGCCGCTACGCCGTTCTCGGCTGGTGACCGAAAGGAAGTGGAGCAATGCAAGTAGGAGTGCAGTTCAACGGGAGCCTGGAGCCGAACCAGTCTCAGCAGTGGTTCACCTTCGGCTGGCCCGCGGAATGGCATGTGGTGTGGTACGTCATGCCCACGACACCGATCCCCGGAAATCCCGAACTCGATTGGGACGTCGAGGTGGAACGTTCCGACGCCGGCAACATCACCTATTGGCTCAAGGTCACGAACCTGACCGCCAACCCCGTTGATTTCGAAGCCCGATACGCGGTTCTGAACTGAGGCGGCGGATATGAGATTCTCCTTCGAGATCGACACGCCGCCGACCGGTGCGGGTCCCGCCCGAGCGGTCACGGCGATCCGGGGCGACGACGCCCGCACGCAGAGTGAGCCCGTCGACGGCGGCCCCGCTCCGGCATCGCCGGTGGCGCATCGGGGTTCCGACCGCGGGTTCACGACCGACGATCACCGTGACGCCGGCGCCCCGCCCGCCGGCCTGCTCGCCGCCCTCGCCACGGCAGGTGCTGCGGGCAGCGCGCTCGCCGGGACCAACGGCGGCCCGGCGCTGAACGCCGGTCACGCACCCAGTTGAAAGACGGCGCCTTCCCGGCGGATCCTCGCCCGCCGAGAAGACGCGTCCGCGGCGGCGGGGCGTCCGCGGCGGACACCCCGTCATCGCGCCGAGATCGACGTTTTGCAGCACTCTTCCAGGGCGATGTCTGCAGAACGTCGATCTCGGCGCGGAGAAGGTGGACTGGGTAGGGTCGGGCAATGACCACGCTTGAGGAAGCAGCCGCGCTGGCCGCGGGTGAGAGCGGTCTGGCCGTGGTGTCGACCCTGCGTGCGGACGGCACGATCCAGGCGTCGCTGGTGAACGCCGGTGTGCTTGCCCATCCGTCCACCGGCCGCCCAATGCTGGCGTTCGTCACCTACGGAAAGGTCAAGCTGGCGAATCTGCGCGCCAGGCCGCAGCTGGCCGCGACCTTCCGGCGGGGTTGGCAGTGGGCCACCGTGGAAGGCCGCGCCGAACTGGCCGGACCTGACGACCCGCAACCCTGGCTCACCGATCCGCAGCGACTGCGACTGCTGCTGCGAGAGGTGTTCACCGCCGCAGGCGGCAGCCACGACAACTGGGACGAGTACGACAGGGTCATGGCCGAGCAGCGGCGCGCCGTCGTCCTCGCCACGCCTATCCGGGTGTACAGCAACGGCTGACGCAACGACAGCGGCTTCTGATGTCCTCGGCGATCGATCAGCGGGCGAGGCGGGGGCAGCCGTTGAACTGTGACGAGCAGCCGTTGACCTGATAGTTGGCGATGATCGCGCGCAACGTGCGGCGGCACCGACCGCAGTCACCACCCGCGCCGCACGCCTCGACGATCTCCTTGGACGTTGTCGCTCCCGCCGCCACGACGTCGTTGACGACTTGACTGGTGGCCCCCGTGCACAGGCATACGAACATCGGTCGCGCCTATCCCTGCTCGTCCAGCGTCATCAGAGACGCCAGCTTGCCGACGAACAGCGAGGGGTAGGCGCCGAACCCCGCGCGCGACATCCACACCGCGGAGCCGTCCGGATGGTCGATCCACTCCCTGGCGGCGATCTCGCTGTCCATCTCCTGCAGGATCATCACCTCATGCCCGTCGTCGAGGGCGCGGTAGACCCAGACCTTCCGCACGCCCGCCCGCCGGAACCGGTTCAGCCCGTCGTGCACCTTGACCATGAGCGCCGCGACATCGTCGACCGTCGCGATGACCCCGACGATAACCCCGGAGAACGGCGCCGCCGGGGAGACCGTGGTGAGGTCGATCTTCTCCACGACCTCACCACCGAATATCGGCGGTATATCGTCGGCGCCGGAAATGTTGAACCATTCGAAAATCGCCGGTGACCGCAATACGTCCCGAACCGATCGAGGGTTTCTTATACCAATTGTTGCGAGCACCCGGCCGGGTTCCCAGATCGATGTGTAGACGACGACATGATGTGCGCCGACCGAGGCGAGCCCGGAATGCTGCATCGCCAGCCAGTTCGACATCCGGTCGACGTCTTCGACACGGAAATCGCAGGCAAGAATAAGTGAGTGCGGTTCGTACTCACCCATGGTCTTCAGCCTGTCCAATGCGCTCGCCAGCATAGTTAGTGCAGTCTAACCTTGGTTAGGTCAGGCAGTCCACAGCCAGTCTCAGCTTAGTTAGGTCAGGCAGCCCACAACAGGCCTGTCCTTACTTAGGGAAGGCAGACCAGGGTCGGCGCCCGCCGGGTGTCTCCGACGCCGCCCGACTGGCCGAAACCTTTGCCAGAACGGGCAAACCCGCACGATTATCGCGGGGAATGGGAAGCCGGGATGCGGTTTTCTGGACTAAGTTGAACGAAGCGCGACAGCCCCGTTCGTCCCATACCGGCCGCGGCCCCGAAGCCGGCCTTGAGGTGTAAGGAGTGATCCATGCAGGGAGATCCCGACGTCCTGAAGCTGCTCAACGAACAGCTGACGAGCGAGCTCACCGCGATCAACCAGTATTTCCTACATTCCAAGATGCAGGACAATTGGGGTTTCACAGAGTTGGCCGCGCATACCCGCGAAGAATCGTTCGAGGAAATGCACCACGCCGAGGCGATCACCGACCGAATTCTTCTTCTGGACGGCCTGCCGAATTACCAGCGGCTCTTTTCCCTGCGGGTCGGCCAGACATTACGTGAACAATTCGAAGCCGATCTCGCCATCGAATACGAAGTGGCGGCGCGGCTGCGGCCCGGCATCATCATGTGTCGCGAGAAGGAGGATTCCACCAGCGCAATCCTGCTCGAGACGATCATGGCCGACGAGGAGAAGCACATCGACTACCTCGAGACGCAGCTCGAGCTGATGGACAAGCTGGGCGAGCAGCTCTACGCCGCGCAGTGCGTCTCGCGGCCACCCAAGTAGCGTCGCTGCCTGCCCTCGGGAACGGGAGTCGCGGGGCAGAATGGCTCCCATGGCAGCCAAACCCCTCGCCGCAGCCGCCATCGCCCAACTCGAATCGGACGGCGTAGCCACGCTGATCGGTACCGTGGTCAATCCCGCGGGGCTGACGCACGCCAAAACGGTGCCCCTGCGCAGGATGGGAGCCTTCGCAGACCCGGGGCTGGGCGCGAGCCCCGTCTGGCATGTCTTCGCCATCGACCAGGCCGGCATCGTGTTCGGCGATGCGACCGGCGTGGTGGGCGATCAACGCGTCCGCATCGACCTGGACGCGCTGCGCATCCTCAGCGACGGACTGGCGTGGGCGCCAGGCGGGTTTTTCGATCAGGACGGCGCTCCCGATCCGTACTGCGCCCGCGGCGCGCTGGTGCGGACGGTGGACAAGCTCGCTGGTGGCGGCATCGACGCCGCGGTCGGTCACGAGATGGAGTTCGTGCTCGTCGGACCCGACGGCGCGGCGCTGCCCTCGCACCTGTGGGCGCAGTACGGTCTGGCCGGGGTGCTCGAACACGAGGCGTTCGTACGTGAAGTGGGTGAAGCCGCAACGACTTCGGGCATCGCCATCGAACAGTTTCATCCCGAGTATGGGGTCAACCAGTTCGAGATCTCCCTCGCGCCGTCGCCGCCGGTCGCGGCGGCCGACCAGCTCGTGCTGATGCGAATCATCGTCGGCCGGATCGCCCGCCGCCACGGCATGCGGGTCAGCCTGTCTCCGGTGCCGTTCGCGGGCGCAGTGGGTTCCGGTGCCCACCAACACTTCTCATTGACAAGGCAGGACGTTCCGCTGTTCTCCGGCGGCTCGGGTGCGCGCGGGATGACGCGCGACGGCGAGTCCGCGGTGGCCGGGCTGCTCGCCGGTCTGCCCGACGCGCAAGGCGTGTTGTGCGGTTCCATCCTGTCCGGGCTCCGGATGCAGCCGGGTCACTGGTCCGGGGCGCACGTGTGCTGGGGCACCGAAAACCGGGAAGCCGCAATACGATTCCTGGTCGGCGGTCCCGCCAATCCGCGCGGGGCCAACGTCGAGGTCAAGATCGTCGACCCGTCGGCCAACCCGTACCTCGCCTCGGCGGCCATCCTCGGGCTCGCTCTCGACGGCATCGAACGGGGTCTGGTGTTGCCGCCCGAGACCACCGTCGACCCGGCCACGCTGACCGATCGCCAACGTGAGCAGGGCGCCATCGCACTGCTTCCGACCGACCAGAGCACCGTCCTGGACGCACTCGATCGGTCGGCGCTGCTGCGTGCCATCCTGGGCAACGAGCCAGTCGACGCCGTGGTCGCCGTGCGCCGCTACGAGCACCAGCAATACTCGGCCATGTCGCCGGACGAACTGGCCGAGAAGTTCCGAATGGCCTGGAGCCTCTAGACGTTTCAGCCGACGAGGCGCTCGCCGCTGGAAGCGGAGAACACGTGGGCCTCCTGCCGATCGGCGCTGACGCGGATGGTCTCGCCCTTCGCGGGTGGGTTGCGCCAGTCGGCGCGCACCACGATCTGCTCGGACCGTCCGTGGATTCGACTGTGGCCGAACACGAATGCTTCGGAACCGAGCTCCTCGACGACGTCGACACTGACCTCGAGTCCACCGGTGCCGACGATCTGAAGGTGCTCGGGCCGGATCCCGAAGACCACCTCTTTGTCGGCGGCGGCGAGGTCGCCCCTGGCAACCGGGACCAGCTGGTCACCGAAGGTAACGCCACCGTCGCTGACCGGGACCGTGTACATGTTCATGGCGGGTGAACCCATGAAACCGGCGACAAAGACGTTGGCCGGGCTTCGATACAGTTCGCGCGGCGAGGCGCACTGCTGCAGCAACCCGCCTTTGAGGACCGCGACGCGGTCACCCATCGTCATCGCCTCGACCTGGTCGTGCGTAACGTAGACCGTGGTTGTCGCCAGTTGGCGCTGCAGCTGGGCGATCTGGGTGCGGGTCTGCACGCGGAGTTTGGCGTCGAGGTTGGACAGCGGCTCGTCCATGAGGAATACCTGCGGCTGGCGCACGATGGCGCGCCCCATGGCGACCCGCTGGCGCTGCCCACCGGAGAGCGCCTTGGGCTTGCGGTCGAGATACGGGGTGAGATCCAGCATTTCGGCGGCTGCTTCGACCCGTTTGCGGATTTCGGTCTTCGCGACGCCGTTGAGCTTCAGCGCGAAGCCCATGTTGTCCGCCACCGACATGTGCGGGTACAGCGCATAGTTCTGGAAAACCATGGCGATGTCACGGTCCTTGGGTGCGGTGTGGGTGACGTCGCGGCCACCGATGGTGATACGGCCGCCGTTGACCTCCTCCAGCCCGGCGAGCATCCGCAGCGACGTGGATTTGCCACAGCCGGAGGGGCCGACGAGGACCAGGAACTCGCCGTCCTCGATGTGCAGATCGAGCGCGTCGACGGCGGGAGTGTCGCTTCCGGGATAGCGGCGGGTGACTTGCTCATAGGTGATGGCGGCCATCGGGATCAGTGTCCTTTCACCGGTGTGTCGGCGTGGTGGGGGATCGGGGCGGAGAGATCAGGTGTGCGCAGCCACGCGGTCGTGTCGGGTGGAATCTCGGCGGCGTCGGTGAGCGGTCCGGATGCGAGCACGACGTCGGCTGCTGCGCCGATCGGCACGGGATCGGTGGACAGGTTGGCGATGCACCGCAGCGCCGAGCCGCGCTGGAAACTCAGCACGTTTGCCAACGAGGGCAGCCACCGGAACTCGTCGTGCCGAAGATCCGGCAGGGTTCGGCGCAGCCGCAGCGCGCCGCGATAGAGCGCGAGCATCGATGTGGGGTCGTCGGATTGGGCGGCCACACTGCGTGCCGACCAATCGTGGGGCTGCGGCAGCCACGGCTCGGCGCCGTCGGGACCGAACCCGAACGGCGGACGCGATCCATGCCAGGGAAGAGGGACCCGGCAGCCGTCGCGGCCGCGCACGGTGCGGCCGGAGCGTTCCCAGGTGGGGTCCTGCAGGGCGTCTTCGGGCAGGTCGGTGACTTCGGGCAGGCCGAGTTCGTCGCCCTGGTAGATGTAGGCGTTGCCGGGCAGGGCCAGCATGAGCAGTGCGGCGGCACGTGCCCTGCGGGTGCC